>CBDUXP010000044.1:0-32395 GCA_965371225.1 uncultured bacterium | reverse complement strand
GGTGCAGCGGCGGCTGGGCGAGCTGGGGACCGGCTGCACGGACGGGGCGAACCTGATCGAGAAATTGCTCGAGTGCGCGCGGGTCGGTGCGACGGAAGGGGAGATGGCCGACGTGTTCCGCGCGGAGTTCGGCACCTGGACCGAACCCGAGGGTTTCTAATCCGCGCCTTTCTATCCGCAGATTACGCAGATCTACGCAGATTAGCATTCAAAAAGGGTCGCTTCTTACTTCTGCACCTGCAACACAGTCACGTAGATGAATCTCGGAAGTTCCGGTAACTTAAATCTGCGAACATCTGCGCAGTCTGCGGATAGACTCTGTATCGCCTTTTTCTGAGACAGATGCCGGGCGCTGACCCAAATCATGCCTGACGCGCGTCCCATCCGCGTGCTGTGCGCGAAGCCGGGCCTCGACGGGCACGACCGCGGGATCAAGATCATCGCGCACGCGTTGCGCGACGCGGGCATGGAAGTCATCTACGGCGGGCTGCACCTCACGCCCGAGATGATCGCCCGGATGGCGGTGGAAGAAGACGTGGACGTGGTGGCGCTCAGCGTGCTCAGCGGCGCGCACATGACCCTGCTCCCGCGCGTGCGCCGGCTGCTGGACGACGCGGGCGCGACGGACGTGCTGCTCACCGGCGGCGGCATCATCAGCGACGAGGACAAGACCGCGCTCGCCGCCCAGGGCGTGGGCCGCCTCTTCGGCCCCGGCACCGACACCCGCGACGTGATCGCCTATCTGCGCGAGACGGTGGACACCGCCGCCACGTCCTGAGCCTCGCCCGTCGCTAAGATTCGCCTGTGCCCAAGAGCCCACGATGCGCTCGTGAGGGTTTGACCAGGCTTTGGGAGACAGGCCAGGAGGGCATTTCCGCCTGACATTTGTTCTATAAGGGGTACCCCCCCCGGTGGGGTGATTTCGACTCAGGGTGGTCCACGGCCCATCTTTTTTGATACGAATATCGCGTTCCAAGGGGTGAGCGGGTTATGGCGGCTGCCAGGGGCCACAGGCATGGCCAGACGACCTAGCGTCGGGCTGCATACCTGCTAGGTGATTTTGCTATGGATACAATGGATACAATTTTAGGCCTGCTGTGTCTCGCCTCTCTTGGGGGGTGGCTTTTCCGGATTCTGAAACCTCCACGGCAGAATGATCGCCTGATGATCCAGCGCAGGGCACGTGAAGTCGGGTTGCTGGTAGAACAGCACTATCTCGTCCAAGCATGCCCCCGGTGTCATGAATGTGACATGCAGATTCTCAGCGTAAGTCCGAACGGAAGGTCCGTCCATTACGAATGCCGTCATTGTCAGAAGAAACAGTATGCCCAAGCAGGGAGTCAAGAGGCTCTGGCCGCAGGAAGGCTACAATCGGAGCTTGAGGCGCTTTTGGAAAACTTTGCGCGTCGATACAGCCAAGACATAAGCATTGGCATTGCCTTCTGCGCTCCCCAATCACCGCTTCCATTTGAGCAAACGACGAGAGAGGCTATTCCCGAAGCCGTGAGGTCGGAGATATGGCGACGGGACGGGGGGCGATGCGCGCAGTGCGGATCACAACAGAATATCGAATTTGATCACATCATCCCTGTTTCGCGCGGTGGTGCTACGTCTGTTCGGAATCTTCAGCTCCTGTGTAAGCAATGCAATCGCCAGAAGGGCGCGTCCATTTGATCCCCAACCTCAGAATTCGCATCGGCACACGCGCAAGCACATTGCCCGCCTGAAAGACACCGGCCGGCCGGAAATTCTCACCGTGAACGGCAAGGCCGAGATCGTGGTCCAGGATGCGGAGACGTATCAGGAGCTGCTCGACCTGGTCGATGCGGTGGAGACCATCGCGGCGGTGAAGAATTCCCTGGCGGCCTTCGACCGGGGCGAAGGCGTGCCCGGCTTGGACGCCCTGGAGGCCCTCCGCGCGAAGCATGGCATTCCACGTCGCGACTAGCCCGACCGCGCTGGCCGAAGCAGCTTGAGCAGGCCCACCCCTGGTCGAACCGCTGTCCCTCCGGCTCCGCGGGACGGAACGTCGCTTACCTGAGCGAGACGATCAATACTGGCGCGCGAGTCTGATGGCTAGCTCATCCGCCAAGTGGTTGAGGGTTCCTAGTCTACGGACTTGTCGGTAATACCGAACTCTTCGAACGATTTATGCAGACGCTTCCCCTCTTTCTTCATTTTGCGACCAATCCTAGTATTTGCGATGCGTTCCTGTAAATACGCTACACCATCTTCAAATGACTCAAGCGGCGTATCTCGAAAGTCGTACCCCAGTTTGCGCTTGTAGTTGACATAGATAAGTGGATAGTTCATTTTCCCCGCCCGGCTCTCCACCTCCCATTTCTTAAACTCATTGTAACGTTCTGCAAGACGTTTAAGGAAGTTAACCATTCTCGTATCCGTGCCTACAGTACCCGGAATGATCGGAGCAGGCGCTCTGTTTCGTCGTCGAGATCCTCTGTTGATATTGATATCGCCGCCTGCGACTATATTTCGGTCACCAGTAACATTTTGTGGGGTAGGTTCCCGTGCGCCCTGCTTCTTTGTGCGGGCCTGAGATTTATGCTTGGCCTTGTAAAGCCATTTCCGCGAAATCTCCCCTCGTTCCGCCATTGCATGACAGTTCGCGCACAATACGACCATGTGTTTGGGATCGTGCTCGGGGTTCTCGGCATAAGGAATTATGTGGTGAATCTGAAGCGTACCCAGTTTTTCTTCTGGGCAATAGACACAACTATTCCCTGCTTCCTTATAGAGTTGTCGTTCAATGAGTTTTGGTACAGCTTTACGACGTGAAGCCATAGGGGTGTCGGTGCCATGAATATAAAAACTTCTGTGATGATTGCATTTGCCGAACTCTAGTGGGGCAATATCGTATAAGAACTCATCCCCAAGTTGTTCGGTTGATGGGGGACACAACCCGAGCGGCGGCGGGCACCCACATTATTGCGGCCCCGCGGACTGGAGGTCGGCGGGGCCGTTCTGTGTGCGAACTTGGCGCGATCCTACGTGATGATGTCCAGGTGCTGGCCGCGGCTGGCGACGTCGCGGTGGCCGACTTCCTGGCGGAGGCGGCTGGGGTCGAGCTGCGTCTGGGATTCGTCGACCTGGGTCTCGTCGCCCTGCAGGCCGGCCACCGCCAGGTCCATCTGGTTGACGGTGAGCTGGTCCCCGCGGGAGTTGGCTGTCTGGTCGCCGTCCTGGCTGTTGGCGTTGGGGCGGGGGGCGGCGGGCCGGCCGCCGATGTTCAGCGCCGGGTCCATCTGGTTCGCCACAAAAGTGGTGAACACCAGGGGATTTATGCCGCGTATGCCCATAAGCTCTCTTGTGCCCCGGCCACCGATCTGCGCCGAGGGGTAAACACCCAACCTAAGTCTACCAGCCTCCGCCCGGATCGCAAAATGGGCGACGCGTGGCCGCAATAGCACAGGGTAACTGCCTACGAACGCGGCACTTACGCCATACGTCAATCCGGCACTGGGGGGTTACAAGACGGGGGAGCGTGGAGCCGGTTGGCCTCTCCTGTGCTACCCTCAATACCATGGCCACCCTGCTGATCGACGGGCACAACCTCATCGGGCGGCTGCCGGACATCTCGCTGGCGGAACCGGATGATGAGCAGCGCCTGCTCGCCAAGCTCGAGACCCACTTCGCTGGGGCGCCCGGGCAGGTGGTGGTGGTGTTCGACCCGGGGCCCAATCCGCCGCTGGATGCGCCCCCCTACCAGGGGACTCGGGTCGCGGCCGTGTTCGCGCGGCCCCCGGAATCCGCCGACGGGGTCATCATGCGGCTGATCCGCTCGGATCCGAATGCTCGCCACCTCACGGTGGTGACGGCGGATCGGGAGATCCTCGCGTGTGCGCGGCGGCACCGGTGTCGCATCATTAAGACCGACCGGTTCGTGCAGCAACTGGGTCGGCGGCCGAAACGGCACGCGGCCGCACGGCCGGTGTCAGTGGTTCCCACCGGTGAACTGGCGTCGGAGTCGTACCTCACGTACTGGTACGAATACTTCAGCGTCCCGGACGCGGAACGGGAGGTGTAGGTTGACACGTCCCGGAGGCGTTCGTATCATCCGACCCCGTTACACCTCTGCGTGTGCGTCCTGAGGTATCTCGCGTGGCAAAACATCTCGTCATAGTGGAATCGCCGGCGAAGGCGAAGACCATCGGCAAGTTTCTCGGCCGCGACTACACGGTCAAGGCGTCGATGGGTCACGTGAAGGACTTGCCGAAGACCAAGCTCGGCGTGGATATCGAGAACGATTTCGAGCCGGAGTACAAGGCCATCCCGGGCAAGGGCAAGGTGCTGACGGAGCTTCGCAAGGCGGCCAAGGCGGTCGATGACGTCCTGATCGCCTCGGACAACGACCGGGAAGGCGAAGCCATCGGCTGGCACCTGCGCGAGGCGCTCAAGAAGGCGAACCCGAATTTCAAGCGCATCGTGTTCAACGAAATCACGAAGAAGGCGATCCGCGAATCGATCAAGAACCCGCGGGAGATCGACCAGAACAGCGTGGACGCGCAGCAGGCGCGGCGGATTCTGGACAGGCTGGTGGGCTACAAGCTGAGTCCGCTGCTGTGGGACAAGGTGCGGCGGGGCCTGAGCGCGGGCCGGGTCCAATCGGTGGCGGTGCGGCTGGTGGTGGAACGCGAGGTCGAGGTGCGGGCGTTCGTCGCGGTGGAGTACTGGTCCATCGACAGCCAACTGGAGAAAGCCGACCATCCGCCCTTCGAGGCGTCCCTGTGGAAGATCGACGGGGACAAGATCAAGATCAGTACGGAGGCGGAGGCCCAGGCGGTGTTGGATGCGTTGCAGGGCGCCGCATTCACGGTGTCGGACGTGCAGAAGAAGCGGGTCCGCCGCCGGCCCTACGCGCCGTTCATCACGTCCACCTTGCAGCAGGAGGCGGGCCGCAAGCTGCGCTTCCGCACCGGCCGCACCATGCGTATCGCGCAGCAGTTGTACGAGGGCGTCACCATCGACGGGGAGACCGTCGGCCTGATCACGTACATGCGGACGGATTCGCGACGCATCGCCGCGGAGGCGCAGGAGGACGCGCTCGCGTACATCCGCCAGGAGTACGGGGACGACTACGCGCCGGAGAAGCCGAACTTCTACAAGAACAAGAAGGCCGCGCAGGATGCGCACGAAGCGATCCGGCCCACCTCGATGGCCTACAGCCCGGACAAGTTGGCGACGTTACTGGACAAAGACCAGATGCGGCTCTACCAATTGATCTGGAACCGGTTCCTGTCCAGCCAGATGACCCCCGCCCAGATCGACCAGACCAGCGTGGAGATCGCGGCGGGCGACGCGCACCTGTTCAAAACCTCCGGGTCCGTCGTGGCGTTCCCCGGCTTCCTGAAGGTGTACGTGCAGGAGGACGAGGACACGGGCCGGAGCGACGCGCCGGATAAGTCGCTGCCGCCCTTCGAGGCGGGCGACGCCCTCACGGTCCGGTCGATCACGCCGAACCAACACTTCACCAAGCCGCCGGCGCGCTACTCCGAATCCAGCTTGGTGCGGGCGCTGGAGGAACTGGGCATCGGGCGCCCGAGCACGTATGCGACCATCGTGGACACGGTCCAGGCGCGGAAGTACGTGGAACGGGACGAAGGCCGCCTGCAGCCCACGGAGTTGGGCGAGCTGGTCAACGGGCTGCTGGTGGAGAGTTTTCCGGACATCTTAAGCGTGGACTTTACGGCGCAGATGGAAGCCCGGCTGGACAGTGTGGAGGAAGGGGACGTGGCGTGGCGCGACCTGGTGCGCGAGTTCTACACGCCGTTCGAAAAGGATCTCTTGCGCGCCGAGAAGGAGATGCGCAATCTCAAGACCGAGGTGGTCGAGACGGACGAGGTCTGCGAGAAGTGCGGCAGCACGATGGTGGTCAAGTTTGGCCGGTTCGGCAAGTTCCTCGCCTGCAGCGCCTATCCCGAGTGCAAGAGCACGAAGCCCATCAAGTCCATCGGCCCGGACGGCAAGGTGGAGATTGAAGAGCCCGAGCTGAGCGACGAACTCTGTCCCTCGTGCAGCACGCAGATGATCGTGAAGCGCGGGCGGTTCGGGCGCTTCCTCGCGTGCCAGCGCTACCCCGACTGCAAGACCACGCTCCCCCTGCGCATCGGCGTCCCCTGTCCCGAGAAAAAGTGCAGCGGCGACCTGGTCGAGAAGCGCAGCAAGCGGGGCCGCACCTTCTACGGGTGCAGCAAGTATCCCGACTGCACGTTCGCCGTCTGGCAGCGCCCCGAACCCCGCCGCTGCCCGGGGTGCGACTTCCCCTTCATGACGATCCGGTATTCCCGCGATGGCGCGAGCAAGCTCAAGTGCCCGCAGAAGGTGTGCGGGTACACGGAGGACGCGGCGTAACGCCGTGACGACCGTCGAATCGTTCCTCCGCTACTGCGAGGCGGAACGCAACCTGTCCCCGCACACCCTGCGGAACTACCGGAGCGACCTCGCGCAGTTCTTCGCGTTCGTGATCGACGAGTATTACGCGCCCCCCGCCGGCGCCCCGCGCCCGGACGTGGACGCGGTGCCCCTCCGCGAACTGGACCGGTGGAAGGTGCGGGCGTTTCTCGGCCATTTGAGCGGCGGCGGCGCCAGCGACCGTACGATTGCCCGCAAGCTCGCCTGCCTCCGCACGTACTTCGCGTTCTGTTGCCGCGAGGGCGCCCTGGCGCGCAATCCCGCCGCGGATATCGGGACGCCGAAGCTCAGCCGTACCTTGCCGGATTTTCTCAGCGAGGCGGAGGTGACCGCGCTCCTGGAAGCGCCCGATGCGCGCGCGCCGCTCGGGTGCCGCGACCGGGCCGTGCTGGAGGTGCTCTACTCCAGCGGCATGCGGGCGGCGGAATGCGCCGGCCTGACCGTGGCCGGGGTGGACCTGCTGGCCGGGTCCGCGCGCGTGCTCGGCAAGGGCCGGAAGGAGCGGCTCGCCATGCTCGGCCGGCATGCGACCGCCGCCGTCGGTGTGTACCTGCCCGTGCGCGCAGGCCTGCTCGCCGACGCGGGGGTGGCGGAGCACGGGCGGCTGTTCGTCAGCAAGTCCGGGCGGCCGCTGGTCACGCGCGACCTGCGGCGCCTGGTGAAGCGCTACGTGCGGGCGGCGGGGATCTCCCGCGACGTGCACCCGCACACGCTGCGCCACACGTTCGCCACGCACATGCTGGACCGCGGCGCCGACATCCGCTACGTGCAGGAACTGCTCGGCCACGCGAGCCTGAGCACCACGCAGATCTACACTCACGTGACCATGGAACGCCTGAAGGCGGTGTACGCCGCCGCCCATCCCCATGCCTGAGGCCGCGCTGACGATTCGGTCCACCACCGTGCTCTGCGTGCGCCGGGGCGGGCGCGTCGCGTTGGGGGCCGACGGGCAGGTGACCGTGGGCGCCACGGTCATGAAGGGCACGGCCAAGAAGGTCCGCACGCTGGCGGACGGCGCGGTCCTGGCCGGGTTCGCCGGCACGTCGGCCGACGCCTTCACCCTGTTTCAGCGGTTCGAAACGAAGATGAGCGAGTTTCCCAACAGCCTCGCGCGCGCGGCGGTGGAACTGGCAAAGGACTGGCGCACGGACAAGTACCTGCGCAACCTGGAAGCCCTGTTGGCGGTCGCCGACGCGGAGCAGTCGCTGCTCATCTCCGGAACGGGCGACGTGATCGAACCCGACGACGGGGTGCTCGCCATCGGCAGCGGGGGCCCCATGGCGCAGGCGGCCGCCCGCGCGCTCCTGCGGCATACGGAGCAGGATGCGGAGACGATCGTGCGCACGGCGCTGGGGATCGCCGCGGAAATCTGCATTTACACGAACAACGAGGTGCAGGTACTGACGCTCTAGGCGCCGGTGCCCGCGCGGCGGACCGATTGTTATTCGCCCGTGGTGTAGAGCGGCGCCAGCATCGCCCCCTGGTAATACATGAAATACAGAATGCGGCTGTTTTTGTTGTCCCGGACCTTATAGAAGTACAGGTCCGCGGCGGTGTCGGCCGGTTCCCCGGAGGAGACATTGGTGCGGAAGAAACGGGTTTCCGGATTTTCGATGCGCGTGACGGACACGGAAATTTCGTCGTCCCCGCGCGACCCGCCGTCCAACGCGCCCATGGCCGTGCCCGTGAACAGGGTCCCCGCGGCCAGGCCGATCAGCGCTATTCCGCCAACGAGTCCCCAGCGGCGCCACCGTGGCGTATCTGCCTGCATGGATGGCTCCTTTCTCGCCCGCGCTAAGTATAGCGACGTTCGGGCCCTCTGGCTTGCACTCCCTGGGGCGTGCCGGGCCGGCGGGACTTGCAGCGGCACCGGCGTCGGTGATACAACCCTTTCCATAGGCCCGGAACCGGGCGCGCCGTCCCGTGGGGGGAAGCAGGCGCATTCCCGAGGTGGCATCACCATGACTACGCCGTCCCCAAAGCCGTCAACCCATCGCGCCGACGCGGTGACGGTGGGGCTCCTGGCGGCCGTGGCCGTCCTGTGGGCCCAACCGGCACACGCCTACATCGATGCGGGCACCGGCGGCCTCCTGGTGCAGTTGCTGCTGGCCGGCATCGCGGGGGCGGGGGTGCTGCTGCGCATGTACTGGCAGAAGCTGAAGGCCATTTTCGTCCGGCGCGACGACTAGCCGCGGGTGCCCTCCGCCCTCCAGTTCGACGGGGGATCGTTCAAAGACCCCAGCGGCCGGGTTTTCCTGCACGAAGACCGGGTGTTCCGCACGCTGAATCCGGACGGTCGCGCCCAGTTCGACCGGTTGGTGGAGTCCGGATTGTTCCAGACGCTCGTGGACGCGGGCAGCCTGGTGCCCACCACTCTGCGTGCGGCGGCACAGGTGGGGCTGCCGGAGGCCGACGTGGGGACGCACGTGCTCGAGCACGAGCGGATCCCGTTCGTGACGTATCCGTACGAGTGGTCCTTCGAGATGCTGCGCGACGCGGCGCTGCTTACGCTCGACATTCTCGACCGGGCGCTGGACCATGAGCTGATCCTCAAGGATGCGACGCCCTTCAATGTGCAATTTCACGGCGCGCACCCGGTCTTCATTGACGTGCTGTCCTTCGAACCCCACGCCGGGAACCGCCCGTGGATGGGCTACGCGCAGTTCTGTTCCACGTTCCTGTATCCGCTGATGCTCACGGCGTACAAGGGCGTCGAGTTCCACCCGCTCCTGCGCGGCACGCTCGGTACCGTGAACGTGACCGACATGAGCCGGCTTCTGGGCTGGCGCGATCTCCTGCGGCCGGGAGTCTTCAAGCACGTGGCGCTGGCGGCGCGCTTGCAACGGAGTTTCCAGCACCAGACCGACGCATTGTCCACGCGCTTCGCCGAGGTGAACTTCGGGACGGAGCTGATCCGGGCCAACGTCGCCGGCCTCCGGCGGGTGCTGCGGAAGCTGGTGTACCGCGAGGCCGATTCCGCGTGGCGCGAATACGCCACGACGCATAGTTACGATGCGGCCGCGCGCGCGGCGAAAGAGACGTTTGTAACCGACGCGCTGGCCGCCACGCGCCCGGCCCAGGTGTGGGACCTGGGCTGCAACGTGGGCGAGTTCTCGCAATTCGCGGCCGAGGCCGGCGCGGCGGTGCTGGCCATCGACGGCGACCCCGCGTGCATCGACCGCCTGTATCGCGCGCAGAAGGCCGGCGAGCGCTCCCCGCGCATCCAACCGCTGGTGGGCGACCTCACCAACCCGTCGCCGGGGATGGGGTGGGCGCTGGCCGAGCGGCGGCCGTGGGGGGAGCGGGGCCGCGCCGACTTCTTCCTGGCGCTCGCCCTCGTGCACCACTTGGCCATCGGGAGCAACGTGCCCCTGGACGCGTGCGCGGCCTTCCTCCGCGACGTGGCGCCCGCCGGCGTCGTGGAGTTCGTCGCCAGGGCCGACGCCATGGTGCAGCGACTGCTGGCCACGCGGGATGACGTGTTCCCCGATTACACGCTGGCGCACTTCGAGGCGTGCCTCACGCGCCATTTCGCGATTCAGCAGCGGCAGACGACCCACGACGGAACACGCGTCCTGTTCCACCTCGGGCCGCGGGCGTGACCGAAGGCGGCGCCCCGGTGCCGCGCGCGGTCCCGCAGTCCGCCCGGGCCGGCCTGGTGGCGTTCGGCGCGGCCCTGTTCACCCCGACGGTCTTCTTCATCACCGCGGCGAACAACATCGTGTTGGGCAACCTGTTGGATCTGCCGTACAGCCTGGGCACGGTCGCGCGGTTCCTCGCGGCCTTCGCGCTCACCGGCGCCCTGGCCGCGCCGGTGTTTCTGCGTGCGGACCGGGTGCGCGCGTGCGCCGGCCTGATGCGGGCGACACTTTTCGCGGGGGTGGCGGTGCTGGTGTCCAGCCTGCTGACGGCCCTTCACGGGGATGCCGCGCGTCCGTTAGCCCTCGTGGCGGTTCTCGATGTCGCCGCCTTGGGGCTCGTGGCGTGGCTGTTGCTGCGCGCGGACGTTCCGGCCCTGACGCAGATTTTCGCGGGCGTCGGCGCCGTGCTGCTCGTGGCAGGTGTCGTTCAGCACGTCGGCACCCTCGCCGGTGAACGGCGGCAGGCCCATGCGCGGGCCTCCGCCGCGGCCGCTGTGGTGTCCGCGGCCGCCACTCAGGCCCCGGCCGCCGGCAACGTGTACCACATTATTCTCGACGCCTTCCAGACCGAGGCGTACCAGGTGCTCGCGGCCGGAGAACCGGCGTTCCAGTTTGCGGGGTTCACGCAGTATCCCGAATTCACGGCGCACTACGCGCGGACGAACCACTCCGTGCCCAACGCGCTGTCAGGCCGGTTCTATCGCGACGGGGAAAGCATGTGGGCGTGGCGCGAAGAGGCGTTCTCCGGGGGGCTGTGGGCCGCGCTGGCGGAGACCGGGGTGGCGCTGCACCTGTACCCGCACTACCCGCCGTATTGCACGCCGCTGGCCGCCACCTGCCAGGACACGATCTCGTACGCCGAAGCGCAGCAGCCCACTACGGCGACCGCCTCGGCCCGGAACGTTACCATCGATCTGTGGTTTCTGAGCCTCTTGCCGCCGTCCCTGCACATGGCGATCAACGCGCCGTTCACCGTGGACCCGGCCCTGCCGCAAGGCGGCGACGAACAGTACGGCTTTTCCATTACCACGGTGCTCGACTTGGTGCCGGACACCGCCGCGCCCTCCACCGCTGCCGCGCCGGATTTCACGCATGCGGGCGCGTACTCCGTGCAGAATTTCGATCGCATGCTCGCGGACGAGGCCGCGCGGCCTCCGCGGGGGCAGTACGTCTTCTTCCACGCCATCGTGCCGCACTGGCCGTTCGTGGTGGACGACGGGTGCGCGTACATCGGCGCATCTACGGCGCCGCCCTACGAAGCGTATATGGCGCAGTCCGTGTGCGCGCTGCGCCTGGTCGAGCGGTTGCTGGCGCGCCTGCGCGAGCTGGACCGCTTGGAGGACGCACTCGTCATCGTGCACGCCGACCACGGCGGCAAAGGCGGCGCCCTCATGTTGCAGGCGGCGCCGGCCGCGTGGCCCGGCCCCACCTATCCCGGGCCGCTCGCGTGGCGGGACGGTGACCGCATCGAAAGCCGCACCTGGGAGCATCATCTAGTGGACGTGTACCGGCGCGCGTTGCTGCTCGTGAAGTTCCCGGGGGCGGCGGCGTTTGGCACCAGCGACCTGCCGGTGCAAACCATTGACCTGGCGCCGACCATCGCGCGGCATTTCAATGCGGACGCGGACCGGTTTCCCGGGATTCCCATTCGGGAACTGCCGGACGCAGCGGAGCGGGAACTGGTCTTCTTCGCCAGCAGCGCCATTCCCAACGCGCACGTGCCCCGCGTGTTTTCGGAATTCGTGCTCGTGGACGGCGCGTGGTCCCCGCGCGGGGAGATCCGCGCCGAGCGCTAACGGGTCGCGGCGGCGGTCGCGCGCGGAATCTTGACCGGCCCCAGCCGGGGTGGTAACCTGCGTGGATGGGTCCGGCGCCGTCCGGACCGTTTTTCATGGGGATGTAGCTCAGTTGGGAGAGCGCCGCGTTCGCAATGCGGAGGTCGTCGGTTCGATCCCGATCATCTCCACCCCACCACGGCCGGTCGGCTGCACGCCCGCCGGCCGTTCGCGTCTTTTACGCCCGTCCCGGCCATGGCGCTGCGCCGCGCCCGTGGCGCGTGCATGACGTCGCCCTCCCCTGAAGCGGCGGGCCCCTCCAGTTTGGAGCGGGCGGCGGCGGCGGGGTTTCTCCCCACCGTGCTCTTCCTGGCGGTGCCCAACGCCATCATCCTCTCCAACCTGGCGGAACTGGCGTACCCCCTCCCCGCGGTCCTGGGGTTCGCCGGTGCTTGGCTGGGGGCGACCGGGCTCCTTGCCCTCTGGTGGTGGCGCCGCCCGTCGCGTTCTGCCGTGGCCGTGCGCGTGGTGGCGGGGATCGGGCTCTGCGTGATGCTGTGGGACGGCATCAGCGGGAGCACGCGCGAGGTGTACAACGTCAACGCGCAGGTGGCGCTGGACCTTGGCGCGCTCGCCGGGGCCATGTTGCTACTGTTGCGGTGCCCCGTCCGGGTGCTCGTGGCGTTGTTGGCCGCGGCAAACGGGGTGCTGTGGTGCTGGAACGTGGGGACGCACGGGCTCGCCCTGTGGCAGACGCGGACGCCACCGCGCGCGCAGCACGCCGCGGGCATGCCGTCACCGACGGCGGGCAACGTGTATCACATCGTGCTGGACGGGTTTCAGTCCGAAGCGTTTGATATGTTGCGGAGCCGCAACCCCGCGTGCATCCCGGAAGAGCTGACATACTTTCCGGCCTTTCGCACGCAGTACCTGTTGACCCGCTACTCCCTGGCGAACCTGCTGGCGGGCACCACGTACCGCGATCGGGAGTCCATGCGCGGGTGGGAGGCCGCCGCGGTCGACGCGGGCCTGTGGGCGCGGCTCGCCGGCGCCGGCTGGGCGGTGTGGTTGTATCCCGAGTCGGTCGAGACGCGCTTCGCCGACGCCACGGCGATCAAGCCGAGCAAGGAACTCCAAAGCGCGGCGCTCTCGGCGCTCGATATCGTCGACCTGTGGGCCTTGAATCTATTGCCCCGGAGCGTCGCGACCCTGGCCCGTCGCGCGGACACGGTCCCCTCCGTGGTCGCCGCCACCACCGACGTCCGCATGCAGCAATATTCGGTCACCGCGCGGCTGGGCTTGCGCAACCGGACCGGCGGCACGGTCCAGGCGGCGGGGGAGTTTGCCTATTTCTCGCACCTGAATTTCGCGCGGTTTCTTCGGGACGAGGAGGGACGCCCTGCCCAGGGGCAGTACGTGTTTGTGCACGCGGTGATGCCCCATTGGCCGTTCGTCTTGGATGCGGGCTGCGGCTACACCGGCCAGGCGCGCGGGCCGGTGGTGGATGCGTACTTGGACCAGGCGGCGTGCGCCCTGCGCCTGATCCGGGACCTGGTCGCGCGGCTGCGGGAACTGGAGCGATTGGACGACGCGCTGATCCTGGTGCACGGCGATCACGGCGCGGCGTTGCCCGTGGGGCGCATCCTGGTCGCCGCGGCCGCCGTCCCCCCGGAGGAGCGCGCCCGGATTCCGCATCCGCCGATCGGCGTGCTGGACCTGGTGGCGCCCACGGAACGCATGTCCCGCGAGGAAGCGCGGCAGCGCAGCGCGGCCCTCCTGCTCGCCCGGCTTCCCGGCCTGCCGCCCCTGGCGCAGCGCGAGGAGCGGGCGGTGATGCTGGATCTCGCGCCGACCATCCTGGCGCACGCGGGCCTCGACCGCGGCGACCTGCCGGGCATACCGCTGCAGTCGCTCAGCGTCGCCGACCCGCGCCCCCTGTCCGTCTTCGTCCACGGGCCGTTCACGTTTGAGCGCCGCGGCGTCCAGGATTTTGTCCCGGTCGTCTCGCGCTTCTATGAGTACGCCGTGCGCGACGACGCCTGGGAGGAAATCGGCGCGGTGACGACGCGCCCTTGACGCCGCGGCCCGCGGGCGGGATACTGGCCGCCGTTTTTCGTTCCACTGGTTGGTGCACCCCTCGGCCCGAGGCCGCTGCGATTGGAGTCCCTGTCATGACCGTCCTGAGCGATCGGCGCTACGCGCGCGCCCAGCGCCTGGAACACTTGCCGCCGTACCTGTTCGCGGAGATCGACCGCATGAAAGCGGAAGTGGTGGCGCGAGGGGTCGACGTGATCGACCTGGGGGTCGGCGACCCAGACCTGCCCACGCCGCCGCACGTGATCGAGCGGCTGGGAGACGCGGCGCGGAAGCCCGCGAACCACCAGTATCCGTCCTACACGGGCATGATGGATTTCCGGACCGCGTTCGCGCGGTACCTGGAGCGGCGGCACGGCGCGACCGTGGATCCCGCGACCGAAACGTGTACCGTCATCGGCGCGAAGGAGGCCGTGTTCCACTTTCCCATGGCGTTCGTGGACCCCGGCGATTTCGTGCTGATCCCCGATCCCGCCTATCCCGTCTACCACGCGGGCACCGTGTTCTGCGGCGGCGTGCCCTACACCCTGCCCCTGCTGGCGGCCAACGGGTTCATGCCCGACCTGGCGGCGATCGACGGGAGTGTGGCCGAGCGCGCGAAGATCCTGTGGCTCAACTCGCCGAACAACCCGACGGCGGCGGTGGCCGGCCGGGACTTCCTGGAGGGGGCGATCGCGTTCGCGCACGAACACAACGTGATCCTTGCGTACGACGCCGCGTACTGCGACCTGATGTACGACGGCGCGGAGCACGTTTCCTTGCTGACGCTGGACGGCGGGCGG
This sequence comes from uncultured bacterium, assembly GCA_965371225.1. Lineage (GTDB taxonomy): Bacteria > Abyssobacteria > SURF-5 > CBDUXP01 > CBDUXP01 > CBDUXP01. The sequence goes on along the minus strand of CBDUXP010000044.1, from coordinate 17,674 downwards.
GACGTGAGCATCGAGTTCTACTCGCTCAGCAAGTCCTACAACATGACCGGGTGGCGGCTCGGGTGCGCCGTCGGGAACGCGGAGCTGGTCGGCGGGCTGGGCGCGGTGAAGACGAACGTGGACAGCGGACAGTTCCAGGCGGTGCAGGAAGCGGGCATCGCGGCCCTCGACGGCCCCGAAAGTTTTCAGGATGAGTTGCGCGCCATCTACAAGGAGCGGCGCGACGTGCTCGTGGACGGGCTGCAAGCGCTCGGCTGGTCCGTGGAGAAGCCGCAGGCATCCTTCTACGTGTGGATTCCCGTGCCGGGGGACGCCACGTCTGCCGACATGACCGCGCGGTTATTGCAAGAGTGTGGCATCGTGACCACGCCCGGCACCGGCTTCGGCGCGCACGGGGAAGGGTACATCCGCATGACCCTCTGTACGCCGAAAGAACGCCTCGCCGAAGCCGTCGACCGCATCCGGACCGCGGGCATCTGAGCGAACGGGCCGGTCTGAAGACCGGCCCCTACCGCGGATCAATCGTAGGGGCGATCCTTGTGATCGCCCATCCGCCTGCGGCACGGATTCGCATCTTTCTAACCGCCCGACCCGGAATTCTTCTACCCGCCCGACCCGGGATCCTGCCTCTGTTCCTGCGGAACAACCGGCCCCCAGGACACTGCGCCTGCGGCGCAACCGCCGCCCCCGGCCCGTACGAGGGCGAACACGAGGTTCGCCCCTACGAGGAAATTCCGCCGATGTGGTAGGGGCGGACCTGTGTGTCCGCCCGCGGCACGGATTCGCATTCTTGTATCCGCCCCCCCCCGCAATCCGGTTCTGCGCTCCGCGCAACCGCCTCCCCCGCCCCACCTGACCTTCCTTCGTAGGGGCGCGATTCATCGCGCCCCTACGAAACATCGATGCGGGCCGACACATAGGTCGGCCCCTACGGGGACAGATGCAAGGCGAGAGGTTTCGTAGGGGCGATCCTTGTGATCGCCTGCGGCACGGATTGGCATCCGTGCCCTACTGTTTCGGGCCGGTCTGAAGACCGGCCCCTACCACCGATCTGTCGTAGGGGCGCAATTTATTGCGCCCATCCCCCTGGCGCGGGGCATAGCGCCCGCAGGATGTATGGAATCATGCCTGGCGCACTGCCGCCGGACTGCGCGCTGCATGAGCAGAGAACAAGCTAGCCGCGGCGGCCGCCGGTGCGGTAATGTCGCAGCGGCGGACAGCGCGCATGAGTCGCATTCGGTTGCACAATATTCAGGTGGAGGGGCGGCACGGGGTGTTCGAGGCCGAGCGGGCCACGCCGACGGTCTTCACCGTGTACGTGGACCTGGTGGCGCATGATTTGGACACTCCGGTCCGGACCGATGACCTGGCGGACACGGTGGATTACGCGCAAGTGGCGGACATGGTCCGCGAGGTGATCCAGGGGCCGAGCCGGAATCTGCTCGAAGCGCTCGCGGGCGCCATCCTCGACCGGCTGGCGACCATCCCCGGCCTCCGGGCCGCCACGGTGCGGGTGAGCAAGCCGCAGCCCGCCACCATGGACGTCACGGTGGAGCGGTTGGAGGTGGAGCTGACCCGGGCCTACGACCCGAAGTGATGGCCGAGGTTGCCTACATCGGTCTGGGCAGCAACCTGGGGGACCGGCTGGGCTACCTGACCCGGGCGTGCGCGCTGCTGGCAGAGGCGGATGGGGTCGAAATGCTCACCGTATCAACAGTTTACGAGACCGACCCTGTGGGGCCGGGGGGACAGGACGCCTACTACAACGCCGTGGCGCAGGTGCGCACCACCCTGGACCCGGCCGCCCTAGTGGCCTGCTGTAAGTCCATCGAAACGGCCATCGGACGGAGCCATTCCGAGCGCTGGGGCCCCCGGGAGATTGACTTGGACGTGCTGGTTCTTGGTGCTATAGTTTTAGATACCGGGACGGTCCGGGTGCCTCATCCGGAGTGGCACCGGCGGGGATTTGTGCTCGTGCCCTTGGCCGAGCTGGACCCCGACCTGGTGCACCCTCGGCTGGGAGGGACCGTCGCGGAGCTGCTGGCCGCGCTGGGCGCCGCGCATGGCGTCCGGGGCACGGTGGCGGACATACCACCCGCTTGGATCCGACAATCGGACCGAGACGGAAAGGGTTAACGAGCGGTCTGCGTACGCCGCCCTTTCGGCCACGGTCCGGAAGGGCACTTTTTATGGGCACCGCTCCGGTCACTATCCACACGCTGCGCGAGATGAAGACGCGCGGCGAAAAGATCACCATGCTGACCGGGTACGACTACCCGATCACGAAGCTCATGGACGCGGCCGGCGTGGACGTCGTCCTCGTCGGCGACAGCCTGGGCATGGCGGTCATGGGCAACGAGACGCCGTTGCCCGTCACCCTGGACGACATCATCTACCACACCAAGGCGGTGGTGCGGGCCCGCCGGCGCGCGCTGATCGTGGCGGACATGCCGTTCATGACCTACCAGATCAGCGCCGAGCAGGCGGCGCTCAACGCCGCGCGCCTCATCAGCGAAGGCGGCGCGCACGCGGTGAAGCTCGAGGGCGGCCGCGACATGCTCCCGCAGGTGGAGACCATCGGCCGCTGTATTCCCGTGATGGGGCATCTCGGCCTCACGCCGCAGAGCGTGCACAAGTTCGGCGGGTTCCGCGTGCAGGCCCGCGACGAGGATGCGGCCAAACAGTTGCTGGAAGACGCGGTGGCGTTGGAGAAGTCGGGCGCGTTCGCGCTCGTGCTCGAGTGCGTGCCCATGGAGCTGGCGGCGCAGGTGAGCGAGGCGCTCAGCATTCCCACCATCGGCATCGGCGCCGGCGCGTACACGGACGGGCAGGTGCTGGTCACCAATGACATGCTCGGCCTGTTCGAGGATTTCACGCCCAAGTTCGTCAAGAAGTACGCGGAACTGGGCACCGTAATCGGCGACGCCTTCGCCACGTACATCGACGACGTCAAGCAGCGCCGTTTTCCGGACGCGGCGCACGCGTACCACTAGGCGCCGCCGCAGGGCAGGACATGCGTACGGTTACAACTCCCCGGGCCATGCAGAAGCTGGCCGAACGCTGGCGCTGCGCCGGCGAGCGCGTCGGCGTGGTGCCGACCATGGGGGCGCTGCACGCGGGCCACGAGCGCCTGATACGGACGGCGCGCCGCGAGTGCGGCCGGGTGGTGGTCACGCTGTTTGTGAACCCGACGCAGTTCGCGCCCCACGAGGATCTTGCGCAGTATCCCGGCACCCTGGCGGCGGACAAGCGGCTGTGCCGCGCGGCGGGGGTCGACGCGCTGTTTTTGCCACCGTCCGACGACATCTACCCGGTGGGCTTCGGGACGACGGTGCACGTGAACGGACCGACCCAGGGGTGGGAGGGGGCATCGCGGCCGACGCATTTTGACGGGGTGTCGACTATCGTCGCCAAGCTGTTCAACATCACGAGACCGCACAACGCGTACTTCGGCCAGAAAGACGCCCAACAGGCCGCTGTGGTCCGCCGCTTCGCGCGGGACTTGAACTTCGACGTGCACGTCCGCGTGTGTCCCACGGTGCGCGAGCCGGACGGGTTGGCCCTCAGCTCGCGCAACCAGTACCTGGGTCCGGAGGAACGCGCGCAAGCCACCTGCCTGTACCAGGCATTGTGTGAGGCGCGGGCCTTGGCGCGGACGGGCGAGCGGCGGACGGAGTTGCTCGAACGCGCCATGCGCCGCGTGATCGAGGCGCAGCCCCTCGCGCGGCCGGATTACGTGGGCATCGTCTGTCCCGACACCATGCGCGCCCTCACGCGGCTGGACAACGGCCGCGCCCTGGCCGTCGCCGCGGCGTTCGTGGGGGAGACGCGGCTGCTGGACAACATGGTTTTGGAGGTACCCGCCTGAGGGCGCGCGGCTCACGCGCCGACGGCGGAAGGAGTCACCCCATGCTGCGACACATGTGCATCGCGAAAATCCACCGGGCGACCGTGACCGAGGCGAACCTCGCCTATGAGGGGAGCCTGACGGTCGATCGATCCCTGCTCGACGCGGCGGGCATCCTGCCCTACGAACAGGTGCACATCGTCAACTGCAACAACGGCGCGCGGCTGGAGACCTACACGATCCCCGGCGAGGCGGGCAGCGGCATTGTGTGCCTGAACGGCGCAGCGGCGCGTTTGGGGCAGGCCGGTGACATCATTATTGTTATCGCGTATGCGATGCTGGAGACGGCCGAAGCCGAAGGCCACGAGCCCCGGGTGGTGCGCGTGGATGCGCGCAACCGCATCGTCGCCGTGGCCTCCCGCCCGGCCGCCGCTGAGCTAAACTAGGGGCGTCGTCCGCCCTCTCCGAAAGGAGACCCCCATGCCGACCCAGGTCGTTCTGCCCGACGAGTATCTCCAGGCGCCTCCCGCCGAGGCCGAGGCGCGGGTGCGCGAGATCAAGCGGCAGCTGGGCGACCGCCTGGTCATCCTCGGCCACCATTACCAGATGGACGAGGTGGTGCAGTTCGCCGACTACCGGGGCGACTCGCTGAAGCTGGCGCAGGAGGCCGCCGCGCAGACGCAGGCGGAGTACATCGTCTTCTGCGGCGTCCACTTCATGGCCGAAACGGCCGACATCGTGACCGCCGACTATCAGTCCGTGATCCTGCCGGACCTGACGGCGGGCTGCTCCATGGCGGACATGGCGAGCATCGACCAGGTGGAGGAATGTTGGGAGGTGCTGGAAGAAGTGACGGGCGGCGCCAAAGTCGTGCCGCTCACGTACATCAATTGCACGGCGGAGATCAAAGCGTTCGTCGGCCGGCACGACGGCGCCATCTGCACGTCGTCCAATGCCCCGGCCCTGTACAAGTGGGCGCTGGACCACGGCGAGAAGATTCTGTTCCTGCCGGACGAACACCTGGGGCGCAACACGGGCGTGACGTTCGGGATCGGCCTGGACGAGATGGTGGTGTACGATCCGCTGGCGTATGACGGCGGGGTCACGCCGCAGCAACTGCGCGACGCCCGCGTGATCCTGTGGAAGGGCTGCTGCTCGGTGCACCAGCGCTTCAACCTGCACGACGTGGAGCAAATCCGCACCGCGTATCCCGACATGCGCATCATCGTGCATCCGGAGTGCACGTACGAGGTGGTGCAGGCGGCGGACGATGCGGGGTCCACGTCGTACATCATCAAAGCGATTGAAGCGTCCCCCGCCGGCAGCCAGTGGGCCATCGGCACCGAGATCCACCTGGTGAACCGGCTGGCGCAGGAGCACGCGGACAAGACCATCGTCAACCTGTCGCAGATGATGTGCCTGTGCGCGACCATGTACCGGATCGATTTGCCGCACATGCACTGGGCGCTGGAGCAACTGGTGGACGGTCGCCCGGTGAATCGGATCGTGGTACCGGAAGACATCCAGCACGACAGCATGGTGGCGCTGAAACGGATGTTCGCCATCACATGAGCGTCCGCGTGCGGTTCGCGCCGGCCCCTACGGGCCTGCTGCACGTGGGGAACGCGCGGACCGCACTGTTCAACTGGCTCTTCGCGCGCCACCACCGCGGCACGTTCATCCTGCGCGTCGAGGACACGGACCAGAAGCGGTATTCCGACGCGGCCTTGCAGAGCATCTTTGAGTCGTTGCGTTGGCTCGGGGTCGACTGGGACGAGGGGCCGGACGCGGGCGGGCCGCACGCGCCGTATAACCAGATGGGCCGCCTGGATCGCTACCGCGCGGCGGCGGACCGGCTGCTCGCCGACGGGAAGTTGTACCGCTGCTTCTGTACGCCCGAGCAGCTCGATGCCATGCGGAAGCAGGCGCAGGCGGAGAAGCGCAAGCCCATGTACGACGGGCGGTGCAGCAAGATCCTGCCGGGCGAAGCGGATGCGCGCGCGCTGGACGGCGAACCGTGCGTGCTGCGCGTGCGCGTGCCCGAGGGGCAGCTCACGTTCGACGACGCGATCCGCGGACCGATCACGTTCGACCTGAAGGAGATCGACGATTTCATCTGCGTGCGATCCAACGGGACGCCCGTCTACCAGTTCACCGTGGCGGTGGACGATGCGGACATGGAGATTACGCACGTGCTCCGCGGCGAGGACCACATCTCGAACACGCCGAAGCAGATGCTGCTGCTCCGGATGCTCGGCCATGCGCCGCCCACGTACGCGCACCTGCCGCTCTTGCACGGCGCAGGCGGCGGCAAGCTCAGCAAGCGCGACGGCGCACAGACCATCACCGACCTGCGCGACCTGGGCTATACGAGGGAGGCGGTGGTGAACTTTCTCGCCATGCTCGGCTGGTCCGCGAAGAGCGAGGATGAAATATTCGACACGGACGAGCTGATCGAACGCTTCGACCTGGACGGCTGCGGGAAGGCCGCGGCGGTGTTCAGCCTGAAGAAGCTCGACTGGTTCAATGGGCAGTGGATTCGCAAGTGGCCGCTGGAGCAGTTTCGCGACGCCATCGGGGCCCAGTTGCAGAGCGCCGGACTCATAGACGACGCCTTCATCGCGGAGAAAGGGGACTGGCTAACGCACTTCGCCCGCGTGACGCAGGAGCGCGTCGCCAAGCTGCCGGAGATCGTGGAATACGCAAGATGCTTCTTCATCGAAAGCGCCAAGGACATAGAGTACGAGGAAAAAGGCTACAGAAAGTACTTTGGCAAGGAAGACGCTTTGGATAATTTGAAGATAAGCATGGATGTGCTCCAGAGCACTGCTGAAGCTGATTTTGTGGGCGCTCCACTTGGAGACGCATATCAGGAACGTGCCGACGCACTACATATCAAACTTGCAGCTTTGGTTCATCCCACACGTCTCGCCGTCACCGGGAGTACCGTAGGCGCGCCCCTGTTCGACACGCTCGAACTCATTGGCAAGGATGAGTGCCTTGCGCGCCTAGAGCAAGCCATAATCCGTGTGACTACCGCCCAATCAGCCTAAGCTGGGTTGTCTCCTGTCGCCGTGCTAGCATGGGCGCATGAGCCTGGTGCGGACGGAGGGGGTAATCCTCCGCAGCGTCAACTACAGCGAATCGAGCAAGATCCTGACGCTGCTGTCGCCGGCGGAGGGGCGGGTGTCGGTCATCGCGAAGGGCGCTCGGCGGCCGAAGAGCCCGTTTCGCGCCAGCACGGAGCCGCTCATGCACGTGGTGGCCGTGTATTCGGACAAGGCGACGCGCGAGGTGCAGACCCTGACGCAGTGCGACGTGCTGGACGCGTTTGACGGTCTGAAACACGACCTCACGGCGCTCGCCGTCGGGTCCTACGTGACCGAGGTGGCGGGGGCGATCGCGCAGCCGCGGCACGCGGCCCCGGCACTCTACACCGCGCTGTGCACCACGTTGACGCTGCTGGACCGCGTGCCCGACCACGCGCCCGGCATCCTGTTGTGGGGGGTGCGCCGGGTGTTGGACGCGGCGGGCCTCGGCCCCCAGGTGGAGCGCTGCCTCGTCTGCGGCAAACCGCCGGCGGGGGAGCCGCGGTACTTCAATCCGCGGGCCGGTGGCGTGACCTGTCGGGCGTGCCACCAAGCGGGCAGTCGGCCCCTGCGGCAGTCGGGCTACGACGCGCTGCACGCGGCGGGGGAGGCCGAGCCGCAAACGGGGGTGTCCCCGGCGGCGGTCGCGTCGGCGGTGAACGCGCTGAACGAGCACGTGGTGTTCCACATGGATCATCCCTGTAAGAGTTTCAGCTTCCTGTCCGACCGCCTGGCGCCGGCGGCCGTGCCGCCCGCGTGATCGAGGAAGTGCCCGCCGCCTCTGTCGAAGAAGCGGCGATCCTGATGGGGGCGGACGCAGACGTCCCGCCGGCCCCGCTGCCGGCGTTCAGCCCCGGGCCGTTGGCGGTTTTGTTAGCCGGCGCGCTCGCCGTGCGCCTCGCCGTCGCGTGGCAGCCGCTCGACTGGCTCGTGACGCACGTCATGCCGGACGACGCGTTTTATTACCTGCAAGTCGCGCGGAACATCGCCGGCGGGCACGGGGTCACCTTCGACGGGACGGCCTTGACCAACGGGTTTCATCCGTTATGGATGGCGGCGCTCACGCCGGTGTACGCGGTCGCGGGCGACAACGGGCCATTGGGCGTGCGCCTGGCGCTGGCGCTCGCTGCGCTCTTGGACGTGGCGACGGTCTGGCTGGTGGCGCGCACGGTCGCGCGCGTGAGTCGCGTCGGCGCCGCGGGGATCGCGGCGGGCTGCTGGTACGCGTTCAATCCCGCCGTGGTGACGCAGGTGACGAACGGCCTGGAAACGGCGCTGAGCCTTCTCTGCCTGGCGGGCCTGTTCGCGTGGACCATCGACGGGCGCCAGCGCCCGTCCCCCAGCGTGCGGTGGTGGATCGGGTTCGGCAGCGTGGCGGGCCTCGCCATGCTGGCCCGGTCCGACAACGTGGTGGCGGTCATCGTCGTGGGCCTCGGGTTGTGTGTAGCCCCGTGGCGTCCGGCCCGTCTTCGCGGCTTGGGGATCGCCGCCGCCACCAGTGCAGCGTGGCTGGCGCCGTGGCTCGTGTGGAACTGGGTGACGTTCGGTCGCGTGTTGCAGACGAGCGCCGGTGCCTACAGTGTGGTGACGCGCGGCAACCTGGCCGCGGCGGGATTTGGCCCGGGCACGGTGGTGTGGTACGCGGTGCGCGATACGTACGTGCTGTTCGTGCGCACGATTCCCCTGGACCAGGTGGGCGACAGCAAAGTGATCGGGATCGGGATTGGCGCAGCGGTCGCGGCGCTGGCGCTCGGCGGGTTCCAGCGTGCGGGCCACACGTTGCGCGCCGTGGCCGTGCCCGCCGTCGCCTGCACGGCCCTGCTGCTGGCCAACAGCCTGGGCCGGGGCACGATCAAGGTGTGGTACGTGGCGCCCGCCGCGCTCGTGGTGGCCTACGGTGTGGGGGCGATCGCCCAGCTCGTCGCCGAGGGGACGGCGGCCGGCCGGGCGCGCGCGCTGGCCGGCGGGCTGCTCGCCGCCACGGTCCTGACGGGATTCGTGCTGCACGGCGCGACGGTGCTCGCGCGCGGGTTGTATCCGTGGCAAGCGGAACTGCTGGCGGCCGGGCGGTGGCTGGACACGCGGACCCCGCCCGACACGGTGGCCGGGAGTTTCAATTCCGGCATCATCGGGTACGTCGCGGCGCGCCGCGTGGTGAACCTGGATGGGCTGGCGAACACGGCGGCGGCGGATGCCGTGGCGCAGCGCCGGCTGGGCGCGTACATGGCGGCGCGCCACATCACGCTGCTGGTGGACAATGCGTACACGGTGTATGACGACTACCGGCGCTTCTACGGACCGGACTGGTCGCCGGACGGGCGGTTGGTGTTGGTCGAAGAGTTTGCGCTGCCCCGCGGCGCGTGGGCGGGGCGGCACGTGGGCGCGTACCGCGTGCGGCCCGCCGACTGACCCTACTCGATGTGCATGTTCACCGTTGCGCCGGCCGCTGAACTCCGCGCGTCCGCCACGGTGACGCCACTTTCGAGGACCAGGACGGTGCACTGCGCGGCCTGAAAGTGGGCTTGCAGGCTCAGGGCCAGGGCTTGCGTCACCAGGCGAATGGCCTGCGGGGAGCGATCGTCCGAGGCGGGATCCAGATACACGAACATCAACGAGTCGCTCTTGACGTTGAGCCCGCGGATCAAGCCGGGGAATTTGAGGTGCATGGCGCCGAAGAGGTCCTGGGCGAATGCCGTCAATTCCGCATCGCTTCCGACGGCGCTGCCGCTGGCGCCCGCTTCCGCCGCGGCCCCGCGAATCGCATCGAGGGTGAATCCCCGCTGCCCTTCCAGGTACACGATGTAGCGTGACAGGGCCACGCCGGCCAGCAGCACCACGCACACGACGGCGAGGCCGCTGAGGCCGAACTGGCGGCGGCGTTTGCGGGATGCCGTCTGTTCCTTGATTTTGCGGGCGTGGGATTTCGCGTGGGTGATGAGCGTCGGCTGCAGGCCCTGACTCCGCACCAGCTCGTCGGCCATGGTGGAGTTTTTCGCGGCCAGGGTGAGCGTCTGCGGCCGTCCCTGCTGGTCGATGGCCTCGATGTAATACTCGACCATACTGCTGCTCAATCCCATGGCACTCGGTATCCCCGGCGCGCGCCGTCCCTTTCTGCATCGGAACCCCGCCGTGGATGGGAAGGCCGCACCACGCCAGCGGGGTTCCTGAACAGAATATCATACGGTTCCCGGCGCCGTCCGCGGCCGGCCCCCCCGGGAAACCCCGCCTTGACAGGGCTTTTCGCCGGTCCCCATACTGGCGGTTTCCGGGCCGCAGGCCCGCGACCCATCATGCAAACGGCAGAGCACACGGGAGCCGCGGCCGTGCCGCGGGGCGGCGCGCTCGTGGGGTTCCTTCGCGCCATGCGCCCCGCGCAGTGGGTGAAAAACCTCATCGTCTTTGCGGGGATCGTCTTCGCCCAGAAGCTCTTCGTCGAAGGCATGCTGCTGCGGAGCCTCGCGGCGTTCGCCGTGTTCTGCGGGCTGGCCGGCGCCCAGTACGTCATCAACGACTTCAAGGACATCGAGTCCGACCGGCGCCATCCGGAGAAATGCCGGCGGCCCCTCGCCTCGGGCCAGATTCGGCCGGCGCTGGCGCTGACGGGGGCGGGTGTCGTGGCCGTCGCCGCTCTCGCGTTCGCCTTCCAGCTTGGCGTCCTGTTCGGGGTCATGGCCTTGAGCTACTTCGCGCTCGTGGTGGCCTATACCTTCGTCCTGAAGCATCAGGCGATCCTGGATGTGTTCGCCATCGCCATCGGCTTCGTCATCCGCGCGGCCGCGGGCGCCGTCGTGGTGGGGGCGGCCATCTCCTCCTGGCTGCTCGTCTGCACCTTGTTCCTGGCGCTCTTCCTGGGCCTCGCCAAGCGCCGGCATGAGATCGTGTTGCTGGGCGCCGACGCCGCAGCCCACCGGCGCTCCCTTCAGGAGTACTCCCTGCACTTCCTCGATCAGATGATCGCGGTGGTGACGAGTTCCACCGTGCTGTCCTACGCGCTGTTCACGGTCTCGCCCGACGCATTCGAGTTCAAGAAGTACGGCACCCATTGGCTGGTGGCGACGGTGCCGATCGTGTTGTACGGCATCTTCCGCTACCTGTACCTGATGTTTCAGCGCGATCAGGGGGGCAGCCCCACCGCGGTGCTCCTCCGGGACCGCGCCATCCAGCTCACGGTGGTGTGCTGGTTGCTCGCCGTCGCGCTCATCATGTACCGCGGCGTCTTTGCGGGGTAGCGCCCCCGCACCGCGCGCGCATGCCTACCGCCCTGACTCGTCCCGCCCCGGTGGCAGCGGCGTACGCGTCCGCTCGTGGCGCGGCCACGGTCGCCGTCGTCTGGACCAGCCCCGGCGCGGTGCGCGAAGATTACGCGCGGGTGCTGCGGCTCGCGGGCGCGCCCGACGCACTGGCGCCCGACCGGGATACGGCCCTGAAAACCCAGCGCGCCCATCGCACGTTCTTCCCGGGGCTGTGCAGTCCGCCGTGGCAGGTGGACGGGGTGCTCCACGCGTTGCGCGACGCCGGGGTTCCGGCCGAACGCCTGTATGCCTGTCACGATCGCCACGCGACGAACGCGGCCGGGGGAAGCACGTACGCCGACACGCTCCGCGCCGTCACCGCCGGGACGCACCAGGTGCGAGACGTGAATCTGTGGGAGGAAGAGTGGGTCCGGATTCGGCCGCGCGCGAAGATGGCGGTGCTCTACGATGTAAGCCTCGGCGGGGTCGATGTTCCCGCGCGCTTCCTCGACCAGAACATCATCCACCTCCCCACGCTCCGCAGCGATCCCCGCACCGGGATCGGCGGCGCCATGGCGAGTCTCGGCGGCTCCTTGCTGCGGCGGCGGCCGCACTGGTCCCGCCCCGTGACCCACAGCGCCTTGGTCGACCTGCTCGCCGTCCAACAGGAAGTGCACGCCGGCGCGCTGGCGGTCATGGACGGCACCTTCGCGGTGGACGAGCGGCGGCCGGGCGGGCCGGAGCCGCACGTGAAGAACGTCCTCCTCGCCAGCCGGGATTTCGTCGCGTTGGATGCGGTCGCCGGCAAGCTCATGGGGATCGATCCGCTCGACGTGCCGGCGATCCGCGAGGCGGCGGCGCGCGGGCTCGGCGTGGGCCGGATTGAAGAGATTGCGCTGGTGGGGGATGATATCGCCGGCGTGAATTTCCGGTTCGAATCGGCCCAACGCACGGCGCGCGCGCGTGCAGGGTTTGCGCCCGGCCCCGCGGCCCAGGTGGCCGCGCGTGCAGGCGCCGCCGGCGCGCCGGCCCTCGATTTGGCACGGCGCGCGTATCGGGACATGATGTGGCATCCGCTGATCGGGAAACAGCGGGTGAGCGATGCGATGGAGACGGCGTGGGGCCGCCTCTACGAGGAGTATGTATGACTGCGGCCGCGTCCTGTCACGTGCGCGTATTGACCCGGCCCGGCTGCTGCCTGTGTGATGAAGTGCTGGAACACCTCGCGCGATTGCAACGACGGTTCCCATTCGACATGAACACCATCAACGTGGACGAGGATGCGACACTGCGGGCGCAGCACGGCGACCGGGTGCCGGTGGTTACCGTGGATGGGCGCGAGATCGGCTGGGGCCGCATTCCGCCCGCGATCGTGGAACAACAGATCGCCCACGCGGTGGAACGCCGATGACGCGGCAGTTGCACGTGATCCACCTGGGCCGGTGCGCGTACCAGGCGGCGTGGGCCCGGCAGCGGGCTGCCGTGGAAGCGATGCGCGGCGGCAGCACGGCGGATACATTATTCCTCGTGGAACACCCGCCGGTCATCACGCTGGGCGGGCGCGCGGTCGCGGCGCACGTGCGCGCGGACCGGGCCCGGCTCGCGGCGGCGGGCGTGGAGTGCCTGGAAGTGGATCGCGGCGGCGACGTGACCTACCACGGCCCGGGACAACTGGTGGCGTATCCCATCCTCGATCTCAACGCCCACCGCCGGGACGTGGGCTGGATGCTGCGCACCCTGGAGCAGGCGGTCATCGACTGCCTGCGCGCGTGCGACATCGACGCGTGGCGCGACCCGCCCTACACCGGCGTGTGGACGTCCGCGGGGAAGATTGCGGCCATCGGCATCGGCGTGCGCCGGTGGGTGACGTTCCACGGCACGGCCATCAACGTGGCGCCGGACCTGCGGCATTTCCAGTGGATCACGCCGTGTGGCATCGCGGACCGGCCCGTCACCAGTGTCGCGCACTTCCTGGGCGATGCGACGCCCGGCGTGTGGACCGTGGGGCGCGAGTTGACCCGGACGCTCGCCGCGTGCTTCGACCTGGAGCCGGTGGACGCCGCCGTGCCCGCGGAGGTCGGTCCATGAGCAAGGGGTTCCAGGAGCTGCTGCGCATCATGGTCGAGATGGACGCGTCGGATTTGTACCTGAAGGTGGACCAGGTGCCGTACGTCCGGGTGTACGGCGCGGTGCAGCCGCTCGAACACCGGGTCCTGACGGCGGAGCACCTGGCGCAGGTGCTCGCCCTCGTCTTGACCGAACCGCAGCGCGAAGGTTTTGCGCAGCGCCCGGACTTGGATGTGGCGTACCGCAGCGCGGACGGAGAGCGGTTCCGGGTGAACTGTTTCCGGCAGCGCGGCCACATCGGCATGGCGATCCGGTGGGTGCGCGCGGGGGACCTGTCCCTGGAGGCGCTGCACTTGCCGCCGGTCCTGGGCGAGTGGGCGGAGTATCGCCGGGGCCTGGTGATCGTGGCCGGCGCGACCGGGAGCGGCAAGTCCACCACCCTGAGCGCGATGGTCGAACTCATGAACGCCGGCCGCGCCCGGCACATCGTGACCATCGAGGATCCCATCGAGTACCTCTACGCGGACCGGCAGTGCCTCATCGAGCAGCGGGAGGTGGGGTACGACACGAACAGTTTCAGCGATGCGCTGCGGCACGTGGTGCGCCAGTCGCCGGATGTGATCGTGATCGGGGAGATGCGCGACCTGGACACCATGCGCGTGGCGCTGGGCGCGGCGATGACCGGCCATCTGGTGCTCACCACGCTGCACACGACCGATGCCATGAGCACCGTGGAACGGTTGCTCAATTACTTTCCGCCGGACCAGCAGCAGTTCGTGCGCGTGGAGCTGGCGCAGAGTCTGGTGGGGATTTTGTGCATGCGGCTGATCGAGACGGCGGACGGGACGGCGCGCATCCCCGCGACGGAACTGCTCACCGCGACCGCGCTGGTGCAGAAGTACCTGCAAGCGGGGGACACGAGCGGGCTGGCCGAACTCCTGCACTCGGGCCGCACCCCCGAGGTGGAATCGTTCCAGCGCTCGCTCACCCGGCTCGTACAGGCCGGCGCCATCTCCCGCGAGGCCGCCCTCGCCCACGCGCCCAACGCGGACCAGTTGGAACTCCACCTGTCGGGCATGTACAGTGGGGGCGAAGCGATGCGGCAACAGGCGGCCTCGGCCGCTGCCGCCGCTGAATCCCCAGAGGCCGTTTCCGACCCACCCGACTCACCGGAGCCGCCCGCCGAGCCGGAGAGTCGTTACGACTTGTTATAATAGAACGCTATGGCAAACGTGCCGAAGACCAAACCCGCCCGCGCCAAAGCGCCGCCGCCTGTCCCGGTGTCGGGAGAAGTCAATATCAAGACGCTGCTGGACTACACCATCGAACACAGCGCGTCCGACCTGCTCATCACCGCCGGGTCTGCGCCCTGGGTGCGCGTCAACGGCGAACTGGAAGTCACCCCGTTTGCGCACCTGAACGCCGCGGAAACGCAGCGGCTCGTGTACAGCGTGCTCGATCCGAAGCAGCGCGCGCAGTTCGAGGAGCGCAAAGAACTGGACCTGTCGCTCGCGGCCGTGGACGCGAAGCATCGCTTCCGCGTCAACGTCTACTACCAGAAGGGATCGGTGGCCGCCGCCTTCCGGGCCATCCCCAGCCGGCTGCCCCGTCTCGAAGAATTGGGCATGCCCAAGGTGGTGCAGAAATTCGCGTTCCGGGCGCAGGGCCTGATCCTGGTGACGGGCCCCACCGGCCACGGGAAGACCACGACGCAGGCTGCGCTCATCGACCTGATCAACTCCCATCGCAAATGCCACATCATCACCATCGAGGATCCGATCGAGTACGTGCACGAGCACAAGAAGGGCGTCGTGGACCAGCGCGAGGTGGGCGAGGACACGGCCTCGTTCGCGGCCGCGCTGAAGTACGTGCTCCGCCAGGACCCGGACGTGATACTGGTCGGCGAGATGCGCGATTTGGAAACGATCTCTTCCGCCTTAACCGCCGCCGAGACTGGGCACTTGGTCATCGCGACCCTGCACACCAACGACGCGAGCCAGACTATCGACCGCATCGTGGACGTCTTCCCCGCGCACCAGCAGCAGCAGATTCGGATTCAGCTCGCCATGTCGTTGCTCGCGGTGATCTCGCAGCGCCTCCTGCCGCGGGCGAACGGGACGGGCCGCGTCATGGCCGTGGAAATCCTGCGCAAGAATGCCGCGATCGGCAACCTCATCCGCGAGGGGAAGACGCACCAGATTTACAGCATCATGGAGACGCACACGAAGGACGGCATGGTCACGCTCGACACGTCGATCAAGAATCTCTACATGCGGGGCATCGTGTCGTTCGACACGGCCGTCAACAACGTGAGTAATCCCCAGATCATCCTGGACGGGAATTAACGTCCGCTACGCGCCGGGCGGCGCCCACCACATGACCGCACTGCGCTTCGGCATGGGCAGCCGCGGCCCCGCCCCCGTCTCCGTCAGCCGCTCCCGCAGGAACGCCTCGATCGCCGCGTCGTGCGCGTCCGTCTCCAACCGCAGGTGCGCGCGGTGAAACGCCACGGCGTCCGCCCAGTCGGCGAACGGCTGGTCGAAATCGTACGCGATGATGCGCACGTTGGCGCATACCCCGTGCGCGTGCAGGGCGGTGTACTGTTCCAGGTAATCTTTGCGCCGGGTGGGCGCCGGCAGCCCGAGCAGCGCGCGCAATTCCCGATTGAAGAACTTGTCCGTCCGCCGGCCGCCCGCCCCGAGGATGATCACCACGTACCGCCGCGCCAGGGCGTGCGCCACCGGCAGGAACGCCGGCACGTCGCGCACGATGCCCGGCGCGTTGGCGATCAGCACCACGTCGTGCCGATCGAGCGTCGCCTTGGCCGCGTCCCAGTCGCGGTGTACGCAGGTGATGTTGGTCAGGCCCGCGGCCTCGGCGTCTTCCCGCAGCCCGCGCAGCATGGCCTCGCTGGAATCGAGTGCCGTCACCCGCGCCACCCGCTGGGCGAGCGGGATGCTCAGCGTGCCCGGCCCGCAGCCCAGGTCGAGCACCGTATCCTGCGGGCGCACCAGCGGGCCGAGCACCTCCATCGCGGCGTCCGCCAGCCCGCTCTCCTGCAGCGCCCGACGAAACCACGCCACCGTATCGTCCTGCCACAGGTTCCGTGCCACGGGGCCATACTCTAGGAGGCGCCGTGGGGGCGGTCAATGCACGGGCGCGCGGCACGCTCGCAATACATCGCGGCGCGCTGGGCGACCTGCTCGGGGCGGTGCCCAGCCTGCGCGCCCTGCGTGCCGCGTTTCCCGCGGGGCCGATGACGTTGCTGGCGAACCCGGCCGCGGGCGGGTTGCTGCAGCGGTGTGGACTGGTGGATGAGGCGCGGGACGTGAACGCGGCGGAATGGCTCCCGTTGTTCGCCGATGACACGCTGCCGGAATCTCTGCGGCAGTGGTGCGCGGGTTACGCGCGGGCTATCGCGTGGGTGCATGACCCGGACGGGACGTTGGAGCCGACGTTGCACGCCGCGGGCGTGGCGCGGGTGGTGGTGGCGCCGCCGTTCGGTCCGCGAGGCGGGCGCCCCCACGCGGAGCATCTTGCGCGTGCGCTGCGCGCTATCGATCTGTATCCGTCGATTCCCGGCCCGCCACTTACGCTGCACCCGGCCGACGCGGCGGCGGGGGAACGGTGGCTGGCGGAGCGGCTGCCGCCGGACGCACGGCCCGTGCTCGCGCTTCATCCCGGCAGCGGCAGCCCGAAAAAGAACTGGCCGGCCGACGCGTTCCAGCAAGTCGCACGTACGGTGCGCGAACGGGGCGCGGCGCACGTAGTGGTCCTGTTGGGGCCCGCCGAAACCGATGGCGGCGTTGCAAACGATGCGTGGAACGGGGTGAGCGACGCGGTGGGGTGCAACCTGCCGCTGCCGCTGCTCGCGGGCATCGTGAGTCATTGCGGCGCGTGGCTCGGCAACGATTCGGGCACTACTCACCTGGCGGCCGCGTTGGGCGTGCCCACCGTGGCGCTCTTCGGCGCGGCCAGCGATCCGCCCGTGTGGACGCCGCGCGGTGCGCACGTGACGGTCCTGCCGGTCGCCTGTGGACCGGGGGCGCGCGCCGACGCGTCGGACATTCGCGCGGTCCTCGCGGCGGTGGGCATGCCGGCCGGCCATCCTGCCGGTATACTTGCGGCTTCGAGGCGATGAACGGCGCGCATGATCACAAAAATCAACCATCTCGGCATCGCCGTGAAGAATCTTGACGAGGCGGTCGCGTTTTATCGCGACGTGCTGGGGCTGCCGCCGTCGCACACGGAAGAGTTCGAGGACATGCGCATCGCGTTCATCCCGGTGGGCGAGAGCGAGCTGGAGTTATTGGAACCGATAGACGCGAACGGACCCATTGGCCGGTTTCTCGCGAAACACGGGCCGGGCATCCAGCACGTGGCGTTCGAGGTGGACGACGTGGACGCGACGGTGAAGGACCTGGAGGCCAAGGGCGCGC
>CBDUXP010000043.1:0-32775 GCA_965371225.1 uncultured bacterium | reverse complement strand
CGATCACGCCGTGCTGATGGATGCCCGCCTCGTGCGCGAACGCGTTGCGGCCGACCACGGGCTTGTTCCGCGCCAGGGTGAGCCCCGTCACCTGGCAGAGCAGCTCGCTGCTGCGCTTGATCTGCTTCGCGTCGATCCCTGTGTAGTACGGCATCAGGTCTTCGCGCGTGCGCATGGCCATGACGACTTCTTCCAGGCTGGCGTTGCCCGCCCGTTCGCCGATCCCGTTGATCGTACATTCGATCTGGCGCACGCCGTGTTCGACGGCCGTTAGCGAGTTCGCCACCGCGAGCCCCAGGTCGTTGTGGCAGTGCGTACTCAGGATGACCCGGTCGATGTTCGGCACGTGCGCGCGAATGTGATCGAAGATCTGCGCCATCTCGCTGGGCATGGTGTAGCCGACCGTATCCGGGACGTTGATGACTTTCGCACCGGCGTCGATGACCGCCGTTATGACCTGACACATGTAATCCAGGTCGGAGCGCGTTGCGTCCTCGCAGGAGAACTCCACGTTGCTCGTGAAGCCGCAGCCCATCTTGACCGCGGTCACCGCGTCCGCGAGCACCTCGTCGCGCGTCTTCTGCAGCTTGCGCTTCAGGTGAATGTCGCTGGTGGCGATGAAGATGTGCAGCCGCGGGTCAGCCGCCGTCTTGATCGCCTCCCACGCAGCGGTGATGTCCTCCGGCGTGGTGCGCGCGAGGGCCGCGACGGTGGCGTGCTTTACCACTCCGGCGATCGCTTGCACCGCCTCGAACTCCCCTTGGCTGGCGATGGGGAATCCCGCTTCGAGAATGTCGATGCCGAGGGCTTCGAGCTGCTGCGCCATCTGCAGCTTCTCGTCGCGGGTCATGGACGCGCCGGGGCTCTGCTCCCCGTCGCGGAGGGTCGTGTCGAATATGTAAACGCGATTATCGTCGGACATGTCGGGAATCCTCTATCGTGTCAGCCGGTGGTGTCGAGCTGTCGGGAAGCGGCAGGCCAGGGTCTCGCACCCGCCCAGGGCGGAGCGCGGCCCCGGCGTTATAACGCCAGGCGCGTTAAGAGCGAGGCTCCCGAGAGCGGGAGGGCCGACTTCGTGAATAGAGGCATGATTTCGCCTAAGCAAGAAGTCTAACACTGAAACTGGTGGAAGGGCACCAGTGTGCTGGCCTAGCACTCGCCGCTCCCGCCTGTCCCGCCAGCCTGCGGGACGGCCACCTCGCCGCGCGCGCTCTGCGGTGATCCGGTTGCAAATCTGCGATGCCGAGCCATAGCATGGGCGCGTTTCGCACGGGGTCGGCCGGGGGAGCACACTCGGGCCCGTCGAGGAGGAACCCATGGCTTTCGAAACCATTAAGAAACCCACCATCAGCGAGTTCGCGGTCACGCCGAACCTGACGGACTACGACGGGCAGCGTAGCGGGTTCACCTGGGAGGGGCTCGACGACGTCTTTGAGGGGCTCCCCGGCGGCGGGTTCAACATGGCGCACGAGGCCATCGACCGGCAGGCGAACGGTCCGAATGCGGACAAGATTGCGCTGTACTGGGAGGGGAAGGACGGCGAACAGGAGAGCTACACGTTTGCGGACCTGAAGCGGGAGACGAGCAAGGTCGCGCACATGCTGGCCGGGCTGGGCATCCAGAAGGGCGAGCGCGTCTTTCTCTTCATGAACCGCGAGCCCGAGCTGTACATCGCGCTGTTCGGCATCCTGAAAGTCGGCGCCGTGGTGGGCCCGCTGTTCAGTGCGTTCATGGAAGGCGCCATCAAGGATCGGCTCGAGGATTCGGCGGCCGTGGCCGTGTTCACGAGCCCCGATCTGGTGGGGCGGCTCGACGGCATCAAGGCGGATCTGCCCGCGCTCAAGACGGTCATCATTAGTAATCGCGACAACCGGTATCCCGATTACCAGCTCAAGGATGGCGAAGTCAGCTACCAGGCGCTAACGGCGGACACCCCCGACGAGTTCGAGATCGTCCCGACGACTAAGGACGATTACATGATCATGCACTACACGTCCGGCACCACCGGGAAGCCGAAGGGCGCGGCGCACGTGCACGGCGCGGCGTACGGGCACTACTGGACCGCGCAGATTTGCCTCGACCTGCAGCCGGACGACCTGTACTGGTGCACGGCGGACCCGGGCTGGGTGACCGGCACGAGCTATGGCATGTTCGGACCGTGGCTGAACGGGATCACGCAGCTCGTGTGGGAAGGCGGTTTCGGCGCGGATATCTGGTACGGCCTGATCCAAAAATTCAAGGTCACCATGTGGTACACGGCGCCGACGGCGATCCGAATGCTCATGAAGGAGAGCGACGACGTTCCTAAGAAGTACGACCTCTCGTCAATCCGGTTCGCGTGCAGCGTCGGCGAGCCGCTGAACCCGGAGGCGGTGGTGTGGGGCGAGCGGGTGCTCGGCATCCTGTTCCACGACAACTGGTGGCAGACCGAGACCGGCTGCATCCAGATCGCGAACTACAACTTCCAGGACATCAAGCCGGGGAGCATGGGCCGGCCCATCCCCGGCACGCAGGCGGGGATCATCGACGACGAGTGGAACGAGATTATGGAGGCGGATACGGAGGGCAACCTCGCCCTGCGCGAGGGCCTGTGGCCGTCCATGTTCCGCACGTACTGGAACAAGGAGGAGATGTACCAGTCCCGGTTCCGCAACGGCTGGTACCTCACCGGCGACCGCGCGTACAAGGATGCGGACGGTTACTTCTGGTTCATCGGCCGGAGCGACGACGTGATCAACACCGCGGGGCACCTGGTGGGGCCGTTCGAGGTAGAGAGCGCGCTGGTGGAGCATGAGGCCGTAGCCGAAGCCGCGGTCATCGGCAAGCCGGACGAAGAGCGTATGGAGATTATCAAGGCGTTTATCTCGCTCAAGGACGGGTACGAGGAAACGCCCGAGTTGCTGGAGGAAATCCGGCTGCACGTGCGAAACGGCCTGGCCGCGCACGCGTACCCGCGCGAGATCGAAGTGCAGAAATCCCTGCCCAAGACCCGCTCCGGCAAGATCATGCGCCGCCTCCTCAAGGCCCGCGAACTCGGCCTGCCCGAAGGCGACACCAGTACGTTGGAGGAATAGGGCGGGACCCGCCCCGCCCATGACGACCGCCATCACCATCCGGTCGTATGGGCTGGATGACCAGACATGGCTGGGGGCAACGGCTGGGCCCATCGGCGGAACGAAAGTGGTCAGCCGCGGTGTGCTATACGATCTGAAGCGGCTACCCGGATTCGTTGCGGAAGGGGATGGCGAACGGTGCGGGTTCGCCTTCTATCGGGTTGATGGGAACGAGTGCGAACTGGTCGCCATCGCGGCGACGGCGCAGTGGCGGGGCATCGGCACGAAGTTGTTGGAAGCGGTCGAGGTTGCGGCACGCGATGCGGACTGTCGCCGCCTGTGGCTCATCACCACGAACGACAACATCGACGCCATGCGGTTCTACCAGCGCCGCGGCTACCGCCTAGCAGCGGTTCACTCCGGCGCCGTGGATGAGGCGCGCAAGATCAAGCCGTCAATTTCCGAGGTCGGCGCGTACGGCATCCCCATGCGCGACGAAGTCGAGTTCGAGAGGCCGGTGTCGTAGACCGTCTAGGCCAGTGCCCCGCTGCAGGAGCTGCCGGCGCCGGCGGTGCAGCCGAGGCAGTGGTCGCCGGTGGCGATGGCGAGGCCGGGACGCGCGTCGGCGGCGAGGTCGCGAATGCAGAGCGGCGTACCGTCGGCGCTGCGCATCGGCAGCCCGAGCATGGCGTTGAAGTCGCAGTCGTAGAGCGCGCCGTCCCAGCCGACGTTAATCGTGCGCCGGCACATGAGCGCGGGCACCGTGGCTGGGTTGAAATTGTCGAGCAGCAGCGCTTCGTACGCGGCCAGCTCGCCGTGCCGCCGCAAGTCCGCGGCGAATCGCCCGATGGGCATGTTCGTGATCGTGAGCAGGTGCGAGAACGTGATGCCGTACCGTTCGCCCAATTCCCGGCGGTAGTCGGCCTCCAGCGCCGCCTGGGGCGCCGGCAATTTCGGCCCCTGGGGGTTGAACACCAACCCGAGCACCAGCCCGCTCCCCGGCCGGCCGTAGCCAACGCCGTTGAGGCGGCGCAGGACGCGGATCGACGCGTCGAACACCCCGCGCCCCCGCTGCGCCTCCACGTTCTCCTCCTGGTAGCACGGCAGTGACGCGATCAGTTCCACCCCGTGCTCGGCATAAAACGCGGGCAGGTGGGTGTAGCCCGGCTGCTCCAGCACTGTCAGGTTCGTGCGCACGATGACGTGCCGGTCTTCGGCGCGTAGCGCGGCCACCAGCCATTCGAACCGCGGGTGCAGCTCCGGCGCGCCGCCGGTGATATCCACCGTCCGGAGGTTATCCCGCTGCACCACGCGCACTACGGCATCCAGCGATTCTTCGCTCATCGACTCCGTGCGGTCCGGCCCCGCGTCCACGTGGCAGTGCCGGCAGGCCTGATTGCACCGCTTGCCCACATTGATCTGCATGATCGTCGGACGGTCGCGCTCGAGCGTGCACCCGTGCTCCGCCAGCGTCGCAGAGAACTGCTGGGCCACTTCGGGCAGCAGGGGAGCCGCTTCTGCGCGGCGCAGGGCGGTCATGCGAGTTCCGCTCAACAGCCGGCGTCGCCGCAGCAAGCGCTCGTGTCGCTCAGCCGGGTTTCGGTGTAGCCCGCGCCCTTCGTGTCCTTGGGCGAGCGCCGCCGGTCCCCGTCGCACGCGAATGGCGCGGCATCGCCCGGCGGTACGGACGTTCGGGGTGGCACGGGAACCACGTCCTGCGTGTACGGTTCCTGCTGGTACAGGCCGTATGTCTTGTCGCACACGGCCATGGGCACGCCACGCTCGAGAGTATGGCCGTCATCATCCGTGACCTGTTTCCAGGGACCGCGATAGATGATGGCCTGGTTCCGCTCCCAGCAGGGACCGGCCGTGCCGGTGAAGGCCTCCACGGTGATCGACCGGAATTCGATGCCCCGCACCACCTGCCACGGGGTCTCGTCGCGGTGGAGGATGCGCATCCCGTGGAAGCCCGCCTCCGCGAATGCCGCGAGCAACTGGTCCTCCCGGAACGCGCCCGAGATGCACCCGCTCCAGAGGTCCGGATCGTTCCGCAGGTCCGCCGGCACGTCCTCGTCGCTGACGATATCGCTGATGACTGCGCGGCCGCCCCGGGCCAGCACGCGGTACATTTCCCGGAAGACGTTCCCCTTAGCCTCCGGGCGGACGAGGTTGAGCACACAGTTGGACACGAGCACATCCACGGACCCGTCGGGAATCAACGGCTTCTCCGTCCGGAGCCGCTGGGCCTCGGCCTCCATGGCCAGCCAATCTTCGGAGGAGCGCACGGGGTGCTGCAGGCACCACCGGACCATCGCCTCCACGTCCAGCCGCAAGTCCTGAATTTTCCCGCGCCGGAAGCAGACGTTGTCATAGCCCAGCTTCTCCGCCACGAGCGGTTGGCTCCGCCGCGCCAGGTCGAGCATTTCCGAATTCATGTCAACGCCCACAACCCGGCCGGTCTGGCCGACGACCTGCGCCGCAATGAACGCGATTTTGCCGCCGCCACACCCCAAGTCCAGCACGTGCTCGCCCGGCCGCAGATGGCGCGACGGGTCGCCGCACCCGTAGTCGCGCTCCAGCACCTCTGGAGGAATCACGTCCAGGTACTGGGGTTCGTAGTCGACGGGGCAGCAGAGCGCCGCGTCCCGCGCCTGCGCGCCCGCGCTGTACCGCTCACGCACGGCGGCTTCCACGTCAATGAGCAAACTGGTTTCCTCTCCCATGCATCTCTCCCTTGCGTGTGGACCGTATTGTACCTCGTCCGGCCGGACCTGCCGGGGGATAATCGTCGCCGCCGGGTCCGCTGCGCGTACGCAAAGAACGATGACAGATCGCGCCGGGTGGGACCGTGAGGAAGGTCACACTTCGGCGAGTCCCGGCCAGGTCTTGCGGCGCGGGGCCTGTCCATCCATCCTCTACTACACTCCCGCCCCTTCCCCCTCCTCATCGCATGGCTCAGCGCATCCTTGCCCCCTCCCTGGACCACGGCTTCGCCTGGTTGAATACCGACCGGCCGCTCGACTTCCGCAAGAATTTGCGAGGCCACGTGGTGCTGCTGGACTTCTGGACATACTGCTGCATCAACTGCATGCACGTGCTCTCCGATTTGGCGCACCTGGAGGACAAGTACGACGGTGCACCGGTGGTGGTCATCGGCGTGCACAGCAACAAGTTCGCCAACGAAGGTACACGGCAGAACGTGCGATCCGCCGTCCTGCGCTACGAGATCGCGCATCCCGTCCTGGTGGACGAGAACATGCGGATTTGGCGGAGCTTCGGGGTGAGCAGTTGGCCCACCCGGGTGCTGGTGGATCCCGAAGGGTACGTGGTCGCGGCCGCGCCCGGCGAGGGGCTCCGCGAAGAATTCGACCAGACCATCCGCGCGCTCCTGGGGGAGCATCGCACCAAGGGCACCCTGGCGGAAGGCCCCCTGTGCCTGGTGCGCGAGGAGGTGGTGCCCACGGCATCCCGCCTGCGGTACCCGGGAAAAGTGTTGGCCGACGAAGCGGGTGGGCGGCTCTTCATCAGCGACTCGAACCACAACCGCATTGTGGTCGCCTCCTGGCCGGACGAGTCCGGGGCCAGTCGGTTGCTCTCCGTGGTCGGGACGGGCGAGGAAGGCATGCGGGACGGCCCGGCCGCCGCGGCCACGTTCAATCATCCGCAAGGGATGGCGCTCGATAGCGACGTCCTGTACGTGGCGGATACGGAAAACCACGCCATCCGGTGTATCAGCCTCGACGACGGGACCGTCACCACAGTCGCGGGGACGGGCGAACTCAGCGACGACCGGCAAGGCGGCCGGCGGGGCGTCGAGCAAGGCCTGAATTCACCGTGGGACCTTGCTGCGCGCGATGACGTGTTGTACATCGCCATGGCCGGTTCACATCAACTGTGGAGCCACCATATGGAAAGCGGCGCCACCGGGGTGTTCGCCGGCTCCGGCCGCGAAGACATCATCGACGGGCCCGCCCTCCAAGCCGCGCTCGCCCAGCCGTCCGGTCTCACGGTGCACGGCGACGTCCTCTACTTCGCCGATTCGGAAACCAGCGCCATCCGCGGCCTCGATCTGCGTACGCGCGTGGTGTTCACCGTCCTGGGGACCGGCCTGTTCGACTTCGGCGACGTGGACGGCGCGCATCCGCACGCGCGGCTGCAGCATGCCTTGGGTGTGGCCGCGCGCGGGGACACGCTCGTAGTGGCGGATACGTACAACCACAAGATCAAGGTCGTCTCACCCGACGGGCAGGTGGTGGAGACATTCGCCGGCCTCGGCCGGCCGGCCGTGCACGGCGAACGCGGCGCTCTCGGCCTCTACGAACCGGGTGGAGTGAGCGTCGCCGGGGATGTGGCCTTCATCGCGGATACGAATAACCATCGCATCGTGCGGCTCGACTTGGTGACCAAGGCGTGGAACGAAGTGCACGTCGCCGGCCTCGAACGGCCCGGGGAGGCCATGCCCGCACAGGTCATCGCCGCGCCGGCCGTTACGGTGCTCGCCGACGGTCCAGTCTCACTCTCTCTGACCCCTGACCTGCCTCTGGGGGCGCACCTCCATCCCGAATCGCCCGTTTCCGCGCGCGTGACGGCAGGAGGCGAAGTGCTGGTCAACGAGCTGTGGTCGGCGGCGAAACTCCCGCTGGACCTCACGGTGCCCCAGGCTGCTGCCGGCCCCTGGGAAGTGGAGCTGTATCTGGCGTACTGCACGGACGGCGCGTCGTCGGCGTGTGTGCCCCACGCGGTACGCTGGGCGGTGCCCGTCACCGTCGGCGCAAAGGGTGAGGCGCACCTGACCCTACGAGAGTTGCGCTAGGCGATTCGTTTTCGGAGCGTCTTCGCCTTCGTCTAGCTGCGGCTGCGACCCGTGGCTATACTCAAGACGACGGCACCGCACAATGCGCACCCTGGACGCGTGGACGTTTCTCACCGCCAAGTACCCGACGTATCTGGTCTTCTGGGTGACCGCCGTTTGCAACTCCCGGTGCAGCTACTGCTTTAATATTGAGGCGGTCATCGGGGCCAAGCAGCGCAACCAACTCACGCTCGACGAGATCGAGCGCTTCGCGCGGCAGTACGGGCAAATCAAGTACATCACCATGGGCGGGGGTGAGCCGACCCTGCGGCCCGAACTGTACGAGATCGTCAAGCTGTTCTACGACGTGAACGGTCTGCGCAATCTCACCATCGTCAGCAATGGGCTGATTCCCGATCGGATCGAGGAGCTGGTCCGCCGCATGTGTACCGACCTGCCGGAAATCGCCCTGACATTTTCCGTGAGCATTGACGGCATGGACGAGGAGTATGACCGGCTGCGTGGCACGAAGAACGGCTTTCCCAAAGTCGTCGATACCGTGAAACGCCTGCGGGCGGCCGAAGCCGACGTACCGAATCTGATGACGCAAGCCTGTGGCGTCTACAACAAATGGAACGAAGACAGCATTCTCGACACGTTTCGATTCGTGAAAGAGGAGCTGCGAGTGCCATTCAACTGGGGGCTGGTGCGCAACGCGGTGCAGGATAGAGAGAGCGAGGACGTCGACCTCGATCGCTACGAACGTTTTATCGATCACGCGCTTGCCAACAATCACCGGTCGGCGAGCGGCTATCCGCTCGAAACACTCAAGCATACGCTCGATCAGTTGACGCCGCGCATCGTGCTCGAAACGGCGCGCGCGGACCGTGAGATTTTGCCGTGCAAGAGCGGCACCACCTCCGTGGTGATCACGGATGAGGGTGACGTGCTCGCGTGTGAAATGTTGGACGACACCTTCGGTAATCTCCGAGACTTCGATTACAACCTGGAAGCCATGTTGGACAGCCCGGTCGCCGCCGCGTTCCGGGCGCGGATCGCGGCCGAGCACTGCCACTGCACGTGGGAGTGCGCGGTGCGCAACAACATCGTGTTCACTCCGCGGGCGTATCCGCGCGTGGCCGCCCAGTGGCTGCGGAATCGCCTGCGCCGCACCCCGTCCGATCCGTCCGCCACGTTCGCCGCCTGACGGTGCCCCCGTTCCTGCTGGGCTGCTTGACGTTTCTGGCACCGGTGTTCTTCGGAATGGCCCTGCTGGTCAAGCTGACGCACGCCACGCTGACCCGCGTGCGCGGCGCCGGACCCCACGCCGTCTGGACGGCCGCGCTCATTCCCGGCATCGCGAGTGCGGCAATCAGCACCGGGCTTGGGCTCGCGCCCATTGCGGTGGACTGTCTCGTGTCCGCCGTTGCGCTGGCGCTGCTCGGGAAGCGGCTGGCGCCCCCGCCCAGCTTTGAAGTCTAGGGGGCTGCGCCGCCGCCGGGCCTGCCGCTTTCATTCGCCCCCAACGGCACGGCTGAGTCCAGGGCTTTCTGCAGCCGCGCCACGTACGTGCCGTTGAAGTGGGCGCCCAACCGGTGCGCGTCCTCCAAATACGCCCAGGACTCCTCGAATCGCCCGAGCTTGTACAGCGCATAGGACAGGTACAGGTGCGCTTCCGCGTGGTCGGGGTCCAAGTACAGCGTGCGCTGGAGTTCCACGAACGCCGGCTCCGCCTGCCGCGTCTTGTACAGCGCGGCGCCAAGCCCGAAACTCGCACCGGCGTGGTAGGGGTGGAGCACGATCGCCGTGCGGAACGTCTCGAGCGACTCCTCGAAGTGCCGCGTGGCATCCAGCGCGTTGCCCAGGTTGTAGTGCGCCTCGAACAGATCCGGCTTCAGGCGAATGGCCTCTTCGAATTCCGCAATCGCCTCCGGCATCTGGTACGCCGCTTCCAGCTCCACCCCCCGGTCGTTGTGCGCCACTGCGGCCCGGTCGCGCGCGCCGCCGTCGATCCAGGTGCGAACCGTCGAGAGGCTGTCGGGATACACGATCACAAGACTCGCGAGCACGAGCAGCAGGATCGCCAACCGCACGATCCACCAGCGCCGCCGCTCCGGCGCCCCGTCTGGTTGCGTCGCTGCCCGGCCCGTGGCGTTTGGGCCGCCCCGCCGGCGCTGGCGGTTCGCCGCCATTTGGGCGCGGGCGCGCCGCTGCCGGTCCTGAGGGGACCCGCCCATGGGCGGCCCGGCCCCAGGGAGATCGGACCCGTCGCTTGCCAGGTCCTCCACGATGTTGTCGAAGGACTCGATTCCGGGGTCCGAACCGGTCGGGGTGAGATCGTGCCGGCGCGAAACCGGCTCGCTCGCCGGGTCCGTGAGGCCGGCCTCTCGCAGATCCTCGCTGGAGTATCCGCCCAGAATTTCTTCGCCGGGCGGGGCCTCGCGATACTCCCGCAGGCGGCGCGCCGCTGCGCGGCGGAGTTTGCGCGATCCTCTGCCGGAAACCGGGACGGTGACCGACTCTCCGCAGTCGGGACACGGGACGGTCTTCCCCGCGTGCTGCGCGCGGACGGAGAACGTCCGGCCGCATTCGCAGGCGAAGCTAATGCTCATGGGGGAGCGTCCTTCGGGGGACCGCCGGCCGGACCTACCGCGCCGCCAGCCGTCCGCCCCCCGCCTCAATCCATCGGCGGAGCGTGCCCGGCAGGGGCAAGTCGCGTGCGCAGCGGAAGCCGATGTACCGATAGCCTCCCCCGTCCGGCCTCACGCCGCGCCGACCCGGTTCGGCGCGGAAACGCGCTGTGGTCCGCGCGAGGAACCCGTTGCCGCCCGCGTGACTGCCGCGTACCACCCGGTACCCTTCGCCGTAGGCGGCGTTCGGTCTTCTGTTGCCGGGATACGGGCGGAACGTACTCGCGGTCCATTCCTGCACATTGCCCGCCATATTGCGGACGCCGTAGGGACTGGCACCGCGGGGGTAGATGCCGACGGGCATGGGGCGGTCCCCCATCGCCACCCGCCGGGGATCAAACTCATCGCCCCACGGCCACCGCCGCGCCTCGACTCCGCGCGCCGCCTTCTCCCACTCAGCTTCGGTCGGCAGGCGCTTGCCCACGGATTGGGCGTACCCGAGGGCGTCGGGCCAACTCACGTTCGATACGGGAAAGTGGTCTCGGCCGGCGGAAAAGGTGTGCGAGGGCCGGTAGGTCCGAAACTGCAGGTTCGTGACCTCGTTCCGGTCGATGAGGAAGCCATCCAGCCGCACCTCGTGCGCCGGGCTCTCCAACTCCAGCATGGCCGCCCGCGTCCCCCGCGGCAGCCGGCGCCAGGGGTTCGCGTCCACTTCGTACACGCCCTTGCGCGAATCCGTGCCCATGATGAACGGCCCCGGCGGCACGTACACCATGTCCCGAAACCGCTTTGCCAGGACGGCGCGAATCCGGTCCTGTGTCAGGAGTGCATCCTCCTCCTCAGGCGGCGCGCCGAGTCCGGGCGCGGTGGGAGAAACGTTTTCCGCGTCCGGTGCTTGCGGTTCCGGAACCTGCGGCGGCCGCACGCGAGCCGGGGCCGGCAGGCTGGATATCTCGAGATCCGCCAGGGGTTCCGGCCGGACGACACGGGGCGCCGTGGGTGCTGCCGGTCCGGCCAGGTCGGGCGCCGTGCGGGCGATCTCGGGCCGCGGCGCGCGCGGCAAACTCGCCACCAGCGGTTCGATCACCAATGCCGCGGCCCGGCGTATGCCGTCCCGCACATTCCGGATGGACTCGACCTGGACCGTGCCCGCGTGGCGCACCTCGCCGCTCGGCAGACTCAGGAATCGCACCTCGACCGCGTACCGGCCGTCTCGGCGCGTCAAGTACCCCTGCGCGAGCAACCCGGCGCCCGTCACTTCGTGCAGGGCCAGGGCCGCCGCCGCACTGAGCGGGTCCGTCATCCGGACGCTGCTTCCCGCGTGGGCCGGCAGCCACGCGGGATCGGGCACGATGCGCAGCCGCGGCGCAGTACGGCGGATGCTTTCGCGCAGCCACACGGCGGACATGGCGCCGGCCTCGCGAATTTCCACCTGGGGTTCCACGATGAATTCGGGGACGAGAACCGGCACCGGTTCCGCCGCCGCGACCGGCGCGCCGAGGCTGAATCCGTGCACCAGCAGGGATGCCGCCAGAAAACGCGGGACGGCGCGAAGCATCTTCGCATTGTAGGAACGGCGGCGAGGCGGGTCAAACGGCGGGGGCCGCGCGCGCGGCCGCACCCGGCGCCGTGGCGGCCAGCGCGCGCGACGCACTCTGCATCCGCGGGGCATGGTAGCCTCTGCGCGCTGCCATGACGGAACGCACGGTGACGGCCGTTCTTGCGGCCACTGCGCTGGCGCTGCTGGCGATGGGCTGGTGTTTGACGCAGATCACCGGTGCCCGTGTCGTGGGTGCGCCGCCCTCCGCACGTGCTCGCGAGGCGGCGTCGGACTGGGAGTTTCCCAGCCGGTACGCGGACCGGGCTACGGCTGCGGCGCCCGCGGTGCCGGTCGTCGTGCCGGGCCGCTTCGACCAGAGCATCGCGTTGGTACCTTCCCCGGATCCCGTCGCCCTGGCGCTCGTCGCCGCGTTGCTCGACCGGGAACGCGCGCGCACGGAGCCGCGCTACTGGACCCTGGAACGCTATGGAGACCTACGGACGGGGTCTCCGACCGACGCTCGGCCGGCAGTCGTCGTGCTCGTGCAGGCGGAGACGTCCTTGAACGCGGGGACCCTGGCGGTGGCCAGCATCGGCGCGGGGCGCGCCGCGCCGCCGTGGCTGCGCCGGGTGGCGCACGTGGCCGGCACCGCCACTGGGATGCCGGTTCGGGGGCAGACAGGGTGGGCGGAAGTGGCGGGTCGGGCGGGCGTTGCGGGCGCGCCGGGCTTGGGGCGGTTCCTCCGCGGGCCGGCGGGCCGGCTGCGCTGGATGCGGGCGGAACCCGCCGGGGTGTCGCCCGTGCCTGCGGTGATGCTGCGGGTGGGCGTTGGTCATGGCGGCGACTTGCAACCGGCGATGGCGACGGCGTGGCCCGTGCTGCTCGCGCTCGTGGATCAACTCCAGACGGAGCCGGCATTGCGCGCCCTTGGCCCGGATCAGTTCGGGCGGAGCGTGGGCCGGTACCTGACTCCTGGTGCGACGCGCTGGCTGTGGGTCTTCCCTCTGGTCCCGTTGACGGTCGCCACGGGTGCGCGGTACGGACGTGTTGCCGCTGAGGCGGAGTTCATTCCCGCCGTACTGGACGCGTTGCGGCGCATCGTGTGGTGGTGCGTGCCGTGCGTGGGGGGTGCCGGGTTACTGGTGGCCATCCCCGTTGCGGCCGGGGCACCCTTGAGCGCACCCGCCGCGAGTGGCTGGGTCTTGGCCGTAGCGGTATTGGGCGTGGCCGCCCAGGTGCGAGCGCGGCGGGTCCCCCGGGTCGACGACCCTGCGCGGCTGGGCGGCGCGCTGGTGTTGGACATCCTCTGGTCCTCGTATCTGGTTGGCGTCATCGTGCGTCCCTGGGGCACCGGCCTGTGGCTTGCCCCCGCGGTCGTGCTCTGGCCGTGGGTGGTCCCGGCGACGGGGCCGAGGCGCGCGTTCACTGTCCTCGCGTGGCTCGGCGGGGCGGCGCCCGCGGTGTACTGGCTCACGCACGTTCCGGCGGCCGGCAGCAGCCAGGTCCTCGCGTCTCTGGGGTGGCTTGCCGGTGTGGCGCCGCCCGGCAGCTTGCTGCTCGGGGGATTCGTCACCGCCGCAGGATTGCAGCTCGCGTGGTGGGCCGCGACGGCTCCGCCGCTGCCCGCGGAGACGGCGGCCGGTGCGGCGGACTGAAGGGCCGGGGTGCGGGCGCGCGTGCGTGGAAACTCTGGGGTATGCTGGCGCCGCGCGATGCTGAGCACATCACTCGAGCTGCTACCCGTCCCGGCGAGGGCCGGCGCGTCCTGAGCACCGAGCGCCCGGATGCCGAGGGCGGGAGCCTGCGCGCCGCGCCGCCCCTGTGGCTCTGGCCCGTCACGCTGGGCTTGGCCTTCGTCGCCTACGCCCCCGCGCTCGACAATTATTTCATTGCCGATGACTTCAATTGGGTGTACGAAGCCGCGCGAACGTGGGAGCATCCCACGAACGTCTTTTCGCTGGTCATTGCGAACTTCTTTCGGCCGGTGGTGCACGTGTGGTTCGCCGTCATGCGCAGGGCGGTGGGGGTGGATGCCACGGCGTACTACGCTGCCGCGATATTCGTGCACGGCCTCAACGGCGGGCTGGTCGCGTGGGCTGTGGCGCGCCTCACGCGCGACCGGTTGGCGGGGGGAATCGCCGGCCTCTGTTTCGTCGTGCACTTCACCCACTTCGATGCGGTGTATTGGCTGAGCGCCATCTCGGATGTGGTGGGGACGAGCCTGACGGTGCTCGCGATCGTGAGCGCGGCCGCCGCGGCGCAGGGGGATCGCCGGGAAGGCTGGACCGCGCTGGTCCTCACCCCGCTGATCCTGATGTGCAAGGAATCGATGGTCATGGTGGTGCCCCTGCTCGGGTGGACCCTGTGGTGCTACCGCGAGCCGGCCGCCCGTTGGCGACAGCACCTCCCTTGGCTGGGCCCGGCCGCGGCCGTCTGGGTCGCCTATCTCGTTATGCAGCGGTCCTTCCAGGCGGACAGTCCGCACGTGACGACGGGCTACTTCGCCCTTGGGCTGCATCCGCCGCGGATGCTGCTCAACGCCTTGGTCAACTTTCTCATCCCGAATCGCTACGTGGTGCCGGCGCCGTGGTGGGTCGTGCTGCCGTTGTTCGCGGCGCTGCTCGCCGGCGGGTGGACATTGTGCACATGGCTGCGGCCAGGGCAGGCGCGGCGCGCGCTCTTTTTCTTCGGGTGGATGGTGCTTGCCTTCGTGCCCTGCTCCTTCTTTCAGAATTACGATCGCATTCCCAGCCGATACAGCTACCTGCCGAGCGTGGCGTTCGCGGGGCTGGTGGGCTGGCTGGGGGCGGCCTGGTGGCGGGCGCATGCGCCCGTGAGCTGGCGCGCGCGGGCTGGTATTCTGGCGGTGGTCAGCGGGCTCGGCCTGCTGAACATCGCTTACGTGTGGCGCATTGACGGAGTCCGGTACGAACGGCACTCCCGCGTTTCGCAGGGGGTGATCTGGCGCATGCTGCACGACCAGAACGCGCTGACGCCGGACACGACGGTGGTGGCGATGAATGTCGGCCCGCCCCACCGGGGGTTGCACTTTCTGCCCGCGGTTGAGCTGTTCACGGGCCGGCCCATCGGCGATTTCATCACCGTGGCGCCCGGCGAGCCGGTGCCGGCGCTCTCCGGCGACCGGGTGCTGCGGTACCGGTGGAATTCGGCGCGGGACCAGCTGGAACCGGCGGCCGGAGGCGCGCCTCACCCGTGACCCGCCGCCTGCCGCGCGGGCTGGAGCGGCTTCGGCCGATCTCCCTGCGTCAGCGGATGGCGCTGGCCTTGGCCGGTATCGTGGCCGTCACCGTCGTGGGCACGTTCGGTTACTGGCTGCTGGAACCGTGGTCCTTCGGCGATGCGCTGTACATGACGGTGATGACCCTGTCCACGGTAGGCGCGTACAACCAAGAGCTGAGCGGCCCCGCCCGCGCCTTCACGGTGGTGCTCGTGATGGGTGGCATGACCTCGGTGCTGTTCGCGCTGTTCGCGATCAACACCTGGCTGATGGAGGGGACGCTCTTAGACATAGTGGGGCAGCGGCGTATGGGACGAGACCTCGAGAAACTTTCCGATCACATCATCGTCTGCGGCGCTGGGCGCATCGGGTCCCTCGTGGTGGAAGACCTGCGTGAGGCCGGGGTGGCCTTCGTGGTCATCGATCACAGTCCGGAGCGGGTGCGGGAGCTTGCCGCCGCGGAGATCCTGGTCCTCGAGGGGAACGCGGGGGATGAGGAAACACTGCAACACGCGGGCATCGAGCGCGCCGGCACCCTGATCAGCGTGGTGCACTCCGATGCGGACAACTTGTACATCACCATTACCGCGCGCAGCCTGAATCCGCGGATCACCATCGTCTGCCGCGCGGAGAACGAAGCCTCCGTCCGGAAACTCAAACGTGTGGGCGCAGACAAGGTCGTGGCGCCGTACCATCTGGGGGCGATGCGCATCGCGAACGCGGTGCTCCGTCCGGCCGTCACCGACGTCATCGAATCGACCACGGGGAGCGCGAACGTGCTCGGCTTGCAGATGGGGGAGATTCGCGTCAGTGCCAACTCGCGCCTGGCAGGGAAAACGTTGAGCGACACCCATCTCCGCCAACAACTGGGCATCATGGTCATCGCGGTCCAGAGCCCGGGCGGCACCACCCAGATCAACCCGCCGGCGGATCAACCCATCGACGCCGGCGCCCTCCTCGTGGTGATCGGCCACCAAGCCCAACTCGACCAGCTCACGGAGTGGGCGACGACCTAACCCCGCGGCCGCATCTCACCGGGCATCCCGCCGGCGCTCGACGAGGACCTGGGCGATGGCCACTTCGCGGCCGTGGCTCAGGCTGAGGTACACGTGCGTGCCTCCGATCCTGGAAAAGTGGACGAAGGCCTGTCCGGTGAGGACCAGGGTCGGCGCTTCCCCGGGCGCCCGCTGCACATCCGCGTCCTGCCAGGTCACGCCGCGCAGGCCGGTGCCGATGGCTTTGAAGGCGGCCTCCTTGGCGGCGAAGCGGACGGCATAGTGGGGCGCGGCGTGCGTCTTGCTGTTGCAGTATTCTCGCTCCCCGGCGGTGAAACACCGGCGCTGGAACCGGTCGCCGAAGCGATCGAGCACTGCGCGGATGCGGCCAATTTCCACAACGTCTACCCCAATACCCAGGATCATGCGGCGGCCGCTCCGCTCTGGTCAGACGTTGTCGATGATGCTGCCGAGCACGCTACCCTGGCCAACGCTCTTGCCGCCTTTGCTGGGTACCGACTGCACGATGCGCGTGGCGAGCCGCGAGAAGGGTAGGGACTGCAGCCAGACGATGCCGGTCCCGGTCAAGGTGGCGAGGAAGGGAGACTCACCGCCGAACAGCATCGTTTTGAGATTGCCGGCCCGCTGGATGTCGTACTCGATCCCCTTGGTGAAGGCGAGGAGACAACCGGGGTCCACCCGCAGGCGCTGGCCGTCCAACCGCCGCTTCTGCACCGTGCCGCAGGCGTGGATGAACGCTTTCCCGTCTCCCAGCAAGCGCTGCAGGATGAACCCTTCCCCCCCGAACAGGCCCGCGCCAAACCGCTTGTTGAAGGCGATGGAGATCTGGGTCCCGAGCGCGGCGGCCAAGAAAGCGTCCTTCTGGCATAAGAGGTCGCCCCCCAGCTCGGCCAGGTCCAGGGGCACGATCTTGCCGGGATAGGGCGCAGCAAACGCCACGACCTTGCGCCCGTCGCCCGTGTTCGTGAAGTGGGTCAGGAACAGGGATTCTTGCGTGGCTGCGCGCGCGGCCGCTTTCACGAGCTTCGTCAACATGCCCTCGTCCGCCGAGGATCCGTCCCCTAGCTTCGCCTCGAACGCGATCCCGTCTTCCATGTACATCATCATGCCGGCCTCGGCGATGACCGTTTCCCCGTGGTCCAGACCGACCCGCACGTACTGCATGTCATCGCCGTGGATTTTGAAGTCGATCTCGTGGCTGGGCATAGTGTCCTCCCCGACGCCCGCGGTTCCGGCGTGGCTCGCTAGATGGTGAGGGTCGCACCCTCGCGGCCAGCGACGGTGTTGCGGAACTGTTTTTTCGCGCGCGCTTCCATGCTGGCGATGCGTTCGTCCGTGTACGACGGATCGTAGTGGCACAACGCCAACTGCTTGACCTTGGCTTTCTTCGCCACGTCGGTGGCCATCTCCCAGGTACTGTGGCCCCAGCCCTGGCGCGGGTTCTTGGGGTCCGCGTAGTCGTCCACGTCGAACTGGGAATCGTGGATGAGCAGGTCGGCGTCTTGGGCGAAATGAATGAGGCGGGCGTCGCCGCCGTGGTAGCCCTCGATGTCCGTGGCGATGACGAGGCTGCGGCCTTTCCACGCCAGCCGGTAAATGAGCACCAGGCTGTTCGGGTGGGCGCGGCTGCTCATGATGCTCACGCGCAACTCGCTCGCTTTCGGCTTGCCCGCGCGGTTGGCGTCGATGACTTCCGGTGCCTGGGTGGGCCCGGGATAGCAAATCAGGCTGTCCTCATCGACGGTCGAGATGTACTTCATGGACGTCATCTCCGCCAGCTCGACGGGGAAATTCGAGGGCAACATGGCGCGCGCCAGGCTCTCCTCCAGGTCGGCCTGCAAGTGGCCGGGGCCGAAGATGAACAGTTCACTGGAAGGCAGGTACGCGGGCTTGAAGAAGGGGAATCCCTGGACGTGATCCACATGGGCGTGGGTAAAGAGCAGGGTCGCACTCAGGCCGCCGTTGGCATCGATGTCCGGCATGAGCGTGTTGCCCAGCGAGATGATGCCGGTCCCCGCGTCCAGGATCAGCAGTCGCTTGCCCGCCCGGATCTCGATGCACGTGGTGTTGCCGCCCACCCCCATCTTGTCCATCTCCGGCGTGGGATGGTTCCCCCGCACCCCGCGAAACGTCACGGTGAAATCGGAGTTGGGTTGCTTCGCTTTACTCATGTGAGGGGGTGCCGCGCTGTCGGGCCGCTGGCAAACCGGAGATCATTATAAAGCTAAATCCCTTTGGGATGGTGCGACCGGCCCAGCGGCCGGGGCCCAGGCCCCGTCCCCTCACGGTCATGGGACCAGGAGCACCCGCGGCCCGGCCGCCGCCGCCAGGGCCGGCAACCGTTCGGCCGCGTCGTCGGCGGAATCGGCCGCCGTGACGGTGCCGCGCCGTGGCGCCGCCACCCCCGGCGGGAGGTCACCCCGCACTACCAACAGCACGTCTAGCGGCTCGGCGACGCACAGGGCATCAAACAGCGCCGCCCCCCGCCCCGCAAGGAGGGGAGCGTGCAGGAGCACGATCGGCCGGCGTCCCTCCGCTGCCAACCCGGCCGCGACGAGCACCGCGGTCTGCTCCCCGCGGCCACAGGCGATGGTGCGCTCCGGGTGGGCAGCGACGCTGGGCTGGGCGGCCGGGGCGCCGCCCCCGCCGAGCAGGAGCAGCACGTGGCGCGCGTCGGCCGTCAGCGCCGCGGCGAGCGCATCACCCAACGACGCGGCCATCAGGCTTTCACCGCCGCGAGGCACGCCGCTGCATGGACGTCAATGCTGGCGTGGGCCTTGGCGGCGACCTCCGGGGTGATGGTGCCCCGGTGCCACGCTCCCTGATCCGTCATGAAATCCACCCCGGCTCCCGATTGCGTCGCGGCGAGGATCAGGACGGGCTTTGGGTCGGTGGGAGGCGGGAGCGTCTCCAACGCCCACGCCACGTGCTCCATCTTGTTTCCATCGATCTCGATCACCTCCCACCCGGCGTTGAACCATTTGCCGGCTACCGGCTCCGGGTCCAGGGTGTCCAGCGTCGGCCCGTCGGCCGTGAGACCGTTGCGATCCAGAATGGCGACGAGATTGCCCAGACGATAGTGCGCCGCGAAAGCGGCCGCTTCCCACACCCCCCCGTCGGTGAGTTCGCCGTCGCCCATGAGGCAGAAGACGCGCCAGTTCCGTTGCGTGAGCTGGCCAGCGAGTGCGCGACCCGCGGCGAGGCCGAGGCCCACCCCCGGAAGCACGGGCGCTGCATCCAAGCCCGGCACCGGGCCGAGATCGGGCACCCCCGGTGCGCGGCACCGGTCCTTCGCCAGCTCGCCGTACGCGTCCGCGTCGAGGGACCCGAGTTCCGCGAGTAGCGGTTGCAGCGTGAGCAGCGCGTGCGCCTTGCTGAAGATGATGCGGTCCCGCCCTGGTGCGCCGGGCGTATCGAGATCCAATTCGAGGTACTGGTAGTACAGCGCGCATGCGAGATCGACGAGGGAGAGGCACCCGCCGATGGGGGCGGAGGACGCCTGGGCGGCGAGATCGATCAGCGCGTGCCGCAGTTCCGTGGCCTTGCCGATCAGTTGCCGGCTCAGTTCCGCCACGAACGCGCGCTGATCCAGTGCGGTTGGTGCGTCGGCGGGCTGGCCCGGCATGGGCGTAGTCTGGGGCGCGTCCGATCAAAGCGCAAGTGGATGACGCGGGTGGTGATGCCGCTCGGGCGGGCGGGGCCGTCCCGCAGGCGCAGTAGCCCTGCGCGTCCGGCGCGCGATTGACGCGCGCAAGGGCCGGTGCTACTATCCGTTTCCGTGCTGTTCGCACGGTGCTCGCATCCCCCCGCCGACGTCTTTTCCTCCCCCCTTCCGGCTGCCCGTGCCGATCCCGTAGGTTCCCCGTATGCCGCCTAGGGCCGCGCAGACGAAGTGGATCGTGGTTACGGGCGGCGTCATGTCCGGGCTGGGCAAGGGGGTCGTGGCTGCGAGCATTGGGCGCCTTTTCTCCCCGAAGTACACCGTCGTCCCCGTCAAATGCGACGGGTACCTCAACGTGGATCCCGGCACGATGAATCCCGTGGAGCACGGGGAAGTGTTCGTGCTCGACGACGGGGGGGAAGTGGATCTCGACTTCGGCCACTACGAACGCTTTATGGGCGTCACGTGCAAGTCCGAGTGGAGCCTCACGTCGGGCGCGATCTTTCAGTCATTGGTGGAAAAGGAACGGCGCGGCGATTTCCTGGGCAAGACCATCCAGGTCATTCCGCACGTGACGGGGGAGATCCGCGACCGGCTGCGGCGCATCGCGCGCCGGCAGAAGGCGGACATCGTCCTGGTGGAAATCGGTGGCACGGTGGGCGACCTGGAGAACCTGTGGTTCCTGGAGGCCATGCGGGAGTTGCATGCTGAAGTGCCCCCGCAGGACATCTGTTTCGTGCATCTGGGCCACCTCCCCGTCGTGGACGCGCAAGGGCAGCAGAAGACCAAGCCCTTGCAGCAGAGCATCATCTTCTTGCGGGAGCGCGGCCTGTTCCCCCACGTCATCGTCGGCCGGTCTGCGGCGCGGCTGACCCCGAAAACGAAGCAGAAACTGGCGTGGCTGTGCGGCGTGCCCCCGACCCACGTCATCAGCGATCCGGACCTGTCGTGCATCTACGAGCTGCCGCTGATCTTCGAGTCCGAGGGGCTGCGCCGGATCCTCAGCCGGCACCTGGGCCTGCCGCTGGCCAACCAGTTGCGGCCGTGGAAGCGGCTGGTGGACAACATGCGGAGCCCCAAGAAGCGCGTGAAAATCGCCATCTGCGGCAAGTACACGGAGCTGGCCGATTCGTATCTCTCGGTGGAGGAGGCGCTCAATCACGCCGGCGCGCACTTGAAGTGCCAGGTGGACCGGGTCTGGATCGAAACCACGGCGCTCGAGCGTGGCAAGGGGAAGCTGGCTGCCGCCCTCGCGGGGGTGCATGGGGTGGTCGTGCCCGGGGGCTTCGGGGGCCGGGGGACCGAAGGGAAAATCGCGGTGATTCAGTACGCGCGGGAATACCGGATGCCCTTCCTGGGCCTGTGCTACGGCATGCAGCTCGCGGTGGTCGAGTACGCGCGCCACGTGTGCGGGCTGGAGGAGGCCAACAGTACGGAGATCAATCCCGACACCCCCCATCCCGTGGTGGATATCCTGCCCGAGCAGGTGGACGTGACGACGAAGGGCGGCACCATGCGGCTGGGGGGGCAAGACGTGGTCATCGCGAAACGCACAAAGGCGTACGACCTGTTCGGGTCCCGCGCCCGGCGCCGGTTCCGCCATCGGAGCGAGGTCAACCCCGACTACGTTGAGCGGCTCCGCGGCAACGGCCTCGTGTTCTCCGGGCGCGCCCGCGGGCAGCGGATCATGCAAGTGCTGGAGCTGAAGGATCACCCCTTCTTCATGGCCAGTCAGTTTCACCCCGAACTGACGTCGACCCTGGAAAACCCCTCAGCCATGTTCGTCGAGTTTGTCCGAGCCGCCCTCCAATTCAAGCCAGAAATTGCTGATAAAGCAACAGATTAGTAGCACAGGTCCGCAATAAGGCGTATTGCGCAGAATTAGCAGAAATGGTATACTGCCTTCGCCGTGAGAGGGCTGCGGATTATTACAGGTGACGGAGGGCGGCGCGGGGCGCGCCGGAGAGACTGAGTCATGGCGATCTTGACCTTACTATTCGGTCGCGAGGTGCTTGGCACGTACGAGATGGATCGGGACGTGTTCGTCATCGGGCGGGCGTCGGATTGCGACATTATCATTGACAACCTGAATATCTCTCGACACCATTCGAAAATCGAGAAACGCGACGGCCTGTACTACATTGAAGATCTCAAGAGTAATAACGGGACGTTCCTGAACGGCGACCGGGTGACCAACGAAATGCTCACGTTCGGGGACGAGGTGGGCGTCGGCAAACACACGCTGCGCTTCGACAGCCATTCGCAGTTGGGACGGAGCACGGGCTCACTTCCCTCCGCGACCAATCCGCACACGCAGGCACACGCCATCGATTCCCAGGGGGGGGGCACGGTCGTGGTGAAGGCCGAGCAGATGGCGGCCTTCCAGGAGAAGATGAGCGTGGCCCGCCGCGCGCACCTGCGGGTCACCGGCGTCCCCGGGGCCAAACCCGTCGTCCAGTTGGGCACGGCGGAAGTGCGGCTCGGGAAGAACCGCCACTGCGAGGTGCGGATCCCCGGCCTCTTCATTGGCCAGACGCATGCCATCATCGGACGCCGCTCCAGCGGGTACCACATCGATCACGTCGGTGGATTGCGGTCGGTCCGCGTAAACGGCGAACGCACCCAAGCGCATGTTTTGTGCGAGGGAGATGTGATCGAACTGGGGTCGGCGCGGCTAACGTTTCACGACGCGCCGGACATTTAGGCGGCGCGCCTCCCCCGACTTCGTCCCCCGCGGCCGGGTCCGACGCCTCGGGGGCCCACCTGCCGAGCCCATACCGACGGCGCGGCGCGCGTCTCCCCGCTCTTCCGCGCTCGGCCGCGGCCTGACCCAACCCCGCCCCCCCGCCGGGGGATGCAGCCTACGCTGCCGAGGAGGAGGCTGCCGGGTAGTTCCGGAACTTCTGAATCACGCGGCCCCACACGTGGGCCGGCTCGGAGAGCGGCGGGCTGACCCGATCGTAGCTGATGAACGCGGGTGACTCGCCGGTGAAGTGCGCCACGCGCACCTCGGCAGGCGCGCCCGGCGTCGGCTCCACGACCGCCATATCGCCGTGGGCGAGTGCCGCGCCGGGATCGACGATGAGCACATCCCCGGAACACACTTCGGGGGACGCGGCGCTGTCCGGAACCTGGACGGCAAAAACATCGGGCGAGGGCGCCTGGAACTCCGTGGCCTGGTCGTGCAGCCGGATGCGCCCGACCAAGCTGCGGTAGGTCTGCTGTCGCGCGGGGACCTGCCGCTCGCGCTGGGCACCAAGCGTGGCAAGTTCCAGGATGGGCAGGTCGATGTACATCCGTTCCCGACCGTGCTTGTCCAACCATTCGTCGGAGACGGCCGTCACCGGGTACATGAAAAATTCGGCCATCGGCAGGTTGAGAATTTCCGCGAGCCGGGAGAGAAACTTCAACGAGGGTGTCTGTTTTCCCGTTTCCACCCGCGAGATGTACGGACGGTCGAAGCCCCCCATGGCCGCCACCGCCCCTTGTGAGAGCCGGCGAGCCTTTCGCAGGCGCCGGATGTTGTCCCCTACGTGCATTGGGAATCGCTCCTTCTGAAGATCATTCCAACCATTCAATCACGGCGATGCAACGCCCAGGCGCTTCTGCCTCTACCCAGCGCCACACCCCCAACCCGTGTACCCGACTGCACAAAATGCTCGTAGCTGCGCACCAGCCAGGGCCGTATTGTAGCAGTACAAGTCATGGAGAGCTACGACCCGGAGGCGTGGAAATTACGAACCTGAGGGCCCTAAAGGCTGGGGGCCTGAAACGAGCGGTGACAGACTAGACATTCCCTAGGGGTGTGATAAGATACCAGTGCTTTATTTGACTACCCGGCTGAGCCAAACAACCTACAGAAAAGGTGTGCTCGTGAAGAACCGACTCAATGCCATCCTGGTTGAACGGGGGATCAGTCAGGCCCAGTTTGCGCGTGATATCTCCATTGACCGGCCCTATCTGAACCGCATCTGCAACAACAAACAGACGCCATCGCTGCGAGTCGCGCTGAAGATTTCGAATGCGCTGAACATGTCGGTCAATCAGATTTTCGATAGCTCGGAAGAGTAGTCCCGCGCCGGCTGGCTGTGGCCGGAGCCCCACATCACACCCGGGGGGGCGTCACACACTAAAACGGCGGTAGACCTTGCGGCCCAAGGTGGCCAACCGGTCGTGGCCGCGCGCCCGCAACGCCCGTTGGACCCGTCTCCCGATCCGCTCCATCCAGGGCGCGTCGGCGGGCGGGTCGATTGCTTTCAGGAGACTGGCCGGATTATTGCCCTGCCGCGTGGGACAGTATTTACAATCGTGGAGCGGGCGGGGCGAATTCACCGTCGCCCGCAGGCGCTGATACTTCGCCCCGTTCCAGACTTCTGCGAACGATTGTGTTTTCAGATCCCCCAGCACCATCTGCGACGAGCAGCACGGCATCACGAGCCCCGACTCATCGATACTGGCCGCCGTCCACGGCAGGTCGCAGGGGAGGCTGGCATAGTCCACCCGGGCCCGCTCCGGCTCTTCCCGGCCCGTGACCGCGCGATCGTACTCGACCGTCCCCACCGCAAAGTTCGGCGGGATATGCAGGTCCACACCAAGCTCCTCGGCGAGCGCCCGGGCCCGGTCGAACACCCGATTCGTTTCGCCCCGGTTGTAGGCCAGGGACTGATATCGCTGTGATTCCGCGTGCGGGGACAGGTGGTGGACCATCACGATATCGACCCCGATGCGCTTCAGGCGGATACAGGGCTCGATCTGATCCAGATTGTCGGCGAACACCGTCATACCCAGCGCAATTTTGGTCCCGTTGCCGGACCGCGCCCGGCGCGCGGCGTCAATGTCCCGAATCGTCTGCTCGATCTTGGACCACTTGCGGCCGCGGACCTGCTCGTACACCTCGCCGGTCCCCTCGGTGGAGATCAGAAACACGGGCTCCTGATCTACGATCATCTCGACCCGCTCTGGCGGCATGACGGTGGCGTTCGTGATGAATTCGATCCGCGCCGGGTGCCTGGCCAACCGCCGGAAGAAGCTGTCGAACTCCCGGTAGATCAATTGCTCGCCCAGGTTGTTGCCCCCCAGGATGACGCGCTCCAGCGCCGGCAACAGCTCGGTCTCGACTCGGTCGAACACCTGCGGCTCCATATCCGGCGCATCCTCTTCGCGGACGTACTTCTTCCCCCGCGGGCAGTGGTAGCAGGCCAGGTTGCACTTGGCCGTGAAAGCCAGCCAGATGCTGCGCGGCAAGGACGTCAACGTGCGCTTGCCGGCGGCGTACTCCTCCGCATTGCGGGCCGCATTGTCGGCTACGCGGGCTGTGGCAGGGGTCAGAGTGTCCGGCACGGGAGGGTTCTATGGGAACGCAGGAGGAGCCGCGACACGCTGCTCCTCCTGCATAATTCCAGTCTAGCTCTCGTCCAGGGGGCGGGCAAGCCGGTCGCGCCCGCCCCGGCCGGCGCGGGGTATGTGGAAAGGCCTGCCTCCACAAGAGTTGCGGCATTCCCCGCGACGGCGCTAGGCTGGGTGTCTTCCCACGTATGCCCCGCTCCCTCCGCTTTGTCGCCACCTGGATACTCGCGGCGGGTCTGCTCGCGCTGCACGCGGCCCTGTTCGACCACGTGGCGGACGACGCGTACATCAGTTTCCGGTATGTGCGCAACGCGCTCGCGGGCCACGGGCTCGTCTTCAACCCGGGGGAACGAGTGGAGGGCTACACGAACTTCCTCTGGATCCTCATGCTGGCGCCCGGCGCCGCACGGGGGGTCGCGCTGCCACGTCTTGCCGCAGGCCTGGGCGTGGTCTGCATGGGCGCGGCCGTCGCGCTGCGCTGGCGCCTGGCCGGTGAGGAAGCTGCCCCCGCCGCGGAGGCGGCCACCGCCACCTGGACAGTACCCGCCGCCGGGGCGTTGCTCCTCTGCGCCTCGGGCCCGGTCGCCTACTGGGCCGCGGGAGGGCTGGAGACGGGGGTGTTCTGCCTGCTCATCCTGCTGCTGCTGAACTTCGTGTGGCGCGCCGGCCGGGTGCACGAGGCACTGGGCGCGGGGGTGGCGGGCGCCTTGCTGTGCATGGCCCGACCCGATGGCCTGCTGTACGTGATCGCCGGGGCCGGGTGGCTCCTGTGCGCCGGGCGGCCGGACGTGGCGCGCCGGGATCGCCGGCGACTGTGCGCCATCCTGGTCGTGACGTTCGCCGCCGTCTATGCGCCTTACTTCGTGTGGCGCTGGCAGTACTACGACGCCGTGCTGCCCAACACGTTTTACGCGAAAGTCGGCGGGGGCGGCGCATCGATCGTTCGGGGGAGCCAGTACGTACTGGCGTGGCTCCTGGTGAGCGGCGCCGGCGCGTACGCTCTGCTCGCGGGCGGAATCATCCTGTGGCGGCGGGGGGCGGGATCACCCGGCCCCGATCCCACGCGGCGCGCGCTGGCTTGGCTCATCGGGGCGTTTGCAGCGGCGGCGTTGGTGTTCGTCCTCGCTGTCGGCGGCGATCAACTCGCCATGTTCCGCTTCATGGTGCCCCTCATGGTGCTCGCGGCGCCGACATTGTGGAAGCTGGCGGCGGAGCGCGTACCGTCTCCCGCCGCCCGGGTCATGCTTGCCGTTACGTTGGTCATCGTGCTCCTGGTGCCGTCCTTCGTCGGGCCCATGGCGCGGCGCGTGTTCGGCAGCGAGCGACCGGTGGACCGCGACCGCGCGGCGATCGGGCGGTGGCTGCGGGAGACGCAACCGGCCGAGACGCTCATTGCGGTCGTGCCCGCGGGCATCCTGCCCTACTACGCGCGCCTGCCCACGTTGGACCTGGTGGGCCTGAACGACCGGCACATTGCCCGCGCCGACGTGGGCGACATGGGCCGCGGCACGCCGGGGCACGAACGGTATGACGCGGATTATGTGGTCGCGCGCGCGCCCGATCTCGTGTTTCTTGGGGCGTGTCGCTTGCGGGACGAGCCCCTGACTCCCGAAGAATTGACCAGCTACGTGCAGTGGTACGCGCAATTTGTGCCCGGGGTGGGCGTCCTGCTGGCGCATCCGACCTTTCAAGCGGAATACGCGCCGCGGGCGCTCCCCATCGCGAACCGGTACGCACACGTCTGGG
This sequence comes from uncultured bacterium, assembly GCA_965371225.1. Lineage (GTDB taxonomy): Bacteria > Abyssobacteria > SURF-5 > CBDUXP01 > CBDUXP01 > CBDUXP01. The sequence continues at coordinate 5,753 of CBDUXP010000043.1, read as the reverse complement.
TGCGCCGCGACGGCGGGCGTGTCGGGCGTGAGTAGCCGGCCGGTGCGCCGGAGCGGCCTCGTACTGCTCGCGGCGTGGACGCTCTGTGTGGCCGTGGCGTTTCAGCGCCACCATGCGGTCCCGTGGGCGTCGTGGCTCGACTTCGTGAAGGGCACCGATTGGGGCGCGCTCGTACCGACCGCGGGCGCGGTGGGCCTGGCGTTGGCGCGCCTGGCCGGCGCGGCCCTCCTCTGGGGTTCCGCAGCCTGCGCCGGCCATTTCGTCCTCCGGTGGTTGTGGCCCGATGCTGCGGAGCGCGACGCCGCCACCACGCCGGGTGAACGATTCTGGCTGTCCGCTCTGTGCGGGATGGCGGTGTTTACGCTCACCGCCACTGCGCTGGCGGCCGCGGGGCTGCTCTACGCGCCGCTGCTGTGGGCCGCGATCGCCGTGCCCTGCGTCTTCGGCGGGCGCCAGGTGGTGGCGTTGCTGCGCGCGTGCGTGCGGCGGGATCCCGACAGCGCGTCCCGGTCGGTGACGGAACGTATCGCACTCGCGGGAATGGTGGTGGTCGTGTTGGCGGCGTTGCCGGTCGCGCTGTCGCCCCAGGTGCTGCACGATTCACTGGTCTACCACTTGGCGCTGCCCCGCGCGTATCTCGATGCACACGGGTTTGTGCCCTTCCCCCAACTGGTATTCGCGAACACGCCCCTGAACACGGAGATGCTCTACGCCCTGGCGCTCACCTTGGGCGGCCCCCCGACCGCGAAGCTCGTGCACGTGGGCTGTGGCGTGGGCATGCTCGCGCTCACCGCGTCGTTGGGCCGGCGCCTCCTCAGCTCGACGGCCGGGACCTTGGCCGCGTTCCTCACCCTGACGACGCCGCTGGTGCTGGGGCAATTGCCCACGTCCTACGTGGACCTCGCCGCCGGATTCGCCTTCACGGGTGCCGTGTGGGGTGTGGTGCAGTGGTTGCGTACCCACCAAGTCGGCCCGCTGCGCGTCGCCGCGGTGGCGCTCGGGCTCTTCGCCGGGATGCGGTACACCTCCGTGTATGGCGTCGCCGCGGTGGGGGCCGTGTTGACCCTGGTGCTGCTGCGCCGCCGCGCCGGTCCGCGGCAGGCGGTGGCTGTGCTAGGTCCGTTCGCTATCGCTCTCCTCGTCGGCGCGGGGCCGTGGCTGGTCAAGAACGCGATCCACGTGGGGAATCCCATCTTTCCGTTGGCCACCGGCGTGTTCGGCCTTGGCCCGCTCACCGCCGGCGAACTCGCCCGGACGCAGCTGCTCGTCCAGCAACATGGCATGGGCCACGGGGTGCTCGATTTGCTCCTGCTGCCGTGGCGAGTGACGGTGTACGGCAATCCGGGCTATGCCACGTTCGACGGCGCGGTGTCGCCCGTGTGGTTGGTGGCGCTCCCTGCCGTGCTCACGTGGCGGCGGATGCCCCTCGGTGTGCGCGCGCTCGCTTTGTTTGCGGCTGTCTATGCCGTGGCGTGGGCGTTCTCCACGCACGTGGCCCGCTATCTCATCCCGGTGTTCCCTCTGTTCAGCCTGCTGGCTGTCGGTGGCCTGTTGCGGCTGGTGACGCCGTCCGGCGAAGACACGGCCGCAGACCGCCGGTGGGTGGGCGCGGGGTTTGCTGCGGCGGGACTCTGGTGGGTGCCCGCCGGCGTGCCCACCCTGCTCGGTCTCCTCAGCTTCGGGGCCGTCGCCTGGGGACGCGAGGCCCCCGAGGCCTTTCTGTTGCGGACGGACCAGACCGCGCGCATGTATGCGTTCATGGATCGCACGCTGCCCGCGGACGCGAAGATCATCGGCCTGTGGGAGAACCGGATGCTCCGCTGTCCGCGACCGTTGGACGGCGACGCGGTCTATGAGGCGCCCCGCTGGCTCGACACGTTCGGCGCAACCGACGATGCAGCCGCGCTCGCGCGGGACCTGCGCGCCCGCGGCTACTCGCATCTGCTCTTGAATGCCCGGCACCTGGCGCGGTATCCGCCGCGGCCCACGTCCGAGACGGATGCCGAGTCGATCCGCGTGGGCCTGTCCCGGCTCAAAGCGTTCACGCAGAGCGCCTGCACGGAACTCTTCATGGCGAACGAGATGTACCTGTACGAAATCCGCGGAGAAGACACGCCAAAATACTGAACCACCAAGACACCAAAGACAGAGAGAACGAAAAGACTCATCAAAACATCCACGAAGTACACTAAGAATCACGAAGGAATCGAAACCCTGTAGCCTCACCTCCGCGCATTCGTACGCCTTCGTGTTCTTCGTGGGTTGTCTTTGGCGTTTTCTTCTCTGTGTCCTTGGTGTCTTGGTGGTTTGACGAACTTACGGGCGGTCGCCGATCTTTTCTGCGGGCACGCCGCCCACGATCGTGTACGGCTCGGTATCTTTCGTAACCACGGCGCCGGCGGCGACGATCGTGCCGTCCGCCACGGTGACGCCCGGCATGACGCACGCGTTGGCGCCGATCCATACCCGATTGCCGATCACCGTGCGTTCCCGGTGGTGGCCTTGGTACACGACGGGCACATCGCGCTGTTCATACGTATGTTGCGACGAGACGATGACCGCGTTGGGACCGATGAGCACGTCATCGCCGAGCACCAGTCCCCCGCGCCCGTACAGGTACGCGTTCGTATTCACGTGCAGGTTCTTGCCCGCTTCGATGCCGTACACATGCTGCAGGCGCGTCCCGGGATAGAAGTAGGCGAAACCGCCGAGCCGCTTGAACAGCAGCTTGTAGAACAGATGGCGCAGCGCGAACCCCTCGTAGCCCGGGAGATAGCGCACGATCCACGCGACATACTCCTCGGCCACCAAGCAGACGATCTGCGACAGGCTGAACTGCCGCAGGAAGACACGCAACAGGGACCCGCGTTCGGCCATGGGCGCCCAGTGTAGTGGCGCGCGTGAAACCGCGTCAAAACCGGCACGCAGCCTTAGACCGTGCGATGTTGCCAGTGTCCCTGCCCGAACCGCCCCGCGTTGAGCAGCCCGTGCGCCATGTGCCCCGCGATGATGGCGAACCACAGCCCGTAGTGCATGGGGAGCGTGCTGTGGGCGGCCAGCAGGTCTGGCAGGAACCACGCCAGGGGTAACTGCAACAGGAAGCGGGAGAACAGGACGTTCCACATGGGCGCCACGGTATCGCCCGCGCCGGTGAGGGCGCGGGACATGGTCATCCCCAGCGCGAGGAAGGTGTAGCTCCAGGCCACCGTGCGCAGATAGCTCGTGCCCATTTCGATGAGGGCGGCGTTCGCCACCGGATCGCCCGTGAAGACGCCCACGAGCGTCGGCCCCAGGGCGATGTAGAGGAGCCCGGCGGTAGATTGGACGGCGGCCAGCAATCCAAAGGCGCTCCATGCCCCCCGGCGCGCGCGCTCCGTTTCCCGCGCGCCCAGATTCTGCCCCACGAAGCTCGCGCCCGCCTGGCTGATCGCCCAGCCCGGCAGCAACACGAGCAGGTCCAGCCGAATGCCGATCGTATACGCCGCGATGATGAGGTCCCCGTGGCCGGCGACGATGCGCATCATCGCTAAGGCAGTTACGGTTTCCAGGCCGTACTGCAGGGAGTTGGGCAGGGCGAGACGGGTGATGCGCCGGAGCATGCCCCACTGCGGACGAAAGTGCTGCAGCCGCAGGTGGAGCCGCAAGTCGCCTCGCGTGCACCGCCAGAGCAGGTAGGCCACGTTGAAACAGTTGCACAGCACCGTGGCGTACGCTGCGCCGGCCACCCCCATGGCCGGCACCGGCCCCCAGCCGAAGATGAAGATGGGGTCGAGCACCATGTTCAGGACACAGGCGCCCGTGTTGCTGATCATCGGCGTGATGGAGTTCCCCGTCGCGCGCAGCATGGTGGCGCAGACGAAGTAGGTGATCGTCAGGATGGAGCCGGAGAAGATGATGCGCGTGTACGTGGTGCCGGCGGCCACCGTCTCCGCCGCGGCGTGCGGGCCCGCGAGGGTGCCGACCATGAGACCGGCGCCGAAGAAGCCCAGCGCGGCCAACCCGATGCCCAAAAGCAGCCCGAGCCACAACGCCTGTGCGGTGACGACGCCCAACTCTTCGTCATCGCCGGCGCCCGCGGCGCGCGATCCGATGGCCATGGCGCCCATGGCGATGGCCGGCAATAGGGTCCAGATGACATAGAGCAGCGTGCTCCCCAGCCCGACGCCGGCAAGCGCGTTCGAGCCGAGCCGTCCCACAAAAATGGTGTCGATGAACGAGAGGGTGGTCTGCGCCAGATTGCCGAACACCATCGGCGCGGCCAGGTAAATCAGCTTGCGTGCGATGGGCCCGCGCGTCAGGTCCTCGCGCTCGTGCACGGCACGCACGCCCGGGGCCTGCGCGGGGCCGTCCGCGGTGTTACTGGGGGGCGGCATGCGGCGTCGGGACTCGCGCCCGCAGTATAGAGTACCCACTCTCGCACGCGGTCACGTGCGCGCCCCCCATGCATGTCCACTACGTCGCCCTTCAGGACTTGAGTGAACCGACCGGCGCGTCCGCGCACGTGATCGGCGCGGTGCGCGGCCTTCAGGCCAATGGGGCGGACGTCAGCGTCACCGCCGTCGCCCCGCCGGATTTCGCCGGCCCGGGGGATACATTTCATGCGCTGCCTCCCTTTCGGGATGCCGGCGGCCTCGTGTCCCAACTCCTCGGAATGCGGCGCACGACGCAGGAGGCGGTGGCGCATCTGCGTTCCGCGTTGGCCGACTGCGACATTGCCTATACGCGCCATTACCTGGCCGCCGGCCTGTTCGCGCGCGCCGGGTGTCCGGTGCCGTGGGTGTTTGAACTGAATGGGCTGGCCGCCCACGAACGGGCCGCGCGCGGCGGACTGATGAATCGCGCACTCGCGGCACGCATCGACAGCGAGTTGCGTCGCACGCTGCACACGGCGAACCATGTGGTGACCGTGACGCCGGAGTTGCGCACGACCGTCACCGACCTTTACGGCGTACCGGCCGGCCGTATTACCGCCGTCCTCAATGGCATCGATGCGGAGATGTACCGTCCGCAACCCGACGCGCGGGCGGCGCAACGGGAAGCGTGGGGGATACCCGACGACGCGCCGCTCGTGGGCTATGTGGGCAACTGCGGGCCGTGGCAGCGGTTCGATGTGTTGGCCGACGCGCTTGTGGCGTTGCGCGCCGGGCGACCCGGCCTGCGCGCAGTGGTGGTGGGTGGCGGGGTCTCCCGCCCGGCCTGGGAGCACACCGTGAACGTGCGGGGTTTGCAGGATATGGTCCGGTTCACCGGGGCGGTGCCGCCCGCCGAGGCCGCCCGCGCGCTTGCGGCCTTGGACGTCGCGCTGAATTTGCATCACCAGGGTGCGCTGTCCGGCGCGGTCGGCACCGCCGCGCTGAAAGTGCGTGCCGCCTGCGCGTGCGGCGTACCCATCGTAGTTCTGCGGACGCCGGGCGCCGCATTCCTTGAGCGGGAAGGCCTCGGCCGTGTTGTGGACCCGAGCGGCGCCGCGTTGGCGGCAGCGTTGGACATGTTGTTCGGCGATGCAGACGAGCGCCGCCGCATGGGCGGCCGGGGCGTCGAATACGCGCGCGCACATTTCGGATGGGACCAGGTGGGCCGGAAGCTGCTCGCGGTCTGCGAGCGCGTCCTGGGCCGCCCGTAGTCTGTCCAACCCCTTGCTATACTTGGTCTGCCAGCCGACGGCCCGTCTGCGCACGGGTTCCGCCGGACGGTCCCGTGGAGGGCTAGCGTAATTGGTAACGCAGCAGTCTTGAAAACTGCCGCCTACGGGC
>CBDUXP010000042.1:0-33117 GCA_965371225.1 uncultured bacterium | reverse complement strand
CATGTCGTAGATCGCTTTCGTGAGGGCGCGCGCGACGAACGGAATCAGCCACAGGCAGCCGAAGAGCAGCAGGTACGCCACGTGCCACTTTGTGCTCTTCTCCAGGTCCCACGTTTCGTCCGCGTCTCGGAAGCGCAGCAGGGGGGACCGGTCCACGAGCCACTCCGCTTGCGCGTCCCCGATGCGCGGGGCGACCACCTTCGTCGTGGCGTTGACCGCGGCGGGCACGAGCACGCGGTAGGCGAACGGGCGCTGCGCGGTGTACGTCATCATCGGCTCGAACCCGAAGTTCGCGTGGTCGCCCCGGAACCCCCAGCGCCACATGAACGCCTGGAGCACGCACGCAGCCACGATGGCATACACCAACGCGAGCAAGAGCCAGCGCGCGCTACGCATCACGCGCGCGTCGGTTAGCCAGGCGGGTCCGCTCGGGGGCGCGCTTTCGGTCACAATCGCATCAAGCGGCCACCGCTCCGTGGCCGGGGCCTCCTGCCCCACGCGTTCCCGATTCCCGGCGCCCACATGCGGAAGTTAGCTTAGCAGGCGCACGCGAACGCCCCCGCGCGATTCGAGCGCGGCGGACGCGGGCAGTCCCCTAGCCGTGTCCGTCCCGGCAGAAGCGCGGGCCGGGAATGGGCGACGCCGTCGTTGCGGCGGACACCTCCCGCATCAACCGGGCCCGCCGCGCTTCCACCCACGTGCGGTCGATGGCCACCCGCAAGAAGGTGTGGACTTCGTCCCGGCCCGTGCGCAGGATGCGGCCTTCGTACTCACGCGATGGCCCGGGCGCGCCGAGCCCGGACGCGAACGTCCTCGCCGCGCCGGGGGCACGGGCCGCGCGAATGGTGGCCTGCCAGACCTGGGCTACCTCCGGCGGTAGCAGGTCCGCCAGAGTGCGGCCGATCAGACCGTCCGCGTGCGCGAAGAGCGCGCGTGGGTGGCTGGCGCCGCAACCAACCACTTCTCCGTCCCCCCAGGTACAACACCAGGAGTCCGGGACGGAATAGGCGAACACGCGGGACCGCGCTTCCCGCGCCCGGGCGGAGCGCCAGAAACGCGCGTGCACATCCGTAACGCAGCGGAGGAGCTTGTGCGGAAACTCGGGATCCCCGTCGTTGACGAGACAGTCCGCGGCGCCTGCCTTCAGTGCGGCGAGGGCCAGCCCGTTCGACGTGGGCGCGGCCGCCAGGATGACGGGGACCGCGGGCACGTGCTCGCGGAGCGCCGCGAGCATCTGCAGCCCGGACATGTCGGGCAGGTGATGATCGACCACCACGAGATCCACGGGTTCGGTGTCGATCCAGGCGAGTGCGTCCGCCCCCCGATGCACGACCACCACCGACACGCGGGCCTGGTGCAACGCCCGGCGCTCACGCAGGGCTTGCACGACATCGGTGACGACGAGCAAGACGCGCAGCATGCGTTCCCCGGCGGTCATAAATGAGCCGCCCTGCTCCTGCCCGAACTTCAGTATAACACAATATATAGTATGATTATGAAACTCTATACTAGATATTGGGGCAAATGGGTCTGATTATCCCTCGCGCCGCTCGTGAGCAGATCGGGGTAGGTGCGCATCAACTACATGCACGGGCACCCAATCGGTGCGCTCGCGGGCCACGGTCCGTCCGGGCGCGCGGCTGGTGGTTTGACCTCGTCCACCGGCGTGCGATACAACGCGGCGGCCCGAGCGGGCGCTGAGGGAGGGACATGAGCGGACGGAACGACGGGGTGCGGGTCTACTGGCGCACGACCCTGCGCATTCTCATGGGCCTGCTGGCCGTGTGGTTCGTGGTGTCTTTCGGGCTGGGCATCATCCTGGTCGAACCGTTGAACGCCATCAAGGTGGGCGGCTTCCCCCTCGGCTTCTGGTTCGCGCAGCAGGGCGCCATCTACATCTTCATCGCGCTGATCCTCATCTATGCCCTGTGGATGGACCGGGCGGACGCCGCTCTGGCAGTGAGCGCGCAGGCCGAGCCCCACGATCTGCACGAGCGTCTGGACAAAGAATGACCATTCAGGCGTGGACCTACATCATCGTCGGGCTCAGCTTCGCGCTGTACATCACCGTGGCGATCTTGAGCCGCGCGCGCACCACGGCGGCGTTCTACGTGGCGGGCCGCGGCGTGCCCGCAGTGGCCAACGGCATGGCTACGGCGGCTGACTGGATGAGCGCCGCGTCGTTCATCTCCATGGCCGGGCTCATCTCGTTCATGGGCTATACCGGCGCCATGTACCTCATGGGCTGGACCGGCGGCTACGTGCTGCTCGCGCTGCTGCTCGCGCCGTACCTCCGCAAGTACGGGCGCTACACCGTGCCGGAGTTCGTGGGCGACCGCTACTACTCGCAGGCCGCGCGCGTGGTGGCGGTCGTGTGCGCGATCTTCATCTCGTTCACCTACGTGGCGGGGCAGATGCGCGGCGTCGGCGTGGTGTTCTCCCGCTTCCTCGAGGTGGACATCAACGTGGGCGTCTTCATCGGCATGGCCCTCGTGTTCCTCTACGCCACGCTCGGCGGTATGCGCGGCATCACGTACACCCAGGTCGCGCAGTACAGCGTGCTCATCATCGCGTACCTGATCCCCGCCATCGCGATTTCCCTCAAGATCACGGGCAACCCCATTCCGCAACTCGGGTTCGGCGGCAAGGTGGCCGAAGGGGAGAACGCGGGCATGTACCTGCTGGAGGCCATCGACCAGATTCACCGGGACCTGGGGTTCCCGGAATACACCGCCGCGTTCGTGCCGGGCAAGAAGAGCATGATCGACATGGCGGCCATCACCATGGCGCTTATGGTGGGCACCGCCGGGCTGCCGCACGTGCTCATCCGGTTCTACACGGTGCCGAGCGTGCGCGCCGCGCGGTGGAGCGCCATGTGGGCGCTCGTGTTCATCGGCCTGCTCTACACCACCGCGCCCGCCGTCGCCACCTTCGCGCGGGTGAACATGATCCAGTCGCTGCACGGCATCCCGTATGCCGAGGCCCCCGAGTGGTTCACCAACTGGGAGAAGACCGGCCTCATCGCGTTTGAGGACAAGGATGGCGACGGGGTCATCACCTACAGCGGCGACGCCGCGACAAACGAGCTGAAAGTGGACCGGGACATCATGGTGCTCGCGAATCCGGAGATTGCGAAGTTGCCCGCGTGGGTCGTGGGGCTCGTGGCAGCGGGCGGGCTCGCCGCCGCGCTGTCCACCGCGGCCGGGTTGCTGCTGGTGATCTCGTCGTCCATTTCACACGACCTGCTGAAATCGATCATCGCGCCGCAGATGACCGAGGACCGGGAGCTGCTGTTCGCGCGCATCGCGGCGGGGCTGGCCGTGGTGGTGGCCGGCTACTTCGGCATCAACCCGCCCGGGTTCGTGGCGCAAGTGGTCGCGTTCGCGTTCGGGTTGGCGGCAAGCAGCTTCTTCCCCATCCTCGTGCTCGGCGTGTTCAGCAAGCGCACCACGAAAGAAGGCGCCATCTCCGGCATGCTCAGCGGCATCGGGTTCACCGCCGCGTACATTATTTACTTCCGGTTCGTGCGGCCCGACGCCGGCGCGGACGACTGGCTGTTCGGCATCAGCCCCGAAGGCATCGGCACCATCGGCATGATGATCAACTTCGCCGTTACCATGACCGTCAGCCGCTTCACCCCCGCCCCACCCGAAGCCATCCAACACCTCGTCGAACACATCCGCCTGCCAACCGAAAGGTAAGATATCGTTCATCTACAAATTGCGTAAAAAGCCATTTCACGTTAGTATACAGCACTGTTGCCTTATCTCTGGTGCGTACCTAGACACTAAGTAATTGCCAACTGCCACGGTCCTTCTCAGCGGAGGCGTCGACTCCGCAGCTCTAGTTCAGTTTCTTCGAGAACAGAATTATGAAGTAAGAACGCTTTTCCTCGATTACGGACAGAAAGCTAGAGAGCCTGAGGGTAAAAGTTCCAAGCTGATTTCAGACTATTTCGGGGCTCACCTCCAGGTAGTGCAAACGCGCTCGCGCGCCTCCTTTTCATGTGGTGAACTACCGGGAAGAAACGCTTTCCTAATCCTTTCGGCCGTTCTCTTCGGAGAGCGGCCTCTTGATGTCATCGCGCTTGGCGTTCATGGGGGCTCGCCCTATTACGATTGTTCAGAGACCTTTCTTGAGGAGATGTCTAACCTTACGCTCTCCTGCACGGCTGGTGGAACTCGGGTACTCGCGCCATTCATTTGCTGGACAAAGAAAGACGTTGTCGACTATGCACGCCAGGCTGAATTGCCTCTACATCTAACTTACAGTTGTGAAGTTGGTACTGTTCCACCTTGTGGTGAATGTCTGTCTTGTAAAGACATCCTAGCCCTTCTTAGCTGACAATGGAACTCGCGCAGAAGCGCTGCATTTGCTTCGAAGGGGAAGAGATATGTCGTACGCCGCTCTTGCTTCCTTCATTATCGAGCAAGGGTTTTCCCGATGTATAGTAGCTGATGCGCACCGCCGAGGAGGTAATAACAGAACAAGTGCTCATTAGTGCCTATGACTTGCACTATGGGCTGATTTCAGGTTCGCTAAGCTTCCCGTCAGTCGTCTTCTTAGACAGTGGGGGCTATGAGATATCGAAGGACGTAGAACTATCCGACTTGGGCCAGAATCCTGTTAGACCAAGAGGGTGGAGAATGGAGTATTACCATCGCGTACTCAGAAAATGGAAACACCGTTGCCCTACGGTGCTTGTCAGCTATGATCATCCGCGGCGACGCCATAGCGTGAAAGAGCAGATAGATAGAGCTTTAGAGACGTTCTCGAAACACCCTCGATTTGTCAGGGAACTATTAATTAAGCCCGAGTCGAAAGAAACGGATTATATTTCTACCGATGCGGTAATAGCAGAAGTGCCGCGCTTGGCTAAGTTCAACGTCTTAGGGGTAACTGAAAAAGAGCTTGGTCCGAGCTTTCTCGAAAGGATGAAAAACATCGCCAGAATAAGAACTGCTCTGGAGGAAGCTGGGCAGTCTACTCCCATTCACATCTTTGGTTCACTCGACCCGGTCTCTTCTCCCCTATACATGTTGTCTGGAGCCGACATTTTTGATGGTCTTACATGGCTCAGGCTTTCTTATCACGAGGGATTTGCCATATACAAGCATAACTACGGTTGCCTAAGATTCTCCATAAAGACTGAGGACAGCTTTGTCGCTGGTCGCGCTTTGTTCCAGAACTATTACTATTTGGAGCACCTAACGTTACAACTGCGTCGGTTCTTGAAGACACGCGAGTTTAGTGAATTCAAGTTTCACGGGGAGTTTTTTAGAGAGGCATATGCCACTCTGTGGGAGGACTTAGGAGGGTGATATGGGTGGTAGCGGAGGCGGTATGTTCAAGGATAGAACTCCCGATCAGTTCAAGAAACTCATTCGCGAGGCTGAACAAGAGGCGTCGGATGAAGCGTTTGATGTAGGGCTGAACGCTTGCCTTAGTGACATTCTAGGGGAAGCAAATGAGCGAGATGTTAAGGCCGTTAATAGGAGGCTTGATGAGATCCTTAAGCTCATAGAGCGGGAAACGGATGAGGCTTTAAGCACCCAGTTTGGCGGTTCGGTTTCGAAGAAAACATACGTCGAGGGTCTGAGCGACGTCGACGCTCTTTTGATAATAAGCGAGTCTAAGATGGAGGGAGATTCGCCGGAAGCAGTTCTTAAGAAACTTACAACAATTCTTGCAGGCAAATTGTCCTCGGAGGTTGCCGTATCAGCGGGGAAGCTGGCCGTTACCGTGCGGTATCCAGACGGGATGGAAATTCAACTTCTGCCAGCGCTGAGAAAGGAAGACCGTGTACGTGTGCCGTCAGCGCAGGGGGATAAATGGTCAAGCATCCGTCCCAGGGATTTCACGCGTGCGCTTACGCGTCGCAATCAGCAGTGTGGGGGTAAGCTGGTACCAACCATCAAGTTGGCCAAGTCAATCATAGGGGCTTGGCCCGAATCACAACAATTGAGTGGCTACCATATTGAGGCCCTTGCGATTGCTGCCTTCAGAGGATACCAAGGCCGCCGGACGCTTTCGGTAATGCTGCGGCACTTTTTCCAAAGCGCTAAGGACCTTGTGCTGGCACCGATCCGGGATCGGACTGGTCAATCAGTGAACGTGGACGAGTATCTTAGTGGCGCGCGAAGCCCACAGCGGCAGGAGATAAGTCACTTGCTTGATCGCTCCGCGAAGCGTATGCGGAACGCGAGCGCCGCAAACTCACTTGTACAGTGGGTGTCCTTGTTCGAGGATTAGTTGATGCGGCAAGAAATTGCGCGAATTCACAGAGTTAGCGACATGCTGTGCACTGCGCACGCCGGCCTACGCGACAAACTTCAACGGAGGGCCCTCATCTTAGATTTGACCATTCTCGGTCTCTCCACATGGCTTACGGCGATGATCTTTGTTGCACCTCGCATTGGCGTAAGGTTATCTCCACGTTCGATTGACAGCGAGATATGGCTTGGTTTGCTTGCCATCGGGACGTTCATACTCGCGATATTTCAGACGAAGCTGGATTGGAAAGGCCGCGCGGGTGCGCATGGCCGTTCGTCTGCGTACTATGCGGGCGTAAAGGGAGAGAGCAGTCGACTTCTGCGGAGTGATACCATTTCATCGGAGAAGGCGGAACATCTGTTTGAACGCTACTCGTTCTCCGACCAATTCTGTCTATACATTCCGGAGAACGAGTTTCTGGCGCAAAAGAAGCGCCACAAAATCAAGGTCCGCATAAGTCGTGTGCTCGATGAGAGACCGGGGGCATCGGTCGTGTTTCTTCGAATTAGGATCTGGTTCAGGGACAATTGGCCATGTGTTCGTTGACTGTGCCAGGTAATCAAACCGAGTACCTGCACCTTAAGAATGCGTATGCAGGAGCTAAAGACTTAGTTATGGCCGCGGGCTATTCAGAAGAAATTCTGTGGCAGGCGTCGCGGAATCCCGAAGGCTTCACGGAAACAGATCTCCTCAGGGAGGCAGCGTGGGTGATCCTATGCAGTGGGTTTCGGGAGTCAGTTGTCCGCAAAATGTTTGCCCACATCTCGCTATGCTTCTGTGATTGGGAATCATCCGCGGCGATCGTCGCAAGTGCTGACGCTTGTGTGGCTACAGCGCTTGCTAGATTCAATAATGGAAGGAAAATTCGAGCAATATGTGAAGTCGCTGAAAGGATAGCTGCGTTTGGCTTCGGCTACCTAAGGAAGGAGATCATTGCAGATCCTATCGAGACTCTGGGAGTGTTCCCTTTTATTGGTCCAAGGACAGTCCGGCATCTAGCAAAGAATCTTGGCTTTTTGGTGGCTAAGCCAGACCGGCACTTGGAAGCTTTGGCGAGGCGGTTCGGTTTCTCGGACGTGCAGGCTTTCTGCTCTGTTGTGGCCCGGTTGTCGAACGATCCGGTCACAGTCGTTGACATAGTGTTCTGGCGTGTCGCTGTCATTACGCGGGGAGCGTTTCTTGACCGGGGCCTGACGTGCGCAGGATAGAAGTGCTGGTTGCCCTCATCGCCGTGCTGCCCTGAGCGGCACGCGAGCGCTTACGCGTCGAACTCGTCCAGCGTAACGGGACGGTGTTCGGTGGCGGAGCGCCGGTGCGGACGGCGTGCAGGAACGCCGCGTGCTGGTAGTAGGTGCCGCCGTGGTGGTACGCGGCTTGAAGAATCACCTTCGCTAGTACAGGGCGCGTCAAAGAAGCGGGGCGTTCACGCCGGGGCTTCGGCGAGGACGGAGCCGGCCTGCGCGAGGAGGCCGGCGAGTGCGCGCAGTTCGGCGCTCTCATACACATCGCCCGAGGCGCGGGGCCCGACGGCGAGGCCGCCGACCACCCGGCCGCCGCGGCTGATGGGCAGCACGACGGTGGCGCGCAACCGGTCAAACACGACCTCGGCCAGGCCCTGGAGGTTCGCGTAGGCGGGCTCGCTGGCGAGCAGGTCCAGGCGCAGCGGCTTGCCCGTGGCCTTCAGCCATCGCATGGGCACGGTCTGCGCCAGCACCGCCACCTCAATCTGTTCGAGCGGTTCGCTGGAGACGAGGAGCCCCGCCGCGTTTCCGTTCGGGAACAGGAATGCGGTGCCGCCGCCGGCGTCGCAAAGCAATTGCGGCGCGCGCGTGAGACAGGCGAGGACTTCGGCCGCACTCGCGCAGCCGGCCAAGTCCCGGCGCAGCCGGGCGAGGATCTCCGGATACGCGGCGCGCTTGGGATAGAACCAGCGGTCCAGCGTGTCGCGAAACGGGCGCCACGCCGCCGCCGCCAGGGCGCCCGCGACGCCGAGTCCGACGCACCACGCTCCGAACGCGGTGATCTGGTACGCGCCGGCGGTCAACCGCGCGGCGGCGGTCGCCACGCCCCACGCGAGGCCGGCCACGGTGGACGCGGCGGCGCCGTATGCCAGTGTGCGCCGGCGGGCGATGCGCGCGTTCACCGCCTCCCACCGCACCGTCAGATACGCCAGCGCCAACGGGAACGCGAACATGGTCCACAGCACGCTCCGCACATCCAGCCACCGCATGTTGAGCACGTTCTGGCCCAGCATGAGCAGTACGGTGGGCGCGAAACCGACGACCGCGCCGCCGAGCAACACGCGGGCGCGCTGGCGCGTGACCAGGTCGGCCGATCGCGCCGCTAGCCGCGCGGACCGCCCGAGCAGGTAGAACAGCGAGGCGGCCAGGAACGGCGCGAGCGGGGTCCACCGGGTGAGGTGCCCGTCGAGCCGGATGGCGAGCGCGACGCCGCCCAGGCCGAGGCCGACGGCGTACACCCCGAGGATGCGCCAGGGCCGCTGGGCGATGGCGGGATGCAGCACGGGAAACACGAGCGCCAGGTGCATGCCGGTGACGGTCACGAGCCCACTGGCGAAGGCCTCGTACACAATGGCGAAGGTGAGCGGCCGGGTGGGGTAGTACAGCAGATCGTTCATGAAGAGATTGATCGCGAGGATGACGCAGAAGATCACGAGCGCCCAGGCCGTGAGCGTGTAGGGGCGCACGGCGAACGCCGCGAGCGCTACCGCCACCAGGGCGGCGCCCAGGAGCAGCCGCGTGCGGTGCAGGGTGAACGTGCCGCGCCAGGTGAACGGCTCGACGGGCACGAGCACGGTGGCCTCCCCGCCGTCGGGCCGGCGGATGTGCAGGCGGTTGATCTCGCCGGGCCGCGTCCGCAAGTGCACCGCGATGGCATCCGTGGAGAGGCCTTCCACCTGGAGGCCGTTCAGGCGCAGCATCCGGCTCCCCGAGGGGAGCTGTTCCGCGGCGACCGCGCTGCCGTACGGGTAGGCGTACAGCCCGCTGAAGTACCAGCCGACGGCGCCGGGGCCGGGGTGCGTTCGCGCCTGCCACAGGCCGCTGGCCAATGCGACGGCGTAACACGCGACTAATGCGGCGATGCGCACTCGCTGGGATGCGGGCTCCCCCACGCGGCGTCTGCTCCCCTCCTCCGTCCGGATGACCGGGCGCATTACACACTACGGACGCACTCTTCCGCCAGTGGGTGCCGGTCGCACCCGATGCGAACGCAATGGTGATGCACGCACCATGCCATGTGACGCGTGCGGTACACTGGAGGAACTGGGACATGCGGTTTCGAGAGGGAACACCGCGACAAAAAGCTCTGTTCGGCACGCTGGTAGGCACCTACCTGCTCGGCGTCGTCTTGATGTGGTCGTGGGCCGCGACGCTGGTCGGGAAACCCCACTCCGGTATCTTCTGGCTCGGCCACGTGGTGTCCTTCGGCCCGGCGCACGTGCGGGACGCCGGAGTCGAGTGGGGGAGCTGGCCGCTGACCCTGAATGGCGTCGACATCACGGACGCCACGTATGCCGAGATCGAAGCGCTCGAACGTCGCGAACTGGGCGAGACGAATCTGATCACGGTCCGCCGCCCGGACGGCCGGGTGTTGGCCGCGACCCTGCCCGTCATCCGGTATACGTGGCGGCACGCGTTCGAGTCTTTCGGGCTCTTCGGGGTGCTGTGCGCGGTCCAGTACCTGGTGGTACTCGGCGCGTTCGCGTTTCGCCCGTTCGAGGCCGACAGTTGGGCACTCCTGGCCGTGTTTCATCTGGCGGGGGCGGCGGGGACCACCCTGGGGCTGTCCGCGTACGGGACCCCCATCCTGCTCGGGGCGTACTTTGGCTTGACCGTCTGGTTGTTGGGCATGTCCAGCTTTCACCTGGCGCTCGGCTTTCCCACGCCACACGTCCTGCTCCGGCGCCGTCCAAGGGTGCTATACGTGATCTACGGGATCGGGTTGCTCGGCGCTGCGGCCACCGCGGTCATGTACTTGTCGCCCCACCGGATGTCGATTTGGCCGCGCTACATCGGGGTGCTCTTTTTCATGAACCTCGCCGGCCTGCTCCTCTGCACCGGACGGTGCATGTGGATTGTGGTACGCCCGGGTGATCGCTTGGTGCGGCAACGGGCGCGGCTCGTGCTGATCCTCGCACTCGCCGCCGTGTACCATCGCATATTCGAGACCCGGGTGGTGGTGTTAGGCACCCCGGTGGCGGGACGCGACCTGTTCGCGGGCTACATGATTATCCTCTCCAGCGGGCTCGTGCTGGTCTACCTCACCCTCCGCTACGATCTGGTGAACGCGCGCATCGCCGTGCGGCGCGCCGTCGCCTACGCGGCAGGCGGCGCCGCGGTGCTTGGCCTGGTGGCATTGGGGGCGAACGTGTCGCCCGTCCTGGCCGTGGTCGGGGTGCTGCCCGTCTTCTTCGTGCTGCCGCGATTCAACGCACTGGTGAACCGGTGGTTGTACCCGAACCGGGCCCAGTTTCCGGACCTGCGGCGAGCGATCGGCGATGAGCTGTTGGGCAGCACCACGCGGGAGGACGTCTTGCGCGTCCTGGCGGGCGCCGCACCGCGCGTGTGCAGTACGCAGAGCGGGGCCGCCTTCCTGCTGTCCGGCGTCGCGGGCCCGGGAGAGCAGGTGACGTCGAGCGGCGAGACCGACATCTCGAACCTGCACGACTTGGCCGAGGAACCGCTGGTGCAGTTGCTCGTGGCCACCCACCAACCCATCAAGCGCGAGAATCTCAGCGTGGACCCGCAGTTCGCGACCATCCAGCACGAAGCGCGCGCGTGCATGGACCGGCTGAACGCGAGCGTGCTGCTGCCTATCGAACGGGACGGCCGGGTCATCGGGGGGCTCGCGGTGGGGCCGCACACGTCGGACGACGTGTACGACCGGGCGGAGTTGAACTTGCTGCGCGAGCTCGCGCACGAGGCGGTGCGCGCGCTCGAAGTGGCCGAACTGCGCGAGCGCAGCAGCGACCCGAGCCCAAGAAGCGCGGCGCGGCGTATGTCGATCGACGTCGCGGAGGACATCCCGCTGCCCAGTGTGGCGGGCGGGCGGTACGTGGCCGAGCGGTTGCTTGGTGAGGGCGGGTCCAAGCGCGTGTACCTGGCGGAAGATACGACGTTGCACCGCCAGGTGGCGCTCGCGGTGATCCAACCGGCGCGGCTGGACGAGACGGTGCGCCCGCGCATCCTGCGGGAGGCGCGGACCATGGCCGGGCTGGGGAGTCATCCCCACGTGGTGACCGTGCACGACTTGGGGGAGGATGACGGGCAGCTCTATGTGGTGTCGGAGTACCTGCCCGGGGGCGACCTGGCCGAGCGGTTGGCGGCCGCGCCGGAGAAGCGCCTGCCCCTGGCCGACGCGGTGCGCGTAGCCACGGAGGTGTGTCGTGCGCTGGAAATGGCGCACGCGCAGGGGATCGTGCACCGCGACGTGAAGCCCGGCAATATCTGGTTCACCGTCTCGCACACCGCGAAGCTGGGCGACTTCGGGCTGGCCGCCGCGAAGTTGGACCAGACGCGCATCACGCAGGAAGGACAGGTGCTCGGCACTGCCGCGTACATGGCACCCGAACAGGCGCGCGGCGAGGAGGCCGTCCCGCAAAGCGACCTGTACGCGCTCGGCATGGTGCTGTACGAAATGGTCGCGGGCCGGCTGCCGTTCACCGGGGACAACGTGGTGGCGTTCGCCCACCACCATATCCACACCACGCCCGACCCCCCGTCGCAGCACAACGGTGCACTGCCCCCCGGACTAGACACACTTATCCTGCACCTCCTCGCCAAGGCCCCTGCCGACCGGCCCGCTTCCGCCGCCACCGTCCGCGAAGCGCTCGAAGCCGTTTCCCAGTAAGGCCTGGGCGCGATTCCGTGCCGCGTACACGCCGCGTTCAGGTCAGTCGCGCAAGTGCCGCGGGATGTAGCTGAAGCAGGGAAGCTGGACGAGGGGTTGGTTGAGCCAGCCGCGGACGGGGTGGTAATTGATAAATTCGGCCACGAAAATCTGGGCGACGAACGCGAACCAGAGCAGGACAATGGCGACGGCACCGCCGAGTCGGGCGACGCGGGCGCTGGTCCAACCCAGCACGCGCACCACGACGTGACGCTCGGGGGCGGGCGCGGCCTCGAGCAGCCCGAGCTGGTCCAGCTCCCGCCGCTCCCGCGGGTGGAGTTCGTCCACGCGTACGACGCCCCGCTGCACCGCGGAGACGATGGCGCGGGCGTAGATGCGCGCTGCGATGAGGCGGAGGGCGACGTACAGCCCGAAGCCGATCGCTGAGGCCCAGAAGTAGTAATCGCGCAGAAACTCCCGCAGCGCGGCGTCGGGCAGTGTCAACAAGTCGGGCAGGACCTGGGGGAGTATCGTCGGGAACGCCCGGAACACGGTGACCGGCAGCGACAGGGCGGCGTACAACCCCGCGAGCAGGAGGCAGGCGGGCCACGCATGCCGCACCAGGCGGCGCACGAACCCGAATCGGTAGAACGCGCGCCAACTGCCTGTGGCCGCGTGACGCGCCTGGGCCAGAGGAACGTAGAGCATTGCCGCGATGAACAGCGTGATGCCGAGCCAACCCGCAGCCGGGCCGACCCAGAATTGTTCGTACCCCTTGTTGAACGAGTTGTCCCACCCCGAGTACCACGCGAAGACCCACAGGAAGCACGCGGGCATCGTCACCACCCACGTATTGAACACCGCCTGCGCCCCGACGCGCGCGTTCAAGACCAGCGATGCGGTGAGCGCTTTACGCCGGCTCGGCGCGCGGAACCCGTCGGGATGCAGCAACCAGTTCGGCCACGGCAGCGGGGGCGCCGTCCGGCCACTCAGGCGCAGCCATTCGCGCCGGGTGTGGTGGCGCATGAGGCGGTAGCACCAGCCAACCACGAGGACGCTGAGGAGCAGATGCTGACACAGCCACGCGCCCACGACGTACTTCCAGACCTGGACCGCCCGCCGCCGCCACTTTGCCACGCGTCCCGACCGGGCGGGTGCTGGCAGGTCCGGCGCCTCGGGGCGCGGCGCGGTGGCTGCAACCGCGGAACTCACGCGAACGCTTCCTCAAGCACGGTGCCTTCGGCGTAGGCCGTCTCGAACCCCATCATCCGACCGACGGTGGGGGCGACGGCGATGTGCTGCACGGCGCGGTCAACGGTCTGCCCCCGTGCGATGCCGGGCCCCACGACCACGGCGAAGACTTCGCGCGCGCTGCGGCTGTCGAAGTGGTGTTGAAACGGGACCGCGAGCAGGCGGTTGTCATCGCGCCCGCAGTCCGGCACCACAACAAACACCGTGTTCTCCCGATACTCTGCATCCGCCTCCACGGCCTCGACAATGCGCTGCAGGCCCTGATCCATCACGTGGATGCCGCGCGTGTAATGAGACGGATTCCCCCAGTGCACGTAATCGCAGTCCTGATAGTTCACCATCAGTAGCTTTGGGCGCAGTTCCCGAATGGCCCGGATAGTGAGTTCGGTGAGCAGGCGGTCCCCGCGGGGATTGACCATGCCGGTGTCGCCGTAGTACCGGCGCCACCGCTGCCAAAACGCGTCCAACTGCGGCGCAGGTGCGTCGCCGTCCCTTCGGCGATAATCCAGCGACTCCATCTCGCGGAGCCGTTTGCGCTTCTTCTCGCGCTCGGCCGCCGGCCACTCCTCTTCCGCGAGCTGGCGGCGGAGCAGGTACGCCTTAAAGCGGTACAGGCTCAGCACCGTCGAGCGGTACGTCACGCCGTACAAGTGATGGTTGCTGAACGTGTAGAATTCCTCGTCGATGCGGTCCTCGCCGTTGACTATGAGCGTTTGGTGCGGTGGTACCGCGAACTGTTTGCGCAGGTGCTCAAACACCGTCGGGACGCGCGCTTCGTACCGCTCCCCCATCAGCCGACCGTCCACGTCCTCATACCGGTCGTACTTGCCCGTCAGGATGTTGAGCGTCCCGGGGCCGTGAGTCACTTTGTCGACTGCCGCAGCAATCTCCATGTGAGAGAACAGCGTGCCGCGTCCCGCGAAGTCGTGACACAGGAAGGGGCTGTGCGTGTGGGCCGGATCCAGGGTCTCGCGGCGCCGCACGCCGCCGCCGAACCGCACGATGATGACGTTCGGGCCGCCATATTCGCGCATCATGACCGACCCGGCGGCCGCGGCGGCGCGCCCGAAGGTGCTGCCGGCCAGCGCTGCCGCGCCCACGCCCCTCGCCGTGTGGCGCAGGAAATCGCGCCGCCTCATCAGCCCCGCAGCGATGGTGGCGTCCTTGCTCATGCCCCTCTGCCTCCTGATCTGCCCGTTATCTTAGGTGCATTCTGACGGCTGTGCTACCTGAGCCACTCCCCAGCCGCACCCGCGGTGAACCGAACCGGGGCGGTACGGCAAACCCGGCGGCGCTGTCACTGAGCGATGAAATCGAGGTCCAAGTGCGCGACGAGGGGGAGGTGGTCCGACGCCTGGCGGGCGAGCTTCATGCGCGAGGGCAGGCAGTGGTGGGCGTGAATGTCGCCGCGGACGAAGATGGCATCAAGCGGGCGCGCGGGCAGGGCCGCGGGAAACGTGTTCGCAAAGCCGCCGGCGCGGCGGAACCCGGCGGGCTGCAGCAGCTTGCCCCCCAGCGTGGCCCACATGTCGTTGAAGTCACCGCCGAGAATGACGGGGGTGCGGTGGTGCATGCCATTGAACGGGTGGCTGGCCAGGAACCGCTTCAGTTGTTGCTCGCGCTCCGACGCGGCCAGGCCCAAGTGCAAGTTGTAGAGCGACACGGTGCGCGTCCGGCCGTGCAGCCGCACGCGCGTACGCGCGTACGTGGCGCCCCGGCGTTTACGCGCGCCGATGGTCAGGTCCAGCTCATGCACGTCGAACAGAGGCCAGCGAGACAGGAGGGCGTTGCCGTACTGGCCTTTGCGCCGCCGCAGCTTGTGCGTCGGGCTGAACACGCGATGGCGCATGCCGAGCGCGTCGCCGATGAGGTCCACCTGCCGGTGATAGCGCGAGCGCCGCGCGCCGTCGTCCACTTCCTGTAACAGCACAAAGTCCGGCGCATAGCGCGCCAGCACCTCGGTGACCCGGTCCGGGCGGTAGCGCCGGTCTACGCCCCCGATGGCCTTGTGGATGTTCCAGGTGACGACGGACAGCTGCATGGAGCCGATGCGCCTCCGGCCGCGCGGGCGCTCCTCCCCCCGGGGGCGGTGCACGGCCGCCGCCGGCGGCAGGGATCCCGGCGCCGCATTGTACGGCAGACCTTCCAACTCGGGGCGCTTCACGCGAGGGAAAACGTCGGGACCGGCGTTCGCTCGAGCGCGAGCCGATACTGCTGCTCGATTACCGTGAGCACTGTGGGTTGCTGACCGACCGCGGCGATCAGCCACGCCAGCTCCGCGTCCGTGGCCGGCTCCCCGAACGTGGCCGTGGCCGCATCGCTGGCGAGGCAGTATGCGGCCAGGGCGACGGCGAGGGTCTGGGGGGGCGGTTCCGCCACCCGGTCGAGCCGATCGTGGAAGCGGATCGTGTCGGCTAAGACGTCCGGCAAGCGCCAATGCTGTGCCAAGTGGTATCCCAACTCCGAGGCCGATACGCCCAGGATCGCCTCCTCCATGTCTACGCGGGAGTGGCTGCGCTGCAGATAGGCCGCGGTCGATTCGACCGGGCGCATGGCGCGGTCGATGTGCGTTTCATATTCCTCGCTGAACATGCGCAGCGCGATGCGGCCGATGTTCGCCAACAGCCCTGCGGTAAACGCCACGTCCGGCTCACCGATCTTGGTGGTCTCGCAGATGATCTTGGCCAGCACGCCACAGTGGTACGACGCTTGGAACATCTCCGTCAAGTCCACGTGGGCAGACGCACTCAGCAGTTGCAGCACGGAGGAGGCCAGCACGGTGCTGCGGAGCTGACGGAGGCCGAGGAACACCACCGCCTGCTGGAGGCTCGCGAATCCGTCGCGGGTCACGTACGCCGCGGAGTTCGCCAACTTGAGAATGTTGGCCGCAAGCGTGGGATCCCGTTCGATGAGCGGCGCGATATCCCGGATTGCCACTTCGGGATCGTCCAGTTCCTTGAGGACGCGCAGGTGTGTCTCGGGCAGGAGAGGGAAGGCCTCGAGCGAATCAATGATGATGAGCATGTTGCGCAAGCGAATGGCCTCGGCCCCCGGGAACGCTTCCGCCGGGGTGCCCGCGTCCCGGCGCACGGCGTGTGGATGCGGCAGCGCGATGCTGCTGGGGGGCGCGGCATCCTTCTCGGCCCACGCGAAAGTATGCGGGTCGGGCGCGCCATAGTACTGCGCGATGGCCGCGTGTACCGCATTGCGGTCGCACAGCACCGGCCGCACGTGCAGGCCCGTATGCTCTTGCAGCACGGCGGGCGCGGACGCGTTCAGCGGGCCGGCCATGGCCAGGGTCAAGCGATCGCCCGCCCGCTCCAAGGGCAACACCTCGTGCTTGTACGCGAAGGTCTTGGGCACGAACGCCATGAGTGAGGGGCTGATCACGAACGGTTCCACGTCGATGGGGGCGTCGATCGATTGGTCGCCGAGGCTCCGGAGCAGGGCCTCCTCCGTCAGGTAGCCGAGGCTCATGAGGATCTGACAGATTTTGCCCTCACGCCTGGGCTGCAGGGCGAGCGCCTCCTGTAGTTGGGATTCGGTGATGACACCGGAATCCACCAACAACTGGCCGATGAGTCTTTGCTCAGACATTGCCCGTTCGCTCGCGTCCACACGCTGCCCCGTGGCTCCCCAGGTTCCGTAGCGCCCTTGAGCAGGCCCCCATGCGGGCCGCGCGGGATTCCCTGGACGGCAGCTTAACCATAATAGCACTAATTATGCTGAAATCCTATCAGCGTTCATGCGGTTTTACGTTCATGCGCTGTAGGCAATTGCGCACTGCCCCATGACGAAGGCGTCATCTACCTGCCGTCGGGGAGCCTGAACGCTCAGAGTGGATCGGCGCCCGTACCTACGGCCGCAGCGGCTGCCATCGCGGGTCGGGCAGGTGCTGCCGATCGTGCACCACCGTGCCGTTCACGATCACCGCGTTCACGTGACTGACGTATTCGAATGGGTCCCCATCGAACAGCACCAGGTCCGCGTCCTTGCCCACCTCGATGGAGCCCACCCGCTCAGCGATGCCGAGCACGCGCGCCGCGTCGATGGTCAATGCGGAGAGCGCGCGGTCGAACTCGAGGCCATGCGCCATGGCGACCGCGGCTTCGAACAGGACCACGTGCACCCGCGGCACGTAACCCTCGAAACCGGACTGGAATGTGAGCGGTACCCCGCGCGCGGCGAGGATGGCCGGGCTCTCGAACGAGAGGTTCATGGTCTCCGGCCGGCCGGGACGCTCGATGATCGGGCCCACGTGGACGTGCACCCCCGCCCGTTGCAATGCGTCGGCGATCAAGTACGCCTCGGCCGCGTCCGCCAAGTGTATGTCGAGGTCGAACTCTTCGCCGATGCGTAGGGCCGTCAGCAGGTCGTCTTCCCGCCGCGCCGTCACGATCGTGGGAATCGTCTGCGCGAGCGCCAGGCCGAGCGACTCCTTGCCCAAATCGCGCGTGGGCGGAACGGGCGGGTCTTCCGCGTCCGGCTCATCGTTTTCTTCATCCGGTTCCGCTACGGCTTCGGTGTCCTCCGATCCGTCGGCCGTGTCGTTCGCGTCGGCCTGCTTCGTCTCGTACGCGGCCAGCTTTTCTTCGTAGCGGTCCCACGCGTCCTGATACGCCTGCGCGGCCACGAACGCGTTGCGGATCACGGCGGCCGTGCCCATGCGGGTGCTGGGCATCTGTCCCTTCCCGCCATAGATAGCTTTGGGCGATTCGCCAAGCGTGAGGATCAGGGCCGAAGGGAATCGCAGGGTCATGGCCTCCACGGACGCGCCCGACGTTCTGAACACGCCGGCCAATCCGCCGATGGGGTTGGCTTCGCCGGGCCCGGACTGCACCACCGTTACGCCGTGCTGCAGCAACCAGCCGAGCAGCGGCTCCCGCGGGTTGAACGCGTCAATCGCGCGCAACGGCGCTTGATTCGGGCCGGTGACTTCGTCCGAATCCCGATCCGCCGTGTTGTAGATGCCCGCGAGACCCGCCACCCCATGCGTGTCGATCAGGCCGGGGGTCACCACCGCGGCTTCCAACACCGTGGCACCATCGGGAATGGGCACGTCGCGCTTCCGCCCGACCGCGGCGATGGTCCCGTCCCGCACAAGCACCACGCCGTCCCGGATCGTACCCGCGGGGCCCGAGGTGTGTACGGTCTTGGCGACGACTGCCAGCGTGTCCTGCGCGAGGGCCGGGATCGCGAATGCGCAGCCGAGCATGAACGCTCCCATGCCCGCACCATGGGCGATCCGCATCGGACGACTCACGGCGTGCCGGCCCGCACGGCCGGGTAGCGGTCCGCGACTTGAAACCCGCCGGTTTGGTACAGCCGGTCCGCGGGATCACTCCGGTCCCACACCAGCGCGCCGTCGATCCACGTTTCCAGCACGTGCGTGCGCACGGCGAACGGCGGACCGGAAAGGACTACAAGGTCCGCGTCCTTGCCCGGCGCCAAGCTGCCCAGGCGGTCACCCAAGTCCAGCATCTCCGCCGCACTGCGCGTGACGGCGCGCAGCGCACCCGCTTCGGTCATGCCGCCCCGCACCGCGAGCGCCGCACTCCGCAGGAACAGGGTCGAGCTGGTGACCGGCACGTCCGTGTGTAGCGCCACGTGCACCCCGGCGCGTTCGAGGATGCCCGGCCCCGTGAAGCTCAGCCCGACGGCTTCGTGTTTGCCCCCCGGCGCGTCCAGGATGATGGTCGACACGGAGATGTTCCGCGCGGCCAGCTCGTCGGCCACCAGGTAGGCCTCCGTGCCGTGCTGGATAACCACGCGGTGGCCGAACTCGTCTGCAATCCGCAACACGGTCAGGATGTCGTCTGCGCGATGCGTGTGGTGGTGTACGACCCGCGTGCCTTCCAGCACCTCCACCATCGGCTCCAGGCGCAGGTTCCGCGTCGGCGGGTCCGGCGGCAGGCCGGGGTCGTCCGCCTCTTCGTCCTCTTCTCCCTCAGGGTCGTCCGCCGCCGCCTCGGCCACCTTTGCTTCGTGCCGGCGCAGCTTCTCCTCATAGCGGCGCCACTGCTCGCGGTACTCGTGCGCTTCCAGCAGGATCTTCCGCTCCAGGTACGCCGCGCCCATCCGCGTCATGGGCGAGCGCCCCTTGGGGCCGTGCACGCGCTTGGGATTCTCGCCGTTGGCCATCTTCATGCCCCCGCGCACCGGCGTCCCGTCGGGGCCCTTGATGAGCATGTCCTGTACCGTCGCGCCCCGGTACTTCACGTACGCCGTCTGGCCGCCCACCACGTTCCCCGACCCCGGCATGATGTTGCCCGTGGTGACGCCGCCCGCGAGCGCCATGCGAATCCCCGGGTCGGCGGGCCAGATGGCATCCAGCGCCCGCACCTGCGGCGTCAGCGGCGTGGTCGCCTCGTTGCCGTCGCCGTGGGCGCTCACCGCCGGCCGGGGATAGATGCCCACGTGCGAGTGCGTATCCACCAGCCCCGGGATGATTGCCTTGCCCGACACGTCCCGCACCTGCGCGCCGCGCGGAATCTTCACGTCGCCAGCTGGCCCGACGGCTTCGATGCGCCCGTCCCGCACCACCACCACGCCGTTGTCAATCGGCGGACCACACACCGGGTACACCGTCGCGCCGCGAAACACAATGCTCTCCGCCGCCGCGTGCGCCGGCGCGAGCAGGGAAAATGTGCAAATGCACATGAAGGCCGCAGGCGGCAACCTAATAGGTTTCAGTCTAAAGGCCAAAGGAGAAAACATTGGTTGATGGAATAGGTGCATGGAAGGTTAACAAAGATTTGTTCGTTAAGCTGGGCGGGCGAAGCGCGATTTTCCCGTCAATCAGCAGTCCGGCACATCCATGATCTTCACATGCTCTATCGACTCGATGCCAAATTCTGCCTCTTCTAGAATAGTAATCAGTTTCCTGTCTGTTAGGTCTGCAGATTCAAAGCGATCGCTATCGAGGGCGATTCTTAGACGCGCCTGGACTTTGACCTGTACCGCCTGTTCAAGATGGACCTCATAATCATCGACGCTAATATCATCCATTTGATCAAGCACTTCACTGAACATGACATTGTAATCGCCAATCGCTACTACATACTCAGCGATCGCTTGTAAAGTGGCTTGAATCGGCACGACAAATAGGCCATCGTTGTAATACTCCGTTCTCTCTACCGAAAACTGAAGATCGTGTGGAACGTCCACATACAGGAGCCGTGCCTCCAAGGGGATCGCGGACAGATGTGTTCCGTCGATACTCTGACCCGGCAGCGTGTGCATTAGTTCATTGTAAATCTCTCCACGGATATTCTCGGTAATTGTTTCCGAATATAGGAGCTGGAGCTTCAGAGTGCGGACCGCTTGCTGGACATGTTCCTGCTTGATCGCCTCTTGACCCACGCAGCGAACGATAAAATCCTCAAGTGACTTGTACGTGTGAATGCCCGCTTCGGACGAGCACGCTTCAAGCAATGCCTTATCGCTGCTTACTACGACGGTCTCCTTGTGGGTGCGGACAATATCGATAATTGATTCCCAGAGAAAAGCGTCGGGAAAATCGTCACGCTTCTTCTTCGCGCTAAAGGGGGTACGCCCAGCGAAGTATGCTTCCAGGACACGGCCGCCGTGCTCTGATCCAACGTCGTGGAGTTGGGCGTTCATCTTGTAAGCCCAGCCCTTGAAGTTATTCTGAACCAGATCAGCGAGTCGTTGTTCCAGGCCGCGCAGCAGGGAATTAAAATTGTCAACCGCTTCTCTCGCGTCTATTGGAAGGAATTGTCGCCGAAGAGTAGCGAGGTGGGTGAGGAGTGAACGAATTGGGCGGGAATAGCTTTCGAGTTCCTGTGAAAGAAATTCTCCTTCCACGATCTTTGGTATGTGAAGAACAACCTTACCGTCGTCTGCTAACCGCTGCAGAATGCGGAAGGAGACTTTGTCGCGCGTTGGATTGCTGCGGAATATGCAGGTGTCGAGGATGACGTTTAGCGGTTCTTTAGGCACGCTAGGGAGAATCCCAAATGATGAGGAAGGCGGACGGCGTAAGGGTTATGAGTCATCGCGAACAGCAGGAGTACGTTCTTTTGATAATAAACCCAGGCGCACCCAGCGGCGGCGGTGGTAGGGCGTGAGTATCCCGATCTTGGTGAAGAAGGGTTCGAGGCGGCCGCAGATGGTGTGGACGAGCGCGCGGTACTGCGGATTGCGCCGGGCGGTCCAGAACAGCCGGCCCGGGCGCTCCAGGCCGACGGCGCGGTACACGGACCCGCGCGTGAACTCCATGGTCATGCCAAACGCCACCAGCGGCGCGACGAACCGGATGAAGCGCCGCTCGAACGCGGAACGTGAGGGATAACGCGAGGCGATGAACTCTTTGGCGTACGCCATGTGCCGCGCTTCTTCGAACCGGTGGATGCGCGCCACCTCCGTCGCGAGGGGATGCATCGGCGCGTCGGCGGCGAGGGTCGCGCGGTTGATGCCTTCGATGATCTCCTCGCCGACGAGGACCGCGGTCATCAGCCAGGTTTCGCTCAAGCGCGCCTCGATGGGGAACAGCCAGCGCCCGAAGAACCGCATGGGCCACCGCGACCCGCGCCACGCGATGCCGCTGCGGCGGATGAACTCGGCGAACAGGAGGTTGTGCTGCACCTCCTCGGTCACCTCGATGAGCATGTAGCGGAAGCGCGGATGGTCCGGCGCGCGGTCGTACAGGCGGTCGAGGAACGCGCGCATGAGCACGTTCTCGAACCACAGGGCGAGGCCGCAGGCGTTGACGAATTCGTGGAGGCTCAGCCGCATGCGCTGCCGCTCATCCATCCGCTCCCAGGCGTCCGTACCGTAGAGGGTGACGGCTTCCGGCGGCATGTACCAGCAGTCGTCCGTGATGGGATGCGCGTCCCAGTCCACATCGCGCAGCGGATAGTAGTGCTTCGCGATGCTGCGCTCGGTCAGGTGTTCAACGGTTTCCTGGACGGTGCGCGTCACGGTGTCGCCTCCAGTGGGTCCCTTGCCCTCGCCCCACCATTATGCCGGATGATCGGGCAGGCCGGGGGCGCGAATCCGGTAAAGACGCAGGTCATTGTCCTCGTGCAGCCACTCGCAGTGGGTCGCCAGGAAGGTGTCAATCCGTGCCAGCCCCCGCTGCACCACGGCTTCGTCCTCGGGTGTGGGCGACAGGGGCATGAACGCCGGTTGCAGGCGCGCGTTGAACAGCACGTGGGTCAGGCCCCGCGCCCGGAGGTCGGCCCCGAACGCGCCAAGATCGTCCGCCGCGGCGAACCGGTCCACCCACCGGGAAGCCCAGAACACCCCGTCCGCCTCCAGCCGCCGCGGGCAGCGGTACCGGCGGTTCTCCCACAGGCCGAGCACCGCCGCGTCCGCGGGCAGGTGCGCGTCCATCCACGCATACATGCCGGTCGTCTGTTCCTCGCGCAGGAGAAATTCGTGGGCCGACACCTGTCCCCATGCCGCCGGCCCGAACGTGATGGGTCCCCACACGGCGCGCGAGGCGATAGGCGGTAACCACCAGACGGCGGCGACCCCGAACCCCACCCACACCAGGACGCGTGCGCGGCGGCCGCCCTCGGACACCGCGGGAAACAGCCGCCACAGAGCGTCCACGGCCAGAATGCTGAACGCCGGGAAGATGGGAATGAGATAGCGCGTGATGTGCACCACCGGTATCCAGGCGATGAAGTAGCCGAGGGCGAGCGCGCCGAGGAACGGGATGCCGCGCGTCCCCCTGCGTCGCACGAGCAGGAGGGGCGCGACCATCAGCCACACCGGCAGGATCGCGCCGTCGAACGTGGGCGAACCGTGGTCGCCGAAGACCGTAATGCGCCAGGGCAGCAGCAGCATGTCGAGGGGCGCGCGGCCCATGCCGTGCAGCGCGACCACTTCCGCCGTGCGCGCCACCTCGGACGGAAAGCGCGGGCCCAGACCGAAGAGGCCGGTGGCCATGGGGTAGACCGGATTGCCCACGTGGATGGCGTTCTTGATGAGCCACGGGCCGGCACCCACCGCGAGCCCCACGGCGAAGGGCAGTAGCGTGCGCCACCATTCCCGTGCGGGCGCGCGCCGCCGCATGAGCACCGCCGCCACGGCCACGCCCAAGCCCACGACGCCGGACAACGCGGTGTATTTGATGCCCGCGTACAGGCCCAGCGTCAGCGCCGCGACCCGGAACGCGCCGCGCTCGTTCTCGAAGAGGCCGTACCACGTACACCACACCGCGGCCATGAAGGCGAACCCCATGGCCAGTTCCGTATAAGAGGTGGACCAATGCTCGATGACCAGCGGCGTCGCAAACGTCAGCAGCGCCGCCAACACCCCCGCCGTCCGCCCCACCAGCCGGCGGCCGAGGCCGGCGGTCAACACCAGGAAGCCGATGCCGCATGCACCGTGCAGGAGTTTCGCGACCTGCTCTCCGCCGAAACTCAGGGGAATGGCGTAGAGCAGGGCCATGGCGTGTGGCGCGTTGGCGAAGACCAGGTTGGGGAAGCGCACGAATCCGCCGGCCGCCAGGTACGCACGGGGTAGCGCCAAGTGGTACACGTGCGCGTCGAACAGCACGTGCGGCGACAGCGCACGGGGCAGCGTGGCCAGAATCCCGATGACTATCGCTGCGATGGCGATTCCCCGCACCCCGCCGAACCGGTCCGGAGTCGCGGGCGGTGGTGCGACACGGAGCAGCCGCCAGAGCGCTGGGGCGCCGAGCGCTATCGCTGCGCCCACCAGCCCCCACAGCACTTGCCCGTATAGCCCCCCCACCGTGGCGAGCCCAACGAGGACCACGGCGAGCACGGCCAACCCGCACGCGACGCACAACCAGAAGCGCTCCCCCCGCGTTGTGTGCTCCGCAAAATCCGCGCCGGCAGTCGGTGCCGGGGCTTGAGGCCAGAGGTGCACGAGCGCGCGGGCGCCGGTGCAGGCCGCCGCGAGCACGATGATCAGCGTCGCGAGCAGATGCCGCAGTGCCAGCAGCGTGCGGCCGGGGTCGGGCGCGAGCTGGCTCCAATCCAACCGCTCCAGATTCGTTGCCCATGCGCGCCAGGGCAGCGGGTGCTGGTCCTGAAACTCGCGCGCGACCCAGAACGCCCAGGCGACCAGCAGCCCGCCAAGCACCCATCGCACCGCCCGGCCGGGGCTGGGCTTAACGTCGTAGGGCGGCACCGCCATCTTCCCGCCTGCGCGGCATAGGGCCGCCATCTTATATGGATGCGTTGGGCGGGGCTGATGATGATGCGATTCCGAGAAGCGGGCGCTGCACGTCGTCGGGCACGAGATCCCTTGATGAAATCAAGCACGGATTAGACGCGCCAGGCGCGCCCACGCCCACAAGGTGCACGGTCCCCTTCTGGAATTTGACGCGTCGCGTAAGGCATAATGCGTTGTTGGAAGCTACTTTACGATGCTAATGCGCCAGCGGGTCGTGCTCCAAATTCTCAGAGGATTGGGGGGGCTGACGACCCGGCTCCATCTGACTAAGCTGTCCTTCTTATTTCGAATGGAGACGCCCTCCGGAAGGGGTGCGTCCTTCTATGACTTCTTGCCCCATCGGCATGGACCATTTTCCTTCTGCCTTTACCACGAAGTAGCGAAGCTTGTGAGTGGGAGTCTGCTGGAGCAACCGGATGAAAAACACTGGCGCCTCGGTTCAGGGGAGCAGAGTCTTAAGCCAGACCTTCCAGGCAGTGTCGTTACCGATATCACGTCCCTACTTGATGAGTATGAATCGGTTCCCTTACCGGATCTTGTGGCGCTTGTCTACCGAAGGTATCCCTGGTACACAATCAACAGTGTCCGAGAGCGTCGGGAGAGTAGACCGGTGGCAACGCCGGCCATCTACACCCTCGGCTACGAAGGCTGCTCCGTTGACGGATTTCTGAATGGTCTGATGAAAAGGGGTGTCAAGAGACTGGTCGATGTGAGAAGCAATCCCGTTGCGAGACGGTACGGCTTTCACAAGTCGACTCTTATGCGCCTGTGTGGCCTCACGGACATAGAGTATTTGCACATCCCAGAATTGGGGATCTCATCGGATCGACGGAAGCAATCGAGCACCTCAGAATTGCACAGCCAGATGCTCAAAGAATATGAGGATGCTCTCTTGCCTTCAAAAGCCATTGTCGTCGAGCAGCTGTCTGAGTCCTTTGACTCCACGCCAACGGCCCTAGTTTGCATGGAACGCGACCCCCTATGCTGTCACAGATCGCGCCTGGCCGAGGTAATGCAGGAGATCAGCGGCTTGCAAGTGGAGCATCTTCACGTGAACTGATGCAATCAGGCTTTGAGATGACGCGGGTCCTAATTACCGTTATGACCTACCCGCACCCTTCAGCGAAGTACGAGGAACTGGTTTGCACAGCTGGGATAACTGACGGAAACGAATGGATACGAGTCTATCCGGTCGACTACCGCTACCGCCCTCGAGGTCAGCAGTTTCAGAAGTATCAGTGGATTGAACTTGAGCTTGGGCCGCGTGGTCATGGCAACGACAATCGGCCGGAGAGCCGAGAACCTAACTTGAAGTCCCTTCGGATTCTCGGTTCCCCACTTCCGACGACAGACGGTTGGAACGCGCGTCGAAGCGTCATTGACCATTTGCCGCATTACACCGTTAACGAACTCAAGGCGCTGTACGACCGGGACAGGGTTTCACTAGGAATCGTCCGTCCGGAACGCATTTTGGATATAGAGATACGATCTGCCGATGAAGAGTGGAAGCCACAGTGGCAGCAGCATCTCGATCAGCTGCGGCTGTTTGGGCCGAGGCCCAAAGATCTGCGCAAAATTCCGTACACGTTTCACTATGTTTTCGAATGCCGGGATAATGCAAGCCAGCATCGCGCTATGATTGAAGACTGGGAGCTTGGCGTTCTTTTCCTAAAGGAGGCGGATCGCCTCGGGTCAGACGAGGCGGCTGCCAAGAGCGTAAAGAGAAAGTTCCTTGATCAGATGTGTTCGCCTGAACGAGACACGAGATTCTTCATGGGTACACGTTTCCCGTACAACACTTGGCTTGTTCTGGGGATTTTCTGGCCACCGTGCACTTTTCAGCAGACGCTCCTTTGAAGCCGAGGAGGCCCCGCCGGGGAGGCCGAGCGGTAGTATGATGTGGCACCGCGCGGCCCGGCGCGGCGCCTGGGGGAGCACATCATGTCCACATCACCACGCCGTATCGGTCTGCAGACCGCGCCGCAGAACATCACCTGGGACGAGATGGTCCAGGTCTGGCAGAGCGCGGACGAAGCGGGCTACGACTCGCTCTGGACGTTCGACCACTTCCTGCCCATCTTCGCGGACCCGACGGGGCCCGAACTGGAAGGCTGGACCACGCTCGCGGCGCTGGCCGCGCTGACGAAGAACGCGCGGGTCGGCTGCTTGGTGACGGGCAACACCTACCGGCATCCGGCCGTGCTCGCGAACATGGGCACGACGGTGGACCACATCAGCAAGGGCCGGCTGAACTTTGGCATCGGCGCGGGCTGGTTCGAGTACGAGCACAAGGTGCACGGCTGGGAGTTTCCGGAGATTCCTGATCGGCTGCGCATGTTCCGCGAGGCGCTCGAGGTCATTACGCGCCTGTGGACGGAAGAGGCGGCGAGCTTCGAGGGGAAGTTCTACCAATTGGACGGCGCGCCGCACAATCCGAAGCCGGTGCAGACGCCGCACCCCCCTATCATGATCGGCGGCGGCGGCGAACAGGTGTTGCTCAAGCTCGTGGCGAAGTACGCGCAGATGTGGAACTACATGGGCAGCCTGGCCACGCTCGAACGCAAGCGCGACATTCTGTATCGCCATTGCGAGACCGTGAAGCGGGATCCGGATGAGATAGAGATCACCGCTATGGTGCGCTGTCTCTGCACGCACGACGAGGCGCGGGCGAAGAGCTATATCGAGGACTATGCCGGGACCGCCGGGATGACGGAAGAGGAAGCCATGCAGCAGACATTCGTGGGTTCGCCGGCGCAGTGCGTGGAGAATGCCCAACGCTTCTTCGATGCCGGCTTCACGCACCTCATTCTGCACGTGCCGCGGCCCTTCGACCACGAGAGCTTCGCGCTCTTTACGGAAGAGGCGTTGCCGCACATAAGGAATTGAAGTCTAAACCGCCAAGGCGCCAAGAACGCCAAGGATGTTTGAACCACCAAGGCGCGAAGGCCACCAAGAAGAGTATCCGGGTCAGATGATTCCCCGGGTCTTGGTGTTTTCGTGGTTTAGAGCAGGGGCGGTCGCATGACCATTGAATTCGGATTCACGCTGCCACAGCACGCGGATTGGGAAACGAATCTCGCGTTTGCCCAGATGTGCGACCGGGCGGGGATCGACCAGATTCTGGCGATCGACCACCTGATCGATCCGCCCAACGCGCAACGCTACCTGCACGAAGCGTGGACGCTCATTGCCGCCTTGGCGAGCGTGACCGAGCGGGTCCGGCTCGGCCACATCGTGCTGTGCAACCTGTTCCGGCATCCCGCCGTTCTCGCCAAGATGGGCGCCACGCTGGATAACATCAGCAACGGCCGGTTCGACCTGTGTATCGGCGCGGGCTACTTCGTCCCCGAGTTCGAGCAGTACGGCATCGACCTGCCCCCCATCGGCCCGCGCCTGCGGATGCTGCGGGAGGCCGTGCAGGTGTGCAAAGCCCTGTGGACGGAATCGCCGGCCTCCTTCGCGGGCGAGTACTACCGGCTCGAAGACGCGTACTGCATCCCGCCGCCCGTCCAGCGGCCCCACCCGCGGATTCTCATCGCCGGCAGCGGTGAGAAGGTGCTCCTGCGCATCGTGGCGGAACACGCGGACATGTGGAACAACAGCTCCATGCACCTGGACGCGGTGCAGGACAAGATCGCGGTGCTCCACCGCCACTGCGAAGCCCTCGGTCGCGATCCGGCGGAGATCAAGGTGGCGCAGATGGTGACGCTCCTGGTGGCCGAAACCGAGGCGGCCGCGGCCCGTATGGTAGAGGAAGCCCAGGCGGAGGGCTTCTGGGGCGACGCGATCGTGGGTACGCCCGTGCAAGTGATCGAGCGCCTGCACGAGCTTGTGGCGCAAGGGGTGGATGTGTTCCAATTCGGCACACGGCCCGATGTCCCGGTCGAGATGGTCCAGCTCTTCGCCGAAGAGGTGATGCCCGCGTTTCGGGGCACTTAGCGGACGGACCGATTCGGCTGCGGATGCTGTGCCGCCCCACCGGGCGGTACGCTGGGCGGGGGGATTTCGGGGATGAGAGGGTGGCGCGATGCTGGAAATGTTCTGGTGGCTCCTGGTGGGGCACGCCGTAGCCGATTTCTGGGCCCAGGGGCAGGTCATGGCCACGAGCAAGAATCGCCATATGCCCATCCCGGTCCCGCCCGAGATGGTCCGCTTCTATCCGGCGTGGCCCTACTGGATGACCGTGCACGCCCTCATACACGGGGGTGCCGTCGCGCTTGTTACACAGTCCGTGCCCCTGGGCGTGGCCGAGACGGTGGCCCACTGGGGGATTGATTTCGGGAAGTGCGAGCGCTGGTACAACTTCCACGTGGACCAGGCGCTGCATATCGCGTTCAAGGTGGCGTGGGTCATCGTCGCCACCCGCTGACCGTCGGGCGCGCGGGGCGGCGCGGTTGACACCGGCCAGAGTGATTATTACCCTCACTTCGCCGGCCTCCGGTTGTACAATTACACAGAGCGAATCTTGGCCCGTGGGAACCAGCGTGGAGGAGTTCCCTGGCGGCCCGATAGGGTCGGGGCCGGTGCGCGGCTGTGGGCCGCGCGAAACTCAACGACGAGAGCCAACGCCGTTCCGAACACTCCCCCCGTGGTCGCGAACACCACCCGATCCCCTGAAGGACCCGTGCCATGACTGCGAAGCAACTGAACCGTCGCGAATTTCTCACCCGCACCGCCATGGCCTCGGCCGGCGGCTACACCTTGTACCGGCTCAGCTACCCGGCGGTGGCCTGGGCGCAGGACGCCGAATACACCGTAGGGGCCGTGGCGGGTCCCGCCACCGTCGCCGGGGTGGTGAAGTACGAGGGCGCCGTGCCCGACACGATCATGCGCGAGGTGACCACGGACTTTGCGGTGGCCGGCCGCGACCCGCGCCCGTGGGAAGGCCTCAGCCTGAGTGGCGACGGCGGCATGCAGGCTGCCGTGGTCGTCATCAACGGCATCGCCGCGGGCAAGGATTGGGCCGAAGAGGATCCCATGGCGTACACGGAAGGCGCCTACATCCTCGAGCGGAGTGGCGCCTTCGCCTGGCGCGGCAAGAAGACGGCGCTGAAATTGATCAACAA
Organism: uncultured bacterium; assembly: GCA_965371225.1. Lineage (GTDB taxonomy): Bacteria > Abyssobacteria > SURF-5 > CBDUXP01 > CBDUXP01 > CBDUXP01. The sequence goes on along the minus strand of CBDUXP010000042.1, from coordinate 3,502 downwards.
GGATCCGATTCTCCACTCGTGGATCGCAACGAAAGATGGCGGCAAGCCCGGGAAGAACCTTCCCACGCCCGCCGGCTTTCCCCCCATGAAGTACAAGATCAAGCAGCCGGGGCTGTACGAGCTGACCTGCGCCCCGCATCCGTGGGAACGGGGGTGGCGGATGGTCGTTCCCCATCCCTACTACGCCCTGTGCGACGGGAACGGCGCATTCGAGATTAGTGACGTCCCGGCCGGCAGCTACAAGGCGACGGTCTGGGCAGAGGGCATCAATCCCACGGAACTGGAGTTGACGGTGGCGGCCGGCAGCGCGGCCTTCACCCCGGTCATGACGCCCGCGAATCTGACGGACGCGCTCAAGGCCTAGCCCCGCCCACCGGCTTCGACTCGGCAGCGATGCGTCCCCAGGGGCGCGGCCGCTGGCGTTTGCAGTGCCCGCTCAGACAGTGAGGCCATCGGCAGCGAGCTTGACGGCCTGTAACGCCGACTCCCTGGCCGTGGCGTAGTCGGCGGTGCGCGTCCAGACGCGCACCTCCCAGGTCACCGCCGACGAGCTGAAGTCTTCGAGCAGGATCTCCGCCGCGGGCTCGGACACGGTGCCGGGTACCGTGGTAGCCGCGGCCCGGAGTACGTCGCGCGCCCGGTCCAGCTCGACGCGCCGGTCCACGCTGACCGGAATATCCACGCGGCGGAGATCGTGCTGCGACCGGTTCTCAATGACCGAGCCGAAGACCTGGTTGTTGGGCACCACGACGCGCCGGTTGTCCGGCGTATCCAGGGTGGTGGCGAAGAGCGCGATCTGAAAGACCGTGCCCGTCCGCCCCGCCACCGTGATCTCGTCCCCCACCTTGAACGGCCCGAACACCATAAGCATGAACCCCGCGGCAAAGTTGGCCAGCGACCCCTGGAACGCCAGCGCGATGGCCAACCCCGCCGCGCCGATGACCGCGGCGAAGCTCGTGGTGTGGACGCCCAGCAGGCTGAGGCACGCGGGCACCGCGGGAATGAGGATCCCATACCGCACCAGGCTGCCGGTGAACCGCGCCACCGTCGGCTCGACCCCGGCGCGTTCTGAGCCCCGCGCCACTAGCCGGCTGACCCACCGCGACCCGAACCATGCCACCACCAAGAGCACGATCGCCCCCGCCACGCGCACCGCGTACGCCGCCGCTGTATCGGAGATGGTTTGCAGATCCATGACTGTCCTCCCTGTGCCGGTCGCCGGGGCCGCGCGCGCGTCCTGCGCCGCACGAGCCACCGCACCATGTGAACAGCGAGGATACTACCCGGCCCTCACGCGACACCGCGCGCGGGGCCCCTTCGCCGCGCAGGTCCGGCCACCCTGCCGCCGAATCGCGCCGCTCTGGGCCGCCTCAGGGCCGGTCCGGAAACTCTCTGCCAGACCGGTGGGCGCGCTTCAGGCGGCGCAGTTCGCGGCGCAGGGCGTTCTCGGTCAGGCGGGAGAGATTCAGCGAATACGGCGGGCCGGAGAGCTGCCGCGTCGTGGTGCGGGCGTCGTGCATCAGCTCATCCGGCAGATTGAACGACACCCGTGACCAGGCACCTGTCCGGCGGGGCGTGCGCCCCCGCGGCGGTTGGGCCTGTGTGGCTTCTTCGGCCTCTAACTCCGCAAGAATGTCCGACACCAGCGCCGCGCGTTCGGCGCCGCCGCCGTCCCCCGCGAGCATATTCGCGACCAGGTCGGCGGGGGACGGGGCGTCCTCTGCCGGTCCCTTGCGCTTAGACGTAGCCCGCGTCTTCAACACGCGCGGCTTCCTCCGCGGTAGTGGGAAAGCGGGATTGGAGTTCCTGCGCCACATCCCGAAAATCTTGCGCGACGGATGACTTGGCGTCGTAATCCACCACAGGCCGGCACCAGCCGTGCGCTTCTTCCACGCGAACCGATTCGCGGATGGCGTTGTCGAAGACCAGCCCCGGCAACGTCCGCTGCAATTGTTCCGTGATATCCGCAGCCAGGCGCGTCCGCGCGACGCGACACAGCAAGATCCCCAGGAGGTCCAGATGGCTGTTGGCCGATTGCCGAATGCGCCGGATGGCTTCGCGCGCGGTCTGCAGCCCGGACAGGGCCGCCGGGGAGGGGTTCAGGGGGATGAGGGCTTCGTGTGCCGCCGCCAGGGCCGCAATTTGCACGGGGCCGATGGTGGGGGCCGTATCAAAAAACACGTAGCCCCACCCGTTCCGCTCCGACGAAAGTGTCTCCATGGCCGCGCTCAGATGGTGGAGCCGTTCCCGGCCGGCCCCGGCCATATCCCGGGTGCTCAAGCCTTCCAGGCGCGGCGACGCGGGCACAGCAAACACGTTCGCTGCAGACGTCTCCCGGACCAGGTCCGCGAGCAACTCTGGCGGGGCGTTTCCGGCCACCACCTCCCGAATATCCTTGCCCGGGTCGCCTGAATGCTGAACCCCCAACGCATCACATGCGCTGCCCTGCGGATCCAAATCGATCACCAGTACCCGCTCCCCCATTTCCCCCAGCGCCGCCGCCAGATTGACGGTACACGTGGTTTTCCCCGTGCCGCCTTTCGCGTTCACTATCGCAAGCCTCCGCACCTCGTCCTCCGATCCGTCCATATATTGCTAATTCAGCAATAGACAGTAATTATGCTAACACACGGACCCGCGCCTCCGCCATTCGTGAACGCCCGGGGCCGGCGGCGCCAGCCGTGCGCGCCCTGGCTGGCGCGCAGGGGGTTCAAGGTGGCGCCTCACGCGTAAAGCCATAGTGGGTGCGGCCTTGCGCGGCTGCGCGGTCCACGGATCATGTCTGGTAGCGCGCTTGGGGGTCGGTCGGGTCCTTGCGCCCGTTCGTAGGCCGTGTTAAGTATTGTGTCTCCTAACTGATTAATCAGTATGTTGGCCCGGCGGAAGGAATCGCAGAGTACCGAGTCGCAGGCGGAGATTCTCCGCGCTGCGGTGCGGCTCATCGCGGAGCGCGGCTGCGCGGGGGCGACGGTGGCCCGGATCGCGGAGGAGGCCGGGCTGAGCACGGCGGCGGTGTTCTGGCACTTCAAGGACAAGTCCCGTTTGTTCCAGGCCGTGGCCCAGCACATCAAGGACACCTGGGGCGCGCGGGTCAAGGCGGACGCACTGGCGCAGGGGACCGGGCGCGCGCGGCTCGAACGCCTGATCGAAAATCAGTTGGGCTGGATCGCCTCGGACGATGCGCACCTGCGTGCGTTCGTCCTGTTGGGCCTGGAGGCCCAGGGTATGGGCGAGCCTGCGACGGCCGCTCGCGTGGGGGAACTGGGCACGATGTTCACCACCTTCCTGACGAAGGTGATTCGCGAAGGGCAAGAGGACGGCACGCTGGCGCCCGGCATTGCTGCCGAGCGCGCGGCGAGCGTGCTGGCCAGCACCTTGTTCGGCGCGGTGGTGCAGAACGCGATCGGTGGGTCGCCCGGCCGGAGCGAGGACGTGGCGCACATCGCGATCGCGGGGCTGCTCGGCGCCGGCGCCGTGGCATAACTACCGCTCCCGCCGGACC
>CBDUXP010000041.1:0-33642 GCA_965371225.1 uncultured bacterium | reverse complement strand
GCACGGCGCCCACAGCCACTACCTGGCCTGGGGGGTCGATGGCGCATCCCTGTCCGCGGACGAAGCGGCACCCCAGCGCACCATTGACGCCGTGCGCGCGCACGGGGGAATCGGATTCCTCGCCCACCCGTTCGATCCGGGCACCCCCCTGCACGATGGGGGGCATGCCTTTGCGTGGCGCGATTGGTCCGTTCATGGCTACACGGGCCTGGGCATCTGGAACCTGGGAACGGAATACAAGCGCCGCTCGCAGACGCTGCGCCAAGCGGCGGTCAACCGCGCCCTCTTGCGGCACGTCCAGATCGATCCCGTGCCGGAAGACCTGCGCCGGTGGGATGAGCTGAATCGCACGCGGCGGGTGGTCGGCATTGGGGAATCGGACAACCATGCCGTGCCGATCCGGGCGGCCGGCGGCCTGCTGCGCACGCGGGTGTTCCCGTATGCGACGGCGTTTCGGTGCATCAATACCCACGTGCTGCTGGCCCACCCCATGCGCGGCGCCGCGGCAGCGGATACGCAGGCATTGTATGACGCGCTCGCCGCCGGCCGATGTTTTGTGGCCAACCATCACCGCGGCAACGCCCGGGGGTTCCGGTGCATGGTACGCGGGCCGCGGTGCGTCGGCCAGATGGGCGACTCCGTCGCCTGGCAGCCCGGGCTGCGGCTGCAGGCGAGCGCACCGGCGCGCGGCATGTTCCGCGTCATCGCTGACGGTCGGGTGGCATTTCAATTGCGCGGCCGCGGCTTGCGGTGGCCCGTGCCCGGTCCCGGCATCTACCGCGTGGAGGTGCGCCGGCGCGACCTCGCCGGCCGCTGGCGCGCGTGGATCTTCGGCAACCACCTGCGCGTCACCGCGTAGCGGGGCAGTCGCTTAGAAGCCGAGCAGGTCCAGCAGGGCCCGCCCCGAGCGGGTGACGCTGCCCACCCCCAAATCGCCCAGCATGAAGGGCACGCTGGTGCGTTTGATCTTCGGCCGCAGGTGCCGGATGTTGTCGCGCAGAGTGAACTCCACCTCCCGCGAGTCCGGCGTGTAGGGTCTGGCGTACTGGACGCGGGCCAAGAGCGGCAGGCGCTCGATGAGCGCGTTGTCGACCCGGGCGTAGCACTTCAGGCGCATGTCCCCGTTCAGGAACACGTTGCCATACCCCGTTATCGATACGCCCGGCCGTTCGATCCGGAGCTGCGGAATATCGAAGCGGCCATCGGTAAAGGTGAACCGCGCGGACGCAAAATCGGCGGCCACGGTGCGGACGGGCGCGACGCTCGCCCCGTCGCTGAAGTACCCAATGTCCGCCCATGGCAGGTCCACGGTCAAGTGCCCGTCCCCTTGCCATTGCGGCCATGCCCCCGCCAGCCCCGTGAACCGGCACTGGCCGTGGGTCTTGCCGCGGGCCGCCCCGTCTACTTCGTAGAATTGCGCCAGGGCCGCATTCACATCGCACCCGGTCCAGCGCGCGACGATGGAGACGGCATCCCGGGGGTCCAGGGACACCTCCCCGGTCACCGCGCCGCCAAACGCCTGCACGGCCATTTCCTCCAGCGACACGTTCCCCCGGTAGGCGCTCAAGCGCCCGGTCAGCTGTTCGCCGTCCAGCCGCCGCCACGTGGCGCGGTCGAAGGTGAAGTCCACCGAAGTCTCCCAGCCCGTGAGCGGGACCGGCCGCGTGCGCGCCTCGGCATGAGGCGGCCGTTCCCCGACGGGAGTAAGGGGATCGAGCAAGTCCAACTGCCCGCCATCGATATCCAGCGCGTTCACCCGCCGGTCGAGATCGCTGGTGAGGTGCCAGAGGCTGTCGCTCAGGGCCAATTGCACCGGACTGCGGGGGAACTCGCAGCGGACCTCCTTCGCATCCATCCAGGCCTCGAGCCGCCGCCCATCCGCCGTCGCTTCGAAGAGGAACGTCACCGCGGCGTCCCCATACCCGTGCAGGATCCGCGTGACCGGGGACACCCGTCGCAGGGTGGACAGGGGCAGGTCTTGAGCGACCATCCCGATGAGCAAGTCCCACGTCGCGAGCACGGTGGGTGTAGGCGCGGCTGCCGCTGTTTCGCGCGGCGTGGCGAGAATGACCCCCCGCAGTTGCGCATCGCGCAGGGTCGCGCGCAGGTCGCCCCGCACCCGGCCGCCGCGCCGGCGGAACGTGCCCGTGAGCAGCGCGCGCTCTCCGGCACGCTTCTCCGCTACTTGCCCCACGGCGAAATCAAGGCCGGTCGCGTCCATCGTGATACTGCTCTCCAGGGCCGAGACCGGCCCCGTCACCGTTGCGGTGAGGCGCGCGGGGCCGGCCAAGGTGAACGAGGGGGGCAAATCGAAAGGTTCGGTCGCCGCACGCATATCGGTGACGGCAGCCTCCACCCGCAGATCGAGCGGCGGTCCGGGGCGCAGGGGCAGCGTGCCCGTCACGGTGATCTGGGCACCGGGCAGCGTCGCCAACACGGGGGCGAGCCGAAGGTGGTCGGGCTCCAAGATCAACGTGCCGTGCACGTTGCGCGCGGCCAGGCCCATGCTGCCCACGCGCGCCGTCCCGTCCTCAACCTCCAAGCGGGCCGTCGCGGAGCGGCGGGCCACGTCGTAGGTGAATGCGGCCCGGGGCGCGGTCAGCTGCACGAAATCCATGTAGGGAAGTCCGCCCTCCAGCTCCACGCGAAAGGCGCCGCGCCCCGCCCGCACATCCCCTTCCACTTGCAGGGCCTCTGCAGCGCCTGTTACGCGGAGTTCCACGGTCGCGGCCTCGACGCTCGTGGCATCGACGGTCGCGAAGGGGTTGCCCCCCTGCCCGTGGAGGACCGGGAGCCACGAGGCCAGTTGCGGTCCGCTGAGACCCCAGAGTTGCACTTCCAACTCGAGGTCTCGTGCGGCGGTTGCCGAACCGAGCGTGCCCCGCGCCGTGAGGTCGCCGTGGGAACTCTCCACCGTGAGGGACTCCAGCACCAGGCCGCCCGTGGCCGCATCGCCGCCGAGCTTCCACTGACTAGTCCCCGTCAGGCCACGGACCGAAGTGGGGCCGCCCTCCGTTGTGAGCCCGCTAAAGGCCAGATTACCCTCGGCCTGCCAGTCCGCGCGGCCGATCCCGTCCAGGCGCGCTTGCCACGCGAATGCGCCGGATTGGGGCGTGACCGGCGCCGCACCAAACCCGGGCCACACGCGCAGCGCACCCTCCCATGCCCGCGCAACGTCGGGGATCGCCCCCTGCAGGACGGCACGCACCGGCTCATCGCGCCGCCAAATGAGTTCGGCCGCGGCGTACCCGGCCGGCTCGGCGGTGGACCGCGCCTCGCCCGTGGCCGTGATCTGGTTCCCGTCCGGCGCGACCTGAGCCAGCCACTCCTGCCCCGTGAACCGCACGGGCGCCTGCGGCGTGGCCGTTGGGACCACGAGGGTGCCCTGCGCCACGCGCACCTCGCCGCCGGCCAGCAGCGTCGCAAGCCTGGCGGCGGCGGTCCCGGTCCACGCGAGCGCGTCGCGCGGGGCGACCGCATCCGCGGGCCGTGCCGTGGGATCGATCATGGACCGCGGCAGCACCACTTCGAGACGGGCGATGCGGACCCCGCGCAGTCGCAATCTGGGCCCGCGCAGTGCCAGACGGTCGTACGCGAGGGCCACGTCCTCGGCACGGATCCGACCGCCGTCGGCCAGCGGCTGGAGTTCCACCCACGCAACGTGCAGCGTGCCGGTCTCGCGCGCGGAAATCTCCCCGAACGTCACGGGCACGCCCACGTTTTCCGCCCGGTTGCGCAGCCACCCGGCGACCAGGTCCGGTGTGACCCGCTGCACAATCACGCGGCGGGCCACCAGGATGCCCCCTACGGCAACCGCCAGGATGCCGATCGAACGAACGAGCATCCGCCGCCGGCGCACGAGAAACTCCGTCGGCTCCGGAGAGGCGCCGGGGCCGTTAGCCTTCCTCGGCCACCGCGGCGCTTTCCAACGCCGGGCCGAGCCCGAGTTTGGCCAAGACCTCGACCTTGATCCGGTCGGCCAGCGTCGGGTCTTCCCTCAGCAGCCGCTTCACGCTCTCGCGCCCCTGTCCCAGGCTCTCCCCCCCGTAGTGGTACCACGCACCGCTCTTCGTGACGCAGCCGTTCTCCACAGCCATGTCCAGCAGGCTGCCGGTGCCGCTGATGCCTTCGGTATACATGATGTCGAACTCCGCCTGGCGGAACGGGGGCGCCACTTTGTTCTTCACCACCTTCGCGCGCACGCGGCTGCCCACCGCTTGATCGCCATCTTTGATGGTGCCGATGCGCCGGATGTCCAGGCGCACCGATGTGTAGAACTTGAGGGCGCGGCCGCCCGGCGTCGTCTCCGGGTTGCCGAACATGACCCCGATCTTCTCCCGGATCTGGTTGATGAAGACCACCGCGCAGTTGGACTTGTGCGTAATGGCCGTGAGCTTGCGGAGCGCTTGCGACATGAGGCGCGCCTGCAAACCCATGTGCGTGTCGCCCATCTCCCCTTCGATCTCCGCGCGCGGCGTCAGCGCCGCCACGGAATCGATCACGATGATGTCGACGGCGTTGCTCCGCACCAGCATGTCGACAATCTCCAACGCTTGCTCCCCATAATCGGGTTGCGAGATCAGCAAGCTGTCCAGGTCGACGCCAATCAGACTCGCATAGGCGGGGTCCACCGCGTGCTCGGCGTCGATATAGGCCGCCGTGCCGCCCAATTTCTGTGCCTCGGCCACCACGTGCAGCGCGATGGTCGTCTTGCCCGATGCTTCCGGACCGTAAATCTCGGTCACCCGCCCCCGGGGAAGCCCGCCGATGCCCAAGGCAATGTCCAGGGCCAGCGCGCCCGTCGGAATGCACCCAATGGTGGCGTCCCGCGCATCTTCCCCGAGCCTCATAATGGCGCCTTTGCCGAACTGCTTCTCGATCTGGGAGAGGGTGGAGGCCAGGGCCTTGTCCTTCCCGTCTTCCGTTGCTTTCCGTGCGGACATGCTGTGGGTTCCCTATGCGTGTGGGGTGGCGGAGTGGGCCGGGCCCGGATGCGGTCGCACCCCTTGCAGCCGGCCCGATCAGACTCGTGGATTCACGTAGTAATGATGCGGCGCATTGTACGGTTGCCCCACCCGGCCTGCAAGCCCTGAGTTATGTCCTGTTGTAACTGGTTCAGAACACATAGCTTATGGCTATACATTCCCGCGGGTCTGCCGCTAGTTTGTCACAAGCGAACAAATTGCGAGTGTCTCGTGTTTCGCCCCGGACGGGTGGAGGTGGCTAGCGTACAGATGCACCGCGTCCACGCGCCACGAGACGACCGCAGGCGGTGCTATCTGATCCGGCCATCCCGACGGCGCCCCGCCGGGGCCGCCCTTCACCCGTCCCAGGGTGAGATGCGGATGGAAGGCGCGCGACTCCCGCGGATGTCCTTGCCCCGCGCACGTCTCCTCGACGGCGCCCCGAAGTGCGAGCAACGCCTCGCAGTCCCCCTCCACCCCAAGCCACAGGACCCGAGGGCGGCGCCCCGTCCCGAACTTCCCCATCCGCCCGGTGGTGAGCACGAACGAGCCCGTGTCCGCCACCCCCGACGCCAGCGCACTTTGCAATGCCGGAAGCTGGTCGCGCGGGACCTCACCGAGGAACTTCAGCGTCAGGTGTATGGATGCCGGCGCGGTCCAGCGAGTCGATGGGCCGGCGGGTTTGAGTTGCGCGATAGCCGCCGCGCACGCCGCCTGCACCGGTTCCGGCAGCGGAAGCGCAATGAAGCAGCGGAGCGTCTGTCCCACGGTGCGTGGCGGCGCGCACTCACGCGGCGGGCACGGGACAACAGTGGACCGGGATGCCGATGTCGACCACCTCCACGTCTCCGGTGTAGGCCGACGCCTCTGCCGGTTGGAAGCCCGTCTTCGGGAACTGGAACGTGACGGTCACGGCCGCGCGGACGGCGGCCCCGAGCACGGTGCCCGTCTCGCCGCTCAAGCCGGAGGGAATGTCCACCGCGACGACGGGAGCTGCGGCTGCGTTGATGGCGTCGATCACCGCGCGCATCGTGCCGCCCACCTCGCCTTGCAGCCCCGTGCCAAGCAGCGCGTCGACGATGAGTGCGCAGGCCTCCAACCGCTGAGCCAGGTCGCGGACCCCCTCGGCGGTCTCCACCGGCGTCACGGGAATGCTCATGGCGTGGGCGATGTCGCATTGCAATTTCGCGTCCCCGCGGAGGGCTTTGCCTTCCACAACGAGAAAGACGTCGGTTGGTATGCCGTGGTTGACCAGATGCCGCGCCACAACGAAGCCGTCGCCGCCGTTGTTGCCGCGGCCGCAGCAGATGGCGACGCGCCCGCCCGCTGGGAGACGCGCGCGCACCACATCGGCCACGGCCCGGCCGGCGTTCTCCATCAGCGCGACACCGGGAATCCCCAGCGTCTCGATCGCATAGCGGTCGATGGCTTGCATCTGCGCCGGCGTCACGTGCTGCATGCTCCCGAGATCTCCCCCCAAGCGGTTGTGCGCGCATGGTACCAAACCCTCGGGGCGCGTCGGCGCAAGGGGCGCGGGGCGCATGGCGCAAGTAAGATAGGCGCCCATGCCCCGTCTTTCCTGTCCGCAGTGCGCGGCCGAAAACCCATCCGAATCGCGTTTTTGCGAAGCGTGCGGGACAAATTTGGCGCAGACCTGTGGCGGCTGTGGCGCCTCCCTCAGCGCCAACGCCCGGTTTTGCCGGCAGTGCGGCCGGGCGGTGGCCGAAGCGGCGGCGGCCGGTGCGCGCTTCGCGTCGCCGCAGGCGTACACGCCGAAGCATCTCGCCGACAAGATCCTGACGGCACGCGGCGCCGTCCAGGGCGAACGCAAGCAGGTGACGGTGCTGTTCGCGGATGTGCAGGGGTCGATGGACCTGGCGGAGCAGGTGGACGCGGAGGCGTGGCACCGGATCATGGACGGGTTCTTCGCCGTGCTCGCCGAGGGGGTGCACCGGTTCGAGGGGACGGTCAACCAGTACACGGGCGACGGCATCATGGCGCTGTTCGGCGCGCCCATCGCGCACGAAGACCACGCACAGCGGGCCTGCTACGCGGCGCTGCACTTGCGCGACCGGCTGGCGGAGTACGCGAACGAGTTGCGGCGTACGCGGGGGATGAACTTCTCCGTGCGCATGGGGTTGAATTCGGGCGAGGTGGTGGTCGGCGCCATCGGCGATGACCTGCGCATGGACTACACCGCGCAGGGGCACACGGTGGGGCTCGCCGCCCGGATGGAAGCGCTCGCCGAGTCCGGCCGTGTCTACTTGACCGAACGGACCCACGCGCTCGTGGAAGGCTACTTCGAGCTGCAGGATTTGGGGAGCTTCACGGTCAAGGGCGTGGCGGCGCCGCTGCACGTGTTTGACTTGACCGGCGCGGGCGGCCACCGGTCGCGCTTCGACATTGCCCGCACGCGCGGTCTGTCCCGCTTCGTGGGCCGCTCCAAAGAAATGGCCCTTCTCGAACAGGCGCTGGAGCGCGGGATGGCGGGCGAGCGCACGGCGGTGGCCCTCGTGGCCGCGGCGGGCGTGGGCAAGAGCCGGCTGTGTCACGAGTTTGCGGAGCAGGGCCGCGCCCGCGGCGTGCGGGTCATTCGCACCCAGGGTGTTTCACACGGTAGGAACATCCCCCTGCTGCCCTTCCTCATGCTCTACCGCGACAACTTCGGCGTCCAGGACGGCGATAGCGACGACGTGGCCCGGCAGAAGATCGCGGGCGGCGTCACGCTCCTGGACCCCGCACTGCACGAGGTGTTGCCCGCCTTCTTCGAAATCATGGGGGTGCCGGATCCCGCCCGGCCGGCCCCGCCCCTGGATCCGGAGGCCCGCCAACAGCAACTGTTGTCCATCGCCCGACGCCTGTCCATTGCCCGCGCGCAGCAGGAGCCCGCCGTGGTCATCTTCGAAGACCTGCACTGGTTCGACCAGGCGTCGCTCGCCGTGATGCGCGGCCTGTTCCTCGATCCGGAAACGTCTCAGCGGGGGTTGATCCTCGTGAACTACCGGCCAGAATTCACCCTGTCCTGGATAGACGAAATGCCCGAGGGAACTGTCCAAGAAGTCGCCCTGGCACCGCTGGAACGCGCGGATGCCGGGGAACTCTTGGTTGACCTGCTGGGCAGCGATCCGTCGCTCGGGGACCTGGCGGTGCAACTCATCGCGCGCACGCGCGGCAATCCGTTCTACCTCGAGGAGGCGGTCCGGACCATCGTGGAGAGCGGAGACCTCGTCGGCGAACGGGGGGCGTATCAGCGCGCGCGCCCGGAGGTGGCTATCACCATCCCCGCCACGGTGCACGCGGTGCTGGCCGCGCGCATCGACCGGCTGCCAGAGGGCGACAAAGCCGTGCTCCAGACCGCGGCGGTCATCGGAAAGCAGTTCGCGTGGCCGGTGCTGCGCGAAGTGGTCGGTATTCCGGAGGATGCGCTGTGGGCTTCTATTGGCCGCTTGGTCGAAGCAGAGTTTCTCTACCAGGAAGCGCTGTACCCGGAACCGGAATACGTGTTCGCCCATCCCCTGACGCGCGAGGTGGCGTACGGCTCGCAGTTGAGCGATGCCCGGGCGGCGGTGCACGCGGCCGTAGCCATGGCCATGCGCGACCTGTACGGTGACGCCGCGGACGACCGGGCGGCGCTCCTGGCGCATCACTATGAGTATTCGGGCGACGGGCTGGAGGCGGCGCGCTTCCATCGCCGGGCCGCGGAGTGGGCCGGCCAGAGCGCGCCGGCCGAAGCCGTCCGGCATTGGCGGCGCGTGTTCGAGCTGGCGGACAAGCTCCCCGAGTCGCCGGACACGCTGACGCTCCGCGTGGCCGGGCGCGCGCAGACGTTGTACCTGGGCTGGGGGACCGGGCTGAGCGATGCGGAAGCGGACCGCCTCTATTCGGAAGCGGCGACGCTGGCCGACCAGCTGGGAGACCCGCGCGAAAGCGCCGTGCTGCTGGATGCGTATGGACGGGTGCAGAGCGGGCGCGGGGAGGTGACCGCGGCGGTGGCGTTACGGACCGAAGCGCTCTACCTGGCCACTCTTGCCGACGATCTGGTGCTGAAGCTGGGCCTGTTGACCCGGCTGGCCGGTGCCCACCACATGGCGGGTCGCATGCAGGAAGCGCTTGAGTTGACGGAGCAGGCATTGGCCGAGGTGGGAGATTCGGAACAGGTCAACGAGCGGGTGTTGGGCTTCAATCCGTACCTGCGCTTCCTCATGCGGCGCGGGACGGTCCTGTCGCAGATGGGACGCCTCGCGGAAAGCCGCAGTGACCTGGACCGGGCGTTGACGCTGGCCCGCGAACAAAATGACCGGGAGACCCTCACGTCGACCCACGCGTTTTACGTGTACCTGGCCGATCTGCTCGGAGAACGCGACTCCGCATCGCATCATGCCCGGCGCGCGGTGGAATTGGCGGAAGAGATCGGCGTGCCGTACTTCCGTGCCGTCGCGTATGCGGCGCTGGGGCACGCCCATTGGATGCGCGGGGAGTGGGACGCGTCGCTGGAGGCCACGGCACGGGCGCTGGAGGAAGCCCGGACCGGCCGCACGTTTCAGCAGGGAGAACCCCTGATGCTCCGCTTGCAGGCTGAAGCGCTGCTCGGCCGGGGCGATGTGGCCCGCGCCGAAACGGTCGCACAGGAGGCCATCAGTCTCGCGCGCCGGCGCGGGACCCGCTACTTCGAAGGCGCGGCGCTCCTCTGCGCCGCCCATGTCGGGATACGAAGTGCGGACCCAGCGAAGCGCGAACGGTGCGGTGCGCTGCTTGAGGACTCCATGATCATCGCACGGGAGACGGGGACGGTCACAAGCGAGCCGCACATCAGAGAAGCCCTGGCGGATTGGGCCCGCTGCACTGGGGACGAGGAGGGCTACGTGCGGGAACTGCGTAAAGCCCATCGCCTCTATACAGAGATCGGGGCCCCCCTCCGCGCGGCGGAGGTGGAGGCACTGCTGCAGGCAGCGACGGGGGCACCGGAAGCGGCGTCGTAGGGCGCGCGCGCCCCTCCCACGCATGCGGATCGGATACAGTACCGGCCCATGCTCAAACTGATCTCCCGCATCTTCCTGGCCGCAATCGGGTGGAGGACGGCGGGGGCGCCACCGGCCATCGCCAAGTATGTCCTCATCGCTGCGCCTCACACGAGCAACTGGGACCTCGTCATCATGGTGGCGTCGGCCGCCACCTACGGTCTGACGTTTTCTTTCATGGCGAAGCACACGCTCTTTTGGTGGCCGCTCGGTCCCCTTCTGCGGTCCTGGGGTGGGGTTCCCATCGACCGGGGCTCGTCGCATAACGTGGTCGACCAGGTGGCGGACGCGTTCCGCGCGGCCGAACAGATGGTGGTGTCCATCCCCGCGGAGGGCACCCGAGGCCGCGTCGAATACTGGAAGTCCGGGTTCTACCACATTGCCAAAGCCGCGGGGGTGCCCATCGTCTTGGGGACGCTGGATTACGGGCCTCGCGAAACCCAGTTTGGCCCCGTGCTCTCCCCGGACGACGACGTGCGCGACATGATGGATCAGATGCGGGCGTTCTACGCGGACAAGCAGGGGAAATATCCGGACCAGTTTGGGCCGGTGCGCTTGCGCGACGAGGAACAGGGCGCGGACAAGGCGGCCTCTGCGGTAAGCGACAGCGAAAGTGCTGCATAAGCACTGGTCCGCCCGCCCCTGCCCTGCGGCCGGGCCCGCTGGGCTGCCAACGCCCGCAAACCCATTTGCAGCCTGCGTTTCGGTGGTTTGACCGGCTCACGGTAGCCTGGTAATCTTAAGGAGAGTTGCGTATCCGTCCGGGGGGAATGTAGCGCGCTGCACCCCGGACAGGAGGATGCTATGCCGATTTTCTCGTATCGCGCGACGGACCAGGCCGGAGAGGAAGTGACCGGCGTCGTCGAATCCGAAACCCTCGCGCTGGCTATTAATGAAGTCCGCGGGCGCGGCCTGTACCCCACCTCCGTCAAGGAGGACGCGGGGAAGATGGGCCGCAAGAAGAAGAAGAAGGGGTTCAGCGGCTTTTACATTGGCGGCGTCACGTCCAAAGAAGTGACGCTGATGACCCGGCAACTGGCCACGCTGATCGACGCGGGTCTCCCCCTCCTGCGCAGCCTCACGATTCTGTACGACCAGGCCCCCCCGTCCAAGCTGAAGGACATCCTGGACAAGCTGGTGAACGACGTACAGAGCGGCGCCACGTTCTCCGAATCACTGGCCAAGCACCCCAAGGCGTATGACCGCCTGTACGTCAATATGGTCCGCGCCGGTGAAGTCGGCGGTATGTTGGAAGTGGTGCTCCAGCGGCTGGCGGAGTTCTCGGAGCGCGCCGAATTCCTGAAGCGCAAAGTCCGGGGCGCGATGATGTACCCGATCTTCGTCATCGTCGTCGCCGGCGGCATCGTGACCTTCCTGTTGCTCAAGGTGGTACCGACCTTCGCCGAGATCTTCTCCGACCTGGGTGGCGCCCTCCCCGCCCCGACCCAGTTCCTGGTGGACACCAGCGAGTGGTTGAAGGTGTACTACTGGCGCCTCGGCCTGTACTTCTTCGGGATCTACATGTTCTGGAAGGTCTTGTTCAAGTTCGAGTTCATGTGCTACGTCCGAGACCGCATCATTCTGAAACTGCCCATGTTCGGCGACTTGACGCGGAAGATCGGGGTGGCGCGGTTCTGCCGAACGCTCGGGACGCTCATCACGTCGGGGGTGCCCATCCTGCAGTCGCTCAGCATCGTGCGCGAAACCATCGCGAACCGCGTAATTGCGAACGCCGTCGGGGAGGTCCACGACTCCATCCGCGAGGGGGAAACGATCGCCGGACCGCTGGAAGACAGCGGCGCCTTCCCCATGATGGCGGTGAACATGATCGACGTCGGCGAGGAAACCGGTAACCTGGACACCATGCTGTTGAAGGTGGCGGACATCTACGACGGCGAGGTCGAGATCACCATCAACGGCCTGTTGCAGATGATCGAGCCGGCGATGATTGTGCTCCTGGGCGGCATCATCGGGTTTATCGTCGTGGCCATGTACCTGCCCATCTTCAGCATGGGCGACTTGGTGTAACGCGACCCGCCCGACCCCTCCGCCCCACCGGCAGGGCTTGGCCGGCCGGACGGCGATCCGGCGTCTCGCGCTGCACCCCAGCTAGCACGCCCGCGCCGGGGGTTACACACTTGAAGCGCACGCCGCGCGGCGTGCGCAGACCATGACGGACACGCCGCAAAGCCAACGCCACTGGGACGTGGCGATCGTGGGTGGCGGCCCCGCGGGCGCCACGGCGGCGTTGTACGCCGCGCGCGCCGACCTCTCCACACTGGTGCTCGACAAGGGGCTCACGCACGGCGCGCTCGGAGTCACCCAGAAGATCGGCAACTATCCGGGCGTGCAGGACGTGCTCACCGGGGCCGAGTTGCTCACGCTCATGTGGGACCACGCGCAGGTGTACGGCGCGACGATCGTCAAACGCCGCATCGTCGGCGCGCGCCTGGCCGACGAGGACAAAACGCTCATGACCGGCGAGGGCGAGGAGTACCACGCCCGCGCCGTGATCCTGTGTACGGGCGCCATGGGACGCGCTAGCACGGTGCCCGGCGAACAGGAATTCCTGGGCCGCGGGGTCAGTTACTGCGCCACGTGCGACGCCGCGTTCTTTCGGGCGCAGACGGTCTTTGTCTACGGGGGCAACGAGGAAGCGGCGGAGGAAGCGCTCTATGCGGCCCGCTTCGCCGGGCGGGTGCTGTACGCCTACCCCACGCGCACGCTGGACGTGGCCCCGGAGCTGCAGGCACGGCTGGACGTGCAACCAAATGTCGAACGCCTGCCGCGCCACCGCCTACTCGAGGTGCACGGCGGCGAATCCGTAACGGCGGTCCTGGTGCGGGACCCGGCGCGCGAGGAGGTCACCATCCCCGCCGCGGGGGTGTTCATCTACACGGCAGGCAACAAGCCGATCGTGGACTACGTGAACGGGGCGCTGACCCTCTCACCCGAGGGACATGTAGCGGTGGACGCGCACATGCACACCAACCTGCCCGGCGTGTTCGCCTGCGGCGACATCACCTGCAATGAAGTGCAGCAGGCGGTGGTCGCGGCGGCTCAAGGCTGCATTGCGGCCTTGAGTGCAGACAAGTATCTCAACGCCCGCGGCAGTCACCGCCGGGATTACGAGTAGCCCCCGTCCGCCCGCGCCGCCAGCGCGCGGATCAGTTGGCAGAGCGCGGAGTTCACGGGGGTCGGCACCCCGGCCCGGGCGCCTGCGGCAACGAGCGCGCCGTTCATTACGTCGATCTCCGTCTTACCGCGCGTTGCCAAGTCCGTCAGCATGGAGGGCCGGTGCTCGAACGTGGCCGGCACCTGCACCTCGCGCAAGTACCGCAGGTACGCGGCGGCGTCCGGCCACGGCGCCCGGAGATCCGCACCGGCGAACACGGCGAATGCCTCGCCGATGATCTGTTCGATGATGCTCCACGATTCCGCGGCCAGCAGCGCACCGTAATGGCAGCCCAGGATGGCCCCGAGGGGATTGAGCGCGCTGTTGTATAACACCTTGCCCCACTGCACGCGCTCGATCTCCGGGTCGGCCTCCGCACGCATCCCCGCTCCCGTAAGCAGTCCCACGGCCCGATGCACGGCGGCATCGGGCGCACCACCAGGGCGGCCCAGCCGAATCGCATCCGCCTCGACCGTGACCGTCACCCGCCCCGGCCCGGGAATCTCGAAGCCAATGATGACCATCCCCGCCACCACGCGCTCCGGGCCGAGCAGCTTCTGTAGCACCTCCACATTGCCCACGCCGTTCTGCAGGCTGACGACCGTGGTGTCCGGTCCGATGCGGCCCGCCAGATCCGCCCCCGCCGCCGCCGTGTCATAACTCTTCACCACGACGAACACCAAGTCGGGTTGCTCCCCGGTCGGCGGGGCCACCACCGCGCGCAGGTGGTCGGTCACGTGGTGGGCGCCCCAGATGCCGTCCATGTGCAGCCCCGCACCGTTGATGGCCGCCATGTGCGGGTCGCGGCCGATGAGGGTCACGTCGTTCCCCCCCGCGGCCAACAGCCCGCCGATGGCCGAGCCGACCGCGCCGGCCCCATACATCCAGATCATCCCGTGTTCCGTGCGTCCTTCGTCCGCGCCAGGCCAGCGGCGCGGCATCCTCTATCTATAACCTTTATATATATTAATGAGTCGCCCGCACCCTGGAGTAGCCCATGCCCGTTGCCGACTTGCCGGAATGCCGGCTCCACTATCAAGATATCGATTACACCCTGCCGTGGGAGGCCCCCGAACCGCCGGTGGTGCTCATTCACGGATTGGGCGGCTCGTGGCGCAATTGGATCCTGCAGATTCCCTGGCTGGCCAGGCACCGGCGCGTGCTCGCGCTTGATTGCCGCGGGGCGGGCGAATCCACGGCGCCGGACCGGGATTGGACCACGGCCGATATGGCGCAGGACGTGGCGGAGTTACTGGAGTTGCTCGACATCCCGCGCGCGGCGCTGGTGGGTCTCAGCATGGGCGGGACCGTCGCGCTCCAGTTTGCGCTGACTCATCCGGCGCGCCTGGCGGAGCTGGTGCTGGTGGACACGCTGGCGGGGCTGCCGGCGGCGCTGTTCCAGATGGCCGCACCGGCCCTGGAGCAGATCGAGACGGCGCCGATGGCGGAGGTCGCGCGGACGCGCATCACCAACGCGTTCACGGACCGGGTCGACCCCGCGCTCCGCGACTACGTCATCGGCGAGGTCGCGCGGAACAACCCGACCCACTACCGCCGCGCGGCCCGGGCCACGTTCTCGTTCAACGTGCGGGAGCGGCTCGGGGAGATCGACGCCCCCACCACGATCATTTTCGGGGAAGACGACCGGGTCACGCCGACCGTGCTGGGCATCGACCTGCGCGATCGGATTCCCGGCGCGCGCTACCACGAGATCGGCGGCGCCGGCCACATCTGCAACATGGAGTATCCGGACGCCTTCAACGCGGTCCTCGCCGACGCCCTGGGCATCCCCGCGCCGGTCCCCTGCGGCTAGCCCAGGACGCCGCCCCCGCATGAAGCTGAATATCGGCAGCGGCAGCGTGATCCGGGCGGGGTACGTCAACCTGGATATCGTGCCGGACCCCGGCCTGCAGGTGCGCGCCAATCTTGCGCAGTATCCGTATCCGTTTCTGGACGACAGCTTCGACGAGGTGTTCAGTGACCACGTGCTGGCGCATATCCCGAACTTTCACGCCACGCTGATGGAGTTGGTGCGTATCACGAAAGACGGGGGGCGCATCATCGTCAAGGCGAGCTACTTTCCCTCTACCAAGTGGTTCGGCGATCCGGACCACAAGGTGCCCTTCGGTTACCGCACGTTCGATGGCTACACGAAAATCGTCGGCGAACCCAAGTGGCACGAGCGCTGGAAGCTGGAGCACGCGACGAACTACGGCGCCGGGTTCCCGCTCATCATGGAAAAGCGGTGGTTCGTGTTCGACAATTGGCCGCCCATCCGGTGGATCAGCCACATCATCAACCTGGCGCCGCTCGTGTACGACCGATTCTTCTGCCATTGGCTCCCGGCCATGGAAGTCTGTTACGTGCTCCAGGTGGACAAGCGCCACGACCCGCACCAGGTCATCATTCCACCTGCCGAGGCGAAGACCCGGCCGGTAGATGTGGCCGGATTGTCACGTCGGAGCCTGTGAGCATCGCCCGCTAAGCACCTGGCAGGGCACGGCCCCCCGGGCTGCTTCGTTGAGATAGCCAGGGCGGGGCCCCCCTGAGAACGGGGCCCTGAGAGGGCTGGGGGCCGGGCGGACCACTCAGGTGACTTTTATCAGACCGTGGGGTAGACTTCTGATTGTCGCTTTAGTATGATTGCGACTCAATCGCAATTGCTGTGGAGGAGACATGTCTCAGCGAACCCGTATCCTTGCCTATCTGCTTTCCGCCTTCTGCGCCGCCACCATCGGCAGCGGCCCGGTTCACGCGGGGACCGTCGCCGAAGACCTCATCACCATTCTCGAACAGGGCGGACAGCTCACGCCCGATCAGGCCCGCGACCTGCGCGAGAAGGCGGTGCTCGAGCACGAGCAACTCAAGCGCGACGTGCTGGACGAAGTCCGGGTGCACGCCGAAACCGTGACCACCACCCAGTTCGAAGACGTGGCCACGGCCGACAAGGCGATCGTGCATACGAGTCTGGCCGACTCCATGCACATCGGCGGGTACATTCACCTGCTGGCCTCGGTCAGCGACAACGACGCGGGAGCCAACGCCGCCGGTGATCGCGCCAGCGGGATCGGCGGGTTCGAGACGAGCGATTTCCGGCAGACGGACGGATTCAGCATGCGCCGGGCGCGCGTCAAGGTTAGCGGCTATGCGGGCCCGCGCACGAAGTACCTGCTGCAGTTCGACGGCGATGGCATTGACGATCCCGGCGCATTGGATGCACTCAACTTCAACGCTGCGTATGCGGAGCACCAGCCGGCGTTTCTGGACGGCACCATGCTCGACGGCACCTGGGTGCGGGGCGGGCTGTTCAAGATCCAGTTCAGCAAGGAAGAGACCACATCTTCTACCAAACGCCTTACGATTGCGCGGTCGCAATTCGTGAACGAATTGACCGTCGGCCGCGAGGTCGGCGTCATGGCGTACAACGAGCAGCTCGCCGGCGGGCGGGCGGCGGCCTACGTGGGTCTGTTCAACGGGACGGGCGAGAATGAGGACGACAACGACGCGTTTGCCTGGGCCGGTCGAGCGGAGTACCGGGTCATCGACGGTGCCGACACGCGGTATGGCCAGGCGAGTCTTCTCTTGGGCGGAGCTATTGCGGGGTCGGTGGACGGGAACGGTGCGAATGATCCGTTCGGCGGCGTGGATGCGGGCTTCGACATCGCCGACCCGGTGTTCGTCAACGGGCAGGACGGCGAAATCCGCTACCGGGGCCATCGCCTGCTGCTGACGGGCGACGCCTCGCTGGAAGTAGGGCGGTTCGGCCTCCTGGGCGAATTCCTCTACGCGGACTACGACGTGCGGGATTCCTTCGCCCCGAGCCCGGGGGCCGGCACCGGCTTCGTGGTCGGCGGCCTGAGTGACGACGTCATCCTGGCGCGGGACGATGAGTTCTGGGGATTCCACCTGGTCCCGAGCTATTGGCTCGTTGAAGACACGCTGCAGGCGGTGTTCAAGTACGAGTACGTGCAATACGGAGACGTGCTCGACGCGGAGATGTGGGGCACGACCGTGGGGCTGACCTACCACCTCCTACCGAAATACCGCAGCCTCGTCCGCGCCAACTGGGTGCACCTGGACCACGAGAGTGACACGGTGACCGCCGCCCGCGATGGCGAACTCGAACAGGACTTCTTCCTGCTCGAGTGGCAGACGAAGTTCTAACGCGAAGGCGACGCGTCGGCCGCGGGAGGTCCGCTGAGGTGAAAGTGCGGCGCGAGCGCGCCGTCAGCGGTAAAGAGCCGCCGAAGCGAGAAGTGCACGAAGATGACACATCCCAGAGCGCTGGCAGCGGCGATCATCAACATGACCACGATCTGATAGCGCGCGGCCACCAGGGGATCGACGCCGCCCAGGATCTGGCCGCTCATCATGCCGGGCAGCGACACGATCCCCACCACCATCATGGCGTTAATGATGGGCGTCATCCCCGCCCGCAAACCCTCCCGCTGACAATCGCGCACGGCTTCGGCCGGGGTCGCGCCTAACGCGAGCCACGTTTCCGCTTCGGCCGCCCGGCTGCGCACCTCCGAATAGAGCCGGTCGACGCTGAGCGTAATGCCCGTCATCGCGTTCCCCAGCAGCAACCCCGCGACGGGCAGGGCGATCCGCGCGGTGTACCACGGCTCCGGCCGGATGATCAGGACGCACGTGACGATCCCCACGAGATACGTACTGGCGGTCAGCGCGAGAAACGCGAGGCCGACCGAGTACTCTGGGACATTCGGCGCCCGCCCGCGGGATTCCCGCGCGGCGATGAGGCACATGAGGGTGACCACGCCGGCGATCAGGAGCGGATGGTTGACCGCGAACAACCCCGTGAGCACGTACCCCACCAGCGAGAGTTGCACCACCGTCCGCACCGTGGCCCACAGGATCGAACGCAGGAGCCCCAAGCGCATGGCCGCCGCGATCCCTCCCGCCACGGCCACGAACGTGACACACAGGACCAGTTGCCACGTGCCGATAGGGACGATGCCGCCGCTCACGAGAAGCGCTCCACGGATACGGTAGCACCGAACGCGTCATCCCACGGCGCGGTGGTGTGCGCCACCACCACAGCCCCGCACTGCTCCCCTTCTACTACTTGCCGGACGAGCCTCACGAGCGCCTCGGCCGCGGCGGCATCCAACCCCGCCGTACATTCGTCCAGCAACAAGACCGCGGGCTGCACGAGCAACGCACGTGCCACGGCAATTCGCGAGGCTTCGCCGCCGGAGATGGTGCCCGCATCCTGCATTAAGAGCGACGTGGGAAGGCCAAGCGCATCCAACACGCGTCCCGCCTCCGCGGGATCGTGGGGCCGGCCGTTAGCCGCCGCCACCGCCGCCCCCGCCCGCAAGTTGGTCTCGACCGTTCCCCGCAGCATGGCCGGCCGCTGCGCCACGTACGCCACCTGCCGCCGCCACACGGTCGGCGCGACGGCGTCCGCGGCCTGATCCCGCAAGGCGAGTTCCCCGCCGGCGCGGGGATGCAATCGCGCCAGGGTGCGCAGTAGGGTCGTTTTGCCGCTCCCCGACGGTCCCGTGAGGCGAACGAGGCCACCCGACGGGACGGTGAAGCTGGCGCTGCACCACGCCCCCTGCCCGAGCGCGGCGCGCACGTTATCGACTCGCAGGAGCGGGACCGCGGGCATGACGGAATTGTATGGGATCGTGCGGCGCGGCGATCAATCGGCAGGGACGGGCATGGGCACCCACCCGGCGCGGATGAGCACGGGCAACAGCAACAGGTCCGCGAGCAAGGCCCACACGAGCGTGCAACCCAGCATGGCGCCGAAGGCGCGCGCAGTAGTGTAGCTGCTGAGATTGAACGCCCCGAAACCGAACAGGATGATTACGGTCGTCTGCACGATGGGCTTGCCCGTGTGCTCAATGGTGCGGTGGAGGGCCTGGTCGACGTCGCCCGCGCTGCGACTCAGCTCCAGGCGGTACCGGTGGAGGAAGTGAATCGTATCGTCCACGGCTATCCCCAACGCCACCGCCCCAATCACGATGTAGTCGCTATCGAAGTGCGTATTGAACCAGGGAATCGTACCAAAGAAGATGAGCATGGGGACGAAATTGACGACCATGCCGCCGAACGCGGTCCGGAGGCTCCGAAACGCAATGATGAACACCACGGTGATGGTGGCCATGGCGGAGAGGAGCCCGGTCACCTGGCCGCGGACCAGACTGCGGAGTACCCGACCCAGGATTACCATATGCCCGGTGGCAACGACGTGCACCTCCGGAGGCAAGGTACGCTCCGCGATCGCCAACACGGCTTGCGCCGTATCGTGCGTCGCCCCCATCCCGGTGACATTCAGGCGGAGGGTCATGTGCAGGCGGTTCCGCTCGTAATTGACGAGCGGCGTCAAATCATCGGCCCCGCCGAGCGAGAACAGCAAGACGTACTGCGCCGCCAGTTCGCGCGTATCCGGCAGGTCGCCAGGCGCCGTTTTGCCCGGGTTCATCTCGCGGTGGATCACCGCCAGCAGGTCCGTCAGCGCGAGGGCCGCGTCCACCGACGGCAGCGCGAGCACTTGCCGTTGCATTTCCTGCACCGCGCGCAAGAACGCCGGGTCGTAGACCCCGTCCCGCTCCGGGGTTTCGATAATGATCTCCGCCGTGTTCCCGCTGGCCATGCGCGCTTGCAAGTACATGTACCCCGCGCGTAGCGGGTTCGACTTGGCGAACCGCTGCACCAAGTCCGTCTCCACGTGCAGCCGGCTTGTTTGGATTCCGCACGCGAGGACGACCACCACCGCAACTGCCGCGATCCACCTCGGACGTTGGCGAGTCACTGTCTGGCACCAGAGCAGGAGGCGGTCCAGGGGCGACCCATGGCTCGCGCTCAATCCCTTCCGGCGCGGTGCCGGTTCGGGAAAGAACGAGAACAGCACGGGCACGAGCGTGACGGAAATCAGCAACGCCGACGCGGTGCCGAAGCCCATGATGAAGGCAAACTGGCGCATCATCTTCGCGGGCACCACGGCGAACGCGCCGAAGCCCAGGAGGGTGGTGACGCTGGTGTACAAACACGCCGGTCCCACTTCCGTCGCGGATCGCAGGATGGCCTGTTCTTTCGGGACCCCATCCGTCACCGCCGTCAGGTACGCGTTGGTCAAGTGCACCACGTCGGCGAAACTCAGCACCAGAATGACGATGGGCACGATACTGACGAGTACATTCACCTTCGGCGAAAGCAGGATCGCAAACCCGGCGACCCACACAACCGCCAAGGCGGCCACACCCAGCGTCAGGATCGGGGGCCAGAACGCGCGGAACAGCGCCCAGCCGATGCAAAATACCGTCACCAGGGTGATCGGGAGAATCCGGACCGTATTGAAGACGGTCTGGGCCACCACTTCCGCCGTGGTGGGCGCGAATCCGACCATGTGGCGTTCGCCGAGGGCAATCTCGTGTCGATCCAGAATGCGGTTCACGGCGGCGCAGAACGGGGCCGCATCCTCCGCCGTGCGGGACTCATCCGGCGTACCGTCGATGGCAATCACCGCCGTGGTGCCGTCCCGGGACAGCAACATGTCCTGATACAGTTCGTGCTCCGCAATCGCCCGGCGAAATTCGGCGAACCACTCGGGCGTGTCCTCCATCTCATCGATGTAGGGCCGCACGATCAACATTTCTTCCGTGCCCTCAATCTTGTTCGCCGTCACCACGGCCATCACCCGCGCGACGTACTCGTCGGCTTCCAATTCCTCCACAGCCCGTTTCAGGCGCTGCAATCCGTCCGCGGTAAACACCTCGTCCGCATCGAACGCCACGATCGTGATGGTATCCGTGCCGAATTCCTCGACCGCGTGGCGGTAGTCCTCAACGATCTGCGGCTCATCGAGAAAGAACTCGAACAAGTCCGTCGCCAGCCGCGCGCGCGGATACTGCGCGACGAAGAATGCCGTCACCCCCGCCAGCGCGACCAGCGTGACGTAACGATGTTGGAGGATGAAACGAAAGAAGCGCTCCATGGTTGCCGCAGACCCTACGAGTCCGTCGCGCTCGGCGACTGCTCGAGCCCCTCCAACTCCGCGTGCTTCCGCTCCCACCGCGCCAGCAGCCGCTCCAGGTTTTCGCGATCCGTGTTGAATTCCGTCAGCAGCGATTGAAAGAGCACGGGGTTGTCATAGATTTCCTGGCGGCCCAATTTGTCTTCGCGTTCGCGCTGCCGCTCTTCCAGCTCCGCGATGCGCCCCTCCAACTCGGCCACCCCCCGCCGCAAAGGTTGGAGCCGCTTGTTGACGGTGCGGCGCGCTTCCGCCTCCCGCCGGCGGCGCGCCTTCCCCTCCCGTCCCGTCTTCCCCCGCTTCGTTCCAGGCGTCTTCGCCGCAGGCGTCTCCGCCACGGGGGGCGCCGCCGACGCCGTGGCCGCCGGAGTGGGCCGGGCCCGGCGGCGCTGGTGGTCCAGGTATTGGTCCAAGGTGCCGGCGTACTCGGTCAGGGTGCCGTCCGCGATATCCCAGATTTTGGTGGCCAGGGCGTTCACGAAGGCCAGGTTGTGGGAGACGAAGACGAGCGTTCCCCCAAACGTCTGCAGCGCCTCCGCCAGCGCTTCAGATGAGTCGAGGTCCAGATGATTGGTCGGTTCATCCATCAACAGCACGTTGTGGGACTGGACGAACAGCCGCGCGAGCGCCACGCGCGCTTTCTCCCCGCCGGAGAGGATGCTCACGGGTTTCTCCACCGCATCCCCTCTGAAGAGAAACAAGCCCAGGACTGATCGGGCGAACTGTTCCCCGGCCTCCCGCGTCGCATAGTGCACTTCGTTCAGCACGGAGTTGCCCGGGGTCAGGGAGTCCGCATGATGCTGCGCGTAGTAACCGAGGCTGACGTGATGGCCCCGGTCCACCGCTCCCGCGTCCGGTTTCAGCTCCCCCGCCAGCAGCCGCAAGAGCGTCGTCTTGCCCGCCCCGTTCACGCCCACCACGCCGATGCGATCGCCGCGCATGATTGTCAGATCCAGGTCGGTATACAGCACCGTGTCGCCGAAGGCCTTCCCGATCTTCTCCGCCTTGAGGGCGACCTCGCCGCAGCGCTCCACGGACGGAAACCGAAACGACAGCGACTTCCGGCGCCCGGGAATCACGATCTCCTGCATTTTGGTGAGGGCCTTGATGCGACTCTGTGCCTGGCCCGACCGGCGGGCGGACACACGGAAGCGCGCGATGTACTGTTCCATCTGTTTGCGCTTCTGTTCCTGGTTCCGCGCGCGGTTCTCCAGCACGCGCACTTCCTCCTCGCGCAGGACCAGGTACGCGTCATAGTTGCCGGGGTAGCTGCGCAACCCTTCCACCTCGAAGGACAGCACGCGGTTCACCTGCCCATTCAGAAACGTGCGGTCGTGGCTGATGAGCACCATGGCGTGCCGGTACTGGGCCAGGAAGTCGTTCAGCCACCGCACGGAGGGCAGGTCCAGATGGTTCGTCGGCTCGTCCAGAAGGAGCACGTCCGGCTGCTGGAAGAGCAAGCCCGCCAGCGCAGCGCGCATCTTCCACCCGCCCGAGAATTCCGGCAAGGGCCGCGCATCATCGCTCTCCCGAAAGCCCAGGCCCCGCAGGATCCGCATGGCCTGATGCGGCGAGAATTGGTCCTCGAAGTGGGCCAGCTCCTCGTGCACGTCCGCCAGGGTTTGCGACAGGGCGATTTGCGCGTCGCTCTCCTCCGCCCGCTCCAACGCCGCCTCCACCTCGGTCAGTCGGATTTCCAAATCGCTCCGGCCGGGCACGGAAGCGAGCACCGAGTTCAAGAGCGACTCGCCACGTAGCTCGGTGATGTCCTGGGGCAGGTAGCCTATGCGCAAGCGTTTGGCGCGGGTGAGCCGTCCCTCGTCCGGCGTCAGGTCCCCGTGCAGGATTTTCAGCAGCGTGGACTTGCCCGACCCGTTGGGCCCGATGAGCCCGACCCGGTCCTGTTCTTCCACGGAGAACGTCGCGCGGTCCAGGATCACCTGACCGCCAAAGCCCAGGATCAAGTCGGTCGCAACGATATAACTCATGACGCGAAGCAGCCGCCGCCGGCGCGGCTCGTGGTGCGCCTACGCGAGGCGGCCCGGCACAAAGGGGTGGCTCGAGCTGAGCCCCCCATCCACCGCGATCGCCTGCCCGTTCACGTAGCTGCTCTCGTCGCTGGCCAGGAACAGGGCGGCGTTCGCGATCTCAATCGGTTGCCCCCCGCGGCGCGTGGGGTTCAACTGCCCGATCTTGTGTTCGGACCCCCGCGCGCGTGCCATGTCGTACACGGGCTTGGTCATGCCCGTTTCGATAATGCCCGGGCAGATGCAGTTCACGCGCACGCCCTTGCCGGCCAACTGATTCGCGGTGGTCTGCGTCATGCTGATGACCCCGGCTTTGCTGGCGCTGTACGCGGTGCCCCCGGCGCCCGACCGCAACCCCGCTACTGACGCCGTACAAATGATCGACCCGCCGCCGCGCTCCTGCATGATGAGAGCCGCATGCTTGATCCCGAAATACACGCCGGTCAGGTTGACCGCGATCACCCGATTCCAATCCTCGGTTTCGATGTCCAGGAAACGCGCCGCGCCCCCGCTCACGCCCGCGTTGTTGTACACCACCTCCAGGCCCCCGTAGAGATCCACGCACTGCGCCATCAAGCCGGCCACTTGATCCTCGACGGCCACGTCCACGGTCGCGGCCTCCGCCGTGCCGCCGCCGGCGCGAATCCCTTCCACCGTCTCGGCAGCCGCGTCGCCATTGATATCGGCGACGACCACCTGGGCCCCCTCCTGCGCAAACAACGTGGCCGACGCGCGGCCAATGCCGCTGCCGGCGCCGGTCACAACGGCGCGTTTACCTGTCAGTCGTCCCATGGAAATCCCATTCGCAGCGGGCTGAGGGAGCCCGGCCCCGCCGCAAAGGCGCTAGTGTACCCCAAGCCGCTGCCCTGCGGCAGGCGCGCCGCTGTGAACTGGCCTACACGCGGGATGGGGACCGCCCGATAGACTAAGGCGGCGCACCCGGGACTTCCGGCGCGAACGGTCCGCCCAGACCGGCCTCTATTAAGGAGCACACCGATGGCTCGTCTCGACCAGCTACCCGAACCGGAGCGGTCCTTCCTCGCCGCCCTGGAATGTCCCACGTACGACAGACACCCTTGGGCGACCGGGCCCGCCCTGAGCGCCCGGCGGGTCGCGCTCATCTCCACCGCCGGGCTCCACCGGCGCGACGACCGGCCGTTTACCCCCATGGCCGGTGACTACCGGGTGATCCCCGGCGATGCAACCGCTACCGATCTCGTCATGAGCCACGTGTCGACCAACTACGACCGCACCGGCTGGCAGCAGGATTGGAACGTGGCGTTTCCGCTGGACCGGCTGCGGGAACTCGCGGACGAAGGAGTGATCGGATCCGTGGCGGACTACCACTACTCCTTCATGGGCGCGACCGACCCTGCGCGCATGGAAGACACCGCGCGCGAGCTGGCCGGCCTGCTCAAGAAGGACCAGGTGGACGCGGCGCTGCTCGTCCCCGTCTGACCGTTCTGCACGCGCGCCGTGGGCGGGCTCAGCCACTACCTTGAAGACGAAGGCGTACCGACGGTCAGCATCAGCTTGATTCGGGAGCACACCGAAGTAATGAAGCCGCCCCGGGCGCTCTGGGTGCCGTTCGATCTGGGCCGGCCTCTGGGCCCACCCAACGATGCGGCGTTCCAGCGGCGCGTGTTGGTGGCCACGCTGGAGTTGCTCGACGCGGAGAGTGGCCCTGTGCTGGCGGACTATCCGGAAGACGCCCCCGCGGGCGACGGGCACGCCACCTGGGCGTGTCCCATCAACCTGGACGCGGACCCCGTGGATAGCTCCGAGGTGTCCCAGCTCCAGGCGGCGTTCAAGGGCGAAGTGACCAAGATGCGCTCGTGGTATGACTTGGCCGTGAAGAAGCGCGGACGCACCACAGTCGGCGTCAGCGGCCTGGACCCGGACGCGGCCGCGGACTTCGTCGCGGCGTTTCTCGACGAGGGGGTTCCCGACAGCCCGCGCGGGGATATGCCGCCGGCACTCCTGTTGAAGCTCGCAGCCGAGGACGTGAAGGCGTATTACTTCGAGGCCGTGACCGCGCAACCGGGCGGGGCGGCGGAGAGCGACGCGCTGGCCGAGTGGTTCTGGGGCGAAACCACCGGCGGGAAGCTGCTCAGCGCCGTCAAGCAGGCGTGTATGGAGAAGGACGACGGCATGGTGAACACCGTGGGGGCCATGATGCTGGTGCCCATGGAGCAGACCCTCAAGGGCCGCTGAGCGTCGCCGGGCCGCCACGCGCCCCCCACATGCCCGGCGCAACCCTGGAGGCGGTGGTGCTGCGCCTCCTCGGCCGAGACACTGCGCCGGACGCTGCCCCGGTTGCCGGGGATGGGGGCGGGTGGTAGGTTAGGCGATTCGGGCTGGCGGCGGTGACTGTCGTCCGCCCCGATCCCATGGACGCCGTACGCATGACCGGCAGTGAGGCCCGGCAGAAGTTCCTCGACTTCTTCGCCGGGCACGACCACACGATCAAGCCCAGCTACCCGCTGGTGCCGCCGAACGATCCGACCCTGCTGTTCACCAGCGCGGGGATGGTGCAGTTCAAAAGCGAGCTGCTCGGCGAGGTGGACTTGACGTACACGCGCGCCGCCACGGCGCAGAAGTGCTTCCGCACGTCGGACATCGAGGAGGTGGGCCGGACGGCGCGGCACCTCACGTTCTTCGAAATGCTGGGGAATTTCAGCTTTGGCGACTACTTCAAGGCCGAAGCCTGCGCGTGGGGCTGGGAGTACATCACGCAGGTGATCGGCATTCCGGTCAAGCGCCTCCACGTCTCCATATATAAGGATGACGACGAGGCGTTCGAGATCTGGAAGCAGATCGGCGTCAAGGCGGATCGCATCACGCGGCTGGGGGACGAGGACAACTTCTGGACCATGGGCCCGACGGGGCCCTGCGGCCCGTGCAGCGAAATCTTCTACGACTACGGGCCGAAGGTGGGGTGCCGCCGGAAGACCTGCGCCGTGGGGTGCGACTGTGACCGGTACGTGGAAATCTGGAACCTCGTGTTCACGCAGTTCGACCGCCAGGAAGACGGGTCCCTCGTGGACCTGCCGCGGAAGAACATCGACACGGGCATGGGGCTCGAACGCCTGGTGTCCGTGATCCAGGGCAAGCTGACGAATTTCGAGACGGACCTCCTGTTTCCCATCATCGAAGCGGCGCAGGAGCTGACCGGCATTCCGTACAAGGACAACCTGACGGCCTATCGCGTGCTGGCCGATCACGCGCGGGCCATCACGTTTGTCATGGCCGACGGCGTCCTCCCCTCCAACGAGGGACGGGGGTACGTGGTGCGCCGCATCCTGCGCCGCGCCGTCAAGTACGGCCGCGACCTCGGGCTGACCGACCCGTTTCTCCACGCGCTCAGTGGCACCGTGGTGGACCTGTACGGCGACCATTACACCGAACTGCGCACGCAGCACGCGCAGATCGCCCGGTTGATCGAAGGCGAAGAGGAACGGTTTCAGGCCACGCTTGCCACAGGGCTCACCATGCTCACCTCGATCATCGACGCGACGGCCGGCTCCGAGATCAGCGGTGCGGATGCCTTCCGCCTCTACGACACCTACGGATTTCCCGTGGACCTCACCCGCGACGTGGCCGCCGACCACGGGAAGACGGTGGACCAGGCCGGTTTCGATGCCGCCATGGAGGAGCAGCGGGAACGCGCCCGCGCGGCGGACTCACGGTACGAAGACGTGGAAGCCCAACGGGTCTACCTGGACCTATTGAAAGAGCTGGGGCCGACGGAATTCCTCGGGTATGAGGCGGTGGAGGCCGAGGGCACGGTGGTGGCGCTGCTGCAGGCGGGCGGGCGCGTCGACACGGCCCAAGCGGGGACCGAGGCGGAGGTGATCCTGGATCGCACGCCGTGCTACGCCGAGGCCGGGGGACAGATTGCGGACCAGGGCACCATGCGCGCCCGCAACAGCCAGGCCACGGCGACGGTGGGCACCGTGCAAGCGCCCGTGGCGGGCCTGACGGTGCACCGGGTTACGGTGGACAAGGGCACGCTACGGGTGGGGGACGTGCTCCACGTGGCGGTACCCGCGGACGTGCGCCAAGCCACCGCCATCCACCATTCCGCGACCCATATCCTGCACGCCGCGCTGCGTGAAGTGTTGGGCGAGCATGTCAGCCAAGCCGGATCATACGTGGGGCCGGACCGGTTGCGGTTCGACTACACCCACTTTGCGGCGCCCAGCGCCGAGCAGGGGGCTCGCGTCGAAACGCTGGTGAACGACCGCATCCGCCAAGCGGTGGAGGTGAGGACGACGGTGCGACCCATCGCCGAGGCGAAAGCGGCGGGCGCGATGGCCTTGTTCGGGGAAAAGTATGGCGAGATGGTGCGCGTCGTCGAGATGGGCGACTTCAGTACGGAACTGTGCGGCGGCACGCACCTGCACAACACGGGCGAGATCGGCACGTTTCATGTGCTCAGCGACAGCTCGATTGCCGCGGGGACCCGCCGGCTGGAAGCCGTGTGCGGACCGCACGCCACGGCGCACATCGCCGCGGGGCGGCAGACCCTCGCCGACGCCGCGACCGCACTGAACGTGCCGGCCGCGGAGGTGGCGGGGCGCGTGCGGCAACTCTTGGACGAACGCCGGCAACTCGAGAAGCAGTTGGCCGGTGCCTCGCGCAAACAGGCCGCCGCGCGGGCGTCCGACGTGCTGGACCAGGTTCAGGACGTGGGGGGCGTCCCCCTGTTGGCCGCGGTGCTGGAGGGGCTCGACAGCGCCGCGCTGCTGGAAGCCAGCGATGCGCTCCGCCGGAAACTGCCCGACGGCATCCTGGTGCTGGGCTCGGCGACCAACGGCAAGGTCGGGCTCTTGTGCGCCGTCAGCCCCTCCCTCACGGACCGCATCAAGGCGGGCGAGATCATCAAGCCGTTGGCGAAGATGGTGGGCGGCGGCGGCGGCGGCAAGGCGGAGCTGGCGCAGGCCGGTGGGAAACGCGCCGAAGCACTGCCGGATGCGATTGCGGCCGCAGCCGGGATCGTGGCCGAGCTGCTGGGCAGGTAGCCGATCCCGCCCGTGCGAGTGCTAGCGCTGGACGTGGGCGACGTGCGCATCGGCGTGGCCCGCACGGACGACCTGGGCCTGACCGCCCAACCCGCCGGGGTCCTCAAACGCACGGCCCTGGCGGCCGACCTCCACCGGATCGTGGCGCTCATCGCGGAACACGCATCCGAGCGCGTGGTGGTGGGCCTGCCCCTCCGGATGGACGGCACCGACAGCCCACAAACCACGAAGGTGCGCGCCTTCGCAGACGCGTTGGCGAGCGCGTCGCCGGTCCCCGTGGAATTGAGCGACGAGCGCCTGACGACCGCCGAAGCGGAGGACATCCTGCGGGAAGCACGGGTCCGGCGCAAACGGCGGAAACAGGTCATCGACACCCTGGCGGCCCAGATCATCCTTCAGGACTGGATGGCGGAGCAGAAAGAGGCCCCATAGTATCGGCGGTATTAGCAGTTCTATTGACACGGCGTCAGAAGTCTGGTGAAATACTAGGTTTAGGGATAAACGATTAGCGTGGTCCGCAGAGACTCATAGTCACATGCGGAGGCTGTCGAGCTGAAATTGCGCCAGCGGCCTACGGGAGAGACGGGCCGCCGGGGCCGATGCAGGATCGATGTGGACCGCGCGTGGAGTGGCGCCGGTGAATACCAGGCTGGGAGAGTGCCTGCTGGAAGCGGGCAAAATTTCTCGATACGAACTGGACACGGCCCTGCACATGCAGGAGGCCCAGGACCAGAGCCTCGGGGAAATTCTGGTCGCCCTGAACGTGATCAACGAGGTCGACCTGGTGGCCTTCCTGTCCGACCAGCTCCAGATTCCCATCGTGGACCTGGACAAGGCGCCGTTCGAGGACGCCGCCATCGACGCGTTCAGTGAGGGCCGCGCGCGCCGGTACCTCTGCCTGCCCATCCGCTACGTCCAAGACGCTGTCGAAGTGGCGATGTACGACCCGCTGGATTTGGACGCGCTCGAAGAGGTGGCGCGCGCGACGGGGAAGAAAGTGCGCGTGCAACTGGCGCCCAAGACCCCCCTGCTCAGCGCCGTGGAAGAGCAGTACATGTTGCAGAGCCACCGCTATGCGCGCGAGGCCCAGATGGAAAAGCGCCTTCTGGAGCAGATCGAGGCGCGGAGCACGGAGAAGAGTACGGTTCGCACGTTTGCCACGCTGTCCAACAAGGGGGGCGTGGGGAAAACCCACTTGGCGGTCAACCTCGCTATCGCCTTCGCCGAACAGGGCACCAAGACCCTGCTCATTGACGCGGACCTGGGGACGGCCAATTGCGGCACGAAGATCGGGTACCAGCCGAAGATCACCCTCATGCAGCTGCTACGGAATGAGCGGTCGATTCAGGAGATCGTCGTGTCCACCGCGTTCGGATTCGATTTCATTGCGGGGCAACCGGGCGAGTACCGGCTCGCGAACATGTCGCGGGAGCATCGGCTGAAGTTCGTCGAAGCCTTCCTCAACATCAGCCGCCAATACGACGTGGCGATCTTCGACCTGAGCGCCGGTATTGAAGTGACCGTGCTCGACTTTGCGCTCGCCGCACACGAGGCCTTGGTGGTCACCACGCCGCAGGACATCGTGGCGGGCTACGCCTGCATCAAGGCCCTGTTCTACCGGTTCATGGAACAGGAGAAGTATCTCACGAACTCCATGGACGGCTACCTGGCGAACCGGCGCTTCGAACCACGGGTGATCGTCAATCAGGTTGAAACCGCCGAACTCGCCGAGCGTGTGTTCGCCAAGCTGCGGGCGACCACGCGCAAGCACTTGCGCGTGCGGGGCGACGTGTTCCAGATCGCCCCGCAGTACGCCGGTTACGTCCTATTCGATCATAAGGGGATGCGGGATGCGGAACTCAGCCGCAAGCCGTACCTCCGCCGGTACCCGGAGGCCGATACGGCCGTCTGTTACCGCCACCTGGCGGCGGAACTGATCAAGCCGGACACCCTGCGGTCGACCAAGGTGGAATTCCAGGCCTGGTATCAGCGGTTCGCCGGCCTGCTCCGCGCCCAGAA
Source organism: uncultured bacterium (assembly GCA_965371225.1). Lineage (GTDB taxonomy): Bacteria > Abyssobacteria > SURF-5 > CBDUXP01 > CBDUXP01 > CBDUXP01. Next base: position 3,413 of record CBDUXP010000041.1, on the reverse strand, counting down.
GGAGTAACCCATGCGCACCCGGCTCGGGCAATACTTGGTCCTCACGGGCACCATCTCGGAAGAGCGCCTGACCGAGGCGCTCGCGGAGCAGGAGGAGACGGGGCAAGCCCTCGGCCAGATCCTGCACGCGCACGGCTGGATCACGGAGGGGCAGCTCGCGCAGACACTCGCCGCGCAACTGGAGCTGGATTTCGTGGATGCGCCGGTGGTGGCCCCGGAGCCGGCGGCCATCCAGACCTTGCCCGCGGCCACGGCGGCCAAGCTGGGGGCCCTCCCCTTGGCCTGGCAGGCGGACGTGCTGCGGGTCGCTGTGGCGGACCCGCTGGACATCAGCGTGCTGGAGGAACTGGAGGACCAGGTGGGCGCGATGATTGAACCCGTGGTGGCCGAGGCGACCGCCCTGGCATCCGCGATCGAGCACCAGTACGCCGTAGACTTGCAACGCCGGCAGGCACTCGACACGGCGCGCCAGGCCCTACGGGAGCACGCTGCCGCCCTGCCCGCCGATGCCCTCGCGCCCACCTTCGTGGCGTGCGCCGCCGGTGCGCCCGGGATCGGCCTCACGCACGTGGTGGTCAACGTGGGCTGCGCCGCCGCGGCCCAGGGTCTCAGCGTCGCGGTGGTCGACGCCTCCGTCGGGTCGCGCAATGGGCTCACGCCCGCCGGCCTGACGTCGCAAACGGTTTGCGGCGATCTCTTGCATGCGGACCTCGACAGTGCCGTTCCCGGCTGGGGAGAGACCGCGCATGGATTTCATGTTATCGGTGGAGCCACGGGCGCGCCCCTGCGCCACGGGACACCCGCGGACCGCATCCGCGGCGCGGCGAACCTCGTCCGCCTCGGTGCCGCGCATCGTCTCATCCTGTGCGACTTGGGGAGCCCACCGCTCGACGGCGCCGCGGAATGGTTGCTGGCCGCCGACGTGAGCGTGGTGCTGACGACGGCGCAAGACATCGTCGGCACCTTCGAACTCTTGCGCGCCGCGGCGGCCGACCGCCGCCGGCGATACCCCCTCGACCGCGAGCCCCGGCCCTGGAACGTGGGCATCGTGGTGACCCAGGTCGACGCGCCGGCCGCGGGACGCGCGGTGTTCGACCACCTGACCGGCGCCGTGCAACGCCACGTGAATGCCGAGGAAGTAGCCGCGGCCGGCCACATCCGCCTTGGGCTGCTCGGCACCGTGCCGTTCGATCGGGACGGGGCGGCGGCGGCCGAAGCAGGACTCAGTCCGACAGTCGCAGACGACCCGGCATCCGCACTGGCGCAAGGGACGGTGGGGGTGACCAAGGCCGTGCTCGAGCGGGCGCGCCGGGTGCCCCCCGCTCCCTGGCCCATGGCCGAATTGGTCGCCCTGGCCGGAACGACCCCCGACCCGCGGCGTTAGCGCGCCGCGGGGCCGGAGCCCGTCATGAGGCGCCGCTTCTCATCGAGGGCTTGCCGGAGCGTCGCCAGATCATTGCGGGCCAGATACGTCCGGATGGATTCGCGCAACACCTTCCACTGATCGTGCAGGGGGCAGGGCGCGTCGTCCGCGCATTCCACCAAGCCGACCGCGCACCGATTGAAATCCACATTCCCGTCGATGCAGTTCACCACGTCGTGCAGGGTGATTGCATCCCCGGGCCGCGCCAGGGCGAAGCCCCCACCGGGGCCCTTGACCGAAGCTACGATGCCCGCGCGCGCCAGCGACTGGAGTAGTTTGGCAAGAAACTGCTTCGGCAGTTGCTCTGTCTCACTAATCTCCTTGACGGTCGCCATCTGGCCTTCCGGGAGGCCGGTGAGAAAGGTGAGGGCGCGAAGGGCGTATTCGCAACTGCGGGAGTAGACCATCACCCCGCGCACCCCGGACTGCAGCTGGGACGCGAAAGGGAATTCCCCCGAGGCGCTGACGTTCGGTTCGCCTTTGGCCACCGCGTACCTTCCTTCCCCGCGCCCGGTCCCCCAGCTAAGCCCCCTCGCGGGTGGAACATGGTGCGCCGCCAAGATGATGGGAAAGTGTTGAATTCCCATCTTATCAGAATGTAAACGGATAGGCTAATCCACTACCAGCGGCCTCCAGTCCCGCCCCGTGGCTAGCCGAGGCAGACCTCTGCTAAAATTACCTGCTGCACTGAGTGGGGACGGGCCCCATCCGCCCGTCTCGCTGCACCGGCCTCCGCACCCCCGCCCACCTCCCCTATGGCACCTCCCACCCCCGCCGCACGATCAGGCTCATCCTGGGGCGCACGCGTCGGTCTGGGGATCTTCACGCTCATCTTCGCCGGCGGGTGGATGGGCCTTCAGTGGGTCAATCGCACCCTGGAAGCGTTAGATCGTCCCGCCAGTGCGGCCGCCGCGTACAAGACCGTCACGATTGCCAAGGGCGAGAGTCCCCGCGAAATCGCCACCAGCCTCTGGGACCTAGGCCTGATTCGGGACCGCAGGCTGTTCGTGCGGTACGTCCGGTGGCGCGGCGTCGACACGCATCTGAAGTACGGGGAATACCGGCTCCGCACCGACCTGAGCACCCGCCAAGTGGTCAAGCGGCTCGCCGCCGGCAATGTACTCTCCCACCGTTTCACCGTGCCCGAAGGATCGACCATCCGGGAGATCGCCGATGAACTTGAACGTCTCGAACTCGCCGCAGCGGAGGAGATCCATCGGCTCGCGAAGGATCCGGCCTTCCTGGCGCAGTTCGGGATCACCGTCGACAACGCCGAAGGCTATCTCTTCCCCGAAACGTATCACGTCGCGAAGGGCGTGTCCGCCGAGCATCTCATGGAACTCATGCTCCTGGAATTCCAACGCCGGACACGGGCCTTGCGCGAAGAAATGGCCACCGCGAACTATTCGCCTTACGATCTGTTGAAGATCGCGTCGATCATCGAGAAAGAAACGATGGTGGAAAGCGATATGCCGCTGGTCTCTGAAGTGATCCATAACCGACTCGAAGAGAATATGCTGCTCCAGTGCGACGTCACCGTGCGCTATCCGCTGGATAACTACGGGCAACATCTCACGTATGAGGATCTGTCACTCGATTCGCCGTACAACTCGTACAAGCACAAGGGGCTGCCCCCCACCCCCATCTGCAGTCCCGGCATCGCCGCGCTCCGGGCCGCCGTCCAGCCCACCGAGGCCGGCTACAAGTTCTTCGTCAGCATGAACAACGGCGCCCACGTGTTCTCCCACACGTACGCCGAGCACAAAGCCAACGTCAAAAAATACCAGGTCCAGAACGAACGCGGCACCACCGTCCCCTCCGCCGCACCGCATGAACAGCGTGCCCGGCCCGGCGAGCCACCGGCCCCCGCCACCGAAGTCCTCTCCGCCTACGACGGCGCCCCCTCCCCGGACTCCAGCGGGTCCGGCGGCGATTAGGCGCGGCGCGGCCCGCCCCGCGCCGACGGCCCAGAATTGCACCACCGCCGGCC
>CBDUXP010000040.1:0-33904 GCA_965371225.1 uncultured bacterium | reverse complement strand
CCCGGCCGGCCCGCCCGGGCCCCATCCCGCAACGCCGGGCGGGGGCCTGCGGGGGCGCGGGGGGGGGCGGGGGGGGGGGGGGGGGTGGCCCCCGGCGCCGGCGCCCCGCTCACGATGGCGCTGCAGCAGCGGTACTTCGACATCGTCCAGCGGCGCGTGCCGGAGTATGCCGAATGGAGTACGCCCGTGTACTAGGCGGCGCGCCGCTTCCGCATGATCGTTACGTGCCCACGGTGTGACCACAAGTTCGAGGGCGGCGACCGTTCGGCGGTGGCGTGTCCCGAGTGCCACCTGGTCTTCCATCACGGGGACGACCTGCTCGACGTCACCGCGCCCGAGAGTTACCTGGACGCGCAAACGCGCGAGATCCACGCGCGGCCCCTGCCGGAGCCGGCCGCCCTGGCGGAGCCGTGCCACGTGCATGCGGATACGGACGCGAGCGCCCGGTGCGGCGGCTGCGGCCGGCCCATTTGCAGCGGGTGCAACATGGTGGACCATGGCACGCCGCAGTGCGAGACGTGTTTTTTCAACGACGTGCTGGCCGGGAAGTCCGAGGGGCCGACCCGGCCCTCCGCGTTGCTCAAGCGCGGGTTCGATCCGCGGCAGCCGATCCAGTGGGAGTTGCGTGCGAGCCTCGGGCGGCGTGACGCGCTGCAGCGCACGTGGTGGGAAATCATGTTGCAGCCGGAGCAGTTCTTCCGCCGGATGCCCTTGGTGGGGGACTCGTGGTCGCCCCTCGTGTTCGCCCTCTCCTGGGCCACGCTGGGGCTGTTGCTCTGGCGCGTGTGGCGCATCAGCGCCCTGCTGCTCGAATACCGGGAGGCGATGGACCGGGGGATGAACTTGCTCGTGACGTCGGCTGAAGCGGGTAACACCTTCTGGAGCAATCTGGGCACCGAAGTGACTATCGTGCTGTTCGTCCCCCTCATCGCCCTCACCATGTTCCTCGCCGAGGTCGCCGCGTTGCAGACGCTGTTGCTCCTCGTCGGCGAAAAGCACGCGCGCCTGCGCATCACGTGGCGCCTCGTAGGATACGCGGCGGCCCCGTGGGCGCTGCTGTTCGTGCCCGGCATTGGGGTGCCGTTGGCGCTGGTCACGCATCTGGGGGTGCTCGCGATCGCGCTGCGCCAGGGGTACCATCTGGCGCGGAGCCGCGCGTGGCTTGTGTCCGTCACGCCGTACGCGCTGGTGGGGATCCTGTGGTTCGCCCCGACGCTGCGCGCGTGGGTGCAGGCGGGGTATCGTTTTTTACTGGGCGGCTGAGACCGCCGGAAGGAGGCGTGTATGAAAGCCGGTGACATGGTTCGGGTGCACATCGGGCAGGACTCGCACGGCCATGGCGGGTTCATCGCCATGGGGAGCGTGATCGATGAGAACGACCACGTGCTTGTGATTCGCCCGGCCGCGTTCTTGTTGGTGAAGAACGACGTGGGTTCGCTTGAGGAGCTGCCGGAGGGGAGCCAGGTGGAAGAAGCGCTGCGGACCGTGCAGGTGGGGCGCGAGAGTTATCTCGGAAAGACGGCGCCCCCCGGCATTCTCCGGGTCGGGATGGTGGAGGCGCCCGAGCTGGACTAACTGCGTGGTGGGGGCGGGCCGTCTACTGGAACCGCCGTTGATCGCTGGCGTATTCCCGGGCCGCCTCAGGCGTGACGCGCCCTTCCTGCATCATGCGGTACAGGCAGTCGTCCATCGACTGCATGCCTTGCTGGGATCCGGTTTCAATCATCGAATCGATCTGCTCGATTTTGTTCTCGCGAATGGCGCCGCGGATGCCCGAGGTCACCACCATGATCTCGACCGCGGCACAGCGGCCCTTTCCGTCCGCGGTCTTGAGCAGCGTCTGCGCCACCACCGCCGTCAGGTTTTCGCTCAGGAGCGCGCGGATCTGATTTTGCTGCTCGTACGTGAACACGTCGATGACCCGGTTGACCGTGCCGACGGCGGTATTCGTGTGCAGCGTGCCATACACCATGACCCCCGGGTCCGCCGCCGTGAGCGCGAGCTGAATCGTTTCCAAGTCGCGCATCTCGCCGACCAGGATCACATTCGGGTCCTGGCGCAGCGCCACTTTCAGGGCCGAGGCGAAGGAGTTGGTATGGGCGCCGATCTCGCGGTGCGTGATGCGCGACTTCACGTTCTCGTGGACGAACTCCACCGGGTCCTCGATGGTGACGATGTGGCCGCCGCGCGTATGGTTGATGTGGTTGATCATGGCGGCCAGCGTGGTCGATTTCCCGCTGCCGGTGGGACCGGTGACGACCACGAGCCCCTGCCGCTTCTCGGCGAGGCTTTTGAGGACGGGCGGCATCATCAGTTGTTCCAGCGTCAGGATCGTTTCGGGGATCGCGCGAAAGACCGCTCCCGGCCCATTGATCTGCTCCAGGATATTCACCCGGAAGCGTGAACAGCCCGGCACGCGGTACGCCAGGTCCGTGTCCCCGGTCTGTTCAAATTGGATGATGTGCTCTTCGTCGAGGATCTCGTATACCCACCCGCGCGTCATCTCCGGTGTCAGGATGAGCGGTTCCCCGTTGATGAGTATCACATGGAGGTCCCCGTGCAGCCGCATCTTCGCGGGCGCGCCGCACATGAGGTGCAGGTCGGACCCCTCATGCTCGACCAGGAACCGGAGCAGCGCGTTGATCTGCGGCTCCCCGTCGATGGGCGGTCCACCCTCGGCGACGATGGATTGCAGCTGCGTGGCCATGAGCCAGGTTAGCGCCGCCGGCCGAAGGCCGACCGCGCCGGCTTGTCGCCGCCCTCTTCCAGGGCCCGCCGGTGGGCGGCTTCCCGCTGCCGCCGCTGCTTGATGACCCGCATGATCGTCTCCTTGTCCGAGGCCCTATCCAGCGCGTCGCGCGCGTCCACGATGCCCTTCTGCACCAGGGTCAGCAGGTGGTCATCCATGATCTGCATGCCGGCCTTCCGGCCCGTCTGCATCACGCCGGGGATCATGTAGGTCTTCTCGTCGCGAATCATATTCGCCACGTTCAGGGTGCCGATGAGCAGTTCGAACGCGGCGACGCGCCCCTTGCCCCCACGTTTCTTCACGAGCTGCTGGGTGACCACCCCGCGCAGGGACTCCGCCAGCATGGTCCGAATCTGCCGCTGCTGCCCGGGTGGAAAGACGTTGATCAGGCGGTCGACGGTCTTGTGAGCGGACTGGGTATGTAGGGTGGCGAACACCAGGTGGCCCGTCTCCGCGGCAGTCAGCGCGGTCGAAATCGTTTCCAGGTCGCGCAGCTCCCCCACGAGAATCACATCCGGATCTTCGCGGAGGGCCGCCCGCAGCGCCCGCGGGAAGGAGGCGGTGTGGGGCCCCACTTCGCGCTGGTTCACCTGGCTCAGAATGTTTTTGTGCACGAATTCGATGGGATCCTCGATGGTGATGATGTGCTCCGCCCGCTCCCGGTTCACCATGTTGATCAGCGCGGCGAGGGTAGTGGTCTTGCCGCAGCCCGCCGCCCCCGTGATCAGGACGAGGCCGTGTTTCAGGCGGGTAAGGGGGCGCACCCCTTCCGGAATGCCCAGGTCGTCGAAGGAGCGAATTTCCTCCGGCACAATGCGCAACACCGCCGCCATTCCGCGGTTCTCCTCGAACACGCTGCACCGGAACCGTCCAAGCCCTTTTTTCACGTGCGAGAAGTCCACTTGCAGCGACTTCTTGTATTCCGACCGCTGGCGCAGGGGGATCAAGGGGGTCACCAGCTCCCGCACCTGCTCCGGGGTCAGTGGCTCCGCAAACCCCCCGACCGGCTTCAGGTCCCCCCATTGCCGCATCTGCGGCGACATCCCCGCACAGATGTGCACGTCGGAGGCCTCTTGCTTCTTCGCGGCGCGGAAGACATCTTCCAGCGTGTAATCCAGCATGCGTCGGCCCTAGCCTGCCCCCCCGTCGGCCCCAGCATGCCAGTTTATCACGGGGTCTGCGGCCCCGGCCGGGCTCACGACCGACCAGCGACTGCCTCGCGCAGCGCCTCCACCGCTTTCTCCAGGCGCCGCAGCCGTTTGAGCGCGGTGGGCAACCGGGCCAGCGCGCCCTGCTGCCGCTTGACCACCCTCAGCAGCCGCGCCGGCACACCGAACATGACCGCGCCGGGAGGCACGCTCCGGGTGACTTTGGCGCTGGCGGCCAACTGGGCGCCCTCGCCGATGGTCAGGTGATCCGCCACGCCCACCTGTCCGCCGAGCATGGCGAAGTTGCCGATGGACACGGAGCCCGAGATGCCAACCTGCGCCACGAGGATCGCGTGCTCGCCCACGTCCACGTTATGGCCGATCTGCACCAGATTATCGATGCGCACCCCCCGGCTGATCCGCGTGACCCCCAGGGTGCCGCGGTCGATGCACACTCCCGCCCCGATCTCCACGTCATCCGCAATGTCCACCGTGCCCACCTGGGGGATCTTCCGGTGCCCCTCGCCGTCGAACACGTAACCAAACCCGTCAGCGCCGATGGTGGTCTGCGCGTGGATGCGTACCTGCCGGCCGAGCGTGACCCCCGCATAGAGCACCACGTGGTCGAACAACTCGCAGTCCGCGCCCATGGTGGTGCCCGCGCCCACGTGAACTCCCGGGTGCAGATGGCACCGTTCACCCACCTGCGCCCCGGATCCGATGACCACGTGCGGCCCGACGGTGGCCGTGTCCGCGACGGTGGCGTCCTCAGCCACGACGGCGGTGGGATGGATCCCCGGCGGCGGCGCCTCGCGCGGAAAGAAGAGTTCCATCGCGCGCGCAAAGGCCGCCTTTGGCATGTCCACCTGCAAGAGCGGTTTCGTGGAAGCGGTCACGTGGTGGCCGACGATGATGGCGGCGGCCTCCGTCGCTTCCACGTTCGCCAGGTACTCCGGGGTCGTGGCGTAGGTCACCGCGCCCGGGGTGAGCCGATCGGCCATGGCGACGCCCGCCACGGGCGTCTCTCCGTCGCCCACCACCGTGGCGCCCAGCGCATCGGCCAGCCGCGCCACCGTCCAGGTGCCAGCAGCGTTCATGGAGCGGGAGCCTATCAGCGGTGCGGGGGGGCGTCAACGCGGGCCGGCGGGGGCACCACCGGACGGTCGGACCCGTCCGGCCCCTCGTCTTCGACCGCGGCTTGCCAGGCAGCCTCCGCGGCTGATGGCTGGGCGTCGTCCGCTGCGTGCCGCCTCGGCCGCACCCGGCGGCTGAGCGTGTACAGGAGGATCACGCCACCCAGGCCGTAGAAGAAATGCGCGGGTTCGCCCGTGCGGCGCATCACGGCCAACGTGCACAACGCCACGAAGATCATGCCGAGGCGGTAGAGCATGAACTGGGCGGCCTGGCCCCGCGCCGATTGGTGGACCTCGTCCACGGACTGGGGCAAGTGGCCGCGCGTCTCCAGGCGGTGGCACCGGTAGCAGATGTGCTCCGGCGGCGGCCGTCCCGGTCCGGCGGCGCGCGAATCCGTGTAGACCAGGTAGCTGCCGACCCGGTGCCCGCAGCGCGCGCAGGTGCCGGCGGCGGGGGGGGAACCCGGCGGCGGGCCGATGGGGCCGAGCGTCATCCCGGCCTCACACGATGACCTGCACCACGTTGTACAGCACGTGCATGACGATGGGCGCGACCAGGGAGCCGGTGCGGTGGTAGAGGAACGCCGCCATCAGCCCGAACAACACGTACCACCAGAGGTTGGCCGCCTGAAAATGGAACGCGCCGAACAGCAAGGCGGACACGATGCCGGCCACGATGGCGCCCACCTGCTCGCGGCTCAAGCGGAAGAGCACCCCGCGGTAGAACACCTCCTGGGCGGCGCTGCTGATGACGCCGATTCCCACCACACTGGCCGCGAGGTTCTGCGGGGTGGCGTTGAAGAAGTTGCGCGTGCGCGGCAACAGGCCCGTGCCCATCACGTCCTGCTCCAGCAGGTGCGCCACCAGGCCCGGCACGCTGAAGGCCACGCACCCGGCCACGCCGAGTCCCACGTGCAGCGCCAGACGGCGGGCGTCCACGGGCCCCACGCGCGGCCGGCCGTGGCGCCACCACAGGTACGCGACGGGAAGCAAGCCCAGGAATACCCCATCGCGGAACGCCAGGAACGAATTGAAGCCGAGCGCTTGCCGGTTGGTGAATTCTTGTAGCCGGAAACTCGCGTACAGCAGCCGTTGCCCGGCGAGGGTGAGCACGATGGGCACGAGGAGCGCCAGCACCGCCACCGCTGCCAGGTCCAGGCGGCCCACGAACAGCCGTCGCCAATCGTGGTTGCGGCGGTGGTACACCCGCGCGCCCAGGATCAGGACGAGCAGAAAGCTGGCGATCCACAACGCGCCGAGGAACAGCCGCGTAACCGATCGGCGCAAGAACCAGGTGATGCGGTCGCGGCCGTACGCGCGCGCGAAGGATTGCCGGGCGGCGGCCTGGTCTCCCAGCTCCGCCTGGACGGCGCCCAGCCGCTGCCACGCCGCCGTCAGGTCGGGATCCCGCTGCACCGCCACTTCCAGCCGGTCCCGCGCCTCGCCCAGGTGCCCGCGCGACCACGCCAGCTCGCCCCGGCGGTAATGCAGGAGCGCGGAATCGAGTCCCAGGTCTTCCGCCCGTTGGTAGCCCCGGTCGGCGTCGGCCAACCGGCCGCCCGATTGATCCAACTCCGCCATGCCGCGCCACGCGTCCGCCATGCCGTGCCCGTACTGGATGGCGGTGTTGAACGTCAGGTACGCCAGGGCCGGCCGGCCCGCCTGCTGGGCGGCCACCCCCGCCCAGTGCGCCAGCTCCGGGTAGGAGCCCATCAGTTCGTACTCGTGGCGGAACGCCTCCAGCGCCGCATTCGGCCGGTCCATGGCCAACTCCGCCCGCCCCAACCAGTAGCGGGCGGAGCGCGTGGGGATCGTTTGCCGTTCGACGGCGTTGGCCAGCGCCCGCCGCGCCGGCCGGGGCATCTCGAGCGCCAGGAGCGTCACGCCGTAGGCCTCCCACAACACGGCGGATTCAGGATCGTCCTCCAGCGCCAGGGCGAGGGCGGTCTCGGCTTCGGCGAATCGGCCCGCGCGCAGCAGGGCGCCGCCCCGGCCGCCGTGTACGTAGGCGGGGATGCCGCCGCTGGCGGCCGAGGCGTCGAAGGCGGCGATCGCCTCGGCGTACCGTTCCGCCGTCGTGTACATCAGCCCCAGGTTGTATTGACAGGCGACGGGAGAAAAGCCGGCCGCCAGCGCTTGTCGGTACGCGGCGACGGCACCCTCCACGTCCCACAGCTTGCCGAGCACCCCGCCCAACAGGAACCCGTACTCCCCTTGGGTCGGCTCCAACGCCAGCGCGGCACGGTAGGCACTCGCGGCATTCTCCAGGGCGCCCTGGCGATGCTCCGACCGGCCCAACGCGACCCAGTCCGCGCCGGACGCGTTCCGCGCCCGCAGGTCCGCCGCGTGTTGGCTGAAATCGGGGGTGACCCCGGATTGGCGCGTCGCGTCTGACAGCAGGGCCCGCGCCTCCGGCAGGTCGGGCGTGTGCGTGGCCAAGGGCAGGAGCACGGTGAAGGCCGCCTGACCATCGCCGTCCGCCAGCAGCCACCGCGCCACCTGCAGCCGGGGAATGACCCAGGCGGGGGCGAGGCGGATGGCCTCGTTGCCCGCGTGGCGGGCTTGCCCGGTGGCGCCGGTGCCGGTGTACGCCTCGGCGAGCGTAAACCACGCCACCGCATCCTCCGGCGCCAGGGCCACGGTCCGCTCCCACGCAGCGATGGCGGCGGGGTGGTCGTCGCGCATCCACGCGAACTGGCCGCGCAGGAAGTGCAGCGCGGCGGCATCGGGGACGCGGCTCAGGGCCTGGGCGAGGTATCGCTCGGCCCCCGCCAGATCGGCGGCATGCGCCGCGGTGAGCGCCAAGTAGCGCCACGTGTCCACCGCCATGTCCGTCTCGCCGGCGGCGGCCAGTTCCGGGGCCGCGCGGCCCAGCGCCGCCACGTGGGCCGGCAGGTCCTGGCGGGACCAGGCCACGAGACCGCGCAACAGCGTGACCATCCCCTCCGGGGGATGCGCGGACGCCAGATTATCGAGCGCGGCTTCCGCAGCGGCCCAATCCCGACGCTCTGCGGCGGCGCGCCCGCCCGCCAGGATGTGGGGGAGGCCGGGGTCCAGGCTGGTCGCCTCTACCGATTGGACCCACTGCCGCACGGCTTGAAAATACGTCGCCTGGTCCAGGACCAGCGGGGTAGGGGGGCGGCCCGGATCGGATGCGAGAGGACCGGCGGGGGCCTGGGCCTGTGCGGCCGGGCCCGGGCCGATGATGCCGGCCAAGACCGTGCACAGACACAGGGAGAAAAGCGCCCGGCGGGTGAAGGGCATGGCTCGTCGCGCGTTCCGGTAAGGGCTGGGGAAGTCTAGCACGCTCCCCCGGCCCCGTCAGGGCGCGGAGAACAGGGCGCGGACCACGGCCGCGAAGCCTTCATCGGCCACGGCGGGGGCCGCATAGCGCGCCACCTCCACCAGTCCCGGGTGCAGCGCCGGTCCCGGACCGGGTACCGCGACCGCCTGTTCGGGAAACGTGGTGAAGAGGGCGGCGTCGTTGGCGCTATCGCCGAGGCACACCACGGACTCCGCGGGTACCGGCGCAGCCGGGATGCCCGGCGTCTGGCCCGCCAGCAGCAGCTGCAGGGTCCGTCCCTTATCCACGCCGGCCGCTCCCACGTGCACGTGGATCGTGCTGTGCAACACCTGGGTCGGTGGCAGGGCGCACTCGGGCGGCGCGTCGCGCAAGGCGCAGGTGATCTCGTGCGCGAGGCGGGTCAGCGCCGCCGGCGTCGGCGATCCCGGGGCGTCCGGGACGAACGTCATGTCGGAGAGATGGTCCGCGTTATCCTCAGCGAGCCGGGCCCCACAGCTTGCCTGGGCGAGACACGCCTGCACGGCTTGGGCGTGGGCTGCCTTGAACGGGGCGAGGATTGTGGCGTGGGCGCCCGGCCGGGCGAGCACCACCGCCCCGTTCTCCGCGACGATCGGGCAGTCCGCAAACCCCGTATAGAGGAGGAGCGCCTGGACCGCAGCCGCGGGCCGGCCGGTGACCAGCACGAGTGTGGGCGGATCGGGCCGGTCCCGAAGGTGGGCGAGCGCCTCGAGCGCGACGGGGCGGAGGCGCCCGTCGTGGTTGGTAAGGGTGCCATCCACATCGGTGGCCACCACCCGGATGCGGTCGCGGTGGGCCGGCACGAAGGTATCGCGAAAGGCGTGCTGGGCTTGGGCCAGCGTGCCACGCCCGCCCGGCACTACGAGACGGGCGTGGAGCTGGCGACGCTGACGCGCGGCCGCACGGGGAAGCCGGGGAGAAAACTGAATTCGACCTCGACGCGCTCAATGTGCCCGGGCGGCAGCTCGCGGATGGTTACCGACCGGCGGGCGGCGACCCGCTCTTCACCGGGCCCCAGCGTTTCCACCAGTTCCACGTCCACGGCGATGTTCTGGTGCGTGTTGCGGGACACGTTCATCACGTCCGCGGCGACCTGAATCGCCGTCTCCGTCTTCGTCATTTGGGCGGGCGGGACGACCAAGGCCTGCGAATCGCGCTCTTCCTCCGCCAGCTCCCCCTGCTTCCGTTGATACTTTTCGACCCGCGCGCGATTCGTGGCGAGCTTCCGCTTCTCTGCTTCCGCGCGCCGATTCGCCTCGGCCTGTGTGATCTCCGGCTCGGTCTGCTGAGCGGCTTCTTCGGCCTGGCGTGCCGCCCGCCGCGCGCGCCGTCGGCGGGTGGCCTGCTGCTGCGCCACGGCCCATTGCCGGCGGATGCGCCCGTTCTTCTGGCGGGTGTCTCGGTCGACGGATTCGATCACCGCCCACGGAATGCCCATCACGCCGTCGGCCGTCTCGAGCCGGACCTGCGTGTCCGTCTCTTCGAGGACGATCCCGGTCTTCGCGCGCCCGCTGGTGAAGTGGACCACGTCCGCCGCGGCCGGCATGCCGCTCCAGACCAGAACCACGGCCCCGGCGCCCAGAAGGATGCGCGCCGAGTGGGTGGATCGTCGGGCGAAGTGCCTGGGAGCCCCCATGGGTCTAGTCTAGCACCGCCCGGCGGGGCGCGGCGCCTAGCCGGTCTGCCGCTGCTGGTTGAACTTTTGGGCCAGGGCTTCGCGGACGACCGGCGGGACGAAGGGGGACACATCGCCCCCGAATTGCGCGATTTCCTTCACCAGGCTGGAGCTGAGGAAGGCGTAATCCTGGTGGGGCATGAGGAACACGGTTTCGAAGTTCGGATCCATGGTGCGGTTCGTCAGCGCCATCTGCAGCTCGAATTCGAAATCGCTCATGGCGCGCAATCCCCGGACGACGGCGGTGGCGTTCACCCGCTGCGCGTAGTGAATGGTCAGCCCGCTCAAGCGATCCACGCTCACGCCATCCAGATGCGAGGTGCAAGCGTCCAACAACTCTTCGCGTTCCTCGACGGTGAACAGCGACTCCTTCCGGACGTTCATGGCGATAGCGAGGATGACCTCGTCGAACATGCGCGCGGCGCGCTCGATGAGGTCCAGATGGCCGTTGGTGATCGGGTCGAAGCTACCCGCGTACACGGCGCGGCGGGTCATGCGGTGTCCTCCAGGCGGGCGAGGGCGAGACGTTTCACGAGGTCGTACACGCCGCGCAGGGGCTGGGCGGCCTCCTGCGCGAGGCGTTTACACTGTTCGAATTCGGGCGCCACCGTCAAGACCGCCCCGTTCTGCCGCCCGATCTTGACGCTCACCGGGCCCCAGGGGGTGTCCACGTCCAGGAACTCCCGGTCCAAGATCACGCGCTCCTCGCGCCGGACGCGGATGCCGAACGTGGTGGTCTCCCGAAACAGCACCCGGGTCATGGTGGACCGCGCGTCTTCGCGCGCCAGGACGGTGATCAGCGTGGCGGGCCGGGTCTTCTTGCCCTGGATGGGGGTGAAGAACACGTCGAGGGCGCCGGCCTCTAAGAGGCACTCCAGCGCGTAACCCAGATGCTCCGGCAGCATGTCGTCCACGGTGGTTTCGAGGACGAGCACGGCGTCGGCCCCTGCGGCGGTGGGCTGGCCCAAGAAGCCCCGCACGGCATTGGGCAGGGGGCTGAAGTCTCGGGTGCCGGCGCCATAGCCGACGCGGTCCACCACCATCGGCGGCTGGGCGCCGAACGCCGTCACCATTGTGCAGAGGATGGCGGCCCCCGTCGGGGTGACCATTTCCTGGCGGATGCCGGGGTCGTAGGTGGGGATGCCGCGGAGGAGTTGCGCGGTGGCGGGTGCCGGGACCGGCATACGCCCGTGCGCTACCTCGATGGTGCCGCCGCCGGTGGGAATGGCGCTGGCCTCGATGCGGTCGATCCCGAGGCGGTCCAGCCCGACGGCGGTCCCGACGATGTCGACGATCGAATCGATGGCCCCGACTTCATGAAAGTGCACGTGCTCCAGGGGGACGCCATGCACGTGCGCCTCCGCCTCGCCGAGGGCCTGGAAAATACGGGTGGCGCGATCCTTGGTGCCGGCCGAGAGGTCGCTGTCCCGAATCATCGCCTCGATCTGGGCGAGCGACAGGGACGGGCCGGCGTGTTGGGCGTGCGGGCGCTCGGCTTCATGCGGATGCACGTGGCTGTGTTCGTGCGGATGGTCTGTCGGATCGTGGATGTGCGCGTGGGCGTGGGCGGCGGCCTCCGCGTCGTCGTGGACGATGATGTGCACCTTGGTGGCGCTGATCCCCTGGGGGCGGACCTGCTCCACCTCCACGCGGTAGCCGGTGAGCGGCAAGCGCTGCAATTCGGCCCGCAGGTCTTCCAGGGACAGCCCCAAGTCCAGCAGCAGGCCGAGCATCATGTCCCCCGCCAGGCCCGCGAAGCAATCCAGGTACAGCAGGCTCATTCGGGCCGTTCCCTCTGCCGGGTGATGAGGTGGGCCATGTAGCCGGCACCGAATCCGTTGTCGATGTTGACGACGGCGACGCCGGACGCGCAGGAATTCAGCATGCTCAACAGGGCGGCGATGCCCCCGAAGCTGGCACCATACCCCACACTCGTGGGCACGCCGATGACCGGCGTCTCCACCAGCCCGCCGATCACGCTGGCGAGCGCCCCTTCCATCCCGGCGACCACCACGAGGCAGCGCGCCTCGGCGAGCGCGGTGTGTTGCGCCAGGAGCCGGTGCAGGCCCGCGACGCCCACGTCGTAGATGCGCTCGACGGTGTTGCCCAGGGCTTCCAGCGTCACGGCCGCTTCTTCGGCGACGGGGATATCGCTCGTGCCGGCGCACACGACCGCCACCGTGCCGGGAACGGGTGGCGCCGGGGTGACCTCGATGACCATGGCGCGCGCGGCCGCGTGGTACGTGGCTGCGGGGAAGTCCGGCTGCAGGGCGGCGAACAATTCCTCGCTCATGCGCGTCGCCAGTACGTTGCTCCCCCGCTCCGCGATGCTGCGGACGATGGCGCGCACCTGGTCGGCGGTCTTACTCAGGCAGAAGACCACTTCGGGGACGCCCACGCGGACGTGCCGGTGGTGGTCCACCTTGGCAAACCCCAGGTCTTCGTACGGCAGTAATTTGATTTGCTCCAGGGCCTGAGCAGTATCCAGCTCCCCCGCCGCTACTGCCGCGAGCAACCCCCGGAGCCGATCCGGATGCATGGACTTAGATCTTCTTTTTGGTTCCCGCGCTTATCGCGTCGCCGAAGATCTTATCGCGTTTGTCCGGTTTGGAAAGGCCTATCGTGAGTAACTGCTGTTGGGCCAACAACTTCTGGACCATATCCTGGGCGAATCGGCCCACCTGGATGGGTCCGCCCACCAGGGCGTCGCCGTCGTTCAGCAGCACGATGTCGGACTGGCACACCCGCTCGGTGAAGGCGTCCGTGTCGAATTCCGGGTCCGCCCGGATGACCTCGGCCAGGAGGATGCCCGAGAAGATCGCGATGGAGGCGTCAGGGAAGACCTCCGCCAACGCGTTGGCCAGGGCGTGGAAGAAGTGGTGCCGTTTGCCGGTATCATCCTCGCCCACGATCAGGGGGAAGCGGCTGCGGCGGGTCGCGTTCGGTTCTTCGTAGGCCTTGATGAATTCGTCGAACACTTTCCCGCCGCGATATTGCTCCCGTGTTAGGGATTCGTCGCGCTCGAACATGTCATCGAACGACGTGTCGATGGGCACCGCGGCGGCGGGCTCCTCGTCGGCCGGCGCGTCCGCGGCCGGAGCCGCCTCTGCTGCGGCGGCCTTCTTTTTGGGTTTCTGGACGACGGCCTCTTCGTTGGTCTCGAACTTGGCCAGCAGACCTTCTTCGAGGAACCGTATGAGTTCCCGCTCGATCCCGGTCATCTTGACGGGCGGCACGGCACTGGCCAGGGCGAGCTGGCGGCCGTCATGCACGAAGTTCGTGAGGACCTGCGCCACGCGCAATTGCTGTTCCGGACTGAGGTCCTCGATCATGAAATCGTCCAGGAGCAGCACGTCCGCGTCCAGGGCGACGGTGTCCAGGTCCGTGTCGGCTTCCAGTCCGGCGAGGGTGGCCATCAGGGATTCGACCGAGGCGTACACCACATTCAGGTCTTGGCGGGCGCTGCTGATGGCATTGCCCACCGCGTGGAGGATGTGGGTCTTGCCCGCGTTCTCGGGCCCATAGACCACCAGCGGGTTGTACAGTTCGCCCGGCGTGTCGCACACCTGTTTCGCGCTGCGCAGGGAGAACGCGCTCGCCCCGGTGGGCTGGTAGGAGTCGAACGTCTGCGCCGCGTTCAGGCCTTCGGTCGCTTCGATCGCGATGGTGGCCAGCGGCGGTGGCGTCGGCACCCCGGCGCCTGCGTCGGCGGCCCCATCGTCCTTATCGGCGGCGGGCGCGGCCTTCGGCGCACCAGGCTTCCGCGGGCGGGGCGGTGCTTTCCGTTCGGAGGCCGGGGCGGCGCCCCCCGATGCCCGCGCCGTCTCCAGCCGAGCCTCGAGGTCCGCAATCTCGGACTGCAAGGTGCCGGTTGCGGATTCGCGCTCGTCGCTGTTCACCTGCAGCTGGTTCAATTGCGTTTGCAGCTCGCGGACGGTGCCGGACAGGGCCACTTCGCGGTCGCGGGCCTTGGCGGTGGCCTCCGCGATCTGATCGGTGAAGCTCTCCTGGAGGGTCTGCAGGGCCCGTTCGCGAGCCTCGACCTGGACCTGTAACTCGGTGACCTGAATCTGGTGCTCCTTGGCCGAGGCGGCCGCTTCTTTGGCCTGGACCATCTCTTGCTCGAGCCGCGCAATCTGGTCCCGCTGATCGCTGACCGCGCCCTCGCTGTCGGTCATGGCCCTGCGCAGGTTCGCCAGCTCGCGATCCCGGGCCGCGCTATCCATTTGCATGGCCTTGCTGAGTTTTTCGAGTTGCGTACGCGCGGCTTCCGCCTCGTCTTCCTTCGCGTTGGCGACCTCTTCGAGTTCCTCTTCGCGCTGCTCGGCAGCGTCCAGCTTGGTGGAGAGTTCGGCGTTGGCCGCTTTGAGTTCCTTGAGGTCCTCGGAAGCCCCCTCGCCCCCGCCGGCCTCGGCCGTGTCCAACTGGCTCTGGACCTTGGCCAGCTCCGCGCGGAGGCTCCGGAGGTCCTTATCCTTGGTCTCCGCCGCGTCCACCTCGGCCTGGAGCTTCTCAATCTGCTTCTGTGCGGTCTCCGTGTCTGCGTCACGCTCAGCCTGCTGCACTTCCGACTGTTCGGTCAGCTCGGCGGCCTTCGCCCCGGCGGTCTGGGCCAGGGCTTCCTGGGCGGCCAGCTTCGCTTCCAGGTCTGCAATGCGTTCGGTGTGGCCCGCCGCGTCCTCCTGCACGGCCTCCAGCTCGCCACGGGCCTTGGCCGCGGCCTGGTTCTCGCGGTCCACCTCTGTCATCTTTTCCTGGAACTGCTCGGTAATGCTGCGCAGCGCCCCTTCCTTCGCGTCGAGCTGCCGGCGGAGTTCCTCCATTTCGATGGCGGTCTCGTCCCGCAGCGCGCCGAGGGCCTCCTCCTGTTGCTGCTGGAGCGTTGCCACTTGCTTGCGCGCCTCGGCCTCCGCGGCCTCCAGCTCCGCCAGCCGCTCATCGCCGATCTGCGCGCCCGCGCCCTGCTGTTCTTCCACTTGCCGCCGGGCCTCGACGGCCTCCTCCTTGGCTTTCTGGAAGTCGTCACTGAGCCGTTCGAGCAGCTTGTCCTTGTTCTGATTCTGAATCGCGAAGTCCTGCTGGGCATCGTTCAGCGCTTCGTAGATCTCTTCCAGCCGCTTCTCCAGCGCCTCCACTTCCTCCGTGTGCGCCGCGGCCAGCTTCTCCACCTCAGCCTTCGCTTCGGCCCGAATGCTGCCGGTGGACCCGGCCGTTTCGGCGAGCTGCGCTTGGAATTTCTGCTCCTCCTGCAGCGCTTCCTCTCTCACTTCCGCGAGGCGCGCTTCCTTGTCGGCGACGAGCTCCTGGAGGCGCGGCAGCTCCCCGTCAATCTGCTTGTGCATCTCCTCGTTCTCATCGCGCAGCTTCTGGAGTTCCGTATCGCGCGCGCGGAGGGCGTCGACCGCCTTGGAGATCTTCGCGGTGACCTCGGTGCTGCCCTTCTCCTGCTGCTGCACGTGGGCCTGGAGCGTGGCCGCCGTGTCCTGCGATTCTTTCAGCTCCTCGCGGTGTTCCGCCTTCAACGCCTCGACCCGATGGTTGTACCAGGCGGCGCACCACTGTTCGGCCGAGACTTTCTTGCCTTGCTCCTGGGCTTTAATCACGGCGGCGACCAGCGGTTTGATCGTCTCCAGCGTCGGGTTCTGCCCCGTCGCCACGCAGTACAGCCGGACCTGTCGGAACAGGTCCACCAGGTGACCGACCGTCTCCACCGGCGCCTCGGCCAACGGCAGAAGCGCCTTGGCCTCGACGGGGAACTCGAGCTGTTCGGCTTCAAGCTTCAAGATCCGGATCCGCGTTTCCGGGCCCGGCATCCCCACCTCCGCGGTGACGCCGCTGCTCACCCGGGACAGGAAGCGTTTCGCGAAGCCGGGCAGGCTGTCCGGCGTCTGGGCGCAGGCGAGCACGATCAGCCGGTCGGACTCATAGAACGCGTCGAACAATTCCTCGAACCGGGCACAGAGATGCGCGTCCGTACCAAAGCGCCCAAGATCATCCACCACAAGGACCTTCTGGTCGTCGTAGGGGCGGTACATGTAGCCCCGGTCCGGCAGATCGCCCCCATACCGCGACGCCAAGAGGTAGTCCGTCGGCGTGCGGCCGGTCAGGTAGAGAAACGGGAGATCGGGATGGCGCTTCCGGAGATCCCCTACGATGGCTCCCAGCAGGTGGGACTTGCCCGCGCCGGGCGCCCCGTAGAGCACCACGGGCGAGTACGACGTGTCCATCTCCGCGGCGGATTGCGCGAGGCGCACCGCGAACGCGTTCGCCTCGTCCGCTTCATACGTGCGGAACGTGGTCTCAGGCATGGCTGTCGGCATCTCGATTGTGCGTCGCCCCGGGTGGCGCGCCCGACCGGCTCACCAACACGAACGTGCGCAGTGGTGTGCCGTGGCTGCGCTGGTGCGCCCCGTCCAAAGCCTGGTGCCGCCCGCCGCGCGCGGCTCCTACGGCCCAGCGGCTCCCCTGGTGACCAGGCGTCGTCATGCCCCGGTCGGGTAGAGGCACATGATCCCGTCGCTTCATGTTACCCTTTCTCTACTAAAAGCAGTATTCATAGTATAGAGTTATTTAGCAGATTTAGTCAATCCCGGGGCGCGCACATATAGAGAGGAAGAGCCAGCCTCGGACCGCCGTAACACCAATGTGCTAACACAGGCACTATAGAATGCTTGTGCGGCTATGTTGGTGGCTTATTTAACACTCGAGGGCGGGCGAGTGCGCGCCCAGGCCAGGAGGGCTGCGCCGGGTGGCGACTTAGTCGCCCCTGCGGATGGTAGCGCTGAGGCTGTCCAAGCAGGCGCGGCAGTCCGCGGCACCCTCGGCATCGTCGGTGCGCTCGTACGCATTGGCCAGGTTCGTCAGCATGCGGACGATGATCGCCGTCGATCCCGCGACTTCCAGCGCGCCGGCTGTCGGAAAACCCAGGCGCCGGACTATCTGATAACAGTCGTCCGCGGTCAGGAGGGTCCCTTCGTCGAACACGTCAATGTAGACCGGGTTGTCGGGGAGGGCGTAGCGCACGACGAAGTGGCCGGGCATGCCGATGCCCGTAACGGGCAGGTCGAGGCGCTTGGCGATCGAGAGCACGAGGACCGCCAGCGTAATGGGGAGCCCCACCTTGGTCTTCATCACGTGGGGCAGGAACGAGTTCTCCGGAACGTAATAAAAGTCGTGCTCGCCGTGAAAGCCCAGGCGTTTGAACAATACGGTGAGTAACGCCTCCAGCTCCGCCGTGGGGGATCCGCCCTCTGGCATCGCCAGTTCCACGTCGCGCGCCCACTGATCCAGTTGCCGCCGGCAGCCCGCCTCGTCGAACTCCAGAACCCCGATGCGTCCCAGCAGGAACGCGGCATCCTCCAGGTCCAGCTCACCTCGCGAGTCGCGCGGGAGGGCAGCGAACTGCGCCGCCAACTCCTCCCGGCGGTTCTGGCGCAACACCCGCGACAGGCGCATGGCCGTCCACACGCCCTCGGCCTCAGCGCGCTCGAGAACGGCCTGGCGCGACGCGGGCGGACGCTGCAACAGCTGCGCCGCAATCATTTGGTCCACCCGCTCGTCGCCGTCCGTCAACAGCGTCACGATGGCGGCGATCTCGCCCGGCGAGAGTTCGGGGGGCTGCGGCGTCCGGTTCGGCATGGGGGTGCGCCCGCGTGCGCGGGTGTGAACGCGCTCATTCTACCAAGAGGGCGGGTCCGGAAAGTAACCGGCCGTGGAGCGGCCAGGCGGGCGGGGCGCCGATGGCCCTGTGCTAGGATACCGGCGCCGTGAGCCTCTCCACTGTGTCCGCCCAGGTGGACGACCCGATCAACGCCCAGATCCTCGCGGTGTCCGAGGATCAGATCCAGGGGTTTCTGCAGCACCCGCTCCAGGAAATCGCCACCCGCTCCGGCGTGGACGAGCCCGTCGTCGTCGAGCGCATTCAGGCCATGCTCCGCGCCGGCACGATCCGCCGCGTGCGCCAGACGCTGCTCGCCACCAGCCTGGCCAAGGGCGCGCTCGTCGCGTGGCAAGTGGCGGAGGAGAAGCTGAAGGCCGCGTTCGACTACATGTTCGAGGCCGATCCGTTCAGCGGCCACGTGGTGATCCGGACCGCGGACCCGGCGAGCCCCGGCGCGCGCTACCGCCTGTGGACCACGGTGAAAGTGCCCCAGGGATTCTCCATGGAGAAACACTGCGAATTTCTGCGGACGCAAGTGGGCGCGGACAGCTTCCGCATCATGCCGGCGAAGAAACTGTTCACGCTCGGGGTCGGGCACGTGCGGCGCCGCGGCATGGAACCCGGCAGCAAAACGGACGCGCTGGCCGAGGCGCAGGATACCGAACTGGTGGAGCTGAACGATCTGGAATGGCGCGTGCTCGTCGCGCTAAAGCGCGAGTTCGAGCCGGAGGAGCTGCAGCCGGACCTGTGGGCGCCGCGGGCGCAAGAAGCCGGCGTGCCGCTTGACGAATTCTACGCCGTGGCCGAATCGCTGAACGCGCGGAAGGTGATCGGGCGGTTCAGCACGTTTCTCGAACACGTGAAACCCACCGCCGGCGGGCAGCGGGTGACGCGCTTCAACGCGCTGTTCCACTGGGCGGTGCCGCCGGGGCGTGAGCTTGAGGCGGGACGGCAAGTGGGGCGGTTCCACATCATGACGCACGCGTACTGGCGCGAGGGTGGCCCTGAGTTCCGCAACGTGAACGTGATGGGCGTCGCCCACGGGACCGATAAAGACCTGGTGCTCGCGCACAAAGCCGCCATCGACGCGCATCTCGAGGAGTGCGGCATTCCCGTGAGTTACACGAACGTCTTTTGGGGCGGCCGGAGCGAGATCAAGCCCAGCGAAATCTCCCCCATCGCCTACCGCGCCTGGTGCACCGAGCACGGCCTCGATCCCGACGCCATGCGCGCCTGACCGGAGGCCCCCCGGAGCTTTACGAGACTGGCTAGTTGGCGGCCGCGGCCTGCCGCGCCAGGAACGTCCGACTCCGCTCCGCGGCGTTGTGGCGGATACTTTCGTAGAACAGGTGGTAGTCGTAGATGTGGAACCAGCCGGTGCCGGTGAGCATGCTGAAGCCGCGCACCTCCGGCCGGCTGACGCGCAACACCGCGCCGCTGGCGTCGGCGCCGGTCACCGCGGGGAGTAGGCGCAGCTCGTCCGATTCGTAGCTGCGCATTTGCAGGGCGCCGGGGTTCTCCTCTGCCGGCACAGCGCCGCCGCCGAGTTCCCAGGTGAGCGGGTTCACTTGCACGGAAGCGTGCTGATCGCCCCGCACATATCCCCCGTCCCGCCACAGGACGCCGCTGTACTGCGCGATGGTGTCCAGGTCGAAGTCGCCGCTGTACGAATTCCATGCCACGAAGCAGCCCGTATCCGTGGCGGACGCGCACGGCTCCAGCCCGCCGATGGGCACGCCGCGGGGGATGGTTGCGCCGATCAAGTACGCGGCGATCAGCCGGTCCGCGTCGGCGCTGCCCCCGATGCGCTCCTCCAGCAGGCGCACCGCGTGCATGGTGCCTTGGCTGTGGCTCGCCAGAATGAACGGCCGGCCCGCGTTCCGGTGCTGCACGAACTGCTCGAATGCGCGCTTCACGTCCGCGTACGCCAGTTCGAGCGCCTGCTGCCGGTTGTCGTCTATCGTTCCGCGCAGGCCGGCCAGCGTCACTTGCCGGTAGTACGGCGCGTAGACCTTGCCGGCCGCGTTGAACGCGCTGGCCTGCGCGCGCAGCACCCCGCGGTCGGTGAAGAGCTTCGCGTCCGGATCGTCAATGGGGCCGTTCCACTGGTCCCCCGAGTAGTAGGTGGTCGGATGCAGGAAGAAGACGTCCACCGGCGCGTCCGCCTGCGCCTCGGGCAGCGCTGTCCCCTCGGGTTCCACGTCCGCATCGTCCGCGCGAGTCGGCATGGCGGCCCATGCGGCGTCGGTCGCATAGTCGGGGGCGGGGGGCGGCGGCATCGCCTCGAAATTGTGGCTAGGCATCATGACCACCTTAGCGCGGTCCATACTAGCTGCCGGCGGTTCAGGACCGCGAGCCCGATAATAACCAACAGGACCGCGAGCACGAGGGGCCAGCGCCGCCGCTGCCGCGTGAGGGTTGGGCCCCGCGGGGTCGGCTCCGTCGTTTCCGCCATGAGCGGGCTCCCGGTTGGTTCGGCTGACGCTAGTGCTTCCGGCAGACGTACCAGTAGTTCATGACGTCGCCCTCGAGCTGCTGCACGTCCACGTGCGCGAACCCGGCGGCGCCGAGCATCTCGACGGCTTTCTGCTTGCCCCAGACGGTGCCAAGCCCTACGCCGTCGAGCGCGAGGGACACAGTCATGCAGTGCATGGTGGAAATGGTGTAGAGGAACGGGCCGAGCATGTGGTCCAGGTTCTCGTGCAGGTGGCTGGAGGCGGCGATGTCCTGCATGAGGTAAACGCCGTCTTCCTTGAGCGCGCTGCTGACCGCTGCAAGCATGCCCGCCGGATCCGCCTGGTCGTGGACCGCATCGAAGGTGGTAACGAAGTCGTAGCGCCCGGCTTCATCGACAGCGGCCGCATCCTTCACTTCGAAGCGCGCGTTCTTCAACCCGCGCCGGGCCGCCTCCTCGCGCGCGTTCGCGATGGCTTCCTCGGAGAAGTCGTACCCGGCAAACCGGCTGTTCGGAAAATGCTCCGCCATGAGGCAGACGGCGCGCCCCCGGCCGCAGCCCACGTCCAGGACGTCGATACCCGCTTCCAGCCGCGGCACCAGGCCATCAATCAGCGGTAACGCAAGGTCGATCAGGTTGGCGCAGACCGTCTGCAAGCTTTCCTCGGCCATGACTTCGTGAAATCGCCCGAACGCGGAGTAGGGCACGCCGCCACCGTGGCGGAAGCTGTCCACAATGCCGTCTTCCACGCCCCCCATCATCGGTAGGAACTGGATCGTCTGCGCAAGGTTGTTCCCGCCTGCCGCGCGCGTGACGCATGTGGCGTGCTCCGGCGGCAGGCGATACGTCTGGCCGTCCGGGTCGTACTCCACGATCCGGCCGGTGACCATCGCGCCCAGCCACTCGCGCACGTAGCGCTCGTTCAGCGTCGCCGCCTCGGCGATCTGTTGGCTCGTGGACGGCGGCAGCGTCGCCATCGTGTCGAAGAGCCCCGTGCGGTGGCCGAGGCTGGTCATGAGCGCCAAGGCGCCGGTGTTCAGCACGCCCACCATGCGCTCGGCAAACGCCTCCGCCTTCGCTCGATCAAACTGCGTTGTCACCTCACTCATGCGTACATCCTCCGTTAGGGGACACCCCCCCGGCGGCCGGCATCATACTTCAGCGGCCATTCAGCTTCCGCGCGGCGCGGCCGCACTGGTCCAGGTCCAGGCAGCCGCAGTGGAGCAGCTCTTCCAGCATGCGCTTCATGGCCTGTGCGCGGGCGATGGCCTCTTCTACTTCCGGCAGCTTGCGCTCCGCCAGCTTGCGCCAGCGCGTGCCCGCGCTGGTCTTCTGGGAGAAGCCGTGCAGGAGGGTGCGGATTTCCTTGAGCGTGAAGCCGGCCTCCTGCGCCAGTTGGATGACGGCGAGCCGGTCGAGCACGCCGGGGTCGTAGCGCCGCTGGCCGCTGACCCGGCGCGGCTTGGGGAGCAGGCCCACGCTTTCGTAGTACCGGATGGCCGAGGCTCGCAGGTCCGCCCGCTCGGCCACGTCGCTGATGCCCAGTTCCGTCATGGTTCCTCCAATATCGCTTGCGTTAAAGTTAACTTGAAGTGCTACGGTTGTCCAGTAGCGGTCGCCTATAGCCCATGGAACGGACCGCGCAGGAGGACGATCGTGACGCCTGACACCCAGCCCGAGCCGGAAACCCCCGACTCTACGCCGGACACCCCAGCCGCCGCCGGCCCCCTGACACGCCGCCGCACGGTCATCGGCGCGTTGCTCGTCGGCGCCGCGGCCGGGGTGCTCGGCCTCTCCGGCGGCACCGAGTCGCTGGTGCGGCTCGAACATGCCGTCTGCGGCTTGCCGGCGGACGAACTCGCCCTTCGGCGCGAGTGGTATCGCGAGACCGTCATGCCCCACGTGGCCGCCGTGCAGCGTGACGGCGAGGTCGTGCGGTTCGTCGTGAACCTGTCGCCGCGGCGGACCAAGGCGCTGGCCGACGAGATGATCGCCAAAGAAGCGGACTGCTGTTCGTTCTTGACCATCCGCCACGCGACCGACGTGGGGCCCGCGGCGATCGAGATCGCCGGGCCGGACAGCTTTCTCGACTGGGCCGCCGGTTGGCTGGAGTTACCCGGCTCGAAGGCCGCTTCCGCCTAGTCCGCGCGCCTCGCCCGCCCGCATTCAGTACAATTGCTCCCCACGGAGCGCGGTGCACCGCGCCGGGCAGGGGGCAGCGGGATGGATTTCTCGGTCGACGCGGACCTGGACAGCGTGCAACAGGAGGCCACGAAGCTGGCCGGGCAGTTCGATGACGGGTACTGGAGCGCGCACGACGAGGCGTGTGAGTTTCCGTGGGAGTTCTACAACGCGTTCGCCGAGCAGGGCTGGATGGGGGTGCTCGTGCCGGAGGAGTACGGCGGCGCGGGGCTCGGCGTCCGGCACGCGGGCACGCTGCTGCGCGCCGTGGGCGGGAGCGCGGGGGGCATGAATGCCGCTTCCACTCTGCACCTGACCATCTTCGGCATGGGGCCGGTGATCCACCACGGCTCGGACCGCATGAAGCAGCAGTACCTGCCGCCGACGGCGACGGGCGAGTTGCACGTGTCGTTCGGCGTGACCGAACCGAACGCGGGCACGGATACGTCCCGCATCACCACGTTCGCGCGGCGCGACGGGGATCAGTTCATTATCAGCGGGACGAAGGTGTGGAACACGAAGGCGCAGCAGTGCCAGAAGATCCTGCTGCTCACGCGCACGACCCCGCGCGAGGAATGCAGCAAGCCCTTCGAGGGGATGACGTTGTTCCTCGCGGACCTGGACCGGGACTATTGCGACATTCGGCCTATCCCGAAGCTCGGGCGCAACGCCGTCAATTCGAACGAG
Source organism: uncultured bacterium (assembly GCA_965371225.1). Taxonomy (GTDB): domain Bacteria; phylum Abyssobacteria; class SURF-5; order CBDUXP01; family CBDUXP01; genus CBDUXP01. The sequence goes on along the minus strand of CBDUXP010000040.1, from coordinate 10,894 downwards.
GTGTTCATTCGGGACTTGCCCGTGCCGGTGACGGACGTGGTGGGCGAGGTGGGCCGCGGGTTCTATCACTTGCTCGACGGCATCAACCCGGAGCGCATCGTCATCGCTGCCGAGGCGGTAGGGCTGGGGCGCCGCGCGATCGACGCCGCGGTCGCGTACGCGAACGAGCGCATCGTGTTCGACCGCCCCATCGGCCAGAACCAGGCGATCGCGCACCCGCTGGCCGACTCATACAGCGAGCTGGAAGCGGCGGATCTGCTGTGGCAGAAGGCGGCGTGGGCGTTCGACACCGGGCTGCCGCGGAAGGACATCGGGGCGCTGGCGAACGTGGCGAAGCTGCGCGCGGCGGACGCGGCGTTCCGCGCGTGCGACCGCGCCATGCAGACCTTCGGCGGCTTCGGCTACGCGAAGGAGTATCACGTGGAGCGCTACTGGCGGGAGGCACGGCTGTTGCGCCTCGTGCCCGTCTCCCAGGAGATGGCGCTCAACTTCATCGCGGAACACGTGCTCGGCCTGCCGAAGAGTTACTGATCAGCGGCACGGATTGGCATCCGTACCCTACACGGATTGGTTGTCAGGTGCGTGTGCGGTTGCGTCCGGTCTCGGCGCCGGCTGCGCGGGCGTCGCGGCGTCCCGCTCCTGCCGTTCACGCTCCTCGCGCACGGTGCGGCGCGCGTCGGCCACCGCCTGGATCAACGCGAGCTGCCGCCGGTGTATGCCGTCGGACGCGAAGACCGCCGCGCCCGCGAACAGGAACGCGATCCACGTCACCGTCGGCGGGAGGGGATTGATGGTGCGCGGTTCGGGCGGCCGCCCACCCACGGGCGGCTTGTCCAGATTCATGCGCGTGATCTGTTCCTGTGCCTGGTCCTGCGGCAGTTCCTGCTCCAGGTGAGTCCGCATCCTGGCCTTGCCCGCCCCCGTGAGCCGGTAGCGGTCCATGGCCAGTTGCTCGAACCACTGCTGCTTGCGTTGCGCGCGGACGTCCCGCACCCAGGGGATGATGCCGGCGAGGACGAGGCAGCCGGCGAGGATGAGGAGCGCGAGGCGATATTTGGACAGCCGTTCGGCTTCGGCGATGTGGGACGCGTCCATGACGGACCGGGCGCGGCGGGTCGCGCGGCGTCTCCTCTCGCGCCATTGTACCAGCGGGGGCAGACGAATTACACCGGTGGCGCTTCGTGCTAGACTTGCGACGCGATGCCAGACGCGCCGCCGGTCGTGTACGTGTGCGACCTGAAGGACCACGTGGGTGAGGTGGTCCGCATTCGCGGGTGGCTGTACACCCAGCGCAAGAGCAGCAGCAAGTTGCGCTTCCTCGTGTTCCGCGATGGGACCGGCATCGTCCAGGCCACCACTTTCAAGCCGGACTGCGGCGAGGCGGTCTTCGAACGCGCCAAGTCGCTCACGCAGGAGTCGTCCGCCATCATTACCGGCGAGGTGCGTATCGAACCGCGCGCGCCCGGCGGGTATGAAGTGGCGACGCAGGACTTGGAGATCGTTCAGCTCGCGGAAGACTATCCCATCACTCCGAAGGCGCACGGCACCGACTTCCTCATGAAGCGGCGGCATCTCTGGTTGCGCTCGCGGCGGCAGCACGAGTGCCTGCGGCTGCGACACGTAATCATCAACACGCTGCGCAACTATTTTGACGATCGCGGGTTCACGCTGCTGGATACGCCGATCCTCACGCCGAATGTGTGCGAGGGGACGACGACGCTCTTTGAGACCACCTACTTCGACGAGCGGGCGTACCTGGCGCAGAGCGGCCAACTCTACGGCGAGGCCGGCGCCATGGCGTTCGGCAAGATCTACACATGCGGCCCCACGTTCCGCGCGGAGAAATCCAAAACCCGGCGGCACCTCATCGAATTCTGGATGCTCGAGCCGGAGGTGGCGTTTGCGGACTTGGACGAGATTATCGACCTGGCCGAGGACATGACCGTGCACCTGGTCAAGGAAGTGCTGCGGCGGTGTCGCTCGATCCTTGATCGGCTGGAGCGCGACACGGCGCCGCTCGAGATGATCCGCGCGCCGTTTCCGCGGCTCACGTACGACGACGCGCTCGACCTCCTGCGGGAGAAGGGCCAGGAGATCGCCTGGGGGGAGGATTTCGGCGCCGAGCACGAGACGATCCTCAGTCGCCACTTCGGCCGGCCGATCTTCATCACGCGCTATCCGATGCAGTGCAAGGCGTTCTACATGCAGCCGGATCCGGAGCGCGGAGACGTGGCGCTGTGCGTGGACATGCTGGCGCCCGAGGGCTACGGCGAGGTCATCGGCGGCGGCCAGCGCATCCACGACTTGACGCTGCTCGAGCAGCGGCTGGCGGAACATCAGCTTCCGCGCGACGCGTTCGAGTGGTATCTGGACCTGAGGCGGTACGGCAGCGTGCCGCACAGCGGGTTCGGACTCGGCATCGAACGCACCGTCGCGTGGCTCGGGGGCCTGCCCCACGTGCGCGAAACCATCCCCTTCCCGCGCATGCTGAACCACCTGCACCCGTGACGGCGCGTGTGCGGACCCCATGGCTGCACGCGTGGTGGCTTGGTGTGGTGCTGTTGGGTCCGGTGGCCGCACCCGCTCACGCGGGGGAGTTGGCCATTCCACTCGACGGCACGCCAGTCAGCGTTACCCTCGATCCCCGGTGGCAACCGATTGGTCAGCGTCTGACTCTTGAGGGACCGCTGGCCGGGTGGCTGGGCACGGATCGGGTGCCGGACGTGCGCGATCCGCAGACCGCTGCGCACGACATTTTGCGCCGGCGTTTTACCAGCACCCAGCTGGAGACCCTGGCGCGTGCGCTGTCCGCGGCGCCGCCCCTATCCGACGCGGACGCGGCGTTGTGTCGCGACGCCGCCTTAACGTTGTGGGCGTGGGTCGCCACCCAGGTCTGTGTTCAACGGGCCGGCGACCCCATGCCGAACGTCACTACCCCATTGCTCGACGAGTCCGACCCGGCGGTAAACGTGCTCAATGGGATGGCGCCGTTCGGGTCCACGATGCGCCAGTATGCATACGGGTTGTGTGGCTCCCAGAGTTATCAGCTCGTCGCGCTGGGCCAAGCCGCCGGTTTCTCCGCGCGGATACGCAGCCTCGCGAGCGGCCCCACCTACCATGCCACCGTCGAGATCGGGTGGGGTGACGCGTGGCACCTGTTTGATCCGAGCCTGCGGTTCGTCCCGCGCGATGCCGGGCACGCGACCATTCCGTCCATCGATCGGGTCGTGGGTGATCCTACACTCGTGGCACGCGTGCAGGACGCAGACGGCATCGCACCCCGCGCCCCCGCGCGCGCGGCGGCGCATGCGGAGTATTACGCTCTGCCCCTCACGGGGACACTGCCCGTAGCGCCAGAATCGGTGGCACCACCGCTGGTGCTGCCCGCCGGGGCCCGCCTCACGCTGTTGAACGTGAGCACCTCCACGGCGCCGCTCCAGTGGGGGCCGAAGCATGTGGGCTCCGGCACCTACGAAGTGCCAGTCGACGGCGGGGCGCTCCCGACGTCGTATCAATGCTGGAGCCGGGGGCTCACCTCTCGCCCGACGGCCGACGGGGTGCAGCTGCGGACCCGCGGGGGGAAGTGGGGGACGCTGATCTATTCGGTGCCCGCGCCGTACCCCATCGCCGGTGGGGCGGTGATTTGCGACGCGATCGTGCCGCCCGCCGCGCGCGTAGAGGTTGCAGTCTCGACCGCGCTGCGTCCGGCGGACCGCCGCGCGCGCTTCGGGACGCTGGCTGCCGCGCGCACGGATTGGCGCTTTGGCCAGGAACGCGACATGTGGCTGCACGAGCGGCGGCACACCGCGTTTGGTGCATTGGATCGGTTGCGGGGATTTCGGGGTGATCCCGCACGGGCGGATAAGACGTTCTATCCCGCGTTCGCGGACAAATACATTGCGCAGCCCTTCCTCGGGGACGCGGAGTGGCAAGTGCCCTCACCGGAGGTGCAGCCGGATGGGCGCTTGCGCTTCCCCTTCACCGGCACCAGTGCCCCGGCGTGGCCTTTGGCCATTCGGCTACGCATCCGGGACACGAGCGGGGCCGGCGTCGTCCTTCGGCGCCTCGCGCTTGAGGCTCGCGTGCAACACGCACCGCAGACGCACGCGTTCGCACGCGGCGGTCCGCAGACATGGCAGTGGACGCCGCACGCCGAGTCAGCCGCCGGCGGGGGCCGTATCACGCTGGCGTGGCCCGAACCACCCGACCCCGCCCCGGCGGTGCACGTTGCCTGGACCGTGTCGGGGACCGTCCCCGCCGACGGCAACGGTTTCGTGCGCGCCACCGCGCGCGTGACCGACTCGGCGCGGCAGCCTGTCGCCGGTTATGTGGTGCGCGCGCGCAGTGCGCGGCCGGAGGCGGACCGCGTGCTGCCGTTTCCGCGTTCGCCCCTGCCGCCCGGCGCCACGCCCGGAGGGATGTACCTGGAGGCCACCGATGAGGAAGGGACGTACACCGTGCTTGTGTTCTCGCGCACCCCGGGCGAGACGCGCCTCTGGCTGGAAGATGCCACGGGGCATCCTCTGCCCGGCGACGCGCACGCACGGTTCGCCGACCCCCCTGTGTAATCGCCGGTGCGGCGCCTACGCGAGGCCGTAGCGTTCGAGCTTGCGGTACAGGTTGCGCGTGGAGATGCCGAGGCGGGCGGCGGCGCGGGTCTTGTTGCCGCCTTCGTGCTCCATGGCCTGCGCGATGTGCTGGCGCTCGATGGCTTCCAGGGTCTGGTCGGCGTCCCGGTTCGTGCGGGCGGGCGGCGCGCGGCGCGCGGCGTCCTGCACCTCCGGGGGCAGGTCGTCCGGGGTGATCAGCCCATCTTCGCACACGATGGCGGCGCGCTCGACCACGTTGGCCAGCTCGCGCACGTTCCCCGGCCAATCGTGTTGTAGGAGCACCTTCGTCGCCTCGGGCGTGAGTTGCACGTTGCGCGTCATGGAGGTGCCGCCGTCGCGCAGAAAGTGTTCGGCCAGCAGCGGAATGTCCTCGATACGCTCGCGCAGCGGCGGCACTTCGATCCGGAACACGTTGAGGCGGTAGTACAGGTCCTGGCGGAAGCGGCCGGTTTCCACGTCCGCCTGCAGGTTGCGGTTCGTGGCGGCCAGGATGCGCACGTCCGCGCGCCGGGTCGTGGATTCACCCACGCGCTGAAACTGGCCGCGGTCCAACACGCGCAGGAACCGCACCTGCACCTGCGGCGCCATCTCGCCGACTTCGTCAATGAAGAGCGTGCCGCCGTCGCACGCTTCGAACACCCCCGCGCGCGTGGCGTCCGCCCCGGTAAACGCGCCTTTCACGTGGCCGAACAGTTCGGCTTCCAGCAGCGATTCGTGCAACGCGCCGCAATTGATGGCCAGGTAGGGCCCGGCCTTGCGCTGACTCAACTGATAGATCGCGTGCGCGACCAGCTCCTTGCCCGATCCGCTTTCGCCTTCGATGAGCACGGTGGCGTCGGTCGGCGCGGCGTCGGCGATGAGTTTCCGCAGCTGCGCGATGGCCTCGCACTCCCCGACCATGTTCATCTGTCGGTGCTGGGTTTCCACGGTCCGGCGCAAGGCCAGGTTCTCCCGGGCGAGGGCGCTCTTCTCCGCGGCCTTGCGGATGATGAGTTCCATCTGCTCGACCTTGCCCGGCTTCTCCAGGTAGTCGTACGCGCCCAGCTTCATGGCCTCGATGGCGGTTTCGATGGTGCCTTGGCCGGTGAGCATGATGCACTCGACCCCGGGCCAGTCCGCGCGGATCTCGCGCAGCAGGGTGATGCCGTCGATATCGGGCATCGCCAGGTCGAGCAGCGCCACGTCGTAATGGTTCTCGCGCAGGCGCTCGCGGGCGCTGGCCCCGCCCTCGGCCGTGTCCACTTCGAGGCCGCGGCGCGTCAGCCGCTTCTCGAGAATCGCGCGGAGCGGCGCTTCGTCGTCGACGAGGAGAAGTCTAACCGGTGGCGGCATGCGGCTCGGCAAAGGCGGGCGCCCCAGCGATCGGCAGCCGCACGCGGAAGACCGTGCCGCCGCCGGCGGGGCACTCGAAAGTGATCGCGCCGCCCAGGGCCGACACGATGCCGTGGCAAATGCTCAAGCCGAGGCCCGTGCCCTGGCCGACGGGCTTCGTCGTGAAGAAGGGATCGAACACCCGGTCGCGGATGGCGGCAGCGATGCCCGGCCCGTCGTCGGCGACTTCGATCACCACGAAGGCGTCCGCCGTGTGGGTGGCGAGCGAGATGCGGCCTTCCGCGCCGATGGCGTCCGCCGCGTTGTTCACGAGATTCAGGATTACCTGTTGCAACTGGACCGTATCGGTGCGCAACTGGGGCTGTCCCGCGTCCAGGTCGTAGGCGAGGACGATGCTTTGCGACGCCAGGCTTTTGCGCACCAATTGCAGTGTGTCCTGCAGCGCCGCGTTGAGGTCCACATCCTCGATGTGCATCTCGGTCTCGCGCGCAAAGTTCAGCAGTTGCTTCGTGATGCGCTTGCCCCGGTAGGCCTGATCCTCGATCGTACGGAGCGCTTCGGGAAAATCCTCGAGTGCGCGCAGGCCGTCCAGCTCCCGCACCCGGTCCAACAAGTCCTCCGCGTGGGCGGCGATGGTGGCCAAGGGATTGTTGATTTCATGGGCCACGCCGGCGGCGAGCTGTCCCACCGCGGCCAGCTTCTCACTGTGAATCAGGTGTTGCTGCGCCCGCTGCAATTCCGCGGTCTTCTCCGCGACCTTCGCTTCCAGCTCTTCGTTCCATTGTTCCAGCACCTGCTGCGACTCGCGCAGCCGGCGCAGCACCCCGTTCCGCTGCCGGATGATGTCGCCGATCTCATCCTTCGGGATGTCCGGCTCGGCCACGTACATGTGGTCTGCATCGTTCCGCGCCGCCGCTTCGTTCGCGCGCATGATGGCGTGCAGCGGCCGGACCACAATGAAGTACAGGTACCCGACGGTGGAGATGCCGACGAAGAGCATGATGATCACGACGAGCCCGATGATGCGGGAGACGTAGAGGACCATGTCCGTGGTGATGACGTCCGGTGGCCGGGACACGAGCAGGAGGCCCATCACCCGTTGCTCGGGGCTGCGAATCTCGATCAGAAAGTCCGACGCGGTATCCCAGTCGCCCAGGTGCCCCCCCTCCGTGAACAGCTCGGCTGTGCCGAGCGGCAGCGTGGCGGTCGTTTGGCCGAGGACCACGTCGGGGTCCGTGGCGGCGATCACCCGCCGGTCCTGGCTGTACACCGTGAATGACATCTTGTCGTCCATGCCGGCGCGTTCACACGCGTCGATCAACGCATGCTGCAGCCCCGATTCGTCCCCCATCAGCAGGTGTTGGGTGATGACGGGCAGCAGGGTGACGGCCACCTCCAGCTTGGTCCGATTGATGGATTCATTCCGGTACCGCAGGGCCGCGGGAATCATGAGGATCGTCTCGATGACCACGATCGCGGCCAAGACCCCCACGATGATCTTGAACAGGAGGCGCGAGGAATTCAGCGGTTCGAGCCGCTGCGCCAAGCTTACCCGCGTGTCATCTGCCATAGTGCACTCATCGTTCCGCGACCGCGACCACCGTATCGTAGCACGATCCGCGCGCGTCAACCACGGTGCAGTGGCGGTGCTGGTCTCTGGAACTCGTTGTGGTAGAAGACGTTACAAATTTCTGCCCCGGCGGGATGGTCCCTGTGTTAGCATGCGCGCGGATTTCAGGAACGCCTGCCGGTGGCCCCACAAACCCAAGACGCACCCGTCGTGGTAGTTGGAGGCGGCTTCGGCGGCCTCTTCACCGCCTATCATTTGACCGCCGGCGCTCCCAAGGATGTGCGGCAGTCCGTACTGCTCCTCAATCGGGAGGAGGAGTTCGTCTTCAAGCCGCTGCTGCCCGAAGCCGTGGGCGGCATGACGCAGCCCCAGTTCCTCACGAACAACCTGCCGCGCATTGCCAAGCTGTGGAACTTCAAGTTCCGGCAGGCCGACGTGCTGGGCATCGACCTGACGGACCATTGCGTGCACACGAGCGCTGGCCCGGTGCCGTACCGCGAGGTGGTGGTGGCGCTCGGCAGCATTGTGGATACCCGCGGGATCGACCTCGACGTGCCCGGTGTGTTCTATCTGCATGGGTTGGAAGACGGCCCGCGGTTGCGCGCCCACGTGCAGCAGCAGGTGCAGCAGGCCGTGCGGGCCGACGGTGTGCGGGCGCGGGACGCGGCGCTGCGGTTCGTCAGCGTGGGGGCCGGTCCCACCGGGATTGAGACGCTGACCGAGATCCAGGAATACGTGCGCATCTGTCTGACGGAGGCGAACGCGCCGGACCTCGTGCGCCGCACCTCCTACACCATCATCGAAGCCGGGTCGGAAATTCTCCCGACGATGCCCCGCCGGGTGCGCGCCGACGTGGTGAACGCGCTCGAGCGCCGCAACATCACCCTGATCACCAACGGGTCCGTCGTGCGGATCCACAAGGGGGGATGCGTCCTGGCAGACGGCCGCAGCGTGCAGGCGGGCACCATCGTGTGGGCCACGGGCATCCGCGCCCATCCCGTGGTGCGCAGCCTGGAGGTGCCGGTGGATGCGCTGGGGCGCGTGCGCGTGGACAATTACCTTCGGCCGCGCGGCCACGCGAACGCCTTCGCGCTGGGGGACAATGCGTGCACCATCGACCGGAAGACGGGCGCACCGCTGCCCGCGACGGGGCAGGTCGCCGTCCAGCAGGCGAAGACCGTCGCCGCGAACATTCTCCGCCGCCGCCGCCGTAAGCCGCTGCAGGTGTTTCAGTACACCGAGCTGGGCCAGTTGGTGCCGCTGGGCGGGGGCGAAGCGGCGGGCGTGGTCCTCGGCCGCCAAGTGCGCGGCAAGTCGGGATGGCTGGCCAGCCGCGCGGCGTACATGAGCCGCATCATGGGGTTGGACAATCGCATCGGGCTGGCGTGGGGCTGGGGCCGGCAGGCGATGACCCAATCCCTGCTGCGCCCGCTCTGGCGTTAGCGGCCCGCTCCGACACGCCGCTGCGACCCGAGGTCGGCGCGCACGTCTCGCCGTTCACCCGCGCCGGTTGTGCGCGATGATCGCGTCATACGCTTCGAGCACGCCCGCGGTGGTGGGGGCGGCGGTAACGTACCCCGCCTGCGCCTGCACCTCGGCCGGCGCGTTCGCCGGGGCGATCCCGAGCCCCACCTCCCCGAACATCTGCGCGTCCGTCGTGCTGTCTCCCATGGCGGCCACTTGCGCCGCGGGCACTCCCGTAGCCTCGGCCAGCCAGCGTACGCCCGTGCCCTTGTGGAATCCGTCGGGCAGGTAGTCGACCACTTTTGGCCCCACGTGCAGCGCGAACCCGGCGCCGGAATCGTTCAGGAGGGCATGCGCCCGGTCGGCGAGTGTCAGCGCCGTTTCCGGGGCCGTCGGGATCAGCGTGATCGCGGCGAGTTTGCCGATCTGAATCGTGCCGAAGCCGGGATCGACGAACGTGCTCGTGCACCGGTCCACCAGCTGCTGCCGCGCCGCAGCGTGCTCGGCGGTCCAGGCCGGGTGCGTGTCGATACGGTCGGCAGCGAAATCGAAGAGCCCGAATCCGTGCTCGAACACGGCGGGCAGGCGGCCCCCGATCGCTTGAAGCATGGCGTACAGGTAGGGTTGCGGCCGGCCGGTCACCAGCGTGAGCGGCGGAATCGTGGGGTCCTCGGCCGACGCGTCGTTGCGCGCGCGCACCTCCGCGAGCAACGCCAGGTCGAACGGCGCATCCTCGTGCGGGTTTAAGGTGTTATCCAGATCGGTGACGAACAGCCGGATCGGCCGATCCAGGGCGAAGGGGGACGGCGGCATGGGCCGCAGTATATGGGGCGCCGCGCGACGAGAGGTTGGCCGCCCCGTCGCGCGCGGTCGCGCCGCCTAGGGCGCTTCGGGCTCGCGGTGGTGCCAGGGCCGGTCCGGGGGGCCGCCCTCGTCCATGGCGTCCGACCCGTGGCCGAACCACCCGCGGCGCCCGCCGCGCCGGCCAGCGTGCTCGCCGTGGCGTCCGCCCCGGGCCATGTCGCGCGCCAGGCTCCGCACTTCCCGCTGAAAGCGGGGCACGAATAGCAGGAGCCGCACGCGCTGCTCGGTGGACAGCAGGGCGTCCAACTTGTCAAATATCTCGCGGCGCCGTTGCACGTGCGCCTCTTCGTTGTCCCACCATTGCGCCACGGTCGCCTCGAGCGCCGCCTCGTCCGGGCCGTCGGACTCGATCAGGTCCTTCAGCTCCCCGCCGATCCGCTTCCGCGCTTGCCGATGCTCGCGGTCCAGCTCGTCAAAGTCCGCCAGAACCGGCACCAGGCGCACGGCAGTTTCCGCATCCAGGTCGAGTTCTTCGGTGACCCGTGCGATGCGGATCACTTCGATGCGCCGGCGCATCTTTTCGCGACGCAGCTGATGCCGGCGCGTCCGCTCCGCCGGCGACTCCATCCCCGGAGTCTCCCGGGGCGGCGCATCTTCAGCCGCCAGGGCCGCAGGGAGCGCGGCCAGCAGCAGGACACCAAGTGCAGATCCGATGATCGAACGCATCACGTCACTCCTTCGGACGCGGGGGGCGTGGCGAGGTGTTTCAAGAATGCCTCGAACGTCTCCGTGTCCAGAGTCTCCAGGTCCGTCAGCCAATCGTCCTCCCCGTCCGCCACGCTCTCGTCCGTCCAGGTCGCGGCGAGGCTCTCCACCTGGAGTGCCTCGGCGAGCAGCAGGGGCACCGCGTCCATCGCGTCGGGCGCGGCCTCGTCCACCAACAGGGCCACATCCCACTGCAGGGGGCGGTCCCAGGCGAGGTCCAGTTCAGCGGCGAGGGCCGCGGCGTCTTCCGCGTCCATGGCCGCGACCATCGGGTCCGCGTCGGTGGGCAGCGGCGGGGTGGCGGCTCTGCCACCGAGCAGCAACACGAGGCCGGCCAGGGCGGCGGCGG
>CBDUXP010000039.1:0-34132 GCA_965371225.1 uncultured bacterium | reverse complement strand
ACACGCAGGTCCGCCCCTACGCAGGAACATTTGCACGTGGAGGGCACGGCTGCCAAGCCGTGCCGCGCGGGCCGGTCTAAAGACCGGCCCCTACGGCGCGCGCCGCGTCCGTGGCCGGGCTCAGGGAAACAGTTCGTCGAGGGGATCGATAATGAACGGCTGGATGTAGTAGGTGTAGAAGAGGTACACCACGAGGCCGCCGATGACCACGTACATGAGCGGGCCGATGAGCTTGGGCAAGTTCGTGAGCACCTGCCGCGCCTCATCCTCGTAGATTTCCGCGATGTGGTTGAGCGTGTCATCGTACGTGCCGGACACTTCCCCGGTGAGGAGCATTTCCCGCATGCGCGGCGCCACGAACCGGCACGCGGCGAACGCTTCGCCGAGCGGTTCCCCCTGTTGCACCCGGTCCTGGCCCTTGCGCAGGTCGGCCATCACGTGCGCGTTGCCGGCGGCGGTGCACGCGCGATCCAGCGCGAGGTCGACCCGGATACCACTGGAAAACATCATGGCGAACGTGCGCGCGAACCGCGCCAGGGCCAGCCGCCGCATGGCGCCGCCGACGATCGGTACGTACAGCACGAACCCGTGCCACAGCAGGCGGCCGGGGGGCGTGCGCCGGAAAAACGTCACCACTCCGACGATCACCGCGAGAAGGAGCGTCAGGAGGCCCGCCATTTCCCAGAACGCGGTGACTTTGTCCGTGGCCGTCATCACCCGCAGCACGGTCCAGATGCAGAAGCCGAAGAACGTCACGAACAGGGGATACGCGCTCGCGCCGAACGCCGCGCGCCGCAGGCTCGCCCGCATCTCGTAGTACCGGCGCAACTGCTGGAGCACCAGCTCCAGGTGCCCGCTCTCTTCTCCGGCGGCGACCAATTCCGCGCACAACCCCGGCACGGGCGGCGACTGTTCTTTGAGCGCTGCGCCGAAGGTCGCGCCGCGACCGATGGCCCGTTCCACGTCTACCCACACGCGCCGGAACGCGGGGGGCCCTTCGTTCGCTTGCAACAGCTTCAGCGTGCGGCTGAGCGGCAGCCCCGCGCGCGTGGTGCTCGTCAACTGCGTGATGAAGTGCAGCGTCCGGGTGTCGGAGAATTCGCGGGCCATGCCGGGCGCTACGCGGTCCCGAGCGCGGCCAGCCCGGCGCGCAACTGGGCGTAGGCCTTGGGGGGCGGCGCCTCCCACTGCACCGTTTCCCCCGTGGTCGGGTGCGTCAGGCCCAGCATCGCCGCGTGGAGCATCTGGCCCGGCAGCGCATCCAGGCGCTTCCGGAGCGCGGGGGGCCAGCTCGTGCTGCCGCGCGGGGGTGGAGAGCCGTACGTGGGATCGCCGATGACCCCGTGGCCGATGTAGGCGCAATGGACGCGCACCTGATGCGTCCGTCCCGTCTCGAGCCGCAGGCGCAGTTCGCTGGCTTCCGGAAACCCGGCGGCCACGGTAAAGTGCGTGCGCGCCGCTCGACCGTTCAGCCCGGCGATGGCCATGCGCTTGCGGTCGGCCACGCTGCGGCCGATGGGCGCATCGATTGTGCCCGCCCGTTCCGCGAACGTGCCCCACACCAGGCTCAGGTATTCGCGGCGGATGGAGTGCGCGGCAAACTGCGGCCCCAGCGCGGCGTGGGCGGCGGGCGTCTTGGCGACCACCAGCAGTCCGGAGGTGTACCGGTCCAGGCGGTGCACGATGCCCGGCCGCTCGGGCGCCCCGATCCGCGCCAGAGCGCCGCCCGTGTGATGCAGCAGCGCGTTCACCAGCGTCCCGGTCGCGTGGCCGGGCGCCGGATGCACCACGAGGCCCGCGGATTTGTTCACCACCAGCACGGCCTCATCCTCGAACACCACGTCCAGCGGGATCGCTTCCGGCTCCAGCGTGGGCGCACCCGTGTCCACCGGTTGCGTCAGGCACACCGCGTCGCCCGCCCGTACCGTGAGGCTGGGTTTCCCGGGTGCGCCGTTGAGCAGCACGTGTCCGGCATCGATGAGGCGCCGCGCCCGCGCGCGAGTGAGGCCGGCCACCATCTCTGCCACCGCCCGGTCCAGCCGCTCGCCGGCCAGCGGCGTGGGGATGGTCAGAGAGGCGGGCTCGTGGGACACGGGCGGGGGTGTGGGGCGTGGCATGGGAGGGAGAGCGGGGGCCGCTGCTTATGGTACCGCAGGCGCGGGGGCGCCGGCGGCCGATGCTGCGTGGCGGGGCAAAAGAAAGCGCGCGCAGCTCCGGTGGAGCAACGCGCGCGCGCTTGGATGCCCGCAGGCGGCTAGCGCGATTGGGCTATCTTGCGGGCCGTCTTTTGCAGATGGCGCCGCTTGCGGGTACTGGGCTTTTCGTAGTACCGCATTTCCTTGAGCTTCTTCATCAGACCTTGCTTGTTGCAGAGCTTCTTGAAGCGCCGCAGGGCCTTTTCGAAGGACTCGTTCTGGTTGACTTTAATGATTGCCAATGCTGGAGTTCACCCCCCCCGGTCACGCGGTTTTGGCTTCGCCGTCTTTCGGCGTGTTGGACATGAGCGCCTTGTTGAAGAACTCGAAGGCTTTGTCCCGGTCCGTGTTGGTGACGCAGACGTATTCGCTGGCCAAAATGCTGAAGGCCCGCTCCAGAAGAATGTTCTCCGTGGTCGACAGGCCCTTCTGCCGGTTCTTGCGGTCCAGACTGCTGACCACTTCCGCCACCTGACACAGATCCCCGCTTTGGATCTTCTTGTTGTACGAACGGAAGCGGCGTTGCCAGTTCTCCGTGCTGCGCTTGCCGTCTTTTTTCAGCGTGTCGACGACTTTGCGGAACTGGCTCTTTTTTACCGGCGCCCGTAAGCCCGCTTGGGTCGTCCCATGCTGCGGAATGTACACGGTCATATCGAAAAACAGCGGCTCCAGTACCAAGAACACCGTATCCCCCTCGCCGACGTCCTTGGTCTCGATCCCCACCACCTTGGCAGCGCCATGCGCTGGATGTATCACTACGTCCCCCGGTTGATACATAACCCTCACTCTCTAGCTTTTCTAGTTAGACCTTAGGATAGTGGCGGGCAACTCCACACACGAGGCGAGCCTACCAGAAACCGCCCATTTCGTCAACGTTTCCGGCATGACGCGGCGTGTTATCGCCTTGGTTTCGCGGTAGTTTTAGCGCCTTGGCCTTCGGTTGCCGCCGGAATCGTGCGTCGCTACACTGGACCACCTTCGCGCGTGGTCCGCATGCGCGCACGGCCGTCCACGCGCGGTGCACGGCGGGCGACGCGCGTAGGCCCCCACTGCCATGTCGGTGCACCGCCGCACGCTTGCCAACGGCTTAACGACCATTCTGGTGCCCACCGGCCACGGGCACGCCGTGCACGCCTCCGTGTTCTTGCGCGTGGGATCCGGGTGCGAGACGCGCGCGACGAACGGGATTACCCACTTTGTCGAACACCTCGTGTTCCAAGGCAACGATCAGTTTGCGGATTCCGGGGAGTTGTGCGCTTTCGTCGAGGAGCGCGGCGGCGAGGTCAATGCCCAGACGTCGCCCGACTTTACGCAGGTCTACCTCACCCTGCACCGGGATTACATGGTGGAAGGGTTGCAGGCGCTGGCGGCGCTCACGTTCCGCGCGGCGGTCAGCCGCTGGGAGATCGAACGGGAACGCACCATCATCCTGCACGAGCGCGCGGCGGGCGGGAGCGATGCCGACGCGGAGATTCGCCAGCACCTGTGGCCCGACCATCCCCTGGGCTTCGAGGTCAGCGGCCGGCACGAGACGGTCGACGGGTTTACCGCGGCGCAATTGGGCGACCATTACACGCAGTACTTTCGGCCGGGCAACGCGGTGCTCGCCGTGGCCGGGGATTTTCAGGTGGACGCCGCGCAAGCGGCAGTAGATGCGGCCTTCGGTCCGGTGCCCGACGGGACCGGTCCGGGGCACGGCCCGGCCACCAGCGAGGTGGGCGAACCGGCGGCGCAGCGCCTGGTGCTCGATGCGATGGGTGGCGGCTGCGGCGTCATGCTGGCGCTCCCCGTGTGTCGCTTTGGATCGCCGGACGTGGGCCCGCTGCAGGCGGCGAACTTCCTGCTCGGCGGCGGGCTCAGCTCCCGGCTGTTTCTCCGCGTGCGCGAACGTGCCGGCCTGGCGTACGACGTGGGCTCCACCCTGGCGCACTTTCACGACGGCGGGTACTTCCTCGCCCACGCCGCGTGCCGGCGGGAGCAGATGCTGGACTGCACCACGAGCTTGCTGGCGGAGGTGCGCGAGTTTGGCGAGGCGGGGGTGACCGAGGCCGAGATCGACCGCATGCGGCGCTTCATGCACTGCCAAGTGGATTACCGGGCGGATGATCCCGGCGAGCTGGCCGCGTGGTACGGCGTGACCGAGCTTCTCGACCGCCCCGAGACGCTGCCGACCCCGGAGGAGGACGCAGCGCGGATCGCGGGCCTGGGCCGCGAGGAGTTGAACGCCGTGTTGCGCCGCTGGTTCCGCGCGGACCGCGCCACCGTCATCTGCCACAGCGAAGGCGGGTGGTGGCATCGGCGCACGCTCCGCCGCGCCATTGACGATGGCATGCACCACTGGTCGCGCGGGTAGCGTGCCGCACTTCGGCGGCGTGGCCGCGGGCCCGCAATCCCTCTGCTACAATCGGGGGGAACCCTGCGAGACGCCCCATGGACGCGGAAATCATCAAGCTCGTCGTGGTGTTGCTGTTCGGCGTCGTCGTCGGCGGCGGCGTCTACGTGGTGCTGTTCGTGATGGAGATGCTGGAGGAGCGCGCCGCCCGTGCCGCCGCCCTGGCCGAGGAGCTTGAGGCGGCCCCCGAGGCCGACGCTTCTTAGGGGCGCTCGAGGGGCCGCGGGCCGAACACGGCGCCGCGACTGTGCTCGGACAGCGCCAGCAGCCCGTCCCACATGGCGCGCGCGCGGAAGTCGTACCTGTGCGCGAACCGGTCCCCGCTGAGGGAGCAATCAGCCGGCCGCGCGGCGTAATCGCGCATCTCCTCCATGCTGCCGGGTTCGATGCTGGTGGTGGGCCAGCCGAAGATTTCGCAGAAGTGTTGGCCGAAAGTGTACCGGCTGCCCGCCTCGCCGCCCGCCAGGTGCAGCAGGTGTGGGGTGGTGGGCTGCGCTAGCACGCGCCGGATCATTTCGACGGCATCCTCGATAAACAGGAACGCGCGGCGTTGGTCCGTGAATAACCGCAGAGGCGCGTCCCCCTTGACCCCCTGCACGAACCAGTCCAGAAAGCAACCGTGCGGCCCCTTCGGCCAGCCGTACAGAATGCTCGTGCGCAGCGTGCACCCCAGGTCGCCGCACTGGCGCACGAGCCGCTCGCCCTGCAGCTTGGTACGCCCGTAGTGGCTGAGCGGGTGCGGCGGCGCGTGCTCGTCGTACGGGGCGTGGCGGCCGCTGAAGACCAGGTCCGTGCTGACGTAGATGAGGCGGGCCCCGACCTCGCGGGCCGCGGCGCACAGGGCGGCGGTCCCGTGCACGTTTACCGCCGTAGCCGCTCCGGGCCGGCGCTCGCACGCCTCCGGCTTCGTCATGGCGCCCGCGTGCAGGATGACTTCGGGTTGCACGGCGGCGACGGCTTCCGCCACGGCCTGCGTATTCGCCAGATCCATGCGGACTGTCCGCACCCCGGGGATGCCGACGGTGGAGCGGTGGATCGTGCCGAACACCTCCCACTGCTCGCGGAACCGCCAGGCGCAGTGCGCCCCCAGGAAACCACTCAAGCCGGTTATCAAGAGTCGACCGTGCATGGGACGCGTCGCCAGCGCGCCACTCATCGTATCCCGCCCCCCGGGCCGGATGTCGGGCCCCGCCCCGGCGCGCTTGACGCGAACCGGGGCGGCGCATAGGCTACCTGCGTGGGCGCGCGGTGCACGCGCGTCCGCGTGCGTTCGGCCCCGCAACCTCAAGGACGGCGGCAGTGGCGAAGACGGTCCCCACGAAGACCTACACCTGTAGCAAGTGTTTAGTGGTCGTGGACATGCCCATGGAAGGGCAGACCTACTTGATTCAGGGTAATACGCACCCGGTGAACTACTTGGAGGTCGTGCTGTCCGGCTTGTGCGACTTCTGCTTCTATCGCACCCGGGAACGCGACCGGATGCTCAAGCCGGGCGCTTAGGACGCGCCGCCGGCCGACTGCTGAAGGCGGGCGCGGCACCGCTCCAGGTGCCGGCGGTTTTCCTCCGCGTACGGCTGCAACGCCAGCGCTTCTTCATACGCGGCGGCCGCTTCCCGGTACGCGTTGCGCGCTTCATGGCAGAGCCCGAGCCCGTGCCACGCCCCGAAGTGGATGGGGTTGTGCCGCAGGGCGGCCTCGCAGTCCGCGATGGCGGCCTGCGGCATGCCCGCCAGGTAGCGCACCGTCGCGCGCTTGTTATAGGCCTCGGCGAACTCCGGGTACTCGGCGATCAGGTCGGTGAAGAGCGCTTCGGCCTCCTCCAGCCGCTCGCGGCCTATCAGGTCTATCCCGCGGCGGACGGTTCGTTCGGCCGCATCGCCCGCCGCGCCCATCCAGATGGTCCACAGCATGCCGGTGCCGGCGGCGCGCGTTTCGGCCTCCTCATCTTGCAGCAGCTCCAGAAGGTCGTCTACCGGACGCAGGGTCCGAATCTTCGCGACGGTCGTGCGGGACGCGCGCGTCCCTTCGCTGACGAGCTGAATGACCCAGAACTGCCGCTCGGTCCGGGGATCGTCGAATCCCAGTTGCATCATGAGCGCCGTTTCCCCTCCCGTTCGGCTCGTTCGCTCATCGTGGTGGCCGCGGCCTATGTGAGTTGCGCACCGGGTGCGAGCCTTCCCACCGCCCCGCTGGGGCGTCCGTACTGCGCGGAGAGGTATTCACAGATGGTCTGCGAATCGGCGATGACTCGCTCACCGTCCACGAGCACCGGCACCTGCCGCTGGCCCGAGAGGCGCTGCACGTCCTTGCGCCAGCGGCGGAAGCGCGGCACTTGAATCTCGACAAACTCCAGATCCAGGCGGGCCAAGTGCTTCTTCACCCGGATGCAGAACGGACAGCCGCGGAGATTGTAGAGCGTCAAATGGGGCGGCACCGCGTATTCCTCATACGCCACTATGTTACCCCAGCCGCGGCTGAGAAATCACATGGTCGGCAACCCATCGCTGCGGCCCTCCGCCTCCACCCTCGCGACTCGTCGCAGGAGGGCTCCGGCGGATGAAAAATGTCGTTCAGGCGGCTCTGGCTCTGGGAGACGCCTGGGAGGAAAAGGGGGTAGAATCTTCGCGAGGGGAGCGGTAGGCGCGGACTATGCCGAAATTCCGCTACGCGGCGCGCCGGGCAGGCGTCGACGAGCGCGGTACCATGGAAGGCGAGAGCAAGAGCGCCGTTATCAAGCGCCTGCGCGAGCAGGGGTACGAGAACGTGCGGGTTCGGCGCGCCACCGGGGATACGGGCGGCTTCTTCCGGCGGTTCTTCGACCGCTAGCCGGCTAGCTGACGTCGGCGGTCAGGTCGCGCAGGATCGCGATGCCCGCGTCAATCGTCTCGTCGCTCGCGGCGAAGGAGATGCGCAGGTGGGTGTCGGCCTCGCTGAAGACGTTGCCGGGGATGATCAACAGGTTGCGCCGGATGGCCTCCGTCACGAACGCGACGCCCCCCGCGCTGCCCGGCGCTTTCGGGAAGATGTAGAACGCGCCGCCAGGCTTCTCCACCTCCATGAACTCCCGCAGGCCGGCGTAAATGCGGTCGCGCTTCTGCCGGTACTCGGCGATGTACGCGCTGTTGTCGAACTCCAGCGCTGTGAGGCCCGCCTTCTGCGCGAACGACGGCGCGCACACGAAGCTGTACTGCTGCAGCGTCTGCATGGCCTCGATGAGGTCGCCGGGACCGAGGGCGTAGCCGAGGCGCCAGCCCGTCATGGCCACGCTCTTCGAGAAACCGTTGAGCACGATCGTCTTCGGATGGAACTTCGCAATCGTGGTGTACGGCGCGTCGTACGCGAAATCCTCGTAGATCTCGTCGCTGATCACCAGCAGGTCGTGCGCACCGGCGAAGTCGGCCAGCGCGCGCAACTCGGCCTCGCTCAGGACGCGGCCCGTGGGATTCGCGGGGCTGTTCAGCAGGAGCCCCTTCGTCTTGCTCGTGACGTGCCGTTTGAGCCGGGCAGGATCGAGGCTGAAGTCCGGATACGTGTCCAGATACACCGGCACGCCGCCCAGGAACCGGATCAGGTGCTTGTACATGACGAAGTACGGGTCCGGCACCAGGAACTCGTCCCCCTCGTCGATCAGCGCCATGAGCACCAGGTTGAGCGCCCCCGATACGCCCGAGCAGATGATCGCCTCGTCGCACTCGACCCCGTACCGCGCCTGGTAGCGGTTCTGCACCGCCTCCCGCAGTTCCGGAATGCCCTGCGTCTGCGTGTACGAGTTGAACCCCGCCTCGATCTGCGCGATGGCCTCGGCCTTGACCGGATCGGGCACGTCATAGTGCGGCTGGCCGATGCTCAGGTTCACCGGGTTCTCGAGCTGTGCCGCCAGGTCGAACACCTTGCGGATGCCCGAGGAGTCGATGAGGTGCATGCGGCTGGATAACATGAGGGTTCGAGTCTGAAAGGGGCGCTATTTTAACCGCCAAGACGCCAAGAGCGCCAAGGCTAAGACCAGGAGGACCACTCATCCACGAAGACCACGAAGATATTCCTGCCGACGCCGCGGTCTTGGCGATCCTTCGTGGAGTCTGATTCTCGGGTTTTCTTCCTTGGCGGTCTTGGCGCCTTGGCGGTTAGTCTTGTTTCGGCAGCTTGTGCAGCACCGCGCCGCCGGGTTTCGCGCGCCAGGCCTGGCGCAGCGCGGCCAGGCTGGGGAAATACCGCCCCCCGCTCGCTTCGATGAGGTACTGCACCGTCGCGTTACAGAACGTGGTGTCCGTTGCGTGCGCCAGCCGGCGGTCGGTCGCCAGCCCGTGCAGGAGCTTGCCCGCGTGGAACGCGTAGCCCAGTTCCGCCGCCACCCCCGAATCCACGTCCACCCCGTCCAGCACCGCCAGCACCTGGTCGCACGCATCCAGCGCCGCGAAGTTCGTCGCGCCGATGGCGTGCGTCAGCTTGCGCGTAGCCACGAGCTGCGCCGCCGCCGTTTTCTTCCCGCGGATGGTGCGCATCTCCCGATCCACGTCCCGGTTCAGCACCCACGGGTTCAGCACGCGAAACCCCTGCTTTATCAACAGCGGTTGCAACTGCTCGAACATCCACCGCCGCATGGGCTCGCTGAACCCCAGCGGGCTCGACAGATACAGCAGCGGCCCCCTCGCCATTTGCGCCACGGCGTCATGCTAGCACGGGGTATCCATATGGATTGGGGCACGGCTTGGTATCCGTGCCCTACACGCGAATTGGTGTAGGGGCGACGCATGCGTCGCCCGCACCCAGTCAGCTATCGTCGCGCGCGGGGAGCCGCCAGTCGGGTTCGAGGGTGGTGAAGCCGGTTCGTTGCCCGCGCTGCACGAACAGCACGATCTTCTCGGACCGCATCCCCGCCAACTGATCGGTGGCATCCCCGTACGCGCCCAGGCCGTCCACCGGGCTGCTGTTGATCTCGCGCACAATGTCCCCCGGCCGCAATCCCGCCCCCTGCGCGGGGCCGCCGGGCTCGACCCCGTCGACCACCACCCCGGTGATGTCGGGCGGCAAGTTCAACAGGTAGACCACGTCCTGCGTCAGTTCGCGCACCTGCAGCCCCCACGCGGGCTGCCGGATCACGTCCGCCTTCGCAGCGGTCTTGGGCACCGCGGCCAGTTCGACCGTGCCGTCGTGCAGGACTCCATCGCGCAAGTACTGCATGGGGATCGGCGTCCCGATGGGCCGGTCGCGAATCCCGCGCGTGAAGGTCAGCACCGCCAAGTCGTTCGGCACGTCCACCGGCTCGCCATCGAACTCCACGACGATGTCCCCCCGCTGCAAGCCCGCGCGTTCGGCAGGGGAATCGCGCACCACGTTGCTGATGATGAACCCGGTTTCGTCCTCGAGGCCGAAGTACTGTTTGAAATCGTTGTGCAGCGGTTGCATCAGGATCCCGAACCAGGCTTGGGTCGTGGCGGTCGTTTCCGCTTCACGCGGTTCCGC
Source organism: uncultured bacterium (assembly GCA_965371225.1). Classification (GTDB taxonomy): domain Bacteria; phylum Abyssobacteria; class SURF-5; order CBDUXP01; family CBDUXP01; genus CBDUXP01. The sequence continues at coordinate 24,082 of CBDUXP010000039.1, read as the reverse complement.
AAGGCTCGTGGCGATCTGCGCGGCCGGAAACACCAGCGGCAGCCCGTGCCGCAGGTAAATCTCGCCCCCCTGCTGCCGCGACAGCTCGTAGCCGACCACGCCCGCGGGCCGGCCGTCGAGCGTGAGCACGAGCCCCCCCGCCTCGGCCGGGGTCGGCGGCCCGTCGAGCACGTACACGGTCGACGGTTCGTCGAGAATCGCCGCGATGCGCCGCCGCCGGAGCTGCTTCGCCCGGCCCGCCTGTTCCGGCAGCATGCCGAAAACCCACACCGCGTCACCGATGGACAGCGGGACCGGTTCCGCGAACGTCACGGGGGGCGGATACACGGGGGCGGAGGTCCCGGCGGCGTCCTCCTCTTCCGCATCGGCCTCCGCATCCGGCGGCACGATTCGGGCGTAACTCACGTTCAACGGCCCCTCGCGGCGGAGTAGTTCACCGTCGTACCATTCCTCGCCGAGCTTGATCCGAAAGTTGCGCGGTTTGAGGTTCATGGCCTGCACGTGGCCCGGGAGCAGGAGCAGGCCCTCCGCGTTCACTAACACACCCAACTGATGCGCCGTGCGCAGTGCGCCATCCTGCTGACCCACCTTGGCGGCATACCGCACGATGGCCAGCCGCGGGGCGTACCGGTCGAACAGCTCTTGCGCGGTAGGGAGGGGAGGCGGCTGTGTAACTTCCGCGCCGCCCTCTCCAGAATTCGGAGGCGCCTCGGTTTGCGGAGGCTGCGCGTCTGCGCCGTCCGGTTCGTCTCGCGGTGCCACGGCCGCTTTGTCCGCCGGCTGGACGGCAGACGCGGGGGATGCCGCACCCGGTTGCGAGGCGGGCGCCTCGGCCCCCGCGCTCCCGGCTGCGAGCAACACGCACACGATGGCGGCCAGGAGGCGTCGCAACTTACGAGGCATGGTCGGCGGTCTCGTCCGTATCGGGACCGGCATCCGGTTCAGGCGGGAGCGGTTCGCCGTCAGCCTCGCCCTCCGCGCCGTCCGGGCTTGCGTCGGTCGCGGTGTCCGCGTCCAGCTTGGGCTTGACGAGCACGAACCGGTAGAAGCTCCCGTTGCGCACCTCGAGAAGCACGCGGGCGCGTTGCTCCGCCGCGACCGTGGCATAGAGGTCGCGGAAGTGCTCCATGTCGCGCACGGGCTCCCCGTCGAGCAGGTACACGATGTCCCCCGGCCGCAGCCCCGCCGTATGCCCCGCCTTGCCCGGCGCCGCGCTGGCCACGTGGACCCCCGAGGCGTCCTCGAGGCGGTGCTGCGCCACGAGCGCGGCGGTCACTTGTGTCAGGGTGAGCCCCCACTCTTCGGCCTGGAACTCCGGGGCGAAATACACGTCCAAGGGCGCGGTGATCGCGCGAAGCGTCAGCGGCTCTCCCTGGCGCTCCACGGTGAGGAGGACTTCCCGTTCGGCCGGCAAGTCGCTCAGGGTCTTCTGCAGGGCGGGGATGAGTTCGTCGAACCGTCCGTCCACCGGCGCCCCGTCGATGGCGATCAGGATGTCCCCCGGCTGCACGCCGGCGCGGGCGGCGGGTCCCGTGCGCTCCACCGACGCGATGAGCGCGCCCGTCGGCCGCTGCCCGTTGCCTGACGCAGGATAGCCCCGCACCGACTCGATGGATTGGAACGTCACGTGCAACGTGCTCCGCTGCACGTGGCCGTCCGCGATGAGCTTGTCCGCAATCTCGCGGGCCAGGTTGCCCGGCACGGCAAAGCCGATGTTCTCCGCGACGCCCGCCATCCCGCGCGTGTTGATGCCGACGATGCGCCCGTGCAGGTCTACGAGGGGCCCGCCGCTGTTGCCCGGGTTGATGGCCGCGTCCGTCTGGATCCACGTGTTGAACCGCCCGAAAGTGCCGGCGGGGTCGCCCAGCGCGCGGCGGGTGGTACTGACCACGCCGAGCGAGACGGTCCGGGCCAGCCCGAAGGGGCTGCCCATGGCGAGCACGAATGCGCCCTGCTCCAGCCGGTCGCTGTTGCCGAACCGCGCGTAGGACACCGCGCCGTCGAGCACCGCCGCGTCCAGCTTCAGCACGGCCACGTCCGTGTACGGATCCGTGCCCACCACGCTGGCGGGCACCTCGCGCTCGTCGCTCAGGATGCAGATGATCTTCTCGCCCTTCCCGATCACGTGGCTGTTCGTGAGCACGTACCCGTCGCGGCGGATGATGACGCCCGACCCCGTGGCCAGGCGCTTGCGGCGTTCGCCGCCCACGAAGAATTCTTGGACGGGCACGATGTGTACCAGCGCGGGGAGCATCTTGCGTTTGGCGCGCAGGATCTGCGCCTGGAGGGGTGGGTCGGCGCCGGCCGCGGAGCGCGGGTGCACCATGAGGCCCCCAAGTACGAACGCGAGGCCGAGCACGGCCCCGCGGCGCGAGTTTATTGGCATCGGCCGAACTCTAGCATGGGCCCCTACCACACGCCAGACGGGCCGGCCGCGTTGCCGGTCCCCGGGGCCTCTGCTAAAGTAGCGCTTTTCCACTGCGCCGGACCCGGTCAGGTCCGTGCACTCATCGGAGGCGATATGGCGAAGCGGTTTCCGCCGTGGATCCGGCGGCGGCTGCCTTACACTGACGACACGCGTGCAACCGTGGCCGCCATCGCGGACCTCGGGCTGCATACCGTCTGCCAGTCCGCCTCCTGCCCGAACATCGGCGAATGCTTCACCCGCAAGACGGCCACGTTCATGCTCATGGGGAACGTGTGCACGCGCGACTGCGCCTACTGCGACGTGCCGCACGGCGTCGCCGCGCCCCTGGACCCCGGCGAGCCGGCCCGCGTGGCCGAGGCGGCGGTGCGCATGGGCCTGCGCCACGTGGTCTGCACCAGCGTGAACCGCGACGACCTGCCCGACGGCGGCGCGGCGCATTTCGTGCGGACCATCGATGCGATCCGCGCCCGGCTGCCGGACACCACCGTGGAAGTGCTCGTGCCCGACTTCTGCAACGATATGGCGGCGGTGCGGACCGTCGTCGCGGCGCGGCCGGACGTGTTCAACCACAATTTGGAGACGGTACCGGCGCAGTACGCGCGGGTGCGCCCCGACGGACGCTATGCGTGGGCGCTGCACGTGTTACGGGAGGCGCGGGCTGCCGGGCGGGATATGTACACGAAATCCGGCATCATGGTCGGTCTGGGGGAGACGGCGGCCGAAGTCGAGCGGGCCATCCGCGATCTCGCGGCGGTGCAGACGGACATCCTCACGATCGGGCAGTATTTGCGCCCATCCCCCGCGCACGCACCGGTGGCCGAGTTCGTGCCGCCCGCCCAGTTCAAGGTGTATCGACGAATGGCGTTGGATGCCGGACTGCGGCACGTGGCGGCGGGCCCGTTCGTGCGCAGTTCGTTTAACGCGGCGGCCGTGCTCCAGCGGGTCGCGCGCACCGCGCCCCGGGCAGCGGACGCGGCATGGGTGAGGTGAGATGGCTGAGTTGTATGAAGTGGTGTTACCCAACCTGGGCGATGACGCCGGTGACGAAGCGACCGTCTCCTTCTGGCAGATGGACGAGGACGATCGCATCGAAAAAGGGGACGACCTGGTGGAAATGTCCACGGACAAGGCCAGCTTCTTCGTGCCGAGTCCCGTGAACGGCATCCTCCGCGTCATCGTGGAGGACGAAGGCGCGCGCGTCAGCGTCGGGGACGTGCTGTGCCGCATCGAGCAAACGAATGAGGATTCCGCTACGTAACCGCGGAGCATCGCCATGAGTTACATGAGTTCCCATTTGGAACGGCTGCCGCCGTACATGTTCGCGCGCATCAACCAGCTGAAGCTGGAGGCGCGGCAGCGGGGCGAAGACGTTATCGACCTGGGCATGGGCAATCCGGATTTACCCACGCCGCCGCACATCGTGGCGAAGCTCGCCGAGGTCGCCCAGGACCCCAAGGCGCACCGGTATTCCACGTCCCGCGGCATTCCGCACCTGCGCCGCGCCATCTGCGATTGGTACGCGGAACGGTTCGATGTGGAACTGGACCCCGAGACGGAGGCCGTGGCGTGCATCGGCTCGAAGGAAGGCATCAGCCATCTGTTCATCGCGATCCTTAACGAGGGCGATGACGTGCTCGTGCCCAGTCCCACCTATCCGAGTCACTTTTACGCGGTGGTGTTGGCGGGGGGGCGGGTGATGAGCTACCCCTTGACCCCTGGCGAGAACCTGGTGCCGCACCTGGCCAACCTGGTGGCGAATGTCTACCCCAAGCCCAAAGCGCTCGTGCTCAGCTATCCGAACAACCCGACGGCGAAGGTGGCCGACCTCGCCCTGTTCGAAGAGGTGGTGGCCTTCGCCCGCCGCGAAGGCATCCTGGTCGTGCACGACAACGCCTACTCGGAAATCTGTTTCGACGGTTACAACGCACCGAGCTTCCTCCAGGTGAAGGGCGCTAAGGACGTGGGCATCGAGTTCTACTCGCTGTCGAAGACGTACAGCATGGCCGGGTGGCGGGTCGGCTTCTGCCTGGGCAACAAGGACGTCGTCGGCGCGCTCGCCAAACTGAAGTCGTACTACGATTACGGCATCTTCACCCCAATCCAGGTGGCGGCCATCGCGGCGCTCCGCGGCTCGCAGGAATGCGTGCAGCAGAACAACGTCATCTACCGCCAGCGGCGCGACGTGCTCGTGAACGGCCTCCGCGAGTTAGAGTGGGAGGTCGACATGCCGCAGGCCACCATGTACGTGTGGGCGAAGATTCCGGACCTGCTCGCCCGGTACGGGTCCCTGGGCGCGTCCGAACTCCTGCTGCAGCACGCGAAGGTGGCCGTGTCGCCGGGCGTCGGGTTCGGCGAGCACGGGGAGGGCTACTTCCGCATGGCGCTGGTGGAGAACGAGAAGCGCATCCGCCAAGCCCTGCGCGGCATCAAACGGGTCATGGCCATGGGCGCGGACGAGCTGCCCGACCTGGCCGCCGCCTCCTGAGGTCCAGACTATGGCACTCACCCTCAGCCGCCGCGCGCGGAGTATCACCCCCTCGCCCACGCTGGCCCTGACCGCCCTCGCCAAGCAGATGCGGGCGGAGGGGAAGCCGGTGATCAGCTTCGGTGCCGGCGAGCCGGATTTCGACACGCCCGTGCATATAAAGGATGCGGCCAAAGCCGCCCTCGATGCGGGGGACACCAAGTACACCCCCGCCGGCGGCACCGCGGCCCTGCGCGAGGCGGTCGCCCAGAAGTTTCAGCGGGTCAACGGGTTGACCTACACCCCGGCCCAGACGTTCGTGGGCGTGGGCGGGAAAGGGGTGCTCACCGCCGTGCTCGCGGCGCTCGTGGACCCCGGCGACGAGGTCATCATTCCCAGGCCGTACTGGGTCAGCTTCCCGGAGATGGTCAAGCTGGCCGCCGGTGAGCCGGTGCCGGTGGACACCACGGAGTTTCGCCTGACCCCGGACCAGTTGCGCGCCGCCGTCACGCCGCGCACGAAGCTGCTGATCTTGAACTCGCCGAACAACCCCAGCGGCGCCATGTACTCGCGCGACCAGTTCGCCGCGCTGACGGCCGTGTGCGTCGAACATGATATCGCCGTCATCTCGGACGAGACCTATGAGCAGGTGGTGTACGACGGGCGCGAGCATGTGAGCGTGGCCGCCCTGCCGGACATGTACGAGCGGACCATCACCGTGGGCTCGTGCAGCAAGACGTACTCCATGACCGGGTGGCGCGTGGGCTACTGCGCCGGGCCGGAAGACATCATCAAGGCGTGCCACACGTACGCGAGCCAGACCACGTCGAACCCGACGGCGTTTGCGCAGGCCGGCGCCGTGGCAGCGCTCACCGCGCCGGATGATGCGCTCATCGACATGCTCGCGGCCTTCGACCGCCGCCGCCGGCTGATCGTCGAACTGGCGAACGAGGTGTTCGAGGCGCAGGACCCGCTGCCCGACGGCGCGTTCTACCACTTTGCCGATATGCGCGCGCTGCGCGGGCGCACGGTGGACGGCACGACTATCGACACGAGCGATGACTTGGCCGATCTCCTGCTCCGGGACGCGCTCGTGGCGGTGGTGCCCGGGACGGGCTTCGGCATGTCCTCCCACGTGCGCTTCTCCTATGCCGTCAGCGACGAGGACATCGTCGAGGGGCTGGCGCGTATCAAGGCGACCCTCGCCAAGGCGCAGTAGCGATGGGTGACCGCGTCCGTGTCGGTATCCTCGGTCTCGGCGTCGTCGGCGGCGGGGTGTACCTCACGTTGCGCGACCACGCGGACCGCATCGCGGCCCGGACCGGCTTCGACGTGAGCGTCACGCGGGTGTCCGCGCTCGACTGGAGCGAAGCGGCCGCGCTCGGCGTGCCCAAGGCCTTGTACGTGGGCGACGCAGCGCAGCTCGTGGCCGATCCGGAGGTTGACGTGGTGGTGGAAGTCATCGGCGGGACGGATGCCGCGCGCACCTTCACTCTCGCGGCCTTCGAAAACGGAAAATCCGTGGTCACTGCGAACAAGGCGCTCATTGCGTACCACGGCCCCCAACTGGTCGAGGCGGCGGCGGCGGCGCGCGTCGACTATCTTTTCGAAGCGGCGGTGGCCGGCGGCATTCCCATTCTGCGCTCCCTGCGCGAGGGGCTCTCGGCGGACAAGATCAGCCGCATCTACGGGATCGTGAACGGCACGTGCAACTACATCTTGACGAAGATGACTGAGGACGGCACGGACTTCAGCGTCGCGCTCGCGGAAGCGCAGGAACTGGGCTTCGCCGAGGCGGACCCCACGCTGGATATTTCCGGCGGCGACGCGGCGCACAAGGCGACGATTCTCGCGTCCATGGTGGGCCAGTGGCCGGTCCCGTTCGAGGACGTCCCCGTGGAGGGGATCGCGGACATTACGCCGAGCGACATTCGCGCCGCGGACGAGCTGGGGTACGTGATCAAGCTGCTCGCCGTCATCGAACTGACCGACGGCGATATCGCCTGCCGCGTGCATCCGACCCTGGTGCCGAAGCAGGCGCTGCTCGCCGGCGTGCGCAACGAATTCAACGCCCTGTGGGTGCAGGGGGACGTGGTGGGGGAGACCATGTACTACGGGCGCGGCGCCGGCCGCTTTCCGACCGCGAGCGCCATCGTCGGCGACGTGATCGACGCGGCGCGCAACGTGGCGCTGAACAGCGGCCAGCGCGTGCCGCCGTTCGTGTACTCGCGCCAGTCCAAGCTCCGCCGGCTGAGCGACGTGGTCTGCCCGTATTACCTGCGCTTCACGGTGGTGGATCGCCTGGGGGTGCTGGGCCGCCTCTCCACGATTCTCGCCGAGCACGAGGTCAGCATCGAATCCGTCGTGCAGCACGGCGCCGACGCGGCCGGGGACGTGACCGTCGTGGTGCTGACCCATGACGCGCGCGAGGCGAATCTGCGCCGCGCGCTCGAACTTATCGACAAGCTGCCGGAAATCACAGGGGCCACGCGCGTGATCCGCGGCATCCGGTACTGAGCATGCCGGGCGTGGTGGGTATCGACGCCGGCGGTTCCCACACCCGCGCCGTCCGCGTCACGCGCGCGGGGGACGTGGTCGCCGAAGGGCACGGCGGGCCGGCCAATACCTTCTTCACCGACGTGGCCGAGGCGGCGCGGAATGTCGAGACCGCCGCCCGCGCCGTGCTGACGCCGGGGGATCCGCCGCAGGCCGGCTGCCTGACCGGGCCGCATCTGCCAGACACGGTGTTGCAGGCGCTGGAAGCCGCGTCCCCGGGCACGCAGTGGGTGGTGGTGACGGAAGCCGCGGCGTGTCGCGCGGCCATTTTCCATGACGCGGAGGCCCCGGGGGTGATCGTGCAATGTGGTACGGGCACGTCGGCCGAGGGCCGGTGGCCGTCCGGGCAGCGCATCCGCCGCGGCGGCTGGGGGCCGGTGGTGGGGGATGAGGGCAGCGGCACGATGATCGCGGTGGAAGCGTTGCGGGCCGTGGTGCGCGCCGCCGAAGGCATGGGGCCGCGCACCGCGCTCACCGAACAGTTGCTCGACGCGTGTGCCCTCCAGCAGGTGCAGGAACTCAAAACGTTTCTGTACCGGCCGTTGATCTCGCGCGCGCGGCTGGCAGCGCTCTGCCCGGTGGTCGCGCGCGTGGCGGCGGCGGGCGACGACGTGGCGCGCGACCTCCTCGAGCGGGCGGGCCACGCGCTGGCGGAACTGGCCGCCGCGGTGTTGCTGGCGCCGGACGCGCCGGGGCCGACCATCCCCACCGCGTTCTTCGGCGGCGTCGTGCAGAACGTGCCCCAGGTGCGGGACTCCTGCGTGGCGCACCTGCAAAACCGGGTGCCGGAGAGCGACGTGCAACAGACGCCGTTGTGGCCGGTGGACGGCGCCATCGCCGTGGCGTTTCAGGCGGCGAAGGCCGACGCGGCCCCCGCGATGCAGCGGATTGCGGAACGGCGGCGCACCGAACGGGAGGTGCATGCGTGACGACACCACAGGAGCAGTATCACGCGCGCGTGTTCGAGATGTTGGAGCACGTGGACACGACGCAGCGGCCGGAAATTCTCCGCGCGGCGGAGGTCGTAGGGACCACCGTGCAGGCGGGCGGATACGTGCACACGTTTGGGAGCGGCCACTCCGGCACCATCGCCAAGGAGGCGCACGGGCGCGCCGGCAGTCTCGCCCCCGTGAACATCATCGTCGACCCGAACGAGGGCATCACCGAACAGATTGAAGGCTACGGCGCCCGCTTGATGGAGACGTATCAGATCGTGCCGCCCGACTGCCTCATCGTCATCTCGAACTCCGGGCGCAATCCGTTGCCGGTGGAGGTGGCGCTGGCCGGCAAGCAGGCGGGGTGCCCGGTGATCGCCATCACCGCCTTGGCCTATAGCCGCGAGGTGACCTCGCGCCACTCGAGCGGCAAGCGGCTGTTCGAACTGGCGGACGTGGTGCTCGACAACGCCGGGCAACTGGGCGACGCGTGCGTGCAGCTCGAAGGCACACCGCTCGCCGTCGGGCCCACCAGCACCATCACCGGCGCGTACGTCATGAACTGCATCATGATCGAGGCGGTGCAGTGGTTGCTCGACCACGGGGTGGACCCACCCATCTTCCGCAGCGCCAACCTCGACGGCAGCGCCGGCCACAACGCCACCCTCCGCTCCAAATACCTCTCCCGCCGCAAGCTCTGGTAGGCCAGGGCCTTGGGCCCGCGCGCCCCGCCTGGACAACCACGCGGGTTGGCCCTACGAAACCTGTCGCCCCACATTCCCCCGCGTAGGGGCCGACCTATGTGTCGGCCCGCGCCCGGGCGATGCGCTGTTGGCGGCCGGGTTACAGCCGGCGGCCGGATTCGTCGGATTCGTACAGGTGCAAGGGCTGGTACGTGGTCTCGGCGTCGTACCCGGGCACGTACTCCTCCTGCGGCTCCGTGCCGCGCACGAACGCCTGCAAGATGGACTTGCGCTGCGGGTAATTCTTCGGCGCCAGCAGGCCGCTGTCGGGTTCGATGCGGCGGACCACGATGGTCGGCGGCGCCACGAAGTCGCGGACGGGAAGATCGGCCAGCACGGTGGACATGAAATCCTTCCAGATCGGCGCGGCCACGCGCCCGCCCGTCCACCGGTCCCCCAGCGGCTGCACCTGGTCGTAGCCTACCCAGACCGCGCAGGCGATCTCCGGCGTATAGCCGACGAACCACGCGTCCGTGCAATCGTCCGTGGTCCCGGTCTTGCCCGCCACCGGCCGGCCGAACCCGCGCAGCGTGCGCCGGGCCGTGCCCCGCTGGACCACGCCCTGCAGCAGGGTGGTGATGAGGTACGCCGTCTCCTCGGACATGGCGATGCGCTCGTCCGGCGTATGTTCGAACACCAGCTCCCCATCCGCTCCGTGGATGCGGGCGATCGTGTACGGCCGCACCACCACCCCCTGGTTGGCGAATGACGTGTACGCACCGGCCACTTCCACGAGCGTGGCGCTCGAGGAGCCCAGCGCGAGCGTAAGGTTGCGGTCCAGGTACGACTGAATGCCCATGCGGCGCGCGAGCCGGACCGTGGTGCCGATCCCGATCTCGTTCAGGAGCTTGATCGCCACGATGTTGCGCGAATGCTCCAGCGCCTCCCGCAGCGTGGTGGGCCCGAAGAACCGTTGCTCGTAGTTCTCCGGCACCCACTCCATGGTCTCGCCGTCCCGCTCGTAGTGGAAGATGATCGGCGCGTCCACCACGATGTCCGACGGCGTCCACCCCCGTTCCAGCGCCGCGGCCCAGACGATGGGTTTGAAGCTGGAGCCCAACTGCCGTCGCGCCTGGGTGGCGCGATTGAATTCGCTCTCCATGAAGTCGCGGCCGCCCACGAGCGCCCGGATGGCGCCGGTCTGGACGTCCACCGCCACCAGCCCCGCCTGGATCTCCTTGAACTCCGGGTTCGCGGCCGGCACCACATCGGCCAGCTCCTCCTCCAGCGCGGCCCGGGACAGCTCCTCGTACTCCAGCGCCCGCTCCCGCGCTACCCGCCGCAGTTCGCGCACTCGGCGCGTGTCGAACTCCTCGGCGCGGCGCTGCTCCAGGCGGGCGAGCCCCGCCGCCACGGCGGCTTCCGCTGCGCGCTGCATTCCCGGATCCACGGTGGTCTCGATGCGGAGGCCGCTCTTGTACAGGGTGTCGTAGCCATAGTCGCGATAGATAATCTGCCGCACGTGCTCGCCGAAGTAGCCCGCCGTGGCCTTGGTATTGGTCGCGGCCTTCAGCGCGAGGGGTTCGTTCCTCGCCGTCCTGTAGGCGGCCGTATCGATCCACTCCAGCTCGTGCAATCGGCGAAGCACCAGGTTCCGCCGGCCGATGGCGCGCTCCGGGTTCCGGCGCGGCGAGTACCGCGTCGGCCCCTTCGGGATCGCGGCTAGGAGCGCGGCCTCGGCCAGGGTCAGTTCACTCACGTCTTTGTCGAAGTACCCGCGCGCCGCCATCCCGACACCGTGGTACCCGGCTCCGAGGTTGATCTGGTTCAGGTACATCTCCAGGATTTCGTCTTTGGAGAACCGGCGTTCGATCTGCAGCGCCAGGATCGCTTCGCGAATTTTGCGCGTGTAGGACACCTCGAAGGTGAGAAAGAGGTTGCGCGCCAACTGTTGGGTGATCGTGCTGCCGCCCGAGCGGATGCGCCCCGCGAGCAGGTTGCCGATCATGGCGCGCGTAATCCCCCGCGGGCTGACCCCCATATGGTCGTAGAACCGGTCGTCCTCGATGGCGAGGAACGCTTCCCGCAACTGTTCGGGAATGGCGCGCAGCGGCAGCAGCATGCGCCGCTCCAGGGCGAACTCCGCAAACAGGCTCCCGTCCACCGCGTACACGCGCGTGCTCAGCGCCGGGCGGTACCGGTTGAGCTGTTGGATTTCCGCCATGGGCTGGCTGAGCAGCGCCACGAGGCCCGCCGAGCACCCGATGATCAACCCCGACAGCAGATAGATCCCGACGCGGAGAACAGCGATTCGCCGCCCGGGTGGCGTGGCCGGCGGGGGGCCGGTCCCGGCGAGTGGCCGGCCGTTGTCCTCGTCCGCATCCGGCGGCGCGGGCTCAGTAGCGAGGACCGGGACGGGAGCGGGGTCCGTGGTGGGTGGTTGTTCAGGCATGGGCCAGGCGGCGGGGGAAACAAACAGTATAGCAGGCGAGGCTTCTAACGCCGCGCCCGCGTTGGACTTATCCCATCCGTGCCGGAGTGGAAACTCTCCCCAGGGCGCGCCGGGCGGGGCGACGGGTTGCCGGTTCGCCGCCCCGGCTGCCGTAATAGTGGAATATACGACAACAATATCGTATAATAATCTTGTGGAGGACGGGCCCCAGCGTGACTGGGGCCGTCCTCTGCGGCCTGCCGGTGCGCCCACAAGGACGCCGGCGCAGCGGCAGTGACGGGTTTCCAGGCGCCCGCGACGCAGAGTCGAGTGAACCATGTCCACGCCGCTGTTTCGCATGTTGGGAGCGAGCCTGGGGATACTACTGGCCCTGTTCGTTCTGGACACCGGTGGGGGTCTGGCCGCCACGGTCCCGGCCACGTCCGCGGCCGAGAATTCCTGTGTCGCGTGCCATCAGCGGGCCGAGACGGTTCGCGCGTTCCCGCCTTGGGCGCAGGATCAGTTCGTCCACTGGTACGGGGCGGTGCACGGCAAGGCGGGGGTCACGTGCGAGCAGTGTCACGGTGGAGACGCCGCGGCCCCCGGGAAGAAGCAGGCGCACCGGGGAGTGCACACCTCGCGCGAGGCGCGGAGTCCCATCTACTACAAGAACGTGCCGCAGACCTGCGGGAAGTGTCACGCGGCCGTGCTCGACAGTTTTGCGGATAGCCACCATTACCAGGAGTTGATCTCCGATCGCCTGGCGCCGTCCTGCAACACGTGTCACGGGTTTCAGATGGACGTGCGGGCGGTGACGCCCACGCAGCTCCTGAGCCGCTGCGCACTCTGCCACAGTCAGGAGCGGGGCACGAAACCCGCGGTGATGGGTCAGGCGCGGGCGGCGCTGGATGCCGTCGGCGAAGCGGAGGCGGCGATCCAGGAAGCGCAGGTGACCCTCGACCTGGCCCGCGAACAGGGCCTGGACACGAGCACGGCGGAGACGCTCCTGCAATCCGCCCGGGACCAGTTCGGGCGCACTGGCATCCAATGGCATAGCTTCCAGCTCGACGACTTCAAGCAGGATGTAGTGCGGGTACGGGCGAAAGCGGAGAAGGCGCGCGCGCTGGCCATGCACGCGATCGTCAGCCACTAGACCGCGCCGGCCGCCGGAAGGCGGGGCGGGGAGTCGGTCGGCGGGAGATCGGATGTGACGTTACGAAACCTCGCACTGCCCGTCAAAGTGCTCTTCACGTGCATCCTGCTCACGATCGGGACGGGCTACTTCTTCGCGGCCACGTATCTCTTCCTCGTCAACGTGCAACCGCACATGGAGGAGGGGCACGGCGTGGTCCAGGCGATCATGGAGAAGTACTACGGGAAGCGGGAAACCACCGCGCTGGAGGCGGCGCTCGCCGAGGGCGGGATGGGCGAGGAATTGACGCTCCTGGACAAGACCCGGCTGCTGGAATGGATTCGGCGCGGGGCCCCGGAGGCGGAGTTTGCGCAGGTCGGCCCGATCTTCTCGAACTCCTGTGCGGAGTGCCACAACCACGAGGACATGCCCGGCGCGCCGCTGACCACTTACGAAGAAGTCGCCGCCTACACGGTCATGGACACCGGCACCTCGGTCAAGACGCTGGTGCGCGTCTCACACATTCACGTGTTCGGCATGACGTTCCTCTTCACCATCGTCAGCGGGATCTTCGTCATGAGCGAGGCGAAGACCGGCTGGCGCGCGGTGATCGTCGCCATCCCGTTCGTGGCCATCTGGCTGGACATTGGCTCGTGGTGGATTACGCGAATGAATCCGTTCTTTGCGTACACGGTCGTCATCGGCGGAACCATCGTCGGCCTGTCGATCGCCATCCAGATTTTCTTGTCCCTGTATGAAATGTGGGTGCTGCCGCCCGTCGCGCTGGCGAGTTACCCGGCGGTTTTCGGCGGGCCCGCCGTCGCGCCCACCTACGTCCCGGTGCAGATGGTTCCCGTCGCGCCGCCTGGGGGAGCGGTTCCGGCTGTAGCCCCAGGCTATGGCCAGCCCGCCCAACCTCCGGTACCCCAGCAAGCCGAGCCGGAGGCGCCGGTCCCTCTGGAGCCCGGGGAACCCGCTGCCGAGCCCCCTTCGTCCCCGGTCTCCACCTTGGCGGCCGGGGACGGGTCGGAGGAGGGAGTGTAGTGGTCACCGGTGGACCGCTAAGGAGGTGGCCCATGCCATTTAGTCGCTTCCGGGGGGGGCCTGCCAAAGTCTGGGGCGCGTGCATTCTGCTGGCGCTGGTGTTTGCGCTCCTCATCGCGTGGGGGGCCCAGCGTCCGCCGCCCGCCGCCGCCGTGGGGGGGGAGGGGACGGATGCGGCCCCGGTCCGTCATGCCACCGTTGGGGCTCCGCGCGATGTTTCGCTTTTGGAAGCGTCGCTGCAGGCGAGCATGGAAGAGTTTCTCGGCCCGACCGAAAAGCGCCAGGTGCTGGAGTGGATTCGCGCTGGCGCGCCGGAGCCTGGTTTCGGCACCGTGCAACCCATCCTGGATACGCACTGTACTGGGTGTCACAACGCCGACATCATGCCCCGGTTGTCGCTCACCACCTACGCGGAAGTGGCGCGCTTCGCGCAGGTGGCCGAGCGCGCGCGGGGGACTACCTTGCTGGAGGACTCGCTCGAGGGGAGCATGGCGGACTACATCGAGCCGGCCGACAAGGCACAGGTGTTGCGCTGGCTGTGGGCCGGGGCGCCCGCGGCGGGGTTTGCCGCCCTGGAGCCGATCTTCCGGGAGCAGTGCGTCTTCTGCCACAACATGGAAGACATGCCGGACATGCCGCTGCGGACCTACGCGGAGGTGGCGCCTTTCCTGCGGCCGGAAGGGGAGACGCCGGCGGGCGCGGGCGGCTCCCCCCTGCACCCGGCGGTGCGCCTGCTGGATGCGACCGGTGCGAGCGTCGTGCGCACGGGCGCGCCCGTCTCCACGATCGTGACGTGCGGGCAGTGTCACGATACTCAGTACATCGCCGGCCACAGCTATCACGTGACGGTCGGGCTTGAGGCGTACGCGGAGCCGGGACAGGTCCCCCGGGGCCGTCCGTGGGACACCAGCCCCGGGCTGTTCGGCCGGTGGGACCCTTTGACCTACCGTGTGCTTTCGCCTCGGGGGAACGAGCAGTTGGATATTGGCACCGCGGACTGGGTCCGCATGTTCGGCGCGCGGCACGTGGGTGGGGGCCCGGCGGCGCTGAGCCGCGAAGGGCATCCCCTCACCGAGTTGCCCGTCCGGGCGGCGCCGGACCCGGAGACCTACGTATTGGGCGAGGAGTCCGGACAACCAGAGCCGTGGGATTGGCAGCAGTCCGGCATCGTGGAGATGAACTGTTTCCTCTGCCACATCCGGCAGCCGAACAACGCCGCGCGGTTGGCTGCGCTGCAGGCGGGCCGCTTTCGCTGGGCGGCCACGGCGACCCTGGAGGGGACGGCCCTCGTGCGGCGCACGCCCGAGGGCTGGGAGTGGAACGACAGTGTGTTCACCGCGGCGGGCACGGTGCCGCGCACGCTCCTCGGCATCGGGGCGCCCCGCAGTGCCAATTGCGGGATTTGCCACGGTGCGGTGGTGGAGCATCTGACCCCCGGGACGGTGCGCGGCGCGCTCGACCAATGGCGCACGGAAACCACTGGACAGATTTTCTCGCCGGAGCGCCTGGCCCAATCGGGCCTGGACACGGACAGCACGGACGGGGGGGTGAGCCGACCCTGGGATATCCATGCCCTGCGCCTCCTGGAGTGCGTCAACTGCCACTACTCCCTGAACAACCCCGCGTATACGGTGCCGCCGGCGATGCCAGAGCACTTGCGGTTCGACGCGCGCCGCACCGGCATCGGCGAGTATCTCCGGCAGCCCAGCCACCAGTTCGCCAAGGGCCGGAGCCCGCACGGCACGCGGAGCGGGACGCTGGAGAGTTCCATGCGCCGGTGTGAGTCGTGTCATCCCGTCGCCACGACGCATGAGTGGCTGCCGTATAAACAGCGGCACCTGAACGCGATGACGTGCGAGGCGTGCCACGTTCCGAAGTTGTACGCGCCAGCCCGGCGCCAGACGGACTGGACGGTGCTCGACCCCCAAGGCGAGCCGCGCGTGGAATACCGCAGCGTGGGCGGCGGGCGCGAACCGGGGGTGAGCGCACTCACCGGCTACATACCCGTGCTGCTGCCGCGGGAGCAGGCGGACGGCACCATGCGCCTGACGCCGCACAACCTCATTACGTCCTGGTACTGGGTGGCGGGGGAGCCGCCTTGGCCGGTGCGCGTGCACGACCTGCGGGCGGCCCTGTTCGCCGGCGAGGCGTACCATCCGGAGATCCTCGTGGCGCTCGACACGGACCGGGATGGGGCGCTGCAGCGGGCGGAGCTGGTGCTGGACTCCCCGGCGAAAGTGGAGGCCGTCCGGCGCCAGCTCGAGCGCGTGGGGGTCCGCGCGCCGCGCATCCGCGGGGAGATCCAGCCCTTCAGCCTGCACCACAACGTGGCCGCCGGCCCCTGGGCCACGCGGGACTGCGGCAGTTGCCACGGGGCCGCTTCGCGTGTGACCCGACCGCTGCTGCTCGCGTCGTACGTGCCGGGTGACGTGATGCCGCAGCTCGTGCGCGACGCCAACGTGCGGCTGGCCGGCCGGCTGACGCGCACGCGGGCGGGCGGCTTGCGCTACGAACCGGATTCCGCGGCCGCCGATTTGTACGTCCTCGGCCACGATCGCTGGCAGGCCGGCGATCGGGCCGGGATGGCGGCGGTGATCGCCGTGGCGATCGGCGTGACGGTGCACACGGCGTTCCGGTTGCGTTTTCGGCGCGCGCGCCTCCGAGCACGGACGCCCCAGGCGCGGGGGGTGCAGTCGTGACGGAGGTTTACTACCGGCCCCCGGACGCGCTTCACCTCTACACGGGATACGAGCGCATCTGGCATTGGGCACAGGCGTTCGGGGTCATCGCGCTGTTGGTGCTGGGGCTGGAGATTCACGCGCCGGACACGGTGCACCTGGTGGGCTTCCGCACCGCCGTGATGGTGCACAACGTGCTGGGGTTCCTGCTCATCGCCAACGCGTTCCTGGCGCTCTTCTACCACCTGACCACCGGCCAAATCCGGCAGTACACGCTTCGCCGCCAGGAACTCATGGCGCTGGCCGTCGCCCAGGCCCTGTACTACCTCCGGGATATGTTCCGCGGCCTGCCTCACCCGTTCGAGCGGAGTCGGCAAGCGAAGCTGAACCCGCTGCAGAAACTGACGTACCTGGTCATCCTCAACGTGCTGCTGCCCCTCCAGGTCATCACCGGCGTGCTCCTCTGGGGCGCCCAGCGCTGGCCCGTCCTCGTTGAGGCGCTCGGCGGGTTGCGCCCCCTGGCGGCGACGCACTCGCTCGGCGCGTGGCTGTTCGCCGCGTTCCTCATTCTGCACGTGTACCTGACTACCACGGGGCGCACCCCCTTGGCCAATCTTAAGGCGATGATCGTCGGTCGCGAGGACATCGCTGCCCCCACCGACACCCCGGGAGGATCCACACCATGACACACACACTGACGGAACGAGGCGTGGTGCCGCGTAGGATCCTCTGGCCCGCACTGGCCGGCGTGATCCTGTGCTTTCTCTGGACCGCCGGGCCCGGCACGGCGGAATCCGTCGCCACCATGCAGGCCAACCGCTGTGTGGAGTGTCATCGGCGGCCGGAAACCCTGCGGGCGTTTCCCGCGTGGGCCCGCGATCAGATTACGCACTGGTACGGGGCGGTGCACGGCCGCGTCGGCGTCACGTGCGAGCAATGTCACGGCGGCGACCCGCGCGCTGCGAAGAAGGCAGAGGCGCATCGGGGCGTGGTGTCTCCGCGGAAGCCGCAGAGTCCGCTCTACTTCAAGAACGTGGCGGAGGCCTGCCGGCGGTGTCACGTCCAGGTCTACCAGCAGTTCGCCCAGAGCCACCATTACGAGGTGCTCAAGGCGGACCACTTGGCCCCCTCGTGTACCACGTGCCACGGCTTCGAGATGGACATGAAGGCGGTGACGCCCGCGCAGCTCCTGGAGCGCTGCGTCCTCTGCCATTCCGAGAGTCGCGGGTTGCTGCCCGAAGTTCAGACCCTCGCGCAGAACGCGTTGCAGGGCATCGAGCGGGCCGAACGCGCCATCGAGCGGGCCGGGTGGGCCGTGGAATTCGCGCGGGACCGGAACGCGGACGCGGAAGTGGCGCAGGCGTTGGTGGATAGCGCGCGCGCGCGCCTGCGGCAGACGGGCGAGTTGTGGCACCGCTTCGAGCTGGACGTGTTCTCGGAGGAGCTTGCCGCTATTGAGCGCCTCGCGGACCACGCCTATTTGACCGCGACGCGCGCAGTCCTCGGCCCGAAACCGGCGCCATGATTCCCAACTCCGTCCTCCCGACCCGCCGCTGTCCGAAGCCTCGGCGTCGCGTTGGCGGCAGGCTACAAGCCAGCGGGCATCCGGAAGGCGATGTCGTCCTTCACGCTGGGGTCGCGCGCCCGGTTGGCGAGTTTCTCCCCGGTGCCGCCGTTGTCCGTCCCGTTCATCCCGAGCGCGTACAGGATGGTCGCCTGATCCGTGCGGGCGAGCCGCAGGTCGGCATCGGTGAACGGATCGGTCCGCACCGCCGCTGAGACACGGGCGAGCGTGGCCGGCCCGCCGCTGCCGCTTCCGGCGGTGGCGAGGAGCTGACAGCCGGCGCTCGCGGTTCGCACTGTGGCGATCGCGCGGATGTGCGCGTCATACGCGCTCATAATGGGGGTCCACATGAGGCTGGGGAACAGGTAAAGCATGCCGCCGCTGCCCAGATCCAACGCCGCCCGGCGCGCGTCGAGGCGCGGTGCCGCCTCGCTATACGGTTGCCCCAGGGCCTCGAGCAGCGCGTCCGCCTCCGCGAGCAGCCGAAGCTGGTTGATATGGACCAGTCCCGGCCCTGCCGCCCGTATCGCCCAGGTCACGGCCTGGAGAACGGTGTCCAAATCCTTCGCCGCGGTCTCCTCGACCGCCGGGATACTGTAAAACACATCCCCCCCCTCGCCCGGCAGCCGTACCGGCGCGAACCACTGCAGCACGGCGAACTCCATCGCCACTTCCCCCCGCACGGCGCGGCGGAAATGTGCGTCGAGTGCGGCCTCACGTGAGGCGAACGCGTCCGCCAGCGCCCGCAACGCGGCGGGCGACGCCGGCGCGATGGCCAACACTTCCTCCGTCGCGTCATGTGCGATGCCCACCGCGGCCACGCGAACCAGGTAGCTGATGAGCAACGGCTCGTCCGCGAGCGTGTCGCCGAGGCGTAGAATCGTGGCGCAGTCGCGCAGCGCCCGGTCCGTGTCGCCCTCCATCGCTGCGACCTCCGCCCGCAGGCGGAGCAGCCGCGCGAGCCCGCGCAGGTCGGCCAGATGCGGCAGTTCCGCCGCGAATCCAGCCGCGTAATCAATCGGGAAGCGGCTGTCCGGCCGCTGCAATGCGACTTCCGCCGTGGCCAGTATGGGCGCGAACGCGTCCAGAATTGCGCGGAACTCGGCCGCCCGTTTACGCAGGAGTTCGGCGTCGGGCTGTTCGTCCGGGGCCCGCGTCACGAATGCGTTCCACGCCTCGCGCGCGCCTGGCGAAAGGGGATCTACTCCCACCGCGCCTGGGGCAGGTTCCAGCAGCAGCGCCCCCCACACCGGCACCCCCTGGTCGAACGCGTCCTGCAGTAGGACCGCTGCGTTGTCTCCGTCCGGGATCGGCGCCGGCACGAGGCTGGCCAGGTGTACCGATTCCCCGCGTGCGTGCCGCTCGGCCAGCGCCGCCCGCACCCGCCGGGCCCCCGTTACCGCCCACATTTGGCGAAGCACCAGGAGCGTAATGACGGCGGCCAGCGGAATCACCCACCAGCGCCTCCGCCACCCGGGCCCCGGCTGTCCGGCCAGGTTGGTCGCTCCCCCCTGCATACGGACGGCATTGTAGCCGCCGGCCCGAATCGCGGTCACGCAGGTAAGCGAACGACTGCGGAACTGAGGCGCGGGTTGGCGCAGTGCCCACGTCACTCAGACACGGCGTGCAGCGCTCACGCCCGGACTGGGGGGCGGGCTACTCGCTGCTGATGGTGACGCCGGAGGCGGCGAGGGACGGGCCCTCACGCGCGGATCAGACCTGATGGGCTTCCAGAAAGACCGCTTGACCCAGCTTGGCGAAGAATTCGTCGTACAGGTCCGCCTGCTTCAGCATGTGGACCAGGCTTTCCCTGCCTACGTTATTCCAGACGACGCGCCCGATCATGATGCGGACGGTCACGCGGGAATTGCCTCCGTCGCCCTGCGGGCGGGTGACGAGGGAGACCCGAAACTCTTCCTTCACGCTGTACGGCTCCTCCGCCTTCTCCTTCCGATCCTCGTGCCATTCCTCGTGGAAGTTCTCGGAGTTGGCGTCAGTATCCAAGGCCGCGTCAAGTATTCCATTGAAGATTGAGCCAATGGCTGCGCCAAGGAACGCACGGCCGCCCTCCGCGACCTTGCTACCCACGGACGGCGGCGCAATGCTGGCTTCCTTGGACGCGGCAAGCACGCCCAACGCGGGCGTACTTTCGTCCAAGTTGTAACCTAGGTCCTGCAACACGCCGACCGCTGCCGCGAGGACGAAGGCCTCATCACCCGTGTCAAACACGCGCGTCTGGATCTCGCGGAGCTGGATGGGGTCGGGGTCGGGTACGCGCGCCCGTGACGTGGTCGAGCATCCGAATCCCAGAAGGAGGACCGCTACGGTGAGCGCGGCGATGTGTCTCTGCGTGAACTTGGGCATGCGATGAGTCCGGTAGGGGGCCATGCGGCCTGGTCGTTAGGAGCCCGCGGGGGCCGTGGCGAGGGAGGGGGCCGGGACGCCGGCGGGGCGCCCGCTGTCGATTTCGTGCGCGGTCAGAAACATGGACTGCGCCAGCGCGGTAAAGAACTGCTGGTAGAGCAGGGGATCTTCCAGCACCCCCAGCTCGTGGTGCGCGCTCGCCCGGACCACCAACTGTGTCCGGCCGCGTCGGCGGACGGACACTGTCATGTGCAGGCGATACCCGTCGAACCTGGTGCCATTCACCGCGCCCAGAACCGGGTCCGCCTTGTCGATGAGATACCCCAAGTCATGCAGCGTGGCGATAACCGTGCGCAAGGTTACCTCGCGATCGGTCGTGTCGAACGCGCGGGTCTGGATGCTGCGGAGCTGCACCTGCGTCGGCTCGGCCGCCGGGGCTTGAGTACGCGCGGAGGATGAGGTGCTGCACCCGACGAGCAGCAGCGGGGCGATCAGAAACACGGTACGGTAGCGCATGATGCACGCTCCTTAGATTTCGTGGGCGTCCAGGAACACCGCCTGGGACAGTTTGGCGAAAAACTCTTCGTAATGGTCGCGACTGCTCAATGACTGGGCGCTGGTTTCTGCTCCCAAGTTGTTCCAGATGACGCGCTGAAACGTCAGACGCACCATGATGCGACCGTTCGCCTCCTCGCCGTGCGGCCGGGTGACGAGCGAAACGCGAACCTGTTCCTTTGTATCGTACGTCTGGACCTCCTCCACCTCGTGCGTGTGCCCCGCCCCTCCAGAGGTGGCTTCAATGCCCCATTTCTCGCGGAGGAACTTGCTCACCGCCTCGTCGAAGATTCCGGGACCGGGCGAGTCCGCGCCGCGACTCGTGGACGGCCCGCCCCCGAGGCTGCGTTCCTTGGACCCCACTAGTACGCCCAACGCGGGTGTACTTTCCTCCAAGGAGAAACCCAGGTCCTGCAACACCCCGACCGCGGCGGAGAGGATCCGGGTCTCGTCGCCCGTGTCATACACGCGGGTCTGGATGCTTCGGAGCTGCACGGGCGACACCTCGGCCGCGAGGGCTCGGCTGGGCGAAGCAGATGGGGTGGAGCAACCGACGAGCAGCAGCGGGGCGATGAAGAAGAGAGCACGGTAGCGCATAACGGACGCTCCTTACATTTCGTGGGCTTTCAGGAACACCGTCTGGGAAAGTTTGCCAAAGAACTGACGGTACAGCTGCACATCGACCCGCGATTCGGCCACCGGCAACTCATCATCACTGTTCCACACCATCCGCTGGACGGGCACACGCACCGCGATGCGTGTGGCCGGGGAACCCATGCAAGGGCAGAGTCACCATGGTACCAGAACGGCACCAGAATATCCATAAACAGCGTAATTAGCTATTCTATGCCTGTTCGGCACACCCCTCTTCCCCGGCATTTGACGCCCTGGGCGCAGGAGGTGGCGGGATGCGAACCCGCGTCCAGGGTGAGTCACGGTCGATCGGCTACATGCAAAACTTGTGCCCTAGTCTGACAACTCCCGCCCGCAGGGCCGCCAGTCGCCCGACGCCCTCCGCTCTCGTACGCTAGGCGGACACCAGGCCTTCCAGGCGTTCGCGGATGATGGTTTCGGCTTCGGCCATGATGCGGTCGATGAGCTCCTGACACGTGGGGATGTCGTTGATCAACCCCGCGACCATGCCGCAGCTCCACGCGCCCGCCTCCATGTCGCCTTCGAGCATGATTCGCGGATACACACCGGCGACTTCTCCGATAACGTCTGCGAACGTGAGATCGGCGCCGAGGGCCTTCTCCTTTTCGAGGAGCCGGTCCACGGCATCGTTCCTCAGCACGCGCTCTGTGTTGCGCAGCGGGCGCATGATAAGGCGCGTATCCAGCTCTGACGCTGCGACGATAGCCGCCTTGACGTTCTCGTGCACCGGCGCTTCTTGGGTCGCGATGAAGCGGGTGCCCATGTTCATCCCCTCCGCCCCCATGGCCAGGGAGGCGACGAGCGAGCGGCCATCCGCCATGCCGCCCGAGGACACGAACGGGATGTCCAACTCATCTGCGGCGCGCGGCAGCAGGATCATGTTGGGAATGTCGTCTTCGCCCGGGTGGCCGCCGCACTCGAATCCATCCACCGAGACCGCGTCGCACCCCAGGCTCTGCGCCTTCAGCGCGTGGCGCACGGACGTGCATTTGTGAATCACCTTGATGCCGGCACCCTGGAGCGGAGGCAACACTTCTTGCGGATTGCGTCCGGCCGTCTCGACCACCGTGACCTCGCCTTCGAGGATCGCGCTGACATACGCGGGATAGTCCGGTGGGCTCAGGCTAGGCAGGAAAGTGAGGTTCACGCCGAACGGCTTGTCCGTCATTTCCCGGCAGCGTGCGATCTCTTTGGAGAGATCCTCCGCTGTCGGCTGCGTAAGGCCGGTGATGATGCCGAGCCCGCCCGCGTTGGAGACGGCCGCCGCCAGTTCCGCGAAGCCGACATAGTGCATGCCGCCCTGAATGATCGGGTGTTCGATGCCGAACATTTCCGTAATGACTGTCTTCATGTCGTTGTCCTTACCTTTGGTATTGGCGCTGGGGCGCGACCATTATCTCCTGTCCGTCCCTGCTGCGCCAGCGAATCGATGAGATGAACCCCGCGAGTGCAGCCGCGATTTCCTTGGGCGGGTCTCCGGGGATGAAGTGCATACCGCAGACCGTTGACCGTCACTGTGGTATTGACCTGCCCCCTTTTACCGGTCTATGGGCAGAGTGAGGCCATGATAGGGAGGCACCCATGGCGGGGAACCGTCCGGCGAGACTGGATCGGCCAAGTAGGCTCGCCGGAAACGTAGGCAGAGCGCTGGTTTCAGCCGGTTGCGCCCCCATTACGCCCTCCCTCCCCCCCGGGGGGCGAAATCCGCCCCCCTAGAACAAAGCCGTAAACACCTTCTGTGAAGAGACTTACGGCTTGTCGGAACTGGTGGAGGCGGCGAGAATCGAACTCGCGTCCCGTGTGAGTCACGGCCGATCAGCTACGTGGGCGATCGCCGGTCGGCCGCTTGCCGCCTGGGCCGGCGCGGTGATCTGGACACACACGGCTTCCCTCCGGAACAACCCGTCCGTGTCTGACCGCCGTCGCTCGCCCCCTAGTCGCGGATCGCCAACCGCGCAAAGCTTTCCGCGGCTCGCTTGGCGGCGCTTCCCTCTGTGCCGATCAGACGAAGCAAACTTTCTATTGCGTGGACATCGGCGGTTTGGTCGACGACGCCGAGCAGTCGCTGGCGGAGATAGCTGAAGACGGCGCCGGCCGCGAGCGTAATGGTCGCCTCCATATTGTCGATTTGAAACGCACCGGCCGCGACGCCGCGCTCCAGGTCGCGCTGGAACCGGCGCAGGTTGTCGCGCGTAATCTGTGGGTCCACATCCCCCACGCGCACGAGAAACCAGCACAGCACCGGGTCGTGACGCGCCACCAGCAGAAAATTGCCAAAGGCCGTGGCCAGCACATCCACGGGATCGTCGAGGGTAGCGGTATACGCGTCGAGGGCCTCGGCGAAACCATGCAGCACGTCCTTGGCGGCTTCCTGCATGATCTCGTCCTTGGAATCAAAATAACTATAGAAACTGCCGAACCCCACGTCGGCGGCCTCAGTGATGTCCTTGATCGTGGTGGCCTCGACCCCCTTCTCGCCCATGACCCGGCGCGCACCTTCGATGAGTTTGCACCGCATCTGGATTTTCTTTCGGGCCGAGCGGGTCGGGGTGCCCGTGTCGTGCTGTTCCGTTGCCATGCGCTGTCCTGTGCGG
>CBDUXP010000038.1:0-34658 GCA_965371225.1 uncultured bacterium | reverse complement strand
GGCAGACTTGAACGGCGACGGGTACCTGGATGCCGCCCACACGCTGCGGAACATATACGGGGCGGATCAAGTGGTCCTCCTCGTGCACGATCCGGCGAATTCGGCTTGCGGGTTCGGGTACGTGATGACCTCGCCGTCCAACGGGTTTGCGGCCTGGGCGTTCAGCGTGGTGGCCTGGCCCTGCGCGGCGGGCAACTACTCCTTCGGCCACGAGCTGGGACACAACTGGGGCGCGCACCACGACCGCGCCAACGCGGGAGGCGTGGGCAGCTACAGCTACTCCTACGGCTACCAGCAGTTGGCCGGCCCGTACCGCACGATCATGGCGTACAACAACGGGTGCGGTTGCGTGCGCCTCAACCATTGGTCCAATCCCGACGTGACCCACGCGGGCAAGCCCACCGGCGTGAACCACCTGGCCGCCAATTCGGCGGACAATCGGCTGACCCTGAACAACAACGCGATCATCGCGGCCAACTGGCGCGCGGCGGTGCTGCCCGAGCCGGCGTCGGGCGTCACGCTTACCCCGGACCTGCCCAGCCCGCAGTACGGCGGCAACGCGGTGTCGTTCACGGCGGTGGGTGATGGGGGCAGCGGGACGTACGAGTACGAATTCGCGCTGCAGGGCCCGGGTACGGGTAACGTGATGACGGTCCAGCAGGTCTATGGCGCGGCGGACACCTGGATGTGGGGCACGACTGTCGCCGACATCGGGTTGAGCACCATCCGCGTCCGGGTGCGCAATCAAGGGTCGGCCGCCGCGGAAGAAGCGTCCACGACCCTGGCGTACGCGGTGGGAGTGCCGCCGCCCCCGGCGACCGGCATAACGCTCGTGCCGGACCAGGGCAGCCCGGCCTTGGAGGGGAACCTAGTGACGTTTACGGCGGCCGGCAGCGGCGGTGGCGGCACGTATGAGTACGAATTCGCGCTGGAGGGCCCGGGTACCGGTAACGTGATGACCGTCCAGCAGGCCTATGCGCCGACGGCCACGTGGACGTGGGACACCGTGGGCCACGCGGGGATGAACGGCGTGCGCGTGCGTGTGCGGAACGTGGGGACGCAGGTCGCCGAGGATATCTCGACCACGATCCCGTTCACGGTTTTCCCACCGGTCGCGGGCGCGACTCTCGGCGCGTCCGTGGCGAGTCCACAGCCCACCGGCACGCCCATCACGTTCACGGCCGCGGGCCAGGGCGGCTCAGGTGTGTATGAATACCAGTTTTTGCGCCATCCCACGGGCAGCAGCGGGTGGACCGTGGTCCGGGACTATGCCGCCGGCACCACCTGGGCTTGGGACTCCACCGGCTTCACCGGCGAATACGTGGTCATGGCGCTCGTCCGCAATGCCGGATCGACCGCCACGTTCGAAGCGGCGACGGGGCTGACCTTCTCCATGGAAGGCGTACCCGATACCGGGGATGACCCGGTGGCGAGCGCGACGTTGGCGGCTTCACCGGCCAGTCCGCAGCAGGTGGGGACGGCCGTCACCTTCACCGCGGGGGCGGTGGGGGGCATTGACGACTACGAGTTTCAGTTCTGGCATGGCGCGGTAGGCGGCGGCGGGTGGACTCAGGCGCAGGTTTACTCCCCCGATGCCACCTGGACGTGGGATACCACGGACCAGATGGGCGCGCACGACATCGTGGTCCGCGTCCGCAACGCCGGATCGGCCCACAGCTTCGACGCGTCTGCGCGCATGCGTTTCGAGGTGCAGGCCCCGGGGAACGTCGGCACCTCGGACACACCCGCCACGGGCGTGACCCTGAAACCGAATGTCCCCAGCCCGCAGTTCACTGGGACGCGGGTGACCTTCGCTGCCGCGGGGCAAGGCGGAACCGGCGCGTACGAGTACGAATTCGCGCTGCAGGGCCCCGCGACGGGTGACGTCATGGCGGTGCAACAGGTGTACTCGGACCGCGACACGTGGACCTGGGACACCACGGGGGATGCGGGCGAGTTCACCGTTCGCGCGCGCGTCCGCACGCCCGGCGCCACCGTCGTCGAGGATGCCTCCACCATGCTCACCTACGCGGTGCAGGAACCCCCGCCGCCCGAGCCCGCGTCCGGGGTCGCGCTGAGCGCGTCTCCCGCGAGCCCGCAACCGCCCGGGAACACCGTCACGTTCACCGCGCAGGGAACCGGTGGTACGGGCTTGTACGAATACGCGTTCCGGGCGAAGCCGGCTGACGCGCCCACCTGGACGCTGCTGCAGGCGTACGCGCCCGTGAACGCGCTGGAGTGGACGACGCCGGAACAGGACGGCACCTGGGACATCCGCGTGGACGTGCGCAACCAAGGATCGACCGCCGAGGCGGAAGCCACCACCACCCTCTCGTACACGGTCGCTACGCCACCACCGCCGGAGGTTGACGTAGCCCTGACCACCGACGTGGCCAGCCCGCAGCTTGCAGGCAGCGTGGTCACATTGACGGCGCAGGGCAGCGGCGGCGCCGGCAGTTACGAGTACGAGTTCCAGCGCAAGTTGTCTGCCGCCGCCACGTGGTCGCTGATGCAAGCCTATTCACCGGCCAACGTCCTCGCTTGGGACACCACGGGGCAGGCCGGTACGTGGGACCTCTCTGTGAGCGTTCGCACTCCCGGGTCCACGGCGCCGGCGGACGCGTCGGCGACTCTATCGTTCACCGTGACGGGATGGGACAGTCCGGCGACCCAGGTGACGCTGATGCCCGACGTTTCCAGCCCCCAGGCGCCCGGCACGGCGGTCACCTTCACCGCGCAGGCCGGTGGCGGCTCCGGCCCGTACGAGTACCAGTTCTGGCAGCGGCCCGAGAGCGGAGGCGTGTGGACCGAGGTGCGGGGCTACGCGGCCGACAGCGCCTGGGTGTGGGACACCACCGGTTTCGCGGGCGCGTATGTGGTGCTGGTCTACGCACGGACCGCGGGTTCGACCGCCGCCCTGGAGGCGTCGGTCGCGGTGGAGTTCCTCGTGCAGGGGGACACGGGCGGCGACCTCAGGCTCGCGGCCAGCGTACCGAGCCCGCAGGCGGCCGGCACGGTGGTGACGTGGAGCAGCGCCGGCCCGGATAGCGGCGCGTCCTACGAGTATCAGTTTTGGGTGCACGGGCCGGGCACCGGCTATCAGTGGGAAATCGCGCAAGCCTTTTCGGCCGCCGACACCTGGACCTGGGACACGGGCGGGTTTGGCGAGACGCACACGGTTGCCGTGTGGGTCCGCGATGCCGACGCGCCGGACGACGCGTCCACTACCCTGCGGCAGGCGACCTACGTGCTCACGCCCGACGCCGCCGGCTAGCAGGCCGCCGCGCCCTAGGGCAGCGTGATCTCCACCGGCGTGATCGGCGCGAACGCGAACTCGAACTGATTGAACGCGAAGGCCGTGTAGAAGAGCGTGCCCGTCGTCGACACCACCGGCACCGTCACGGTGGCGGAGTAGACCGCGTTACCGCCCGGCTGGTTGGCCGTCGTCGCGATGAGCGAGGTAATGCCCCACCCCACGGCATTAAAGGTCGCGGGACTCACGTAGCCCTCTAGTTCCCAGCTCACGACGAAGGACCCGCCGCTGGGCGCACTCGGGGGCGGCTCGATCAACCACTGGACCGTCGGGGGATTCGCCCCCGGGCTGACCACCGTCGACAGGATGGGGGACAGGAGTTGCACCCCGTTCTCCAGCGCACGGGCCGCGTACCGGTAGGTCGTCGGGCCGTCGAACGTGCCGACGTTTGGCGCGGTGAACATGTGGCTGTGGTTCCCATTCGCCGGTGGCTGCACGGGCGAGCTGCCGAGCACACTGCTGATGCCGAAGTGCACCTGGTTCTCCGTGATCGCGCCCGTGAAGTTCGCCAGATTCCACGTGAGCGGAATTGCGGCGCCACCGGGCGCCGTCGGCGGCGGCGGCGTGACCCACGTGATACCCGGCAGGGGGGTCAGCGTCACGGTCTCGGGCGCGCTGAGGACTTCCACCCCGTCATCGAAGGCGCGCGCGACCACGTCCAGGCTTGTCGTCGTCGTCACGATCGGCGAGGTGAAGGTGAAGCTGTGCACGCCGTTTGTGCCCGGCTGTTCCGTCGACACGATCTCCAGCGGGCCGCCGGGGTCCAGGATCGCTTGGTTGCCCGCAATGAGCCCATCAAAATTACTCAACTCCCATTCGACCGTGAACGGCTCCCCGGTGACCACACTGCCCGGTGGCGGGGTCACGAACGTCACGGCCGGCGGCGGCGGCGGAGTCAGCGTCACCGTCACGGGCACGCTGAGGACTTCCACCGCATCATCGAACGCCCTTGCGACCACATCCACGTCCGTCTCCACCGTCACGGTAGGCGCCGTAAAGGTGAAGGTATGCGTACCGTTCGTGCCTGGCTGCTCGGGCGACACGATCTCCAGGGCTCCGCCGCGGTCCAGGAACACCTGGTTGCCCGTGATTGCGCCCTCAAAGAAGGCCAGGTCCCACTCGACCGTGAACGGCGTCCCACTCGCGACGCTGGCCGGTGGCGGCGTCACGAACACGACGATCGGTTCCGGTGGCGTGATGGTCAGGGTTTGCACGGGACCAAGCACCTCGACCCCGTCTTCCAGCGCGCGCGCGATGAGGTCCACGGTGGTGGGGGCGGTGACCACGGGCGCCGTGAACGTGAAGCTGAACAGGCCGTTCTGGCCGAGTTGCTCCGGTGACGCGACCTCCAGCGGCCCGCCCGGATCCAGAATCACCTGGTTTTCGGTAATCAGGCCGGCGAAGTTGCTTAGGCTCCACTCCACGTCGAACGGGAGGCCGCTCGGGACCGATGCGGGTGGCGGCGTCACGATCTGAATGGTGGCGGCGGGCGGCCCACAGAGCGTAATGACGTGGAAGCCCCCCGGACCGTCGGCCACGAAGGCGTTGTCCCCGTTCACGGCGATCCCCGTCGCTTCGCCGGGCGTATCGATCGTCCGGAGCACGACCGGCAATTCGGGATTGCTCACATCGACGATCTGCACGCCGGCCTCCCCGTCCGCGATGAACAAGAGCACGCCGGACAGGGCGATGTCGCCGACCAGGCCCAGCGCCGGTACCGTGCCGATGACCGTGGGCGCAGAGGGGTCGCTCACATTCACAATCTGCACGCCGCCCTCGCCGTCGGCCACGAAGGCCAGACTGCCGCTCAGGACCACGCGCGACGCAAAACCGGGGGTGTCCAGCCGCCCCACCTCGGCCGGCGTGTTTGGATCGCCGACCCTGATGATCCGGAGCCCCAGGAAACCGTTTGCCAGATAGGCGAAGCTCCCGCGCACCGCGATGCCGGCGGAGAAGTCTTCGAGTTCCAAGAGTGAGAGGGCTTTCCGAAAGCCTCCGTTGCTGACGTCTGCCACTTCAAGACCCACAAAGCCATCGGCCACGTAGGCGAACTCTCCATCGACCGCCACCCCCTGGGCCTGGCCCGGGGAGCCCATGCCCCCAATTTGCGCCGGGGCCGTCGGATCGCTCACGTCGAAGGTTCGTAGCCCGCCGGCCGAGCTGTTGATCGCCTCGAAATCCACGACGTAGGCAAAGTTCGCGTCGACGACCACATCGGTGGCGCGTTCGGGCGTGGTCGCGGTGCCCACGAGCACCGGGACGGCTGGGTTGCTGATGTCGATGATCTTCAAGCCGCCATCCGGAGTCCGACCGTCGGCCACGTAGGCAAAGTTGCCTTCCACGGCGACCGCCGTCGGCGTGGCGCCGGTGTCCAACGTGGCCACTATCTCGGCGCCGGCGATGTCCAGATTCACGGTTTGAACCACGCGCATGCCGTGGTCCACGCCCGTGACGTACGCGCGGTCCTCGCTCGTCGCCACCCCCAGCGCCACGTCCCCGATATCCACCGCCTCACTGTCGAACCCGATCCCCGCCACGTCGATAACCTGGAGGCCCCCGGCCCCGTCGGCCACGTAGGCATTCCCCGCGAAGATACTGATCCGCCGCGCGTCCCCCGAGGTGGGCACGATATCGGTGATCGCGGGATTCAGCGGATCGGTTACGTCCACGACGATCAGGCCCACGCCGCCCCCGGCGACGTACGCGGTCTGATTCACCACCACCACGTCGCGCGCCGGGCCGGGCAGCGGCAACACAACGTTGGGAATCCCAGTAGCCGGTTCGCTTAGGAGCATATCCGGCGGCGTGGTGTCATTGCCGTCGCAATCGAGGGATGTCTCGCGTTCTCCGAGCTGGGGAGTCAGGGGAGACACCCGCCCCAAGTCATCCACATCTTTCTGATGCGTAATCTGGAAGATGGTCAACCCGCTATTCCCGTCCGCGACGTAGAGAAAGTCGCCGGCGACATCTATCCCCAGGGCATCCCCCGGGTTCAGCCCGCCAATGACCGATTCGAAGGCGGCGCAACTGATGAACGGTCTAGGCGCCGGCACCTCTAGGGGGGCGAGCGGAATCGTGACGTTGTATATCCGCACGCCGCTTCCCGCCCGGCTCGTTCCGTCCGCCACGTACAGGAAGCGCCCGCTGACATCGACGCTTCTGGCGAAATTCGGCGTGTTCGCCTGGCCCAGCCTCACAGCCATGGCTGGATCGCTGATGTCGAAGAGTTCCACACCCGCCTGACCGGATGCGACATAGAGGATGGAACCCGCTACCGCCAGGTCGACAGCGGTCCCCACGGTGCTGATCGTGGCCACGCTGGTCGCGGGACTCGCGCAGATGTCGATGACCAGTACGCCACCCAGATCATCCGCCACGTACGCATGGCAATCCTGCACCACCACGTTGAAACTGACACCGGGCGTGCCCACCACCTCGAGCAACTCCGGCGGAGAGATTTCGCACTGGGCGTGAACCGGTTGCGCCGCCGGGGCAAGCGCGGTGACGGCGGCAGCGAGCAGCGTGGCGCCGGCGCGCCAGGCGCGATTCGAGGAGCGAACGGTGAAGCGGCGGCGCGGCGCCGACGCTGGAACCAAAGCGGTCGTGTACTGCTGACCTTGAGCCATGTCTCCCCCACGCGAGCAGCCCAATGCCGCTCAGATACTCCTACCGCGCCCCCCCGGGCGCAGAGTGCCAAGCTCGCCCGCGACGCGTGACGCTTGGCCGGCACACTTATAACACATGCGCGCTGGCGCCTGCACCCCCGACACGATTAATAGGCAACCCGCCCCTTCCCGTTCCGCTACAGCACTGCCTTTTCTGCTAGGCAAGCCGGGGCCACCTGTCTCCCCCCTAGGGCAGGAGGCTGCTGCCAATCAATTCCCGGGTGCCGTCGACGGAGTCCACTTCGCGGACGATGCCGAGACCGGGCGCCGACCAGACAGTCGCTGTGCGCATCCCCGCCGGGCCGAAGTCGATGGTGCCCTGCGTCCGCACAGCCGAGAACGTGCCGGCGGGGACGGTGACCGACTCGAACGCCTCCGCCGTGAACGTGCTGGTGTAGGGGATGAGCTGAGGCGCCTGGCCGGGCACCACCAGCTCAATCGTGCCGCTGCCGCTCACGGTGTCGCCCAAGGTGACGGTGGCCTGCGCGGCGGGGAAGGGCGGGCTGTACGTGCCGATCGTTCCGGTGAGGTCCAGCTCCCGGTGGAACCGGAGGCCTTGTGCGTCGTTGGTCCAGAACCGCTGTCGGCCGTCGCTGCGGAGGAACTCGGCGGTCAGGGTCCCGTTGATGTCCACCATATCCGGCTGAACGGTCACGGTTATCGGCACGCCGCCGGGTCCCTGATAGGTCCAGCTCGTGTTGGGCGCGATGGGGAAGAGGTCCGCGGCGGGGAACGACGTCGGTCCGCCGCCGAGCGTGATCTGGACGGGGGTGATGGGGGCAAAGGCGAACTCGATCGGGTTGGCCGCGAAGGCGGTATAGAAGAGCGTGCCCTCACTGGTGACGACGGGCACGTCCACCGTCGCGCCGTAGATTCCGTCGCCCCCCGGCTGGTCTGCGGTTTTGCCCAGCAGCCGCGTGATCCCCCAGCCCGCGGCGTTCGTCGGCGCCGGGTCCACGTAGTTCGTCAGCGCCCAGGCCACGGTGAACTGGCTCCCGCTCTCCGCACTGGTCGGCGGGGGCGTGATCCAACTCACCGTCGGCGGCGTCGCTCCCACGCTGATGACGCTCTGCTCGATGGGCGAGACGATCAGCGTCCCCGCGTCGCGCGCCGCGGCGGCGAACTTGTACGTGGTCGGCGCATCGAACGTGCCGACGTTCGGCGCGGCGAACGTATGCGTGTGCAACCCGTTCGTGCCCGGCTGCTCGGGCGAACTCTTCAACACGCTCCGGATACCCAGATGCGCCTGGTTGGCCGTAATCG
This sequence comes from uncultured bacterium, assembly GCA_965371225.1. GTDB lineage: Bacteria > Abyssobacteria > SURF-5 > CBDUXP01 > CBDUXP01 > CBDUXP01. Next base: position 26,417 of record CBDUXP010000038.1, on the reverse strand, counting down.
TCCCCGCGAAGTCCGCCAGGTCCCACGTCAGCGGCATCGCCTCGTTCCCCACCGCACTCGCCGCCGGCGGCGTGAGCCACGCGATGGTTCCGCCGGACACCGCAGCAGGCTCCACGACGACGGCGCGCAGGGGGGAGGTGATCTCCACGCCATCGTCGAACGCCTGCACCATCGCGATGTGCGTGGTGGCCTCGGTCACTTCCGGCGCGGTGAACGTGTAGCTGTACTGGCCGTTGGCGAGAGGCTGCAACGGCGAACTCTCGTGCACATCGGGGCCATCGAGGACCACCCGGTGCTCCGTGATGGGGCCGGCGAAGTCCCGGAGTTCCCAGGTCACGGGAATCGGCGAGCCGCTGGTTACCTGGGGCAGCGGGGGCTGAATCCAGTCAATCGTGGGTAATCCCGGCTCCTCCTGGAGACAGATCGCGAAAGTCTCCAGGCTGGGCACTGCGTTCAGGGCGGGGAATTCAAACGTGGTTTCACTCGCCAGGATGAAACCGTCCTTAATAGCGATGGCACGGGCAGGACCTTTGGGCAGGGGTCCGGCGAGCCGCACCGGCGCGGTTGGGTCCCGCACATCCCAAACCTGGATGCCGGGGACCACTCCGCCGAGATACAAGAAACCTTCGGCCATAGCCGAATTGGGCGGCCCTTGGAACCGGATTTGCTGCGCCGAGAGGAGTAGAGGGGTAGTCGGGTCTGTCACGTCCCAGACGAGCAGGCCGTCTTCACCAATGCCATACAAAAGGTTCCCCTCACCGTGGAGCCCGCTGAGGAGAGGGGGCAGCAACAGCGGGGAGGCCGGCCAGGTCGCCTGTATCTCCACCGGATTCGTTGGGTCCCGCACATCGATCCCAACCGGCGAGTCGGCCTCCGCTTCGTGCAGGTAGACCCGGTCATTGAGAAAGACCATGTCCCGAACGTTACGCACTTGGGTCAGCGCTAATTGACCAACTACTGCCGCTGCCGAGGGGTTCGCGACGTTCACGACAGAAAGGAGCCAGGAGGTGTCAGCCCGGCTTGAGACATACGCGAAGTCGCCGGAGGCAACAACCGCGGTAAAATTCTGCGGAAATCCAGTCGTGCTCAGGAGAAGGGTGCTCGCAAGGACCGGATGATCGGCCTCGGTGATGTCGTACACCTCAAGGATCTGGGGAGCGGTCATCACGATCAACGCGTTGCCGGTCACCGCCGCGGCCGTGGGTGCACCGGCGCCGGTGGGTATGGTTGTCACGTGCATGGGCGTACGCGGGTCGGTGACATCCACAACTGAGATCTGGCCCACCGGAATATCGGGATCGGTGCGGTCGTCGCGGATTACGAATGCTCGATCGTTCCTGACGACTACGGCATCTCTCGCAAGAAAAGCCGCTGCGTGAAAGTCCGACAGCCGGGGTAGGGCCAAATCGGCGGCGGCCACCGGTGGTCTCACTCGCCGCAGGTCTACCACCTCCAGCCATGGAGGGAGTATTAGAATATTAGGGAACGCGAACGCGTCAGACACGAGATATGCGTACGGCCCGCGCACGGCCACCGTCTGAACGTTGTGCCCGTTCGTGGGCACCACCGTCGCGTACCTGACGGGCTCAGCCGGCCGCCGGATGTCGATGATTCCTACTCCCCCACCACTTCTTCCCCCGCCCTTGGGCATATACAGAAACCCATTCGCAATCGTCTGTAGCTCGGGGACAGGCACACCCCCTCCCGCCCAATAGGGCGTTCTCTGCAATAACAGGGGATGCGTGGGAACCGTGAGGTCGAATGTCTGAATTGCGAAGTGGCTGATTCCGTAGAGGAAGGGACCCTCCGTCGCCAGGCTGGAAGAAGTGCCGGCGGGCGGCCTGTCCGAGCCGGGCACCGGTACAAGGAGGGCAAAACGGTCGAAGGGCGTCGTGTCCGAGACGAGCACCGGCGTGAGTGGATCGCTCAGGTCGAACACGTGAATTCTGGGACCGATGAAGACTTCCTGCACACCTACATACGCGAACCCGTTCGCTACCGCGACACTGTTCGTGAACCCGGGCATGGGCATGCGCGTCGTGATGACCGGAGCACTCGGCGTGCGGGCATCGATGATCAGGATCTCGGGCAGGTTAAGGAAGGAGCCCGAGTCCGGGATATACACCACCCCGTTCGCGACCTCGAGCACGCCGTAATGTCTGGTGTAGGGGAGCGACACGGACCCGAGGACGCGCGCATTCGGGGGATCGCGGATGTCCACGATGAACAGGACCGCTGCCCCCGACTGTAGATCCAACGTGGCCACGTAGGCCAATCCGTCGACAAAGGAGGTCCACAGGGGCCTGATCGGTAACGCCACTGTCGCCACCAGGACCGGAGCCTCAGGATTCGTAAGATCAAAGACGGAGAGCCCGCCCTCGCCGGTCATGACGGCGTAGTCACCTTGGATCGTGATCGCACGCGAGGGCGGTGGGGAGATCGGTGAGATTGGGAGCCCGCCCACGGCGGGGGGCAGGGCGTCCGGACAGTTGGCTGAGGCCAGCTGCGCTTGCATGGTCAGCAGCCCCGCAAGGATGGCGGCGCCGAGCCGGCGCCTGATCACCCAGCTTCGTGCCGTCTGGCCCCGCGCCCCGCGGCGCAGATGCGGAACTCGGGTTGCTGAGCGGCAGACGCAGTGAAAGGCCGTGTTGGTCGTGATCATGATGTGCAGGGGGGATAAGGCATGAGCCCCCCCATTCTTGAAGCGCATGCCCTGTGCAGGTTGAGCATTGCCCACATAGCTATTCCTATTTAGCACAGGAATGCTGGGTCGTCAAGGCATTTCTGAATAGACACGGGGCGGGCTGGCACTGGCCGGCGCCAAGCCCCGGAATTGGCCTGGGAGTGGGCTACTTCTGGACGGTGCCGGCGACGGCGAGGGTGAGGGCGTCCACCTCGGCGGCCCCGGCGCGGCGGAGCGTGCGGGCGCACTCCTTGAGGGTGGTGCCGGTGGTGCTCACGTCGTCGATCAGCAGCAGGGTCCGGCCCGCGATCATGGCCCCGGGGCGGACGGCGAACGCGCCGGTGAGGTTCCGCTCCCGCTCCCGGCCCTTCAGCCGGCTCTGCGGCGTCGTGTACCGCGTCCGGCGCAGCAGGGCCTCCAGGGGCGGGGCCCCGGGCACGCGCGCCACGTGTTCCGCCAGCAGCGCCGCCTGGTTGAAGCCGCGCCACCAGGACCGCCGCCAGTGCAGCGGCACGGGCACCACCGCGTCGTACGCGCGCAGGTCCTCCCGCTTCGCCGCGGCTGCCGCCAGCTTCGGCCCGAGCAGGTCCACCAGCGTGTCCCACCGCTGATATTTGAACGCGCGAATCGCCAGGCTCGCCGTCTCATCGTACGGCGCGGCGGCCCAGGTGAACCGCACCGCCCGCTTGCCCCGGCTGCACCCCGCGCAGATGAAGTCGGGGCCCGCGGCGTAACCGATCTGTGCGTCCCGGGGGCGCCCGCACCCCCGGCACGTGGGCCCGCGGAGGGTGGGCCAGCGTTGCCAGCAGGCGGCGCAGAAGAACGCCTGCCCGGGCGCGGTCGCGGGCGCGGCGCACTGGATGCAAAACGCGGGAATCAGGAAGTCGCCAACCGCGCGCGCCCAGACGCGCCCGAACGTGGCGACGGGGGAGGTACTGGCAGGCACCGGCGGGATGCTACCACACGCATCCCGCTGCGGCGGGTTAGGGCGAGTCCGGCGCGTTTCCGGGGAGGGGGACGCCCGCTTCCGTGAGAAATGCCAACACTTCCGACGCCGCGACGGCGACCGGAATGGTCTCGGCCAGGCGGCGCTGCACCAGCCCGACCGCGGCACCGGTCTGCTCGTCGAACACGGGCGCGCCGCTGTGGCCCGGGTGCACGCTCCCGTCCAGGATGTAGCCCCGGTAGTGCGGCGCGTTCTTCGTGCGGCCCGGCAGGTGGCGGCGGCCGGCAATGGTGCCGCGATTGACCAGCGGACGGAAGCCGAGCGCGCTGCCGAAGGGGAAGCCGAGAAACGTGACCGCGGTGCCGGCGGGCGCGTCGCTCGTCGCCCACGTGACCGGCTGCGCGTCGGGTGCCGACACGCGCAACAGGGCCAAGTCGCGCGCCGGGTCGCGCACGAGCACCGCAATCGACTTTCCACTGGCGTTCGTCACGATCGTGGCGTCCGCGTGGGTGGCGTCCGGTAGCCAGCCCACCGCCAGCCGGGTCAGGTCGGGCGCGCGCCGCACGTGCCCCTCCGGCTGGATGATGCGGTGGAGCACGTGGTCCGCGGTGAGCACGTGGCCCTCGGAGGACACGAAGCAGCCGCCGCCCAGGATGTCGTACCGTTCCGCGTGCGCCTTGCGCCCCGGTTCGTACGCGATGAGCGCCACGGTGGACGCTTCCAGCCGCGCCACCAGCGCCGGGAGGTCCCCCTCCGCCGCCGACCGGTGGGAGAGCGCCAGCGCTGCGAGCGCGCCGAGCACGACCCACCCCTGGGATTCACGAGTCTTCATGCGCGGCGCACAGTATGCCTCATCGGACGGTGGGTCGGTCACGCGGCCAAACACTTTGACGTGACGGGGCGTCGCTGAACGAGACCAACGAACCGCCAAGACGCCAAGACCGCCAAGGAAAGAAAGAGAATAAGAAGGACGAACCACCAAGACACGGAGAACTCCAGGGTAAAACCAAAGAAGAGTAAAGACTGTCCACGAAGTTCACGAAGGACCACGAAGAGGAACCCGAGCACTGGGGCAAGGATCTCCTTGGACTTCGTGTGCCTTCGTGTCCTTCGTGGACAGATTCTTGAGTCTTCTCTTTCTTGGCGTCCTTGGCGTCTTGGCGGTTCACTCGGGGGGCAACAGGTCCGTGAACCAGAAGCCCACCCGGTGCACGGTCTCGCCCTTGATAAACGGGACGGGCGCCCGGAAGATGGGCCCGTCGTAGACGAACGTGTGGAACTCCCCATTCTCGCCGCACGGGTCCACCGTCGCGGGGAGATCTTGCACGAACGCCGGACCGAGTTCGCGGCCCGCGAATGTTTCGGGCAACTTCTTCTCGTCGATGCAGACGGCCACCGCGCGAAACCCCGCATCCGAGAACTCCGTCATCAGTTCGCGCGTGTCCCGCTTCCAGAGGGGGTAGACGCCCTGCAAGCCTACTTGCGCCAGGTTTTTGTCCCGGTACGCGCGCAGGTCTTCGAGGAAGATGTCCCCGAACACGATGCCTTCCACGCCGCGGTCCCGCGCCGCCTCCATGGACGCGCGCATTTTCTGCTCGTACTCCGAATTCGAGGGGAACGTGGTGCGCGCGTCGGGATCGTCTTGTGCAACGTAGGGATGCGGTTCGTCCTTCGGCGCGGTGCCCACGAACACCTGCTCCACCGGCAGTCCGATGGCCGCCGTCTGCGCTTCGAGCATGGCGCGCCGCACGCCGTGCATGCTGATGCGGTCGTACTCCGCGCTGAGGGTCGTGAGCAGCCCGACCACTTCCAGGTCCTCGCGCTGCAGCACCGCGTGCAACGCCATCGCGCTGTCCTTGCCCCCGCTCCAGCAGGCGATCACTTTCATGCGGCCCGCTCCCAGCCGGTGCCCGCGTGGCCGAAGTCGAACAGCTCCGGGTGCAGGATCTCCGCCATGATCTCCAACGTCTCCACCAGGCGCGGGCCCGGCCGGTTGAAGTATTGATTGCCTTCGCCCAGGAACACGCGCCCCTCGCGCACGGCGCGCAACTGCTGCCAGCGCGGGTCGCCGGTGACGCGGGGCATCTCCGCCCGGATCTTCTCCAAGCCGAAGCCGCACGGGAAGACGAGGATCACGTCCGGGTCGGCCTCGACGAGCGTCTCCCAGCTGAGCCAGGGCGAGTGCGCGCCGCGTTCGCCCAACAGATTCTCGCCGCCCGCCATCTCGATCATCTCCGGAATCCAGTTGCCCGCGGCCATGAGCGGCACGAGCCACTCGATGGTGGCCACGCGCGGACGCGCTGCCGCGGTCCCGGCACGCTCCGTTACCGCGCCCATGCGGTCGCGCGCTGCCGCGATCAGCGCGCGGCCCCGTTCCGGCGCGTCCAGCCCGTCCGCCACGCGCTGCATGTCCGCATACACATCGTCGAGGCTGCCGGGGTTGAGCGCGATCAGCTTCGGCTCGGGCGGTGTCCATTCGGTGAGCGCCGCCTTCACATCGTCGAGGCTCACCGCGCACACGTCACACTGCACTTGCGTCACCACGTGCGTCGGGCGCAGCTCGCGCAGCTCGTCGGCGAACACGCGGTACACCGCCAGCGCGTCGCGCAGCAGCTCCTCTACCCGGCGGTGAATCTCCTCGCTCGTGCCCTGCGGGTTCAGCTTCGGCTCGGTACACACGGGCAGCGCTTCCACGCCGGGCGGGAAATCGCACTCGTGCGACCGGCCCACCAGCGCGTCCTGAAAGCCCAACGCGCTCACGATCTCCGTCGCGCTCGGCAGGAGGGACACGATGCGGGCCACGGTGGGATCCTACGACGGCGGTACGCTGCTATTGAAGCAGTCCACGTCCCAGCCCCACGTGCCGTCCGCTTTGCGTTTCCAGATCATGACGAACTTGCCCGAGGCGTTGGTGCCCTCGCCGCCGTCTGGGTGCAAGGTAAAGGAGACGCGCCCCACCTCGGCCAGAAAATCGTCGCTTACATCAAGCGTCAGAGTCTCCAGCTTGAGGTTGCCCATGTTCATGGCGAACATACCGCTCCAGAATTCGCGAATCCCTTCGGGAGTCGTGATCATTGGCGAGTCCTGTGGCATGACCCGGGCGTGTTCCGTGTACACCGACAGGAACATATCCAGGTCACCTGCGGCCACTGCCGCTTCCGCCGCCCGGTTCGCGGTGTCCACGGCCTCCCGCGCCGCGGCCGCATGCATGGGGTCAGCGGCGGCGTCCCGCGGAGCGCCGAGTCCCATGAAACAGGAAAGAACCACCAAAATCAGTACCCGCATTTCTAGACCCCCTCTCGGCCGGTCCTATCAGCCGGGCACTAGTGTACAGACGGTGTCAATCGTTCGACTCGTGGTAGGTTGTGGCGGGGATTGGAGGAGTTCCGCTTGATGCCGGCACCTGTCGAAGCCATCGTCATTGGCGCGGGCCACCGCGGCCGGGACACGTTCGGCGCGTACGCGCGTAGCCATCCCGACGAGCTGCGCATCGTCGGCGTCGCGGAGCCCGTGGCCGACCGGCGCGAGCTGTTCGTGAGCCAGCATGGGCTGGAGGCGGGGCAGGTGACGACGGACTGGCGCGACCTGCTGGCGCGGCCGCAGCAGTGTCCCATCGCGATCGTGGCGACGCAGGACGAGCAGCATACGGAGCCGACGCTCGCCGCCATCGCGGCCGGGTATCACGTGTTGCTCGAAAAACCGATGGCGGTCACGCCGCTGGATTGCGTGCGGCTCATCACGGCGGCCGAAGACGCCGGCGTCATGCTCCAGATTGGCCACGTCTTGCGGTACACGCAGATGTACGCGAAGGTGCACGAGCTGGTGGCCGGCGGCGCCATCGGCGACCTGATCACCATCGAGATGAACGAGAACGTGGCCCTCTGGCACCACACGCACAGCTACGTGCGGGGGAAGTGGCGGTGTGCGCCGCCGAGCGCGCCGATGATCATGGCGAAGTGCTGCCACGACCTGGACCTCATGGCCTGGTACGTGGACGCTCCCTGCCGCACGCTTGCGTCCTTCGGCAGCAACCGGCATTTCACGCCCGCGAACGCGCCGCATCCCGACGTGCCCGCGCGGTGCACCGACGGCTGCCCCGTGCAGCAAGAGTGTCCGCACGACGCGGTCCGGTTTTACGTGAACGAAGCGGACTTTTGGCCGTGGCGCGACGTCTCGCTGGAGCCGACCGAAGCGGCGCGGCGCGCGGCGCTGGAGACGGGGCCGTGGGGCATGTGCGTGTACCGGACGGACAAGAGCACGGTGGACCATCAAGTGGTCAGCATGGTGTTCGAGAACGGCGTGACGGCCAACTTCAGCATGCACGGATTCGCCGCGTCCCCGTCGCGCACGTTCCGGCTGAGCGGCACGAAGGGGGACATTCGCGGCTCGTTCGAAAAGCGGCGCTTGCACGTGGGCGAGCATCTGACCGGCCGCATGGAAACCATCCAGGCGGGCGACGCCATCTTCGGGCATGGCGACGGTGACGACGGATTGATCGGCAGCTTCGTCGACCTCGTCCGCCGCGACGCGCGGGACGAGGTGCTGACGTCCGGACAGGTGTCGCTGCAAAGCCACCTGATGGGCTTCGCCGCCGAAGAGGCCCGCGTCACCGGACAGACGATCGACATGGCCGCCTACCGCGCCCGCGTGGAAGCCCAGGCGCGCGCAGCCGGCATCGACGGACACTGAGGCGCCGCAGCCAACGGTGGAACCGTTCCTCGCGTTTTATCTTCGCGTGCTGGTGGCGCTGGTCGCCATCTGCGATCCATTGGGAAACATGCCCATCTTCGTGTCGCTCACCACCGGCAGTGGCCGACCCGAACAACGCAGCACCGCGCGCATGGCAAGCGTGGCGGTGCTTATTGTGTTCGTGGTGTTCGCGCTCTTTGGCGAGCGCATCCTCGCCCTGTTCAGCATCGGCATCCCGTCGTTCCGCGTCGCGGGTGGCATCGTGCTCCTCCTGATGGGCATCGCCATGCTGCAGGCGACGCCCGGCGCGATCCGCCGTAAGCCGGAAGAGGTGGCCGAGGGTGCGGCGCGCGAGAACGTGGCGGTGGTGCCCCTGGCGATTCCGCTGCTCGCCGGGCCCGGGGCCATGAGCACCGTGATCCTCTACGCCCACCAGGCCGCGGGGGGCGTGGAGTACGCCGCCTTGTACGCCGCCTTTCTCACGTCCGCGCTCGTGATTTACCTGGCGCTGCGGTCCGCGCCGCCGGTCATCGACCGCCTGGGCCAGACGGGCGTCAACATCGTCACCCGGATCATGGGCCTGGTGGTGGTCGCCATCGGCGTCGAGTTCATCGCGGCCGGCGCGCGCGCGCTCTTCCCCGCGCTGGCAGGAACGGGCGCATGACTCCCCGGCGGAAGCGCGCACTGTTCGCTGCGGGTGCGGTGCTGCTTGGCGTGCTGGCCACGGCGGGGCTCGACCGGGTGGTGGGGCTCACCATCGACCGGTCGGCCGGGGAGGGGCTGCTGTTCCCGCCGCGGTCGCGCATCCTTTATGACACGCCCGAGTATCAGGCGCTCGCCACGATTAATTCCCTCGGGTTTCGCGGACCCGAATTCGCGGTTGAGCGCCGCCCGGGCGTGGTCCGCATCCTGGCCATGGGTGACTCGTTCACGTACGGCTGGGGCGTGGCGGTGGAAGAGGCGTGGCCCGCAGTGCTCGAACGGAACGTGCGCGCTGCAGGTCTCGACGTGGAAATCGCGAACCTCGGGCATCCGGGCGGGGAGAGCACGCAATACGCCACCCTCGCCGAGCGGGTGATCCCGCTCTTGCGGCCGGATCTGGTAGTGGTGGCCATGGTGCCGGGGAACGATATCTACCAGCTCGACAATCCGCGGATGATTACGCCGGACCGCGCATCGGTCCGCCCGCGACGGCGTGCGCCGGTGGTCGTGCGCGCGGACGCGGGCCGGCCGCTCCGGTGGCTCGTGGACCACGCAATCCCGCGCGTGTATCCGAATTTCTTTTACCTGTTCCAGCGCGCGCGCCCGCAGCGGGTGACGGACATGTGGGTGTACGCCGCGCCGGGCCTGATGCAGACCTTCACGGACACGGAGTTGCGCCGGTTCGACCGGCTGGATCCCGTCGTGCAGCAGATGTACCTGCGGGGGTTGCTCTACCCGACCGCGATCCTGGTGCCGATGAAGGACCCGCTCTTCTGGGTGCGGCATTTGGACCCGTCGCAGCCGCAGACGCGGGAGCTGGTGGAGAAAATGGGGGTGCACTTCGCGCAGATGCGCGAGGTGGCGGAGGCGTACGACGCGCGCATCCTGCTGGCGGGGTTGCCCGCCGGGCCCTACTGCAACCGGCCCAGCCAGGCGGGGCACCGGCGGTGCGGGTTTACCTTCCCGGATTCCCTGCTCACCCACGACGGCGCGGACGATGCGATTGCTATCGCAGCCGATATGGGCGGGTTGCCGTACGTGACGTGCACGCCGCAGTTCCGCGAGCACGTGGACGAGGTGTTGTACTTCGAGCTGGACAACCACCTCACCGTGGAGGGGCAGCGGCTGTTCGCCGATTGCCTGACCCCGACGGTGGTAGACGCGGTCCGCGACCTCGGCCCATAGGGGCGCAATGTACTGCGCCCCTGCGGCTGGGCGCGATGAATCGCGCCCCTACGAACGCACGGCACGGATTCGCATCCGTGCCCTACATTAGGGCGGGTCTTGGTAGGGGCCGACCTGCGTGTCGGCCCGCGTTGCTCTCGCGCGGTGAGCATTGCACCGGGGCACGGATGGGTCGCCGTGCCGTACCGGGCGCGACTTACCCGCCGAAGCGTTCTTTCACGGCCTTGAATGCGGCGTCGGTCACGTCGAGGGTGAAGGCCAGGTCTGCGTCGGTGTGCGCGGTGGTGAGAAACCAGTTGTGGCGCGGGTGGAAGAACACGCCCCGTTCGAGACACTCGGCGCACCAGGCCTTCATGCGTTCGTACTTCTCGTCGGCGCCGAACGTCATGGCCGGCATGGCGGGCTCTCCCGTAATGCGCGCTTCGAGCCCGTGTGCGGCGGCCTGCCGTTCCAGCCCCGCCTGCAGCGCGGTCCCATACTCGCGCATGCGGCGGCACCCGTCGATTTCTTCCAAGTGGGTGATCGTGGCGATGGCCGCGGCGAATTCGACCGAACTGGTCCAGTACGAGCCCGTGACGAATGCGCGGCGGGCGGCCTCGCGCAGCGGCTCGCGTCCCACCGTGGCGCTGATGGCGTAGCCGTTGCCCATCGCTTTGCAATAGCAGCTCAGGTCCGGCTCGACGCCATAGTGATGGCCGCTGCCCGCCACGGCGAGCCGGAAGCCGCACCGCACATCGTCCAGGATGTACACGATGCCGTGTTCGTCGCACAATCGCCGGATCGTCGGGTGGAACTCCGGATGCGGTAATTCCTGATCGAAGCCCGCGTCGTGCCGGAAGGGGGACACGATGATCCCCGCCAGTTCGTCGGCGTGCGCCCGGACGATATCCACGAGGGCGTCGAGATCGTTGTAGGGAAAGTGGAGGACGTTCGCCGTGTCTTCCGGCGTCTTACCCACGTCCGCCGGGTTACACCACGTGCCGACCCCGTGATACGCGCCGCGCGCCATCAGGATTTTGGGCCGGCCCGTGTGCGCGCGCGCCACCGTGAGCGCCCACGTGGTCATATCGCTGCCGTTCTTGCCGAACAGCGCCCAATCTGCGAAGGGCGTCTTCGCCACGAGCAGCTCGGCGAGTTCGACGAACGGTTCGCCCGGCAGGTTGAGGCACGACCCGTCCTGCCGCTGCCGCGCGACCGCGTCTTCCACCGCCGGATGCCGGTGCCCGAGCACGATGGGCCCGTAGCTGCACACGTAGTCCAGGTACCGGTTGCCGTCCACGTCCCAGAAGTACGCGCCTTCCCCCCGGGCCAGGAAGCTGGGATACGCGTCGCGCACCGTCAACCGCGGGGTTTGATGGCCGTAAATCCCACCGGGAATCACCCGCGTGGCGCGCTCCATCAGCGCAGCAGACTTGGACTGTTCGAGGGGCATAGCGACCTCCCGGGGGCGGGAACCGGGGCAGTATAGCCCGGCGCAGCCGCGGCGGCGGGGCGCAGGCGGCGCCCGCACGCATGGTAGACTACGCGCTCCTGCGCGGGAGAGGCGCGCCCGGAACGGCGCGTAGTAAGGAGCGCTGTGGGGCGCGGTGTGGTTGCTCGTCGCCGGGCACGCGGTTAACACGGGCAACGTGCAGACTCGGGAGAACGTATGCGGACAGCCGCCCTGATCGGGGCCGCCGCGTTCGTGCTGGCCCTGGCCGGGGAGCGCCCAGCCGCGGCGCAGCCGGCGCCCGATGCGGACCGGGCGTTCAGCCCCATCTTCGCGCCCGATGACAGCGGCGAACCCGTGGCGTTCGCCGGCGACCGGTTTCGCTGGGACCGGAACACAAACGTCATCACCGGCGAGGGGCACGTCCAGATCGAGCAGGGGGAGCGCACGCTGGAGGCGGATCGCGTTCGGCTCTATCTGGACCGGGACGTCGCCGAGTTGGAGGGCAACGTGGTGGTCAGTCAGGCAGGGGCATCCGTTTCTGGGGAGGCGGCAACCTACGACCTGGAGGCGCAGGCGGGTACCTTCGAGAAGCCGCGCACCTTCTCCGATCCCTGGTACGTGAGCGCGGACGAAATCGTGGGTGAGGATGAGACCACGTACCGGGCGCGGCGATCGCGCATTACCACCTGCGACCTTGTGCCACCGCATTGGGCCATCGGCATCGGCGACTTGGAGATCGACGAAGAGTCGGGCCGCGCCACGGGCCGGAACGTCATCGGGCGCGCGGGCCCCGTGCCGATCTTTTACCTGCCCCTGTATTCCCAGCGGCTCGACCGCAACCGGCCGCCGATCGAGTACGACGTCGGGTACCAGAGCGACGTGGGCGGGTTCGTGCGGCTGGGCTTTCCGCTGGACGTGTGGGACACGGTGGAATTGCAACCGCAGGTGGACGTGTTCACGAAGAGCGGCGTGGGCGGCGGGCTGGCGGCCGAGGGCACGCTCTTCGCGCACACGGACTTCTCGACGGATCTCTGGTACCTGGAGGACCAGAACGAGGACAACACGGAGGAACGCGGCATCACGCCCCAACGGCACAAGTTCGACTGGTACAGCCGCTCGCGCCTGCCCGACGACTGGGTGGCGCTGGCGCAGCTCGAATGGCTGGCCGATCGCGAGGTGTTGCAGACCTTCTTTTGGGATGAGTTTCGCGAGCGGGAAGAACCCGAGTCGTTCATCGACCTGACGCGCACGAAGCCCCACACGGTCCTCGAGGTGACCGTCGAAAAACGGCTGGATGATTTCACCCTCGCGCGGGACGACCTGCCCCTGGTGCAAGCGGACCTGCTGGAGTACCGCTTGTGGGACACGCCGGTGTTCGTCAGTGCCAGTGCGGATTTCGCGTACTCGGAGCTGAAGCCGGAAGACGAGCACCTCACCTTCGCGCGGCATGAAGCCCGCTTCTCGGCGCCGTACCGCGTCGCCCGGTGGCTGAACGCGGTGCCCTTCGCCGAAGTGGAGGGCCGGTACCACGATGCGGGGAACCTGGGCACGCGCGATTCGGATTACGACGTGTGGGTGCGGCCGGGCCTGACCCTCCAGAATCGCTTCCACGCGTCCTTCCCGTCGCCGCTCAAGCGCTACGAACGCATGCGCCATTTGGTCGAGCCCACCGTGACCTACGCGTGGCGGAACGCGGGCACCCCCGACCCGGAGGACGTGGCGTTCTTCGATCCGTCCGAGCTCAGCCTGGACGAGAACCGCATCGAGCTGGAACTGCGCAACAAGATTCAGGGCCGGCGGCCCAATGGCACGGTCGATGACGTGATCGACTACCGGGTCACGCTTCACACGGAATTCGACGACGGGACCGATCACCTGGCGGAGGTAGAGAACGAGCTGATCGTGCGCCCGGCGAACCGCTGGGTGCTCAGCGCGCAATCGGTGCACGACCTGCGCCGCGAATCGCGCGCCGCGCAGGTGAACGCGCGCATCAGGTACACGGATCCGCGGGGCATCAGCGCGTTCGTGGGCACGGTGTATACGGACGCGCGTGGGACGCCCTGGCGGTCGGAAATCATCTATGGCGGCGCCGCGCCCCTCAATCCGGACTGGCGCGTGGGGTTCGAGCACCGGCTGCTGGTGGACACCGGCGAACTCGATCAGCAGGAGTACTGGGTGTGGCGGCGCTTCCACTGCTGGGAGGTCGGGTTCAGCGTGCGGGACCGGCGCGAATCCATCACCTTTATGCTGCAGCTCGGGCTCACCGCGTTCCCGGAACGCAACATGCGGAAGTTCCGCGACGAATCCGTGCTCGAGGACTGTGAGGACCACGCCGCCCACTCCCTCTTCGGCAACGACCGTCCGGCGCGCGCGCACGCGGGCGAGACCCTGCCCGCGGATGCCGACGCTCCCTTTCTGGAGGACGCAGCGGGCTGACCCCCGCCGCGCGCCGTTCGGGACAAGCCCCGGGGTTTGCGCTATACTCAAACGACGCACATCGCGCACCGGCTTACCCGAGCCCGCGAATCGGAGCGACTGCTTGCCCTCCCCCCCCCCGCGCCCCCGCGGGAGAGACCTCTTCAATCGCCTGGCCGACTGGGTGAGCGCGGATCGCGCATGGCCGGACCTCGCAGAGCGGCTGGAGCGGCTCTGGTCTGACGCGGAGGTGCCGTCCCTCAGCCGCCTGACCGAGCGTTTTCAGTGGGACGTGGAGTGGCCGGGGATCGATGCCCTGCTCGAACGGGTGCAGACGGACGCCACGTGGACCCGCCTCGTGGGCTTCATCGATCGGCTGCAGGCCGAAGTCGAGCTGCCCAGTTTTGCGTCGTTAGCGGAGAAATTGCAGGTGGAGTTCGATCTGCCCGAGATGTCGGCCACCCTGGCTCCGCAACATCGCCAAGCGCTCCGCGGCGTGCTGTTGCTGGGCATGGTGCTGCACAGCGGCCCCGTACCGCTCACCAAGACCACGGCACCGCTCACCGGCGGCCCGACGTCGATTGCGGAAACCCGGGGCGTGTCCCGCTCGGCGATGGCGCAGGCCATGGCGGATGCGGGCTACGCACTGCGCAGCGACCTGGCGGTCTGGCTCGACTCGGCCGGGTCGCCCCGCGGCGATGCCTCCGCCACGCACCTCGCCGCCGCTTCGGTCCCCGTATACGGCCCGCTTTCCCTCGACTCATCCGCTGAGAGCGCCCCCCGCTCGCGTGCGCGGCGGCCCCTGGCGGCCCCGTCCCTGCACGGGGTCGGCGCGCGCGCGCCCCCCGTCTAGCCCCACCCCGCGCGTACGCATCGCATCCGGTCTGCCGCCCGCCTTCACCTGAGAGGCGGCTCGTGCCGGTCGGATGTCACGTTGGGACGCGTGGTGCCGCGCCGGATACCGGCGACGCCGCCCTTGCGGCCGATGGGCACCACTTCACGAGGAACGGGAGCTAGACGTGCATAACTTTCGCGACTACTTCATGTTGTTGGAACGTATCGGATGGCGGCTAACGGACTACGACTTCGGCGCCATTGATATGGAGAACATTACTGAGGATGACCGGCAGCGGGCCCGCGACACGGCGATCACCGAGAGCGCGGTGCCCCATTACGCCGACGTGTGGGGCGGGATCCAGGGCATCTCGGAGGAATGGGAGCTGCGGCAGTTCGCCACCCTGTGGACGTCCGAGGAGCACCGGCACAGCGAGGGGCTGCGCATGCTCTGCGAAGCGCTGGATGTGGACCTCAACAGCGAATTCGCGGCCGTGGCCGAGAGCGACTTCGTCGCCACCCACAATCGGTCCTGTCCGTCCGGGTGCTACAACACGGTGGCCGGCGTCCTGACCTACACGACGCTGCAGGAACTGGTCACGTGGAAGTTCTACCACTGCTGGACGAAGGCGACCCAGTCGTCCTTCATCAAGAGCTTCATCGGGAAACTCGCTGTGGATGAAATACGGCATCACCAGTGGTTCGCGAACGCCCTCCAGCGGCACCTGCCGCTGGCGAAGGATCCGGACGCGTATCGGCGCAGCATCGTCGACGCCATCTCGGCCTTCCACATGCCACACAACTACTTCCCCCTCGCGTTTCCCTACTTCGATAGTCCGCAGATGAAGTACTTCACGGAGGCGGACATGCAGCAGATGAAGGACAAGATCATAAAAATCATCACGTTCGACGAAGAGCTGACGATGATGCTGGTGGAGGCGGGCGAGGAGACCCTCATGGGCGGTATGGGCAGGCCGGCGACGGCCGCCTGAAAACGCCCGGCGGCGAGACAATCCGCCCGGACGCGCGACTTTAACTTCGTGAGGGCCTGCCATCCCTTGCCCGCCCCCGCGCGGGCGAGGCGCCGGCCGTGACGGAACTCCGGTGTTACGGCAGGGGGGGCAGCCGGAAACGATAGATTCCGCGACCCCAGTCCTGTCGGAACACGTCGCCGAGGTTCGTGACGTACACGGCGCCGTCTGGCGCCTGGGCCAGGGACGCGGGATGGATGGGCTTGCCGTCCGATCCGTCGCCGAGCACGAGGCGCTGGACCACCGTGCCGTCTTCTCGGAGCCGGAGGAGTTGATTGCCGAAGAAGTCGCACACCAGATAGTCCCCGCCGGGGAGGCGCAGCATGCCGTCGAGAATCGCCTTGTGGAACACATGCCGGCCGAGGAACCGCACGACTTCCGGCGGCCCCGCCGCGCGATAGTCTTCCGTCAGCGGAATCCGGTACACGTATCCGCTGTCGCAACTGTTCAGCAGGATCGCGCGCCCATCCGGCGTGAACGCAAAGCCGTTCGGATAGCTGACCGTGTCGGCGATGACCGTGCGGTTGCCGCCATCCGGATCGTAGCGGTACAGCACTTCCGCCGTGCTGTCCGTGAGAAACACGTACCCCGCCGGATGCCAGGCCACGAAGTTAGGGCCTTCGAGGTCCGAGTCGAGCGTACGCCGCTCGCCGCGCGCGTCGATGCGGTGCAACGCGGACTTCCCGATGTGCGCGACGTAGAGGGAACCGTCCGGGGCGAACGCGAGCTGACAGATGGACGCGCGCGCCTCAGCCGGTGGCACGTCCCGCAGATCGAACGCGACGTCCGTCGTGTCATCGGCGTTCAGGCGATGCACGTACCCCTCTCCATCCGCGAAGTACACCGTTCCGTCCGGGCTGACGGCTACGCCTTCCGTCGCGACCGCGTCCGGCGCTAGCGCGGTGGTCTCCACGCGCACCACCGGTTCAGGTCCGTCGTAGCGCAGATGGATGCCGAAGCGGACGAACAGCGCCCCGGCGACCAGCAGCAGGACCGCCCCGCTGGCGACAATGCCGGCGATACGCAGCCAGCGGCGGCGGCGCGGAGGCGCGTCCAGAGGGCCGGCTGCGGGTTCAGTCACGAATCTCGTACGCGTCCGGGGTCGCCGGCTGCGCCGCGGGGACGGCGGGTTCGACCTGCCGCGGTGGGGGTGGTGACTCGGCGTGCGAACTGAACCGCCGCAGGACGCGCGTGAGTGCGCGGACAGGGCCGGAGGTGCTGAAGTCCGCGAAGAGGGTGTAGATGGCGGGAATGACCAGCAAGGTCAACAGCGTCGCTGTCAACATGCCGCCGGCGGCGGAGATGCCCATGGGCACGCGCGTCTCGCTGCCGGGGCCGAGCCCCAGGGCGATGGGAAGCATGCCGAAGATGGTGGTGAACGCGGTCATGAGGATCGGCCGGAACCGGATGCGCCCGGCAACCAGCATGGCGTCGCGCGCGCTCAAGCCCTCGCGCTCGCCGCGGCGCGCGCGATCCACGAGCAGGATAGAGTTCTTGATGACCAGGCCCACGAGCAGGATGATCCCGATCATGCTGAACATGTTGAACGTGTTGTTGCTCAGGTACAGCGCGCCCACGGCGCCGACGGCGGAGAGCGGCAGCGCCAGCATGATGGTGAACGGGTGCAGGAAACTGTTGAACTGGCTGCCGAGCACCATGTACACGAACACGACGGCCAGCCCCATGGCGAACAGCAGGCTCTGAATGGCTTCCCCGTAGATGTCCGCTTGGCCCGTGAAGACCATGGTGTACCCGTCCGGCAGTTCCTCGAGGATGATCGCGCGGATGCGTGCGAGGGCGTCTCCCTGGGAGATGCCTTTCGGCGTGCCGGAGATCGTGACGCTGCGCTGCCGGTTATACCGGTTCACGGTACTCAAGCCGGTGGCCATGTCGAGGTCGGCCACCGCGCTCAGCCGGACGAGGTCGTTGCGGTTGTTCCGAATCTGCAGGCCCCCGAGGAGGACCGGGTCCCGCCGGTATTCGTCCAGCAGCTTCACGCGCACGTCGTACCGCCGGCCGCCTTCCTTATATGTGGCGATGTCGAGGCCGCCCACCAACGCTTGGAGGGTGAGCGCGATGTTCCGCACGTCCAGCCCCAGATCCTCCACCGCCTCTCGGTCGATATTCGCGTGCAGCTCCGGCAGGTTCCGTTCCAGATCGCTGTCCAGGTCCACGACCCCGGGAATCTCCGTCTCGACCCGCCGGCGCACGCGCTCGTCCAGCGCCGCGAGCACGTCCAGGTCCGGGCCGCGCAAGGTGACCTCGAGCGCGTTCCCGCGGAACCCGGAGCCGAACATGTTGCGCCGGGGCAGGGGGAACGTCTTGACGCCCGGGAGGCCGTTGGCGCGTTCCCGCAGTTCCGCCATGAGATCGTCCTGCGAACGTTCCCGCTGGGCGCGCGGCTTGAGGCGGACGAACATCATGCCCTGGTTCACGGGGAGGAATCCGCCCGCGATGGAGAAGAGCCCGTACGTCTCCGGCATGCTCAGCACGATCTGGTCGATTTCCTGCACGCGTGACGCCGTGTAGGTGAGCGACGAACCCGGGGGTGTTTTCACCATCGCCGAGTACAGGCCCTCGTCGTTCTCGGGAAGAAATTCCCGGCCGATGCCGCGGCTCAGGCTATAGGCGAAGCCCAGGGTCGCGACGCCGATAGCGATCATCACGAACCGGTGGCGCAGGCTGAACCGCAGCGCCGTGCCGTAAAAGCGTTCGGCCCCCAGGAATCCCGCTTCCGAGAAGCGGAACAACACGTTGTGCCCCGTACCCACGCGGAGCAGGTAGGCGCAGAGCATCGGCGTGAGTGTGAGCGCGACGAGGCTGCTCAGGCAGACCGCAATGGCGATGGTCATGCCGAACTCGTAGAAGAAGCGCCCGACGAATCCCTTCAGGAACGCCACGGGCACGAACACGGCGACCAGCGACAGGGTGGTGGACACCACGGCGAAGAACACCTCCTTGGTCGCCTGGATCGCGCCTTCGATGGGTTCGGCGCCTTCTTCCCGCCGCCGGTAAATGTTCTCCAAGACCACGATGGCGTCATCCACGATGACGCCGACGGCCAGCGCCATGGCCAGCAGCGTCAGCTCGTTCAGGCTAAACCCGAGAAAGCGCATGAACCCGAACGTGCCAATGAACGAAATCGGGATCGTCAGGCCCACGATGATCGTGGCGGCCACGTTGCGCAGGAACAGGAAGATGGTGAGCACTACCAGCACCGTGCACATCAGCACCGCGAATTGCAGTTCCCCAATGCTCTCGCGCACAAACCCCGACTGGTCCGTGGAGTAGTGGAAGCTCACCTCCGGCGGCAGCATGGGTTTGATCTCCTCCATGGCGGCGTACACCCGGTCCGCGACCGCCACCATGTTCGCCCCCGGCTGCAGGCGCACCCCCAGCCCCACCGTCGGAATCCCATTGTGCCGGGCGATCCCCCGCCAATCCTCCAGCCCGTCCTCCACGCGGCCCAGATCGCCAATCGTAATGGGGGCGCCGTCCCGATACGCCACCACGATCTGGCCGAACTCCGCGGGACGCTTCACCTCCCCTTCCGTCTTGACTGCGAACTCGAGCCCCGGGGTCTCGAGGGTGCCGCCCGGCAATTTCACGTGCTTGTCCCGCACCGCGGCGATCACGTCTTGCACGGTCAGCGCATAGCCCGCGAGCTGCGCGGGGTCGAGCCAGATGCGCACGGTCCGTTCGCGCTTGCCGGCCACGCGCACGCCGCCCACGCCGCGCAGCTTCTCCAGGTTGGGTTTGAACACGTCCTCGGCGTACCGCGTCAGGTCCTGCACCGGGAGGAACCCGCGCACCGCAATCCACAGGAACGGCCGCGTGTTCGGGTTGACCTTGCTCACGCTCGGTTCGTCGATGTCGTCCGGCAGTTGGCGGCGCACTCCGCTGATCTTCTCGCGCATGTCCTGGGCCGCCATGTCGATATCGCGTTCGAGATCGAACTCGACGGAGATGCTGCTGCGGCCCATGACGCTCCGCGAGGACATGGAGCGGATCCCCGAGACGGTGTTGAAGCTCTCCTCGAGCACGTCCGTCACGTCGGCTTCGATGATGTCCGGGTCCGCGCCGCTCAGTTCCGTGCGCACCTCCACCCGGGGGAATTCCACCTCGGGATAGCGGCTGATGCCCAGCTCCCGCAGCCCGAGCAGGCCGAACACCACCAGCGCCGCCATGAGCATGACCGTGAAGACGATGCGGCGCACCGCCAGGTCAATCAGCATCGGCCCCCCGGCGCTCGACAACGCGGACCGTGGCGCCATCGGCCAACCCGTACTGACCCCGCACCACGATGGTTTCGCCCGCCGCGATCCCCTCGTGGATTTCGTAGTAGTCGTCGTCCGTCCGCAGCCCGAGGACCACGACGCGGCGTTCTACCGTCTCGCTCTGCAGGACGTATGCGTACACCTGGCTGCCTTCGAGCACCACGGCGCTTTCGGGAATGACCACGGCGTTCGGCCGTTCCTCGCTAATGACCTGGAGCTTCACGAAGAAGCCCGGCAGCAGCCGGTGGTCCGGGTTCAATACGCGCGCCTTGACCGCCACGTTGCGCGACGCCATGTCCGCCTCGGGCGCGATGTACTCGATCTCGCCGTGGAAGACCTCGTCCGCGAACCCCGCCACGATGAAATCCACCCGCGCGCCGTGCCGGACGCCCGCCAGCCGCCCTTCGGACACGGTGAACCGCAAATCCAGGGGATCGATGCGCAAGATTTCGAGCAGCGCATCGCCGTCTTCCACGTAGTCGCCCCGGTACACGCGGCGTTCGCCGATCACGCCGTCGAGGGGCGCCTGGATTACCGTATCCGCCAGGTCGATGCGCAGTTGCTGCACGCGCGCCTCCGAGGCCACCAGCGCCGCCTGCAGCGCGTTGTACGTGCTTTGCGCCGCCCGCAGCCGTTTGGCGTCGAGGATGCCCTGCGCGCGCAGCGCCCGGTCCTGCTCCAGGTCGTCCACCGCCTTGGCCCGATTGGCCTGAATCTCTTCCACTTGCGCTTCGGCTTCCGCCAGCGCGGCGCGGGCGCGCGCATCGTCCAGGGTGAACAGGGTCTGGCCCGCCACCACCCGGTCGCCGTCATCCACGGAGACCGTGGTCACGACGCCTTTGATCTCGCTGCGGAGGACCACCGCCTCGTCCGCCTCCAACTGGCCGACGGTGCGGATGCGGTCGAGCACCGTCCGGGTTTCTACGGGCTGCACGTAGACCGGCGGTGCGGGGCGCGGAGGGGGCTGGTCGGGCCGCGCGTTGGCCGGCCCGCACGCGGCCGCGAGCGCGGCGAGCAGCAAGCAAGCGGGGGAGGGTGATCTCATCATAATGAGGGCTTCGGGGTGTGCTTCGCCGGGCGCAGCGACACCCGGTCCGAGTATACGACTCTCCGGGGAGCATGCTACCACCCCGGGTCGGCCTGCGACAGCGCGCACCCCGCCTGATATAATCCCGCCTTCGCGCCGCGGCCGGCCCAGGCGATGCGGCGGCGGAAGCAACCCGCGGGCGGCTGCGCCCGGATGGAGCGAGCACATGGGACGCAAGGTATTTGTCGTTGGGGTGGGGATGACGAAGTTCGAGAAGCCGGGACGGCGCGAGTGGGACTATCCGGACATGGGCCGCGAGGCCATCGAGTTGGCGCTCGGCGACGCGGGCATCGAGTATTCGGAAATCGATCAGGTGTGCGTCGGCTACGTCTACGGGGACAGCACCGCCGGGCAACGCGCCGTCTATGAGGTGGGCATCACCGGCGTGCCCATCTACAATGTGAACAACAACTGTTCCACCGGCTCGACGGCGCTCTTCATGGCGAAGCAGTTCATCGAGGGCGGCCTGGCCGACTGTGCGCTGGCGGCGGGATTCGAAAAGATGGAACGCGGATCCCTCGGTGCGAAATTCACGGATCGCATCAATCCGATGGACAAACACTTCGGCGTGATGGTCGAGCTGCGGGGCGTCGGGAAGGCGCCGGGCGCGCCCCAGATGTTCGGCAACGCCGGGCGCGAGCACATGGAGAAGTACGGCACCACGCCGGAACAGTTCGCGAAGATCGCTGTAAAGAACCACAAGCATTCCGTGCACAATCCGCGCTCGCAGTTCCGCGATGAGTACACGCTGGACGAGATTCAGGCCGCGCAGATGATCTGGGAGCCGCTGACCAAGCTCCAGTGTTGCCCCACCTCCGACGGTGGCGCGGCGGCGGTCCTCTGCTCGGAAGATTTCGTGAAGAAGCACGGGCTGCAGGATCAGGCCGTCGAGATCCTCGGCATGACCATGACCACGGACTTCCAGACCACGTTCGACGACAAGAGCATGATCAAGATGGTCGGCGCCGACCTCACCAAGGCGGCGTCGCAGAAGGTCTACGAGCAGAGCGGCCTGGGGCCGGAAGATGTGGACGTGATCGAGTTGCACGACTGCTTTTCGTGTAACGAGATGATCACGTACGAAGCGCTCGGCTTGTGCGATGAAGGCAAGGGCGGGGAGCTGATCGATGCCGGCGCGGTCACGTACGGCGGCCAGTGGGTCGTGAACCCGTCCGGCGGGCTCATCTCCAAGGGGCATCCGCTGGGCGCCACGGGCCTCGCGCAGTGTGCGGAACTCAACTGGCAGTTGCGCGGCACGGCGGAACCGGAGCGGCAGGTGGAAGGCGCGAAGGTCGCGTTACAGCACAACCTCGGTCTCGGCGGCGCCGCCGTCGTCAGCATGTATCGCAAGGCCACAGCCTAGGAGCCACCCAGAGCAGTAGTACCCGCCCCGGTGTCACCCCCCGACGCCGGGGCGGTTTTTTTTCGATCCGCAATTTCTCGTGTGGAGGAGAATGCGTGATATGGTGGGCGCGCGGCGGCGCCGGGCTCGGGGACACCGCGTCCCGCCGCGGGAGGAGACGGCATGTCCGACGTAATGCAGGGCGGGGAACTGATACTGAAGGCGCTGGCGGCCGAAGGCAATACGCACATCTTCGGCATCTGCGACGCGACGTATACCACAATGATTCGTCACGCGCCGGCCTACGGGCAGACGTTCGTGGCGCCGCGGCACGAGAGCGCGGGGGTGCACATGGCCGACGCCATGGCGCGCACCACGGGCCGGCCGGGGGTGGTCATCGCGGGCATGGGCCCCGGCGTGGCGAACATGCTGCCCGGCGTCGTGTGCGCGGGCATCGAGGGCATTCCCGTGCTCGTCCTGGCGACGCAGCGCCAACGTCGCACCCACAGCTCCGCTAAGCGCGGGCGCTTCCAGTACACGCCGCAAATAGAATTCTTCCGGCCCGCGACGAAGTTCGCCATGGCGCTCGCCGACGCGCAGCGGATTCCCGAGGCGGTGCGCGAGGCGTACCGGGTGGCTATGGAGGGCCGGCCCGGCCCCGTGTATCTGGAGATTCCGTGGGACGTGATGAATGAGGAGGTCCCGGTGGAGCGCGTGAGTTTTCCGGAGCCGGCGCAGTACCGCTTCGCGCCGCGTGGGGGCGACAGCGCCGAGGTCGCGCACGCGGCAGACGTGCTGGTGAACGCGGAGAAACCGGTGATTCTCGCGGGCTCCGGCGTCTATCGCGCCCGGGCACAGGCCCAGCTCACGGCGTTTGCGGAGCGCCACGGCCTGCCCGTGCTCACGAGTTTCGGCGCGCGGGGCGTCATTCCGGAGGACCACGACCTGTCCCTGACCGGCAATTCCCCGTCCATGATCCAGGCGGCGAACGAGGCGGACGTAGTGCTCGTGCTCGGGTCCTCGATTGGTGAACCGCTGGAGTTCGGGCGCGGCGGCAGCATGCTCTGGGGTGACGCGGACGCGAAGACGTGGATTCAGGTGGACGCGGACCCGGGCGCCATCGGCTGCAACCGGTCCGTGGACATCGGCGTCGTGGGCGACGTGCGCCGCGTGATGGAGCAATTGGACGGCGCCATCGCGGAGCGGGGCGGCCGCACGAAGGAGAACGCGCTGGCGGAGCATTGCTCCCAACACCAGGACCTGCGGCGCGCGCTCACGGAAGAAATCCTGGGCAACGACACCGTGCCCGTGCACCCGGGGCGCATGGTGGCGGAGGTGCGCCGGTTCTTCCCGCGGGAAAGCATCGCGTGCTTCGACGGCGGGAACACCACCATTTGGAACGGGTTCTACAATGCGGCGCTCGGCCAGGAGTGCCTCTGGACCTCCAAGTTCGGGCACCTGGGCACGGGCCTGCCGTACGCCATGGGAGCGAAGCTCGCCCAACCGGAGAAACCGGTGTTCCTCGTGACGGGCGACGGCGCGCTGGGGTTCAACATTCAGGAGTTGGAAACGTGCGCGCGCGAAGGCATCAACGTCGTCGTGGTCGTCAACTCGGATTACCAGTGGGGGATGGAGATTCCCCTCATGGAGAGTTTCTTCCCGGACAAAGACGCCGTGCCGCTTGCCGACCAATCGCGCCAGCGGTGGGACATCGTCGCCCAGGGATTCGGCTGCCACGGCGAGTACGTGACCGATCCCACGGAGTTGCAACCGGCGCTGGAGCGCGCGACGCAGAGCGGCAAGCCGGCCGTGGTGCAGGTGGTGACGGACCGCGAGATCAACGCGCACCCGCCGGGCATCGAGATGCTGCTGAGCATCTACGGCGAGAATTACTAACCGCCGCGGGACGCGGCGCGCGGCTACCGCAGGCGGTTGACGTACTTCGCTTCTACGTCGACGTCGAGGGTTTCCAGAAACCGCGCCACCAGATTGTAGTACCCGATTACGAGCACGAGTTCCGCCGTCTGGCGCTCGCCCAGCAGCGCGTGCGCGGCGGCAAAGGTCTCGTCGGAAGCGCGCACGTCTCGCGTGACGCTCGTGGCGAATTCGGCAATGACGCGGTCCTCGTCGTCCAGCGCGTCCCAGTTCTGTTGCTTGATCGCCTCGATCGTCGCCTCGTCGATGCCCGCGCGCAGGCCAATCCCCACGTGGTGCGACCACTCGTAGTTCGCGTTCGTCTCGCGCGCGGTGGCCAGGATGGCGATCTCGCGCCGGCGGGGCGACAGGTCGAGCTTCGTGAAGTTCGCGTTGCCGAGCCGCATGAAGGGGCGGATCTGCGCCTCTGCCAGCGGCAGCATCCGAAAGATGTTGTCGGCCCGCACCCCGTCTAGGGTGTCGCGCACGTGATCGGGATAGGTGGCGGGATCGGGGTAGGGAAGACGCGCCATGCGGGCTCCTTTCGGGCGCGTCAGGATACTGGCTCGGGCCCGCCGCTACAACTCTCGCAGGCTGGCCGGTACAATACGCGCTCTTCGCGGCCGTCCGGCCCGGGCGACCACAGGAGGGATGCGCCATGGATTTCGGGGTACAGATCAACGGCTCCACGTTCGAGAAGCTGCGGGGCCACGTCCAGAAAGCGGAAGAGCTGGGCTACGCGACCGTGTGGATGCCCGACCACTTCATCTATGAGTCGCCCGGCGGCGCGTTCGACCCGAATCAGCCGGTGTTCGAGCAAGTGTCCATGCTCTGCGGCCTCGCGGAGGCTACCAGCACGATCCGCCTGGGCACCCACGTGCTCTGCACCCTGTTCCGCCATCCCGCCCTCACGGCGAAGATCCTGACGACCCTGGACCACATCAGCAACGGCCGGCTGCTCGCGGGCTTTGGCGCTGGCTGGACCAAGCAAGAGTTCGACATGATGGGGATCGACTTCCCGGACGTGTCGACGCGTTTGCGCATCATGGACGAACACGTGCAGGTGGTGCGGGCGCTGTGGACGGAGGAGCGGACCACCTTCGACGGGGAGTTTTACCAGATTGCGGACGCCGTGTGTGCGCCGAAGCCCGTGCAGCGGCCGCACCCGCCCATCCTGCTCGGCGGGAACGGCAACGGCATCATGCGGCGCGCCGGCCGCTTCGCCGACATGGTGAACATCGTGGTCAGCCTCGGGAAGGAGGGCACCATGGACCTGGCCGCGGTGGCCCGCCTCACCAGCGACGCGTTCAAGAAGAAGATCGCCGTGGTGCGCGAGGAACAGGAGAAGGCCGGCCGGCCGAAGGATGCCGTGCGGGTGTCGACGACGATGTTTCAGTTCATGCCGACCGACTCGCCGGATACGACAAAGGCCATTCACGAGAATCTCGCGGGCATGTACGGGATGCCGCCGGAGGAAGTGGCCCACATGCCCATGGCGCTCATCGGGACGCCGGATCAGATGCTCGAAGAGATGCGGTGGCGCGAACAGGAATGGGAACTGGACCACGTGATCGTCAACGCGCAAAACTCCCACGAGATGCGCACGTTCGGCGAGCAAATTATCGCGGCGTATTAGGAATCTACGTAGACGATGTGGCCCTAATCGCTTGCTGCAGCACCTGGCACCATATTGATTAACTCGTTAACAACGTGCGCGATCATTTCGAATCGTATCCCATGCCCTGTTGCCCCAACGATAATATCTCGCACTACGTGTGGATGCTTCTGACCTTCCCTGAGACTCGAAATGCCATAGAACTCGCAAGCCTCGTGTAATAGTTGCCCATCAAGCTCCTGGCCGATGGCGTCTTCCTCCAAAT
>CBDUXP010000037.1:0-37048 GCA_965371225.1 uncultured bacterium | reverse complement strand
CGTGACCGTGAACCTGCTGGCGGCCACGGTCGGGGTCAGGTTGACCGTTGACCCGCACAGTCCCCAGGCCGAGGGGGCGCCGGTGCTCTTCTTCGCGGAGGGCGCGGCCGGCACGGGCGCCTATGAGTTCCAATTCTCCGTGGACGGCGGCGTGCTGCAGGCCTACAGCGCGGCCGACACGTTCACGTGGAACACCATGGGCATGGTCGGCCCGCACATCGTCCAGATGGACGTGCGCACCGCCGGCGTCATTGATCCCACCAACGTCTCCGCGCAGCTCGGCTACAGCATCGTCGCACCGGCGGCCGACTGCGCCGTCCTCGACCGCGCCAGCGTCGATTCGGCCGGGGGCCAGGCGGACGAGTCCTCCTTCTTACCCTCCATGAGCGGTGACGGGCGCTTTGTGGCCTTCCAGTCGAATGCGACCACGCTGGTGGCTGGCGATACGAATTTGAACGTCGATGTCTTCGTGCGGGATCGCATCACCGGCGTCACCGAGCGCGTCAGCGTGGATTCCGCCGGCAACCAGGCCACCGGCAATTCCCTCGCCCCGAGCGTCAGCGCAAGCGGACGCTTCGTGGCCTTCCAGTCGACGGCGGCGGACCTCGTCGCCGGGGATACGAATGGACTCAATGACGTCTTCGTCCACGACCGCGTGCTGGGCACCACGGTGCGGGTGAGCGTCGACTCGGCCGGCCAGCAGGCGACCGGGGGGGGCTCGGGATCTCCCAGCATCAGCGCCGACGGCCTGTTCGTCGCCTTCGCCTCGCAAGCGACCAACCTCGTGGCCGCGGATTCCAACGCCACCCAGGACGTCTTCATTCACGATCGCACCACGGGCGCCATCACGCGCGTGAGTGTGACGTCCGCAGGCGGGGAAGGGAATGGCCCATCAGGACTCCCCGACGTGAGCGCCGACGGGCGGTTCGTGGCCTTCCAATCCACCGCGACCAACCTCGTGGCGGGCGATGCGAACGCCGCGGACGATATCTTCGTCCGTGACCGGAGTACGGGAGCCACGGTGCGCGTAAGCGTCGACACGATGGGAGTGGAGGCGAATGGCGCGTCTTTCAATCCGCGGCTCGGCGCAGGCGGGCACGTGGTGAGCTTCTGGTCCGACGCCTCCAATTTGGTGGCGGGGGATACCAATGCCGCCGGCGACGTGTTCGTGCATGAACTCGGCGCGGGGACCACGGAACGGGTGAGCGTGGATTCGGCCGGTGTGGAAGCGAACGGCGTCTCGGGCGACTCGAGTCTCAGCGCCGACGGGCAGTTCGTGGCGTTCCAGTCCATCGCGAGCAACCTGGTCAGCGGGGACGCGAACGGCGCCAACGACATTTTCGTGCACGCCCGGGCGTCGGGGCAGACGGTGCGGGTCAACGTCGACGCCATGGGGGTCGAGGCCCTGGGTAGCACGTCGCTGGCACCGAGCTTCAGCGCGGACGGCCGCCTGGTCGGCTTCTATTCGGGGGCGCCGAACCTGGTCCCGAATGACACGAACGGCGTGTTCGATATCTTCGTCGCGGCCAATTGCCTGGCGCAGCCGTGTGGCGTGCAGGAGCGGGTGAGCCTGGATTCCGACGGCCTGCAGGCGGACAACGATTCGGATATTCCCAGCGCGAGCGCGGACGGGCGGTACGTGGCATTCGATTCGACGGCCGCGAATCTGGTGGCCAACGACTCGAACGGCCTGAGCGACATCTTCGTCCGCGACCGGTGGACCGGCATCACGGAGCGCGTGAGCGTGGCCTCCGGTGGGGCGCAGGCGGTGGGCGGCGGCTCGTTCGATCCGCAGATCAACGCGGACGGCCGCTACGTCAGCTTCTACTCCGACGCCACGAACCTGGTCGCTGGCGACGGCAATGCGACCACAGATATCTTCGTCCACGACCGGCTCACGGGCAGCACGGAGCGGGTCAGCGTCGACTCCGCCGGCGGCGAGGCCAACGGGCCGTCCCTTGAAGCGGCCATCAACGTGACGGGCCGCTTCGTCAGCTACTACTCCGAAGCCACTAACCTGGTGCCCGGCGATACCAACGCAATCGGCGACGTGTTCGTGCGTGACCGGTTCATGGGCACCACGGAACGCATTAGCCTCGATTCGGCCGGGAACCAGGGCAACAACTACGCCTTCTCCTCGAGCCTCAGTGCGGACGGACGCTTCGTGGCATTCGACGCTGCGGCGAGCAACCTGGTGCCTGACGACACCAACGGCGTGGACGACGCGTTCGTGCGCGACCGGCTCCTGGGCACGACTGAGCGCGTGAGCGTGAATTCAATCGGCGAGCAAGGCCTTGATTTCTCCGGCCACCTGGGCAGCAGCGTCGACGGGCGGTTCGTGCTGTTCGTGTCCATCGCGCCGAATCTCGTGCCGGAGGACACCGGCAGCTTCGGCGGCATCTTCGTGCACGATCGCGAGACGGGCACGACCGAGCAGGTGAACGTGGACTCGACGGGGACCGTATCCGGCGGCGGGGGCTTCGCGCACCTGGCGGCCATCAACGCGGATGGGCGCTTCGTCGCGTTTACCTCCACCGTGTACCAACTCGTACCCGGCATCGTCACCGGCGGCGAGTTCATCATCGTCGACCCCGGCCCGATCTTCGTGCCTCCCCCGATCCCGCAGGTCTACGTGCGCGATCGCCTGACGAACGTCACCGAGAGGGTGAGCGTCAACGCGAGCGGTGAGTTGGCCGACAACGATTGCGATTGGCCCGCCATCACCGGCGACGGACGCGCCCTGGTCTTCATGTCGGAGGCCGGGAACCTGGTGCCCGACGACACGAACTTCGCGGACGACATCTTCCTCGCGGACAACTGCCTGGCGGGCGGGTGCTCGCTCAATGTGCTGGGCCCGGCGGCCGGGGCGACGCTCACGAGTCCGGGGCAAGCCACGATCCTCTGGACGGGCACGACCCTTTCGGGCGGCACGGTGAACGTGGACCTCTTGCAGGGCGCCTCCGTGGTGGCGTCCATCGCGGCGGACACGCCGAACGTGGGCTTCGTCGAATGGACCATTCCCAGCGGGCTGACCCCGGCAGCCGACTACACCATTCGCGTGCAGGCCACGGATGACGCCGGCTGTGCGGCCACGTCCGGCACGATCGCGATCGAAGCGAACGCGCCGCCGGTGGCGAACGCCGGGGCGGATCAGGTCGTCGAGTGCACGGGCGGCGGCACGGCGGTGGTCATGCTGGACGGGACGGCGTCCACCGATCCCAACGGCACGGCCGACATCGTGCAGTACGAATGGAGCCGCGGCGGAGGGGACGAGGTCATCGGGCACGGCGCCATGCTGTCCCTGGCGTTCCCGCTGGTCAGCGAAGAGATTCAGTTGGTCGTCACGGACGGCAGCGGCAGCACCAGTTCGGACACAGTGCAAATTACCGTGCAGGACACGCTCGCACCCTCCATCACCGCACCGGCGGATGTGAACGTGGACACCACCGACCCGCTGGGTGCCGCCGTGGACATTGGCATCCCCGATTTGAGCGACCTGTGCGGCGTGGTCAACGCCATCAGCGATGCGCCGAAGACGTTCCCCGTGGGCCTCACCGTCGTCACCTGGACTGCGGACGATGGCAACGGGAACATGGCAGCGGACACGCAGAACGTGACCGTCACGCTGCTGGCGCCTGATCCTGTGGCTACCTTGACGGTCCCCGCGGCCGACAACGATGGCACGTACGACCTCACCTGGACAGCGTCACCCGGCGGCGGGCAGACGCAGTTCTACGAGTTGGAAGAAGCCACGCTGATGGACTTCAGCGACGCGGTGCAGGTGTTCAGCGGCAACGCCCTGCAGCACACCGTTACCGGTCAGGGGGAGGGCACCTTCTTCTACCGCGTCCGCGCGTGCAACAGCGGCGGCTGCAGCACGTACGCTGTGGGCGCCAACGGGATCGTCGTCACCTTCCCGATTCTGTAACCCCCCGGCGCGGCGGGGTTAGTAGCCCAGGATCGTCGCGATGCGTTCCCGGTAGTACGTGGGATCGCCGAACACGCGCATCAGGCCGGCGGTGCGTCGTAGTCCAGTACGCCGGTGTGCATGATGCACTTCCAGCCGGCGTCGAGGCGGGTGTAAACCTTACAGACCCGCCCGCACCAGTGGCCTTCCGTGCCGTCGGCGGCGCGCCACAACGTATCGATGTCGACCACGGCGAACGCCCCGTCGCCCTCGGGCGAGATCTCAATTCGCTGGATGACGCGCCTGTTGTGCACCAGCACATGCGAGTCGAACAGACCTTGCCACAAACCGCGCCAACGGTCGTAGTCGAACCGGCCGAACCCGATCGCCCACGACATCGGATCATGGTCACGCGGCCCCGGCGGCCATGGCCAGACCATGTCCGGATGCCATACCGTCATCAGCAAGTCTGCGTCCTGGGTGTCCCACGCCCGCGACTCCCGGTCCACGATCTCTTCGATCTCTGCGCGGAGGTGCGCGTCTTCACTCATGGAGGACCGATTCAGTTGATCTACAGCGCGGGTCTATCTCCCACGAAAACGACCGCCACCGGTGAATGCCGCGAGGTGCGCCAAACCCGCCGAGTGATGGCGAAAGACGCAGCCCGCAGTCCGCATTGTTAGTAGCCGAGGATCGTCGCGATGCGTTCGCGGTGGTACGTGGGATCGCCGAACATGAACTCAGTGTTCTTCGCGCGCTTGAAGTACAGGTGCATGTCGTGCTCCCACGTGAAGCCGATGCCGCCGTGGAGCTGGATCCCCTGATACGTGGCGTCGCGGAACGCGTCGGACGTGTACGCCTTGGCCATGGCGACGCTGGAGTCCTTCTCCTCATGGTCCTCGTCGAGGGTCCACGCGGCGTAGTACGTAATGCTCTTGCTGCTCTCCAGGTGCAGCAGCATGTCCGCCAGCGGATGCTTCACCGCCTGGAAGCTGCCGATGGGCTTGTCGAACTGGATGCGCGTCTTCGCGTACTCGACCGTCGTGTCCAGCGCCCACTGCGCCCCACCGACGGCTTCCGCGCTGAGCGCGGTGCATGCCTTGCTCACCACCGCGTGCACGATGCCGGCGCCGCCGCCCTCGGCGCCCAGCAGGTTCGCCGCAGGCACGCGCACGTTCTCCAGTTCGACGGCGCACTGCTTGCGCGACCCGTCCATGGTCTTGAGCAGCGTGGTCTTCAGCCCCGGCGCGCTCGCGTCGACGATGAAGCACGAAATCCCCTCATCCCCCGTGCCGCCCGTGCGCGCCACGACGATCAGGTGCTGCGCGTTGTGCGCATCCTGCACGAAGAGTTTCGTCCCGGTCAGCAGGTAGTCGCCCCCGTCCTTCGTGGCCGTCGTCTGCACGCCCTCCGCGTCAAACAGGCCCGCCTCCTCGGCGAGCGCGAACGCCCAGATGGCCTCCCCCATGGCGATGGGAGGCAGGTACTGTTTCTTCTGCGCGTCCGTGCCGCCGGCGACCAGCGCCTCCACCGCTAGCACCGCCGTGGGAATGAAGGGCCCCGGCAGGTTCAC
This sequence comes from uncultured bacterium, assembly GCA_965371225.1. GTDB lineage: Bacteria > Abyssobacteria > SURF-5 > CBDUXP01 > CBDUXP01 > CBDUXP01. The sequence goes on along the minus strand of CBDUXP010000037.1, from coordinate 31,568 downwards.
CCGGCCCATCTCCTCGAGGATGAGCACCAGATCCAGGAACCCGAGGCCGACCCCGTCATACTCCTCGGGAATCGTCAGCCCCATCCACCCGTTCTCGGCCATCTTCCCCCAGATCTCGGGCGAATAGCCGCGGTCGTCCTCCAGCATCTCCCGAACGTGCGTGGACGGACAGTTCTCGGTCAGAAACCGGTTCGCCTGCCGCCGAATCTCTTCCTGCTCTTCACTGAACCCGAAATCCATACCACCTGCTCCCCGCGGCCCGGGCGACTGCCGCGTAATTATGTGTAGTTATATAAGGAAGGGCCCCCAAAACCCAAATGGCCCCGGACCGGGGGCTCAGCGCGCGGGGGCGGTCAGCAGCGCGCGGGTGACGTCGGCGATATCGGCGGTCCGCGTGGGGTCGTCCGGATCGGTAAGGGTGTCCGGGGTGCTGTACACCCGCGGCGTCTTATAGAGGTAGTGCACCGCTTTCCAATGGGCCGGCGCGACGAAGCGGTCGGGCTCGTTCGCGTCGAACCACGCGCGGACCCGCGGCAGCCCCGAGCCGGGCATCGCCGGGAAATAATGGTGCTCCACGTGGTGGCTGAACCGCCAGTGCAGCCGGTCGACAAGCCCGATGGTGCGCACGCCCATGGAGTTGTCGACCGGTTCCGTGTTGTCCGTCTGCGGACGCAGGAAATGGTTCGTCGCAATGTAGGACATGGCGATGAAGTTCGCCGCGGCCATCGGGATCACGATGATGAACAGGCTGTGGCGCCACCCGACGGCCACGCCAAGCGCGAGCCACAGGCCGATGAACAGGCACGTCTCGACCTTTGCGCGCGTCGCGTGGAACCGCTCGAACCCCTTCATGAACGCGGTCTGGATCCAGAGCACCACCTGCCCGTGAAACGTGAACCAGTAAAACAGAAAGAAATAGCTGTACCACCGGCCGGACCCCGGCGCGAGCCGCACCACAAAGCGCGTGGACGGCTGTTTTTCGTACCGCTTCATGGTGCCGAACCCGTCCGGGTCGCGGTTACCGACGTTCGTGTTCCCGTGGTGCACCCCGTTGTGCCAGAACCTCCAGAGGTCGGGCGACACGAGAAAGGGGCCGAAACCGAAATAGCCGAAGAACGTTTGCTGCCACCGCGGCTGCACTGTCGCCCCGTGCATGATCTCGTGCGCGAGCAGGCCCATCATCGCGATCGAATTGCCGATAAGGACCGAGATCGGCAGCGCCCAGTACCACGCCAGGTTCACCTGCACGATCGCCACCATGCCGATGACCACACTCGCGAAGATCGGGAACATCCACAGTGCGCGCAACGGCTGCGGCGTGTAGCTGTCTTCGGGAAGATCGTCGAGCAGCCGCCGCAGAATGCCTGGCGTCACGAGGGGGGTGTCCGTGGTGGATAGAGCGGCGGCGGCCATATGCAATCCTCGACTACGTATGTACCTGAACCCGCGGCCCGGCGACCGCTGCGTAGTTATACCCGGAACGCCCCCCGAATCCCAACCCGCCGCCCGGCCGGGCCCGGAGGCGTGTAGGATGGTCGGCGCGCGGCCGGGCGGCCGCGCGGGGGGAGGACCGACCGGATGACGGAGCAGGAGCGTACGCGGGAGGAGCGCCCCGCCCTGATCTGGGGCGTGCTGCTCGATGGCAGGGGGGGAGCCCGGGAGGTGGATTGGGACGGGGCCGGCGCCTGGACCCCGGCCGAGGGCGTGCTCTGGCTGCATCTCGACCACGCGCAGCCGGAGGCGCAGCGGTGGATTCGGGAGGAGGCCGGCCTGGATCCGATCATCGCCGCGGCGCTGCTGGCGGATGACCCGCGGCCCCGCAGCGTGGCGGCGAACGACGGGCGTCTCATCATCCTGCGCGGCGTGAACCTGAACCCGGGGGCCAATCCGGAGGACATGGTGTCGGTTCGCATGTGGATCGATGCGGGGCGGGTCCTCACGGTCCGCCAACGGCGGGTGATGGCGGTACGCGACGTTCGCGAGCGGCTCGACGCGACGACCGGCCCGCGCGTGCCGGGCGAGTTTCTGGCGATGCTGGCGGAGTATTTGCTGCAGCGCATGGGGCCCATCCTCAACGGGCTCGAGGATCAGATGGACGACCTGGAAGAACGGGTGGCCGCCGGGAAGACCGACGGCCTCCACACGCCGCTGAGCGTGCTGCGCCGGCAGGCCGTGATGCTACGCCGGCACCTCGCGCCGCAGCGGGAAGCCCTGGCCCTCCTGTCGCAGGAACCGGTGCCGTGGCTCACGGACGCGCACCGGGTGTCGCTGCGGGAGGTGGCGAACCGGCTGATGCGCTACGTCGAGAATCTGGACGAGCTGCGCGAGCGCGGGGCGGTCACGCAGGAAGAGCTGCACAGCCAGATGGCCGCGCGGCTGAACCGCAACATGTACGCCCTCTCGCTGGTCGCCGCCATCTTTCTCCCGCTGACCCTGCTGACCGGTCTGCTCGGCATCAACGTGGCCGGCATCCCCGGCGCGGAGAGTCCCGCGGCATTCCTCGCCGTGTGTGGGCTCCTCGTCCTCCTCGCCGGCTTCCAAATCTGGCTGTTCCGCCGGCTCGACTGGCTCTAACGGTGGCCCGCCACGCGCCGGGCTAGCTCGGCCGCGGAAAGATATCTTCGGGCTGCGGCGGCCGCTGTTCCAGCAGCGGCGTCAGGGTCTCGACCGATTTGATGTGCAGGTCGCGCTGCGGGAACGCGATGACGATGCCCGCCTCCCGGAACGCGGCGTCGATGGCGACGTGCAACTGGTGCGGCACGAGGAAACGGTAGTCCGGATGCGGGACGAACACGCGCAGCTCGAAATTGAGCGAGCTGTCGCCGAACCCGAGGAAGAACGCGTCGGACGCCGGTTCGTCGAGCACGATCTCGTTTTCCTTGGCGACGCGCAAGAGCGTCTCGATGGTTTTCGGTACGTCGGAACCGTACGCGACGCCCACGTGCACGATACGCCGCAGGATCGGGTCGCTCAGGCTCCAGTTGATGAGCTGATCGGTGATGAACGCCTTGTTCGGCACGATCAGCTCCTTGCGGTCCCAGTCCAGGATCGTCGTCGCCCGCATACGAATCCGCGTCACCGTCCCGTTGACGTCGCCGACGGTCACCGTATCCCCCAGCCGAATCGGACGCTCCGCCAGGATGATCAACCCCGAGACGAAGTTGGCGAAGATTTCCTGCAGGCCGAACGCCAGGCCGAACGTGAGCGCGGCGGCGAGCCACTGCACGCTGGACCAGCCGATGCCGATGGCGCCGAACGCCGCCGTCAGGCCCACGATGGTGATGGCGTATCGCGCTGTCGTGGTAATGGCGTACCGCGCGCCTGCGTCGAGCGGCAGCCGCTGCAAGAAACCAATCTCCCGCAGCCCGGGCAAATTGCGCGCCGCAATGTACGTGACCAGGAAGATGACCAGCGCCAGCCCCAAGTCCGCCAGGGTAACCACCCCGCGGTCGCCGGGCCCGGCCGCCGCCGATGCGTCCCGGAAGGCGCCGCCCGGCAGGAACATGGCTCCCCCACCCGCCGGCTGGGGGTCGGCCTCTTGCTCGCCGCCCTCCGCCGAGGTGGAGGCGAGTGGCGCAATCGCGGCCGAGGCGGGGGCACGGTCCGCCGCGCTGACAATGCGGACCGATGGCCAAATCTGCACGCGATCGAGCATCTTCAACGCGGGCAACACGTCCGCCCAAATGATGAACAGCCCGACGATCATCGTGACAGCGCTCAGGTTGCCGAACAGGCGGCGGGTCTGCACGTTCAGGGTCGGGATGCTGAGATCCGCTTCGTCCAGCGCGAGCGTCACCGCGCCGGTGGGGGCCACCACGCCCGTGGGCACCGCCCCTCCCGCCGCCGCCTCCGCCGCGGCGGCTTCACGACGCTGCCGCGCCTTCTCGAACACCAACCGGCGGCGCGCGATGAACAGCCACCGCAGCAGCAGCGCGTTCACCAGCACCAAGACGATCGCGAGGAGCAGGGAGGACTGGAGGCGCAACCATAACTGGAGCGCCGTGTAGTAGTAGCCCATGGCGGCGAGCACCACCAACCCCAGCGGCAGCCCGATCGCAAGGGGATACCACAGCAGCCGCAGCCGCCCGAGCCACCCGTCGCTCTGCCGCTGCAGGAAGGCACGCATGGCCGCCGCCCGCGCCCGCAACACCCGATGGCTGAAGACGGCGAGCCCGCACATGCCGACGACGAAGGCGAGCCGCCCCAACCCGTGCTTGCGCACCTCGCTGCCCTGTTGCTCCATGGCCAGCACGCACACCACCACCGCCAACCCCAGCGGCAGCAGCCAGCGCAGGTGGCGCCGCACGAGCCGCAGCACCGCCTCCGGCCACCGGAAGTGGCCCTCCGCCAGCCCGTCGTGCCGCAGCACTTGCCGCATGAACTCCACGGCGAAGTAGAACACCGCGGCCGTCTCTACCGCGCGACTGAGGGCGACACCCAACGCCGTCTGTTCCACCGGCGTGGCGACGCGCCAGCCCACAAACCACACGAACAGCGGCGCCGGCGCCGCGAGCAGCGCGGTGATGGCCAGCGTCTCCGCGGTCAGCAGGAAACTATCCGTAGAGGGCCGCCGCACGGCGGACGCTACCTCGCCCAACCGGGCGTGCAGCCGCCGGCGGGACAGCAGCAGCAGCAGGGTCAGTGCGAGGAACGCCGCCACTTGCGCCCAGTCGCGCTGCGCATCGGCCAGCGTGAACTGTGCCGCCTCGCGCCATGCGTCAGGGGTGAACAACCACTCGACCGCCTCCGCCGTACCGCGCAGGTCGTAGCCGCTGCGCAGCGCGCGACCGGCATCGTCCCTCGGCGGGGCGCTGCGCACCCAGAGGATGCGCTCTTCGATGTACCCGCGATACTCCGCGGCGGTCTCCGCCAATGCGCGCATGATGACATCCAGCTCCACAAGCCGGTCGAAGTACGCGGTGTAATCCGTCAGGAGGGCATCCAACAGATCGCGCCGGGCCGTGAGCAGTTGCCGCGCCACCGTTTCGAACTCTTCCGAATCGCTCCCCGCCGCCGCCGCCAACCCCAGGAGCAATGGCTGCATCTGGCGCTCGATGTCCCCGTACTGGGCGCGCCACTCCTCCACTTGAATCAACCCGTATTGCGCCTGCGAAATTTTCACCTGCCGGGCTCGCGCGTCGCGCCGGAGCACCGCCGGCTCCGGTAGGTGTTCGTACTGCTTGCGCAGCAGCACCCCCATGGCCGGCGTCAGCCCCGCCGCCGCCACTTTCCGCCGCGTGCTGCGAAATTGATCGCGCAGCTGCGCTTCCCGCTCCCGGGTCCGCGACAGTTCCGAGGTGACGCGCTCCAGCCGCGCGGCCACCCCCTCGGGTCCGGCGCGGAGGTCCGCCAACCCTTGGTTGTCATCCGCCAGGCTCTGGATAGCCGGCGCCTTGCCCGCCGCTTCGACGCTCAGGCGTTCGGCTTCGCGCGTGCCCGCCTCGGCCTCCAGCCGGCGGCGCAGCATCGCCAGGTCCTGCGCCCCGTTGACCAGAAGCTGCGCCTGCTCCACCCGCCGCAGGGCCCGGTCCGTGTGCGCGGACAGCAAGTTCGTGCGCGCGTCGTAGCTGGCCAGTTCCCCCTCGTCCGCCGCCACCTGCCGGTGCAACGCTTCGCGCTGGGCGAGCAGCATGATGCGCCGGGCCTCGGCCACGGGCGCGGGATCGTCGCCGGGGGGCGCGGCCAGCGCGTCGTCCAGCTCCGCCAGGCGCGCGCGCACGTCCGCCAACTCGGCCGCCAGCGCGGCGCGCCGCTCGCTGCGGCGCTGCGGTTCGGCCTGCAACTCGTCCGCCCGCTGGTGCGCCTCCCGAAGTTGCGCCTCCGCTTCAGTGAGCGCGTGCTCGATTTGTGCGAGCGTGGTCTCCGCGGTGAGCCCTAGGTCGGGGGCCTCGGGCGGCGTCGCCAGTTCGGCGCGGATCGTCTCCAAAAGCGTGGGCGCTTCCTCGGCCTTCGTCGCATACTCGGTCGCGCGCTGGGTCCAGACGGCCGCCTGCTCCAGCTGGTGGCCCGCCTGCTGGTAGTAGTCGAGCGCCGCCGACTTCGCGGCGGGGTCGAGCCCCTCGGCCGTCTCCACCGCGGCTTGGCGCCGCTGGATCTCCGCCTGGTCGATGGATTCGTCCAGAGCCGAGGCGGCGGGCGCCTGCGCCGTCGCGTCGCCGCGCACCCCGAGCGCCAGCCAGACGCCCAGGCCGAGCGCGGCCCAGCGCGTCACGCGGTCCCCCGATCCGGCCGCCGGTCCCGGCCCGGCCGGCCACCCCCATCACATGGTCTGTACATACCCCTCCCCCGCATCATTGCCCGGCGTACGGCCGCGTGGCAAGGGCGGCCTGTCGACCCGCGCGGGGGGGCCTCAGACGGGGGCGGGGGCCGCGCTTCAGGCGCGGGCGGCGTCCTTGGGCAGGCCCAGCACGCGCTCACTAATAATGTTGCGTTGGATGGCAGAGGTGCCGGCCTCGATGGTGTTGCCCTGGCTGCGCAGGAAGCCGTAGACCCACTTGCCGTCGTCGATGGCGAAGGGGTCGCCGGGCCCAAGCTGGTGGTACGGGCCCAGCAGTTCCGTGGCGAGCGCCTGGAAGCGCTGGTTCATCTCGGACCAGTAGAGCTTGCTGATGGACCCCTCGGGCCCCGGCGCTTCGCCGCGCAGGCGATTGGTCAGGGCCCGCATGCCGTTCAAGCGCAGGATTTCCACTTCGATGTGGGCCTGCGCGAGCCGCTGGCGCACCAAGGGATCGTCACTGAGCTTGCCGCCGTTGGCCGCGCGCGACTGCGCGAGGCGGATCAGCGCGTCCACGGTCTTGCGGAACCGGTCGTAGCCGCCCAGGCCGCCGCGCTCGAACATGAGCGTCGCGATCGCCACGCGCCACCCGTCGTTCTCGTCGCCGATGCGGTTCTTCTTCGGCACGCGCACGTTGTCGAAGAACACCTCGTTGAACTCCTGTCCGCCGGTGATCTGCACCAGCGGCCGGGTGCTGATGCCCTCGCTCTGCATGTCCACCAGGAGGAATGTGAGCCCCTTGTGTTTTTTCGCCTCGGGATCCGTGCGCACCACCAGGATGCACCAGTCGGCGAAGTGCGCGAACGAGGTCCACACCTTCTGGCCGTTGATGATGTAGTCGTCCCCGTCGGTGACCGCGCGGGTCTGCACGTTTGCCAGGTCGCTGCCCGCGCCCGGCTCGCTGAAGCCCTGGCACCAGAATTCCTCACCGTTGAGCATCTTCGCGATGTAGCGCTGCTTCTGCTCTTCCGTGCCCAGCTGCATGATCACCGGCCCCGCCATGGCGATGGCGATCACGTTCGGCTGGGCCGGCGCGTCGTGCTCGGCCATCTCCTCCTCGTAGATGACGCGCTCGATGAGCGTGGCGCCGCGGCCGCCGTACTCCTTCGGCCACGCGAGGCCCGCCCAGCCGCCCTCCGCCATCTCCCGCTGCCACCCCCGCGCCAACCGCTCGAACTCCGGGGTGTGCATCTCCGTCCCCTGCAGGTCCCGGAACTTCGGCGCGTGCTCCGTCAGCCACGCGCCTAACTCCGCGCGAAACGCTTCCTCCTCCGGCGAATACTGAAAATCCATAACGGCCTCCGAGCGGATTCTATCCCGGCAGCCCAATGAGAGCAATCGTGGCTAATGAATACATGGGCTAGCGGTCGGCCCATAAAGAGCGCGCATGAGTTGAGCACGGGCCGACCGACCGCCAAATGGCCGTTCCCGGCCACGCAGCCGCCTTGGACGCGTTAGTGTACGGCCGCTATCGGTCAGCGTTCGCCTTAGCCCAGATGCACTTTCCTCCACCGCATGGTTGGCAGGCGCCGTACCAGTGGCCTCTGCGTTGGGCTGGACACTGCTACATAGGAGAGCAAACGATAATCAGGCACCCCCACGATAGACACCGACTCAAGTAACGATTTGTTGATCATCAGCGTAGGCAGACTTAAACACCAGATCCGAGTCCATTTCGATAGTCACTTCGTAATGATCGATGTAGTTTTCGTAGTCTAGCCCTAAGGCGCTTGCTGGCACATCAAAACGCGATTTCTCATAGTCGCACATTACGCTTGTGCTCGATCCCACAAGTCGAAATGCAAAATGGTAGGGACCGCGCGCGCCTTGTGTTATGTCAGGTGAAAAGTGAATTGTACATGTCTCCGGGCCTAGGCGCACGCGCTCAATGAATGCCCACTTCTTCTCGAACAATTTTCCTGCGCTTTCGAGAATAATCCGATCCTGCCATTGATCGCGAGTAGCGGGATCGAGCAATGCAATGAGTGTCAAGCGTTCCGCTTCCGACCGGCACACAATATATCTAAGGTGCTGTAAAGGTAGAGGCTCTTCAACAAGAATTTCCGAGTGACGCGCATTAACGATTACATCGCGTAGGTCTGGCATGAATCCGCTATCGTGATAGATAAATCGAAAATTAAGTTGTTTGAGGAAAGATGCAGTCGCCCCTCTATCGTGCAATAAGGCAAGGCTTCCATTAGTGAAATGCGACCCCTCCCTAGCAAGCAGTTCGCGCGCGCTGAAAAGCAAGAAGACAGGGACGGGACAATGCGCTCCACCCATAAGCCGACGGCCTACCGGCCGAACGCCCTCGTTCCTAAACTGCGTCGGGGTGCGGGGGCGAAAATACAGTCGTACCCACCGCTGCTCAACCTCTGGGGTTAGAGCGATGACTTCCGGGCTCGCGCAGTCAACCTGCAACAATTGTCTACTTAGTGCGGTCGTGCGAGAGTACAGAAATCCACAGTTCAAGACAGAAGCGATATTTCGAACGTCGTTGTAGTGAAACGCGTACCGCGGCCACCAACGTCGGTAACCCAGCCATGATTGTGATTCTAATTCTGCCAGAAAGTCCTGAATCTCGGCCGCATCACTCTTATAGGGTCTGGGCGTCATGCAACATCGCAACGAAACAAGGGTATGTCGTCGGAAGCGGTGCGGGCGGGCATGTAGATTTGTAAGGCTGTCGAAGCCCGTGCTGCTAACCCGTCTACCGAATCAGAGATGTAAACTATACGGACATAGGGCAGGCGAGAGAATAGTGGCGCCAAGTACGAAATATCTGTCCTCTTGGGAAGAACCCGCCTGTAGGCATACCCGTGCGAACGTAACTGTTGCCAAAACTCAAGCAACTCTGCGTAATGGAGACGATATTTCTTGCCGGATGCATCAATGGTTAAGGTGGCCGAATCCGGGCTTTGCTCATTGGCAACACTCACGGCGAATTGGCGTTTGCCGACAGAGGTATGAAATACAGGATTACGCCTCAACGCCAACAGTAAATCGTTCCAAACCTCTGAGAAGGAGAGGCTTGTTGGCTCTGACTGCAACCATTTGATAGTTTCATCAGGGATTTCATGCTCAGGGCGCCGACGTTCATTCGCTATTCCCGGATAGATGTAGATCTGTATTGGCATATGGCCCAAGTACTGCTCCATTATGGGTTGCACTTGTGATTTCCAGTCGAGCTGTCCATTTCCACAGCCCAACAGCGGGAACGCGATGCTATCGATGCCTGTGCCTGCGCGCATATCCACAAACTTTTTCAAGCCAGCTTCGATGTAGGCCAGCTCAGATGGTCTCCGCCACGTCGTCTTAGTTGGGAAGTTTAGGATCCACTTGTTCGATGTCTTGTAAAGATGCAAGGTGCCGATTTGTAATTGGTGATGCTCACACAATTCTCGATACTCTTTAAACATAGTGGGGTAGATTTTCTTGAACTGAGCAGCGATTCCTCTTCCCATGACACCCACCGTGTTAACCGTGTTGACGAGCACACGGGCGGGAGAGTCAAAAATTGGGCCTTCGGCGTAGGTGATCATACTTTCGCTCTTCTTTCCCCTATACTAACATGCCATATCGGGACGGTCAGGCGTCCCTGCCGATGACCCTGATCTCCTTCAAAACGCACCAGCACAACCGGATGGTCCCTTATTCCGTCTGGTAGCCGCGGAGGGCGGGGATGGTGGTGTGCACGAGGGCGGTGACGGCGAGGCTGATGACGCCGCCGATGACGACGGTGAGCGGCGCGCCGAGGGCCTGGGCCATGAACCCGGCGCGGGCGGCGCCGAGCTGGTTGGATGCCTGGATGAACACCATGTTCACGCTGCTGACGCGACCCCGCAGCTGATCCGGGGTGGTCAGCTGCACGATGGTGCCGCGCATGACGACGCTGACCCCGTCGGCCATGCCCACGAGCACGTGCGCCACGAAGGAGAGCAGAAAGCTGCGCGACAGGCCGAACAGGATGGTGCAGATGCCGAACGCGCCGACGGCCACCAGCAACGCGCGGCCGGGCCGGTGCACCGTGGGCAGGAACACCAGCGCCACGGACGAGAGCACGCTGCCGATTTCGAGCGACGACGCGAGCAGCCCGTAGCCCAACTCGCCCACCTGCAGAATGTCTTTCGCGAAGATGGGCAAGAGCATGACGGCGGTGCCGAATACCACGGCGAACAGGTCGAGGGTCATGCACCCGAGCACCGCCTTGTTCTGCCACACATAGCGCACCCCCTCGGCGACGGAGTGCCAGCTCACGTTGCGGCGGTCGGCCTGTTCGCTGCGCGGGTGCACGAACGCGAGCGCGGCGATGGAGCCGATGAACAGCAGCGCGTACGCGCCGTACGCAGCGCCGATCCCCCCATACCGGCTCGCCACGCCCATCACGAGGGGCCCGAGCGTAAACGCAAGCAGCCGCGTCATGGACTGCACGGCGACGGCCCGGGCGAACAGTTCGCGCGGCACCAGCAGAGGCAGCAGCGATGCGCCGGCCGGCGTCTGGAACGCGTGCGCCGTGGAGATGACGGCGACGGCGGCGAACAGCACCGGCAGGCTGATCCAGCCACCGAAGGAGGCGGCGCAGAGCGCGGCCCCGCACGCGAGGGGCACCGTTTGCACCACGAGCAGGATCCGCCGCCGGTCATACGCGTCGGCGACCGCCCCGCCCACCAGCGTGAAGGAGAGCGACGGGATGAATTGCACGACGCCGATGAGGCCGAGCATGGTGGCGGAGCCCGACAGCTCGTACACGTGCCACGCCAGGGCCGCGCGGAAGAGCGTGTTGGCCATGCCCGTCCCCATCCGGCTGAGGAGGAAGAGCAGAAACGTGCGCTCGCTAAAGAGTTCCCGCTGCGCCTGGAAGCGCGGTTCGCCCGTCCGGTCGCCCATCGCCCTCTCGTGCCCCCCGTTCGGTCGCCCATCCTACAGGGTCGCGGAGACGCGCCACCGGCCCCCGCCGCGCTACACTATGCTCAGGCTGACAGCAAAGGCGCGTACACCATGCGGCAAATCAGACGAGTGAGCATGCTTCTCCTCGCGGCGGCGGGCGTAGCAACCGGGTGCGACGGCGGCGGCGTTGAGCCGGAGGCCCAGCCGGCCCCCACCGAGGCGGCCGCCCCTCCGGCGGAAGTGGCACAGCCTTCCCCGTTGGGCTCGGGCGCGGGGGTTGGCGGCACTTCCCTGCTGACCGAGCAAATGACGGCGATCTCCATCCAGCGACAGCTCGCGGAATCGGCCGGGCAGGCGGACGCGGCCGCGCAGGCGAGCGGCGCCGTGGCCAAAGACAAGCTTCGGTCCATCGCAGGCGATTACTCCGAGCAGCTGGACGAGGCCCTCGGTACGTTCGAGGAATAGAGGCGAACCCATGCGTGCGAAGATGCGACGCGTCGCGCTGGTGATGCTCCTGGGCGGGAGCGTCCTGGTGGCGTGCGGGGGGCGCGAGGCGCCAACGCCGGCGGTGGTGGACGATGCGGCGCCGGCAATCAGTAGTGAAGCGGAGGACAGCATCCCCGGGGCCGTTGAGCAAGCTGGCGCGGGCGGGGCGACGTCGACCGCAGACCTGGACGCGCTCTTTCGCGAACAAACGGACGCAAGCGCAGGAGACGCGCGCGAGGCCGGAGACGCGGTGGACGCAGTGAGTAGAGAGCAGACGGAAAAGTTGAACCGGATTTTCGGCGGCGCCACCGAGTAGGCCCCGCGCAGCACCTATTCCGGCGCTCGCCCTTTGCACCACGTTCATTCGATGCCTGCGTGACGCACCCGCGTCGCACGGTAGATTTATTTACGGCTGTTACGTGGTTTAGTGCCGTTATCGCCTGCCGATAAAGCTATTAGCGCGCAAAGCGCGCGTCGCCGAATTTGCAATGCCAGTCCTCGTCACGGGTACGCTTGATATGTACGGGTGGCGCACTCAACACCGGGTGCGCGCATGCCGTGCGAGAAGTGGGTATTGCTATGGATGCACTGCAGTATTTGCATACATTAGAAGCGCGGCTGGAGAGCCAGAGCTACGACGGCCGGCTGGATAAAGTCATCAAGAAACTCAGTTGGGTCGCGGACCAGTTCGCGGCCATGCGCAACGAAGACGATCCGGTCTACGTCGCGGACCAGAAGGCGCGCCTGTTCAAGGTCGCGTACCTCATGGACGAAGTCAGCGACTGCATGGATGACTACCTCGCGACGGAGGCCGCGCCGGAGGAGTAAGCCGGGGACGGGGCGGGGGGCTGCGCGCGCCCTAGTCGAACGTCACATCGGCCGTGGCAGTGGCCCCGGCCTCCACGGTGACCCCCCGGGACTGCTCCCCGAAGGTCTCGTGCCAGAACAGCAAGGTGTATTCACCGGGCGGAATGTCCGCAAGGTGGTAGGCGCCGGTCGCATCCGTCACCGTATGGTAGGGGTGCGCAAAAGCCCCCACCCACGCCCGGGCCCACGGGTGGAGGGAACACCGGATGCGGATCATCCCCACCTGCCGGATCTTCTTGGGGAGCCGTTGGGGCAAAGGCATCCCCCACTGAAAGACCGGTTCCTCGCCGATGTCCCCCCGGGGCCGGTGCAGCACGCTGTCCGTATTGCGCAGGGTGAGCTTGCCGCCCAAGGTCACCGTGGTCACGTGCGGCTGGAAGTTGCACCGGGTAATCTCCACGTCCGCGTCCGGAGCCGTATCGAGCGCCCGGCCGGCGGTGATGTCCTGAATGCTCACGATCACGTTCGCTAGGCCGCCATTCTCTCCGGTGACGATGGTGTGATCGCTCCGCGCCTCCGTCCCGCAGGCGTCCGCGTCCCGCGTGACTCGTATGGTCTTGCTGGTCCGGTCGCCGAGATACCGGACCCGCCCGGTGAGCGCCCCCCCGTCGGTCACGTCCATCACCTGGTATGCGGGTTCCTGAGCCCGCGCACCCGTGCCGGTGAGGAGCATCGCGACGAAAGGCAGTAGCAGCAGGAAGCAGGAGGACCGGCGCAAGGCGGGTGGGGTCAGCGAACGAACGCGGCTGGGGAGGCACACCCTTGGTCCGACATCCACCCCACACTCGTGGGTACGCAAGTTCTTAGATACCAACAAGTTAGATGCTCCCACGCCCGCCTAGCAAGGTAGCAAAGGGCTGTGCGCATGTCAACGCGAGGGGGGCACACGCCACCGGGCGCGGCCCGGCAGCATCCCGGTTGACCGGGGTGGCGCTCGGCTCTAGACTGCGCCCCACGTGCCCACCGATCGGGAGGTTCCACATGGTCCGTACGCGTTTCACAATGGTGGTCCTGGGGTTGGCGGTCGGCTTAGCGGCGGGAACGGCGCTCCTGAACCCGGAACTGGGCAGCGCCCACGAGGGCGAGACCCACGCCCGGCCGGAGGCGGCCAGCATGCCGGCGGACGAGTTCATCCTCAATGACGCCATGCGCCTCATCGCCGCTGACTTTGGCACGCTGCGCACCCAGGGGGCCGGCCTGGGAGATCCGGAGACCCAGGCGAAGGTGGTCCGGGCCACGGAGAATGCCCAGCGGTACATGCGCACGGTGCAACGCCGGTGGACCGCCGACCGGGGATTCACGCAGTACGCCGAGGCGTTTCTGAAGGAATGGCATGCGGCCGAGGCCGCGGCGCGGGCGGGGGACGCCTCCGCCGTCGAGGCCGCGATCCCGGGGATTGGGGCGAGCTGCAAGGCCTGCCACGAGGTCTATCGCCCAGAGTAACCTCCCCGGCCGGGGCCACCACCCGACGCCGAGACCCGACGCGGCGGACCAACCGTGCCGGAACAGCACGTGACGCGATGATGACGTGACAGGTCCGCAGGCGCGCGGCCTGAGCCGTTTTACGGTATAATTACCGCTGTCGCAACGGCCCGGGACGTGGGGAAGCCGTGGCGACACCACCGCGGCTGCTGTCGTAGCTCACCCCGCCGAGCACCCCCCAGACCGGGCCATGCCACCTGGGTCACCCCCCATGGGAGCATGCAGCAATGCCTGAGCCGCAGCCGCCAACCAACCAGGCGGCAACCGAACCCACCGGGACCTGTGTCCGGTGCGGCGCCGTGCACCAGCATGCGCACATGGTGCGGCTCAAATCCGGCCGGATTCTCTGCCAGAGCTGTGTCGCCGTGTTGCGGGGGAAGGTGGGCCGCAAGGCCGTCGAGGCAGAAGTGTCGGGAGGACCACCGCGCGAACCGGCCGCACCGCGTCCCTCCACGCTCCCCGGCGTTGAGGATGTCTCTGACCCAGACATGGGGCTCACACCCTTTCCCGAGGGGACGGACCCGTACGACGCCGCCGAAGTGGACACCGTGCCGTGTCCCAAATGCGGTGCGACGGTCATCTTCGGCATGCCCACGTGCGAGGCGTGTGGGATCATTTTGGACGACTACTGGTCTGAGGAGGACGTGCTCAATCCGGTGTCGCCGGGCGAGCGCCGCCGCCGGCTTTTGTGGCGGGGGGCCATCTTCGTGGGCCTCGCCATCCTGGCCTACGCGGCGTGGCCGACGCAGCCCGAACAGACGCGCTGGGAGAGCCTGCTGGACACCGTGTTCCCCAGCCCGGGCGTGGGGCTGGACGAAGAGAGCCGTGGCGTGCAGATCCATCCCACCATCCAGCGCGTGGGACGGCGCATCGTGGTGCGCAACGATGACCGGTTCAATTGGGCGGACGTGGAGCTGAAGCTCAATGCGGGCGCGGGGGGGCTGGGGGGCTTCCTGCTGACTCTGCCGCTGCTGCCGTCCATGCAGACGATGGAATTCGCTCTGGTGAACTTCACCAAGCGCGACGGCTCGCCCTTCACCCCCACCGGCATGCGCATTACCAGCATCGACATTCGGGCGACCACGCCGGAGGGTCTGGCGCTCTGGTCCAAGCCTGACTACGTGGATCCAACGGAAGATACAACGGTTGACTAACCCGCACCAGGCCGAGGGGTCCGCGCGCGGCCGTGCAGCTAGACTTGCCAGGTAGGCGCCCCCAGGCGAGGGCGGCAAGGAGGGGCCGTGGCGAAGAAGTCGTCGACCGAACTGCTGTGCCCAAGCTGTAAGACCGAAAATCCTGCGGGGTCGGTGCGGTGCTTCCGGTGCCATGTGCAGTTGCCCCGGGAGAAGATCGCCAAGCCCACGCCGATCCAGCGGCTGCTGGGGGGGACGGCCCGGTTGGTGGCCTTCCTGCTCGTGCTCGCCGGTTTCGGGGCCGTGTTCTGGGTCATGGCCGGTGACAATTTCGAGACCGTGGTCAAACCCTTGCTCGCCGATCCCGACCGGCTCCGGCCCGACGTCTCCCTGCCCGAGCCCACCCTTGACGTGCTGGCGATCCGCATCCTGCTCACCGGCGGCCCCACCTCGGTGGAGGTGGCCGACGGCGGCAGCACGCGCGTCGACCTGGGGCACGACGGGCATCAGGTACGCCTCTCGGCCGAGCTGCACGAGGGCGGGGTCGAGTTCCAATCGCCCGTGGACGGGACGATCTCGGCACAAGACGGCGGCCGGATCACCCTCCACTGCCCCCACACGGTGGTGTCCGGCCACCGGGAGAACGGGGTCATCTCCATGCGCCAGACCCCGTGCCCCAAGAGCCTGACCTTGCAGGTGGCGATT
Organism: uncultured bacterium; assembly: GCA_965371225.1. Classification (GTDB taxonomy): domain Bacteria; phylum Abyssobacteria; class SURF-5; order CBDUXP01; family CBDUXP01; genus CBDUXP01. The sequence goes on along the minus strand of CBDUXP010000037.1, from coordinate 15,734 downwards.
CAGGCGCCGACCGTCAGCCCCTGATCCCCCGCGCCGGCGGTTCACCTGAGCGTCCCTGCCGCTTGCGTCGAGGCAGCATCCAGGGTAGCCTGAAAAACTGTCTATGGTTCCCCGTCTGCCGCATGCCTGACACCGGACCCGAAGCCCCCCTGCGCACCGCCTCGACGTCTGCGAGCCCACAGGGCGAGGTCTTTTCGACTCGGGACTACTACCGTCTGACGTTTGACGGGCGCAAAATCCGCGCGTACTTCCGCCTGCTGGACCCCGCGCGCCTCGCCGGCACGGCCCCGGAGCCTGATGTGCTGGCGAAGGAGATTCTGGCCGACTGCGCCCAGCGCGGGATTGCCAAGCCGGACAAGGTGGCGATCAAGGAAGCCATCGCGCGCGACCAGTACGGCGAGGATCTGCTCGCGGCCGAAGGCCGGGAGCCCGTGCCCGGACGCGATGGGGTGATCACCTACAAGTTCCGCACCGACCTGGATGACATTCACCTGCGGGAGGATGAACTCACGGGGCGCGTCGATTTTCGGGAGCTGGGGCTCATCGAGAACGTCGAGAAAAGCCAAGCGCTCGCGATTGCCACCAAGCCGACCCCCGGTCGGCCGGGAGTCGATGTCTTTGCGAACACCGTCCGCCCCGTGCCCGGCCGGGCGGCCCGCATTCGCGGGAATGAGTATGTCGAGATCAGCGAGGACGGACTCACGGCGACCTCCAAGATTGAGGGCTACGTGCAATTGGTCAACCTGATCATCGCCGTCGCCCCCGTCTACGTGGTCAACGGCGACGTGAACTTCGGGGTCGGCAATATCGACTTCAACGGGACCGTGCGGGTGATGGGATCCGTGCTGGAGGATTTCCACGTGGTCGCGCGCGGGGACATCATCGTGGATGGCGACGTGGAGAAGGCGTCCCTGGTCGCGAAGGGGAACGTGTTCGTCCGCGGGAGCATTTTGGGCAAGCAGGGCGTGCGCATCCACGCCGGGCAGGACATCGTCGCGCGCATGGCGGTGAACGCCACGCTCCGCGCCGAGGGGGACGTCCGCATTGCGGAGGAGTTGGTGAACAGCGAAGTGGCCGCCACCTGTGGCGTGCGGCTGGACGGGGTGCAGCGCCGGCTCATGGGCGGCCAGGTCAAAGCCCGCACGGAAATCCGGGTGGGAACGGTGGGCAGCGCGAACGGGATCGCGCAAACCCGGCTCGAACTGCACATGGAGGAAGGCTTGCTCATGGAAGCCGAGAGTCTCGACGGGGAGCGGTCCCACATCGACGCCCAGTGCCTGCAACGGGAGAGCGCTCTGGGCAAAATCCTGGCCCTCAAAGAGAAAATGGGGCGATTGACCGCGGATCAGTATGGCCAGATCCGCCTCTTGACCGAGGAGATTCAGAAGCTGCGCGAGACCCAGGGTCAGTTGGCCAACCGCGCGGAAAGGTTGCGGCAGATGCACGCCGATCAGCTCGCCGCGGAAATCATCGTGGAGAAAACCTGCTACCCCGGCACCACTCTTGTCATCCATGACTTGGAACGCCGGATCGACCAGGAGATGCGCGCGTGTGCGTTCACCGTGGAGGGCGACGAGATTCACGCCGCCCGTCTCTGATCCGGGCCGTGCCTGAACTCCCGAGCGCCGCCGCGCCCCCATGCACCTCGTAATCGTGGGTGCCGGCGAGGTCGGCACGTTTCTCGCCGAGCGCCTTAGCCGCGAAGACCACAACGTGGTCGTCATCGACGAGCGCGAAGACCGCGTGCGGCACCTGGGGGAATACCTGGACGTGATGGCCCTGCACGGGAACGGCGCCACGGCCAAGATGCAGGAGCGGGCGAACATCCGGGAGGCGGACCTGCTCATCGCCGTGACGAATCACGACGAGGTCAACATTCTCGCTTGTCTCACCGCGAACTACTACCGGGTCGGGCGCAAGATCGCGCGCGTCTCGAACTCGGATTACTTCTCGGGCGGCGAGGGGTTCACCCCCCAGGCGCTGGGCATCGACCTGATCATCCATCCCGAGCGTCTGTGCGCGGAGACGTTTGACAATCTGCTCCACAGCGGCGCGGTGACCGAGCACCAGGACTTCGCCGAGGGCAAGGTGCAGCTGGTGGGGTTGGTGCTCGACGAAGCCAACCCCAACGTGGGCCGCCCCTTGGCCGAGCTGGCCCAGGAAGACTTGTTCGCCAAAAGCCGCCTGGTGGTGATCCATCGCGGGGAAGAAACGATCATCCCGCGCGGCCATGACGTGTTGCAGCCGGGGGATGAGGTGTTTCTCATGGCGAGCACCCCGGATGCCGAGGCGCTCTTCACGCAGGCGGGCGTGGACCGGAAGTTGCGCACGGTCATCATCGGCGGCGGCGGGCAAATCGGTACGGAGCTGGCCCTGCGGCTGGAGGCGCGCGGCACGGAGACGCGCATCATCGACCGCAATGCCTCCCACTGCGAGCACTTGTCCGCCCGCCTGAAAAAGGCCGTGATCTTCCAGGGCGACTGCACGAACCTGAAGGTCCTGCAGAATGCCGGCATCGAAGCGGCCAACGCGTACGTGGCGGTCACGCAGGATGACGAGACCAATATCCTGAGCGCGATCCTCGCGCACCAGAACGGCGCGTCCCGCACCATGGCGCTCGTGAGCAAGCCGGAATACGTCCCCCTCGTGAACACGGTGCCCGGCGTGGACGTGGCCATCAGCCCCCGCCTGTCCACGGCGAACGCGATCCTGCGCCTGGTCCGGCGCGGCAAGATCCATAGCGTCGCCACGCTCCGCACCATCGAGGCGGAGGTGGTCGAGTTCGAAGCCGTCGAGCACTCGAAAGCCGTGTCCGCCCCCCTGGCCAAGGTCAATTTCCCCAGCGGCGCGGTGGTGGGGGCCGTCGTGCGCGACGGGCTCGTCATCCCCCCCACCGGCGACGTGCGCATCGCGCCGCGCGATCACGTCATTGTGTTCGCGCTTACCGAGGTCATTCCCGCCGTCGAAAAGTTTTTCGCGCGTAAGCGGTTCCCCCTGACCTGATGCGCATCCGCCTGGTGGTGCACATCCTGGGCCACCTGCTGTTGGCCCTGGCGGCGTCCATGCTGGTGCCCCTGACCATGGCGCGGATGTGGGGCGAACCCGGCAGCACCGTCAACGCCTGGATTCTGTCCCTGCTGGCGACCGGGACGGCGGGACTGCTCATGCGCGGGTTGACGGACCTGGAGGGCGAGCTGGGCCGGAAGGAAGGGTTCGGCGTCGTCTCCCTGGGCTGGATCGTGATCGCCTGCTTCGCCGCGCTGCCCTTTCGCCTCAGCGGCGCCATGCACTCCTACACCGACGCGTATTTTGAAACCATGTCCGGGCTCACCACGACCGGCGCCTCGATCCTCACCGTCGTCGAAGTCCTCCCGCGCAGCCTCCTGTTCTGGCGCAGCCTCATGCACTGGTTCGGCGGGATGGGCATCATCGTGCTGAGCATCGCCATTCTCCCGTTCCTGGGCGTGGGCGGCACGCAGCTCTTTCGCGCCGAGGTGCCCGGCGTCTCGAAAGATCGCCTCACGCCCCGCATCACCTCCACCGCCAAACTCCTGTGGGGCGTCTACCTGCTGCTGACCGTCCTCCAAGTCGGCGCGCTGCGTGTGTGCGGCATGTCGCTCTTCGACAGCGTGTGCCACGCGTTCGGCACCGTGGCCACCGGCGGGTTCAGCACCCGAAGCGCCAGCATCGGCGCGTACCAGAGCGTCGCGGTCGAAAGCGTGATCCTCGTGTTCATGTTCCTGGCCGGCGTGAACTTCACCCTGCACTTCCGGTTGCTGACCGACCGCGGCCACCGGCGGAGCGCGTACCGCGATACGGAATTCCTGTTCTACGTCGGCCTCATGCTCGCCGCCGTCGTCATCATCACCGCGACGCTGAGCCTCACGCACACCTACCGCGGGCCGGACGCGCTCCGCCACAGCGCGTTCGCCGCCGTGTCGATCATGACCACCACCGGGTTCGGCACGGAGGACTTCAATCGATGGCCGTCGCTCTGCCGCTTCGTCCTGCTGCTGCTCATGTTTGTGGGCGGCTGCGCGGGCTCCACCGGCGGCGGGATGAAGGTGGTGCGCTTCATGCTCCTGCTGCGCCACGGCCTGACGGAGATTCGCCGCATCATCTATCCCGACGCCGTGCTGCCCGTAAAAATGGGGGGGCAGATCGTGCCGGCCACCGTGGTCGCGAATGTGCTCGCGTTCTTCTTCCTCCACGTGTCCCTCTTCGCCTTCGGCACCATCATCATGACGGGCCTGGGGCTGGACCTGGTCACCGCGTTCACCAGCGTGCTCGCGTGTATCAGTAACATCGGGCCGGGGCTGGCGGCCGTCGGCCCGGCGGAGAATTACGCGTTCCTCCCCATGGCGGGCAAGTGGCTCCTCGCGGCCTTCATGTTGCTCGGCCGATTGGAAATCTATACGGTACTTGTCCTCATGCTGCCCAGCCTCTGGAAGCGGTAAGCGCCCATGCCCGACCGCCTGCCCGCGCGCCCCCTGCTGATCGCGTTCGCCCTGTTCCTGGTGTGCGCCTTCGCGCTTCACACCATCCGCGCGCACAACGCCACGTACAACGCCCACGACCTGACGCTGCCCGACGGCACGCCCGCCCGCCTCGTGTTGCCCGGCCCCGGCGGACAATCCTGGAACGCCGAGCTGCCGCCGGATACGCCGCGGCCGCCGCTGGTGCTGCTGACCCATGGCGTCATCGGGAGCAAAGAGATGATGTCGAGCTTGGCGCACGCCATGTCGCGCCACGGCATCGCCGTGCTGAGCATCGACTGGCTAGGCCACGGCGCGAATCCGGCGCCCATGAACCGCACGAATATGCGCCCGCAGGCCGAAGCCGCCATCGACTTCATGCGCGCTGAGTACAGCCACGTGTTCGATCCCGCCCGGGTGGCGATGATGGGGCACAGCATGGGCGCGGGCGTAACCATGCAGTACGCGACGCACCGCGCGGACCTGAACACCGTCGTCTGCATCGCCGGGGGCGCCACCTTGAGGAGCGACCTGCCTCCGCCGGGGAACGTGCTGTTCATCTACGCGGAGCGCGACGTGCCCGGGCTGGCGGAGAGCATCAAGACGGTCATGCGCGAGCTGACGGGCGTGGCCGCGCCGGACCACGACGTCACCTACGGCAACTTCGAGGACGGGACCGCGCGGCGCATGGTCGTGGTACCGGGCACGGACCACATCGGCGTGCTGTACAGCGCGGTCGCCGCGGAAGAAATCGTGCACTGGCTGGGCGAAGTGTGGCCGCTGGGCCAGGACAGAAGTTTCGGCGACCCCCGCATCCGCTGGTTCGGCGTCGTGGCCGTGCTCGTGCTCGCGCTGACCGGCGTGGCGGTGCGCCTGCTGCGCCCGTGGCTGCCCGCCATCGACGAGCAGCCGCACGATCGGTGGCCGCTGCGCATGGGCGTGTTGGTCGCGGCGTACTTCCTCGCCATGCTCGCCCTCGTCACGGGGGACCCGTTCGCGTTCATCGGCGTCTGGGGCGGCACGTACCTGGCGGCGTTCTTCACCGTGGCCGGCCTGCTGCTGCTGGCGTACAACGCCGCGACGGGCACCGGGGACTGGCACCTCTTCTGGCCCGATTGGCGCCGCACCGTGGGGTGCGCGTTCGCGCTGGCGTTGATGGCGTACGTGCTCCTCGGCAGCGCGGGGACCAGCTCGATCTTGCGCATGACCCTTGCGCCCCACCGCGTCCCCGTGGCCATCTGGCAGGTCATCCCGCTCGCGCTCTTCAGCATCAGCGTGGACGCGCTCACCAAGAAGGGCCCCATGCTCCAAGCCACGCTCATGTCGTTCGGCGCGGCTATCGCCTGGGGCGTGGTCCTCATGATCGGCGTGGGCCAAGGCATAGCGCCTTTCGTGGTCGCCCTCGTGTTCATCCCCACGATGCTGCTCATCTTCGCGTTCGAGATTCCGTCGCTCGTCATCTACTACTACACCCGCAACTACTTCCTCTCGGGCGCCTATCGCGGCATCCTCCTGTCCATCTTCGGCGCCGCGGCCTGGCCGGTCCTGTAGCACGCCGCGCGGCGGGCGGTTCAACCCGTCATCCGATTTAACGCCTGATTAGCCGACGACTTCACAACTCGCACGGTCGCAACGCGTTCCGCCGCGAAAAACCTGCTATGGGTTCGTTTCGTAATTTCCTATAGTGCCGCGCTCCTTCCCTTACCGGCGCGGCGCGCACCGGTTCACCGCCAAGTAAAGCACGCCGCGTGCACCGCGGCCACGACGAAATGATGAACGGATGTTTCAGGTGCGGGATCGTCGGCCCGCTCCTATACTGAGGGTGGAAGCGGGTCGCTCTTTCCATGCCTATCTCCAAGCGGACGTACCGGTGGCTGTACGACCATGTGGTGTGCGTCTACTACGACCTTCTGGTGCGGTGGTGTTTTCTCCTCTTCGGCGGCGAGGCCACGGTACGGCGCGGGCTCCTGGAGAGCGTGCCGCTGCCGGCCGGTGCCCGCGTCCTGGATCTCTGCTGTGGCACGGGCGGCGCCACGCGCTTCATTGCCGAACGCGTGAGGGGGACCGGCCGGGTCATCGCCGTGGACCTGTCCGCCGGACAGGTGTGGAGGGCCGCGCGCAAATCGGGCATGGGAGACGTCCGGTTCGCGGTCATGGACGCTACCCGCACGGGTTTTTCAAACGCGGCCTTCGAGTGCGTGGTGATTCCGCACGCGTTGCATGAGATGCAGCGTGCCGAACGCCTAGCCGTGTTGGCGGAAGCGGCGCGCCTGCTGGCACCGGGTGGCACGCTAGCGGTGCAGGAAATGGACACGCCCCCCGGCATGGGCTGGCGGCTCATCCGGGCGGTGTGGTGGTTTCACTGGGTCCCGTTCAATCCGGAACAGCCGACGCTGCGGGACATGCTGGCGCACGGACTGGACACGGAGGTGCGCGAGGCCGGCTTTGCGGACGTGGCGAAGGTCCCGCACTGCCACGGCACCCTGCAAGTCGTACACGGCCGGAGACCGTGAGCGCCGCCAACGCACCCCGCGCCTCCGTCCCTTGACACTCCCCTGCGGCGGTGATAGGTTTGGATTCGACATAGCTTTGCATCCAGAGTGGCTGAGGGACGGGCCCGATGAAGCCACGGCAACCGGCGCAGCAGCGCGGCAGGTGCCAAATCCCGCAGGCGGACTTCGCGCCTGGGAGATGTAAGGAATCGCGCGACGCGCGGGTTCCCATCGCTCTCCCAGGCGGTGGGTTTGTGGTTTGCGGCCCGTCCCGACACCGCCGTCCGCGCCGGCGCCGCGCGCGCCGGACGCAGGAGAGTGAGGAGGTCGCCATGAGCGGCGACGGGCACGACGACCAGCACGGGACCCGCAGCATCTCGACGCGCGCGGTGCGCGGGGGCGAACGCCGCCACAAGGGCGAGGACGCGCTCACCACCCCCATCTTCCAGACTTCTACGTTCACGTTCGAGGACTCCGCGGAGATCATCGCCTACAACGCCGGCGAGCAAGAGCGCTACGAATACGGGCGATACGGCAATCCCACGCAGCGGGCCGCCGAGCTGAAGATCGCCTCGCTCGAGGGGGCGGAAGATGCGCTCCTGTTCCCCAGCGGCATGAACGCGATCAGCACGACCATGCTCGCCATCCTCCGCGCGGGACACCACTGCATTCTCACCGAGGACTGTTACCGGAACACGAAGAAGTTCTGCGAACGGGTGCTCACGAAACTCGGGGTCGAGGTGACGTTCGTCCGCGCCGGCGACTACGGGGCACTCGAGGGCGCGATCCGCGACAACACCCGCGTCGTCATCGGCGAATCCCCCACCAACCCGCACCTGCGCGTGTCGGACATTCCGCGCCTGGTGGAGATCTGCAAAGCGCACCGGGTCAACCTGCTGCTGGACAGCACCCTGGCGACCCCGTACAACCAGAACCCGGTCGAGTACGGCGTGCGCTTCATCCTGCACTCGGTCACGAAATACCTGAACGGCCACCAGGACCTGCTCGCGGGCGTGCTCGTGGGTAGCGCGCCGCAGGTCAGCGCCGTCCGCGACTTCTGCCGTCCCATCGGCGGCATCGTGGACCCGCACCAGGCGTGGCTCATGCTGCGCGGCCTCAAGACGTTCGCGCTGCGCATGGAGCGCCACAACACGTCCGCGCAAACGGTGGCCGAATGGCTCGAAGCGCACCCCAAGGTCGAACGCGTCTGGTACCCCGGCCTGCCCTCGCACCCCGACCACGCCATCGCGAAGGAACAGATGCGCGGCTTCGGCGGGCTGGTATCGTTCGAGGTCAAGGGCGACGAGGCCGACACGCTCCGCTTCGTCGACGCCCTGCAACTGTGGCTGCTCGGCCCCAGCATGGGCGGCGTCGAATCCCTCGCCAGCCATCCCGCCACGGTCAGCTACTACGAACTGGACCGCGAAGAACGCTACCGCATCGGCATCACCGACAACCTCATCCGCCTCGCCGTCGGTATCGAAGACGTCGCCGACCTCATCGAAGATCTGGACCAGGCTTTAACTAGGGTCTAGGGATCTGTGAGCCATCCTGCTTCTGCGATTCTTGGCCTAAGGCTGAAATGCGGCCGAATGTGGAAGCGGCGGGTCGAAGATGATATGCCCTTTCTGTGCCAGCTCATGAATGCTGATATCCCGCGAATTTTCTGCGGGTGATAATTTAACATTCGATACCCACAGCTCTAGCAGTTCTTCAACGCGCGCAAAGAACGCCGTTGGCGGATCCAGCATGCTCGAACAGTTCACTCCGAATACGCGCCCTTGTTCGTCCAACACTGGACCACCACTTGATCCGCTCTCGAGTCTCACCGTTCCCTGGTAGCAAGGAAACGTGGATTTGTGTCGGCCGCGTCCCTCTGGATAGTGTTCTTCAAATTTCCCCGGGTAATAATTGGGCCGAAAATGCATACTCAATTTCTTTCCTTCGCGAAGGACCTCCGCTTCTGGGTACGCATACGTAACAATCTCGGAGTCTATGTGTGGAACTTCCCGAGTCAAAGTCAGGATTTTGTTCTTTAGGGACTCGGCCGTCTCGTTTTCCTGCGCACGCGCTAACACTCCTATCGCAAGGTCCGAGTGAGCGTGCGGGGCACACCTGATAACCGAGCGTACCAGGTATTCGTTGTTCGGTAAGAATTGGACAGCGCCAATAGGACGAGTCTGTCGCCCATCGGCGTCAAGTACATCTTGCAGTACATGCCACGCAGTCACGAAAACCCCCTCGGTGGAGATGAAGAAAGCCGTTCCTACAGACTCGAAGTTCTCTCCCACTTGCTTGACGATAGGGAAAACCGCCTCACCGGGGTTAGTAGTATTCCCATCACGAGTCCGAGCTACAAAAGGTGGCTCATGCATCAGAATTCTTTAGTTACCGCGCGCGCACTTAGCGTCAGGACTTGCATTGTTATATCGGTTCGAATCGGCTACGTGCGCTCGGACGCCCGACGCTGATGCCCAAGGATTTATGCATCATCATCGGCGGTTTCATTCTTCGGTTGGGCTCGCGACCACGTGCAGCTTGACGCGGACGCCGGCGCGGATGAGGCGGTTGCGCAGCCCGCGGTAGGCGACGCCGAAGTCGTAGCGGTTGAGCACGAACTCCGCGGTCGCCGTGAGCCGCTGCTCCGTCACGGTCACCGTCGCGGGAAACGTGAGGGTGCGGGTCACGCCGTGCAGGGTCAGGTCACCGGTGACCAGGTACTGTGCGCCGTCGCGCCGCACCTCGGTCGATTCGAACGCGGCGATGGGGTAGGTCTCGGCCTCGAAGAAATCTTTGCTCTTCAGGTGCGCCGTGAGCCGCTCGTGCCTGGTCCAGAGCGAAGTCAGGTCCACTGACGCGGTCACGTACGCGAGCTGCGGCGCCGCGGGGTCCAGCCCCACCCGCCCCGTGACGTTGGCAAATCCGCCGGGTTCGCGCGCCAGCAGCCGGGAGCCCACGAACTCCACGGTCGTCCCTTCCGCGATGGCGTACGTCCGGGATTCTGCGGTTAGTGGACTGGGCCGGCCGAACACGAGCACGGCAACGACGAGGCAGATGTGACGCGTGCGGTGGGACATGCGGGACAGGCCAATACGCGCGGGCCGCTATTCAGAACCGCCAGAGCCCAAGCCTAGCAGATCGCGTAAAAATCGTGACGCCCGGGCGGACACGCAGGTCCGCCCCTACTCCGCCTGCGATAGCCGACGGTGGGTTCGGAGCCTTCCGCGGCGAATGGCCGTGCGGTATCCTCGGAGTATTACCGCGCACGAATGGTGGCTGCTGGCCCGCGGCATCGCCATCGGCCTGCTCGATTCCGAGCGGACCGACCAGATCCACGTGGCGGAGGAGATCACCGGCCGCCCCCGCTACGCGGCGGTGCTGGACCGCTGGCGCGAGCGGGAGGACCTGCGAACGCTGCTGGCGGACCGGCCGGAGTTGCGGTCGGATCGGGTGGACTTCGCCGCGCTGCGTGCGCTGCCGGCCGAGACGCTGGGCAACCGGTACGTGCGGCACTTGGACGACAACGGGATCACGGCGGACGCCCAGGCGGCGCCCACCACGCACGTGGCCGATCCCGACATGGCGTACCTCATGCGCCGCTTCCGCCAGACGCACGACGTGTGGCACGCGCTGCTGGACCTGGGCATCGCGGGGCACGAGGAGGTCATCATCCACGCGTTCAGTTGGGGCCAGCTTCGCCTGCCCGTCTCCGCCATGGTGATCGGTTTCGGCACGCTCAAACACATCATCGGCGAAGGCCGCTGGGGCGCGCTGCGCCGGGCGCTGGGCGAGGCGCACCGCATCGGCCGCGAGGCCGACGACCTGCTCCCCGTCTTCTGGGAGCGCATGTGGGCCGAGCCCATCGCCGCCGTCCGCACCCGCTACCACCTCCGCCCCTGCACCCGCGCCTATGTCGACGGCTGAGGCGCTGGCGCAGTAACTACTGGCTTGTATTGCCAGACCTCGCCGTCGCACCCAATGAGCAAGCTGTCGCCTCCTGCAGATGTTGCCCGGACAACCGCGATCGCTTCGCAGCGGCCTGTTAGCACTTCCGCGTACAACAGGTTAGCGCCGAAATCGTGCAGAAACAGCATGGAACGGGGCACCCCTGCGCCAGGGTGAACCAACGTGGCAAGGTATGGTGGCTGTTCACGCGCGAAGTACACTGTTACGCTGCGTCCATCTCCACCTGCTGCATGAGGAGCGGGAAGTTTGCGGTAGGTTTGGCCGTCAAGCCCCACTATCCAGATTGCATTTCCCTCCACGACAACAAAATTCGTGGGGCCATTGGGATCCGGCCACACAACGGGTGAAAAGTGAGAGAAATAGGGTCTCGGCTCAGTTCGCGCCACCACCTCCCCGTTCAGGTCTCGGACAGTGAGCAAGCCCTTGGCGTTACTGTGCACGATCTCCACGGTACCGTCACCATCCGTATCGAGGAACTCCACGTGCCAGACGTTGCTGTCCTTGCGTTCCCACAGTACTTGACCGGTATCGTCAAGCAGATGTACCCCACCACCGCCATTAAAGCCGACCACGAACTCCTGTGCCCCATCCCCATCAATATCCGCCGCGGCCATATCGTCCACCGCCGGGGATTTCGATCCACCCTTATACGTCCAGAGGCGGTCACCAGACGCGTCGAACAGGCCGGGCGCACAGCACCACGCCCCCCGATCCATGAACTCCATTTCGCCATCGCCGTCCGCATCCAGAAAGTCCACGTGGGCGCGCCACCGAAGGCGGACAAACCGTTCAGCCTGCCGTTCGTGGGTGAGGAAAACAACGCCCTGTGTCCCGGCGAACGCGAACCCCGGCCCGTCTGCCGCGTCGTGAGCGAGCATATCGGTTACATGGCCTAGGTCCGGATTTGCGTAGTACAGCTCTTTCTGAAGTCCTAATTCGTCATGGAGCACCCGTTCTTCTTCCAGGCCTTTCGGTATGCCCGGGGGAGGCGTGGAGAGAACTTGGTCCAGGACGGCCGAGAAGGCTATGGCAACACCAACGCCGCCCACAATGAGGCCTGTAACGAACCCGAGGAGGAAGCGTCTTCGTGTTTGTGCCATAGGCTTCCCTGTGCGGGCCGGCCTCCCTACCAATACTAGACTAGCGTAGCGGTCCCGTCCGCACCCGCTACCACCTCCGCCCCTGCACCCGCGCGTTCGTGGAGAGTTGACGGCCGTGGGCGCACCGCCAAGGTGCTAGTTCCATAACATACTGATATTACACATGTTATGTCTGTATCTGCCCTCCATTTACCGGGCGCTTGACAGAAGAAAACAAATATAGTCAACTTAGTCGAGAATGCCCCTGCGGCCCAGACGGGTCGGCGCGGGTATGTTTTCTCCCAGGCATGGATGAGGCTGGCGCGGGGGCCTTTTCAAGGGGCGGGCTGATGCGGATCACGGCGAAAAGCGAGTATGCGACCCGGGCATTGCTGGACCTGGTGTTGCACGGCGACACCAACGGCCACGTGCAGGTGCGGGACATCGCCGGGCGGCAGAACGTCCCCACCAAGTACCTGGTGCAGATCCTGCTCGTGCTGAAGAACGCGGGACTCGTGGAGAGCCGGCGCGGCGCGGACGGGGGCTATCGCCTGGCCAAGCCGCCGGCGGAGATCACGCTGGGAGAAGTGGTGCGCGCGGTGGAGGGCCCGCTCATGCCCCTGCGCTGCTTCACGGACGCGGACCCCTCGAACGCCACGTGGGGGTTCCGGCAGAATTCGTGCTCCCTGTGGGCGGGCATCCGCAAGGATATTGCAGACGTGCTCGACTCGCGGAGCTTTGCGGACCTGGCGCAAGACTTCGCGAGAGAGCCTTCACAGATGTACCACATATAAAGGATGCCGGCGGGCGCCACGCGGCGCGGCCGGCCACACTGGAGGAGGTCCCCATGTCCGTCACCATCATGATCCCCACCCCGCTGCGCAAGTACACGGGAGGGGCGGAAGAGGTCAGCGCCGAAGGGCAGACCCTCAAGGACATCCTCGACACCTTGGGCACGCAATACGACGGGCTCATCGAGCGCATCGTCGACGACAAGGGCGAGATTCGCCGCTTCATCAATGTGTTCCTCAATGACGAGGACGTGCGGTTCATGGACGGCCCCGCGACGCCCGTCAGCGACGGCGACGTGGTCAGCCTGATCCCCGCCGTGGCCGGCGGCTAACGCTGGTCCCATGACCCTCGTGCTCTCCCAGGCGGTCATCGACCAGATGTATCGCCACGCGCAGGCGGATTACCCGCGCGAGGCGTGCGGCATCCTGGTGGGGCGCATGGAGAACGGCCATCGGCAGGTGGCGCACATCGTGGAGACGCCGAACATCGAACCCACTCGTCAGCGGGACCGCTTCGTCATGGACCCGCAGGTGCTCCTGCGGGTGTTCAAGGATACGCGGGGCTCCGACCAGGCGGTGGTGGGCTACTACCACTCGCACCCGGACCATCCGTGTGAACCGTCCCCCACCGATTTTCAATTCGCCGCCGATTGGGCGGACCATGCGTTCCTCATCGTCGAGGTGCGCGACCAGGTGGCGGTGCGCTGCCGCTCGTGGGTGGTGGCGGACGGGGCCGACTGGTTCGAAGAAGAACCGGTGGAGGTGACGTAGGCATGGCGAAACTCGGCATCGTGCTCACCCAGAGCCCGCTGCAGCACCAGCCCGTCGAGACGGCGTACGGCCTCGCGTCGGCCGCCCTCGACCAGGGGCACGAGGTGCAGATGTTCTGCTACATCGACGGCGTGTACGGCCCCATGAAGCTGCAGGAGTTTCCCGACGTGCCCGTACTGCCGCGCGAGCGGTTCACCGTGCTGCTCGAGCGCGGCGCCCAGATCATGTGTTGCGGCCTGTGCGTGAAGGGCCGGGGCATCGACGGGGCCACGGCGTATATGGACGGCATCACCATCGGCATGCTGCCCGACCTGGCCAACCTGGTCTCGGACTGCGACCGGGTGGTGAGTCTCTAGCCATGCCGCAGAAACACGTGGCCATCACCCTGCGCCGGAGCCCCATCGGCACGAACGGCTGTGTCGAAGGCTTGCGCGCGGCCGTGGGGCTGACGGCCGGCACGGAAGAGAACACCGTCACGTGCGTCTTCCTGGACGACGCGGTGTTCTTCACCCTGCGCGAGGCGGAACGCGACGAGGCGCGCAAGCACGTGGAGACGCTCACGCGGATGGACGCACCCCTGCTGGTGGATGAGACCTCCCTGGGGATGCGCGGCCTGGAGGCCGACGACGTGGTCGCGCCGTTCCGCGTCGTGCCGCGACTGGACATCGTCCAGGCCTTGCGCCGCGCCGATGCGTCGCTGGGGTTCTAGGGGGCGGTATGGCGGTTTACCTGACGGATGCGGCTTCGGCCCCGACGGCGTTCGAGCTGGCCGCGCTGGACAAGGACGCCCGCGTCGTGTTGTGGCAGGACGGGGTGGTGTACGCCGGCCGGGCGCCCCAGAACGTGGCGTGCTACGCGGTGACCGCGGACCTGGAGCGGCGGGGCCTCGGGTCCGTCGTGCGCAATCACGTGAAGCGCATCGACTACCACGAGCTGGTGGACCTCCTCTTCCGCCATTATCCGGTCGTGAACCTGGGATAGCCGGGGCCATGCAGAACGGGCATATCACCAAGACCATCGACATCCGCGGGGAGCACTGCCCGTACACGATGATCCAGACGCGGGACGCGTTGAAGCCCATGCGGGACGGCGAAGTGCTCGAGGTCTTGTGCGATTACATGCCGGCGGTCGAGGAGACCATCCCCGGTATGTGCAAACGGAAGCAGTATCCGCTGGAGGTGGTCGAGGAGGATCACCTGTGGCGCCTCTACATCCAGAAAGTGGGGGACCCCACATGACGCGCCGCATGGATCGGCCGCTGCCCTTCAGCGCGACCTCGCCCGAGCCGCACCTGTCCCCGGCGCAACGCCGGTGCCTGACCGAGTCGCGCGTGCTGGTCATCGGCGCCGGGGGGCTCGGCTGCCCTGCGGCGCTTTACCTCGCGGCGGCGGGCGTCGGCACACTCGGCATCGTGGACCGGGACGTGGTGGAGGTGTCGAACTTGCAGCGCCAGATTTTGCATACGGACGCGCGCATCGGGGCGCGCAAGACGCGCAGCGCCGCCAGCGCGCTGGCGTCGCGCTATCCCGACCTGAAGGTGGTGCAGCACGACATGGACATCAACGCGTCCACCATCGCGGCGTTGATCGCGGACTACGACGTGGTCATCGATGGGGTCGACAACTTCGCGGCGCGTTACGTGGTCAACGACGCGTGTTACTTCGCGCGCATCCCCCTCGTGGAAGCGGGCATTCTGCGCTTCTACGGCCAGCTCTTGACCATCGTCCCCGGCCAGGGGCCCTGCTACCGTTGCGTATATCCGGAGCCCCCCGCGCCGGGCACCATCCCCAGTTGCCAGGAAGCGGGCGTGCTCGGCGCCATGGCCGGGGTCATCGGCACCCTGCAGGCGGGAGAGGCGGTCAAACTCCTGCTCGGCACGGGCGATACGCTCGTCGGCCACGTGCTGGTCTTCGAGGCGCTGCCCCTCACCTTCCGCCGCGTCCCCGTGCGGCCGAGCACCCACTGCCCGCTCTGCGGTCCGCACGCCACCATTACCGAGCTGCGCGATTACGCGCTACCCTGCGCGCCCGACGACCGTCCCGAGGACTAGGCACCGGGCGCCCACCCGCACCGACACCCATGGCCCCCTTGGACTCCAGCCTCATGGCCGAACCCGCCGCTCCCGCGCCCCCGCTCCCGGTCGGCGCGCCCCCGCTCCCG
>CBDUXP010000036.1:0-37277 GCA_965371225.1 uncultured bacterium | reverse complement strand
CCGGTCCACCCCCGGCCCGTGCACGTACTCCTGCGTCCGCACCCCGTCCACCGCGGACTCGATCAGGTTCGGCCCATCATACGCCCACGTCTTAACCGCCGTCACGCCGCCCTCGGTCACCTCCACGCCCACGCGCCGCCCCACCGCGTCGCCGAATAGTCAACCAGGGGGCAGGTTTGGTTGACAGACCCCAGGCACCTCACTAGACTCGCCCTTCCCCTACCATGCCGGTCCGGGCCACCCACTCCGCGAGCGACGCGCGCCTGAAATCGGCCCTCGAAACGCTCGAGCAGCGTGGCCTCCTGCGCCAGGCGCGCCTGCTGTCCGAGACCCGGGGGCCCCGGGCCCGTATCGACGGCCGGGACGTGCTGCTCATGTGCAGCAACGACTACCTGGGCCTCAGCGATGACCGGCGGCTGGCTGACGCTGCCAAAGCCGCCATGGATGCCCATGGGTTTGGATCCGGGGCGTCGCGCCTCATCAGCGGTTCCCGGGAACCGCACGTGGAGCTGGAGCGGGCGATTGCGGAGTTCAAGGGCACCGAGGCCGCCCTGCTGTTCGGCAGCGGCTACATGGCCAATGTGGGGGTGATCAGTGCGCTGGTGGGGCCGGGCGACGTGGTGTGCAGCGACGCGTTGAATCACGCCAGCCTCATCGACGGGTGCCGTCTCTCCGGCGCGACGATCCAGGTCTACCCGCACGGGGACATGGGCGCGCTCAGCGCTAAGCTCCGCGGGGCGCGCAAGGCCCGGCGCCGCCTGGTGGTGACGGACGGGGTCTTCAGCATGGACGGAGACCTGGCGCCGCTGGCCAGCATTTGCAGTCTGGCCGAGGCGCACGACGCGTGGGTGCTGGTAGACGACGCGCACGGCACGGGGGTCATCGGTCCCCGCGGGCGCGGCACCGCGGCGCATTTCGGTGTCACGCGGCAGGTGCATTTTCACGTGGGGACGTTCAGCAAAGCCTTTGGCGGGTACGGCGCGTTCGTGGCGGGAACCCACACGGCCATGCAGTACGTGCTCAACCACGCGCGCAGCTTCATCTTCACCACGGCGCCTCCCGTGGCCCAAACCGCGGCGGCATTGGCTGCGCTCCACATCATCCAGAGCGACCCCCTGCGGCGGCAACGCTTGACGGAGTTATCCAAGACCATGCGGGTACGGCTGCAGGACCTGGGGTACTCGGTTCCCCCCGGCGAAACGCCGATCATCCCGCTGCACGTGGGCGATCCCGAGGCCACCATGCGGTTGAGCGAGACCCTGCTGGAGGAGGGCGTGTTCGCGCAAGGGATTCGCCCGCCGACCGTCCCGCCGGGCACGTCCCGCCTTCGCGTCACGGTCATGGCCACCCACACGGAGGAGGACCTCTCCCTGGCCTTGACCGCGTTCGATGTGGCCGGCAAGAAGGCCGGCCTCTTTCATTAAGCGTGCCGCTCTTATTCGTGACCGGCACGGACACGGCGGTCGGGAAGACGGTAGTCACCGGCGGGATTGCGGCGGCGCTGCGCGCCGAGGGGATGAACGTGGGCGTGATGAAGCCGGTGGTGGCCGGGCTGGTGCAGCACGAAGGGCGCGACATCAGCGAGGACGTGCGGTTTCTGGAAACCGCGGCGGGCATCATCGAAGAGGAGGACCTCATCGCGCCCTACCGGCTGCCCCTGCCGGCGGCGCCGCAACTCGCTGCGGAGCAGGCGGGCGTGGTCATCGACCCGGCGCACATGCTGGAGGCGGCCCGCACCCTGGAACGCCGGTGCGACTTGCTGCTGGTGGAAGGCGCGGGAGGCTGGCTGGTGCCGATTCGCACGGACTACCTCATGCGCGATCTGGCGCGCGATCTGGCTGCGCCGGTTCTCGTGGTAGCCCGCATGACGCTCGGCACGATCAACCACACGGTGCTCACCGTCGAAGCCGTGCAGGCGGCGGGTCTGCCCGTGTTGGGTATTGTGCTGAACGGGCGAGACCCGGTCGAGCCGGATGAGGTGGCCGAAGAGAATCCGCGCCTCATTCGCGAACAGACGGATGTCCCGATCCTCGGGACCCTGCCGCTGCTGCGTGGCGTGTCGGTGGAACAGGCGGCCGTGGCCGGATTGGCCGAAGCGGTGATCGAGCACCTGGCGTTGACGCCCATCCGGGCGCTCGCCGCTGCCGGGGCGGCCCGTGACTGAACCGCTCCTGCCGGCCCGGACGGCCCGGGAGTGGGGGGAGACGGACCGCAAGTACGTGTGGCACCCGTTTACGCAGATGCAGACCTACGTCGAAGAAGAGCCGGTGGTGATCGTCGGGGGCGAGGGCTCGTACCTGCTGGACGCGGACGGGCGCAGCTACCTGGACGGGGTGTCCTCCCTGTGGGTGACGATCCACGGGCACGCGCATCCGGTCGTCAACGGGGCGATTCAGGAGCAGCTCAGAGTGCTGGCGCATTCGACCATGCTGGGCCTGACGAATCCGCTGGCCGCGCTCTTGGCGGAAGAGCTGGTGACGCGCACACCCGCGGGGCTCACGAAAGTCTTCTTCTCGGACAACGGATCGACCGCCATGGAAATCGCCATCAAGATGGCATACCAGTACTGGCAGCAGAACCCGGCCCGCGGCGCCCGGCCGAAGCACACGTTTCTTTCTCTGCGGGAGGGGTATCACGGAGACACCCTGGGCGCCGTCGCGGTCGGCGGCATCGAGCTGTTCCATGCCGCATACAAACCGCTCGTCTTTGAGACGCATCAGGTGGATCCCCCCTACTGCTACCGCTGCCCCTGGGGCCAGGAACCGACCTCGTGCCGGCGCGAGTGCGAAGACGCGTTCGCGCACGCGGTGGCCGAGCACGCGGACGAGCTGGCGGCGGTGTGTATCGAACCGATCGTCATGGGTGCCGGGGGTATGCTCGTCCACCCACCCGGCTACCTGCGGCGGGTGCGCGAAGTCTGCACGGAACACGACGTGCTGCTCATTTGCGACGAAGTGGCGGTGGCCTTCGGGCGCACGGGCACCATGTTCGGCTGCGAGCACGAGGGGGTCACGCCCGACCTCATGGCGCTCGCGAAGGGGCTGACGGCGGGCTACCTGCCGTTGGGGGCGACGCTGACCACCACCCGGGTGTTCGCCGCGTTCTGTGGTGACCACACCGCGAAGCGGACCTTCTTTCACGGCCACAGCTACACCGGCAACCAGCTTGGCTGTGCGGCTGCGCTGGCGAACCTGCGCGTGTTTGACGAAGAGCACGTGCTGGAGCGCGTGGGCGAGCGGGCGGCCCTCCTGCGGGACCTGCTGGCCCCCCTGGCGGATGAACCGCACGTGGGAGAGATTCGGCAACGCGGACTCATGGTGGGGATCGAACTGGTCGCCGACCGGGCGACCAAAGCGCCGTATGATTTCGTCGAGAACATCGGCCATCGGGTCATCCTCGAAGCGCGCAGAGCTGGTGTCATCCTCCGGCCGCTGGGAAACGTGATCGTCCTCATGCCGCACCTGAGCTTTACGCCGGACGAGCTGCGCCGTCTCGTCGCGGTCACGCACCGCGCCATCGCGACCGTCACCCGCGGCGCGGCCGACTCGTGAGCCCGGCGGCGGGGGCCCCCGCCCGCCGCGCATTGCTGCCCGTCCTCATCCTCCTGTGCGCGGTCCTGCCTTACTTGGGCGCGCTCGACGGCGGGTTCGTCTGGACGGACCATCACTTTGTCGAAGGCAACGAATCGCTACGCACCTGGTCCAGCGTGCCGCGCATGTTCGTGACCGATGCGTGGCAGGTGCGGGAAGATCCCCGGAGCATCGGGTACTACCGGCCGGTCCGCAACTTGACCTTCTTCCTGGACACCCAAGTCTTCGGTCCGGCGCCGATCGGCTACCACTTCACGAACCTGGTGTTGCACGCCCTGTGCAGTCTGCTCGTGTTCGGCATCGTCCGTCGGGTCTTCGCGGAGGACGCGCCCGCAGGCGGGGGCCTGCACCTCGCCTTCTGGAGCGCGGTCTTGTTCGCGGTGCATCCGGTACACATCGAAGCCGTCGCATGGATTACCGGTCGCACGGACAGCACGGCGGCGCTGGGGTTTCTGTTCGCACTGTATGCCTGGCTCCAGGCATTCGGCGCGCGGGTCCGGTGGGGATGGTGGGTACTTGGGTGTGCGGGGGCGGTGTGGGGCCTGCTGGCGAAGGAGTCGGCCGCGACCCTGCCCGCGGCGCTGGCGTTGTGCCTCTGGTTTCGCAACCACGACGGCGACCGGCGCGTCCCTTCGCTCGCAGTGCGCTGCCTGCCGGCTGCAGTGCTGACCGTACTGTATCTGGCGGTCCGCGGCGCCGTGCTGTCGTCGGTGACGAATCATCCGTATTGGGGCGGCACGGTCTGGACCAATGGGTTGACGGCCATCAGCCTGACGGGGCCTTACGCCCGGCTGCTCGCGTTCGGTACCCCGCTTGTCGCCATCTACGAGGAACACCTCCGCACCGCGGTGACTGAGCCGGCGGTTTTGCTCGGGCTCGGGATCATTGGAGCGACCCTCGCCGGCGGCGGCCTGTATCGCCGCTTTCCCCACGTCGCGTTCGCCGCGGCCTGGACCGCCATCACGATTTTGCCCGTGATGCAGATCCTGCCGTTCAAGGTGCTCCTCGCCGAGCGGTTCTTATACCTCCCGAGCGTCGGGTGGTGCGTGCTCGTGGCGACGGGTTTCAGCGTCCTCGCCCGGAAGCGGGCCGCGCTCGCCACCGTGGGGGCCGCAGTCATCGCGGGCGCCTACGCCATCGGTACGGTGCGCCACGTGCCGGTGTGGGACAACGACTTCGCGCTGTTCGAGGATTCGTTGCGCCATCAGCCCAACGCCCCGGAAGCGGTCATGGCCCTCGCCCGCGCCCACTTGGATGCGGGGCACCACGAGCAGGCGCGGGACGGGTACGTGCGGGCTACGGAGCTGGCACCGAGCTACTACTTGGGTTGGTACAATCGCGGCCTGGCGCACCTCAACCTGGGGGAGGCCCGCCCCGCGTACGAGGCCTTCCGGCAGGCCACCCTGGCGAACCCTGACTATGTGGAGGGGTGGTGGCCACTGGGGCGCTCCGCATACGGGGTGGATGAACTCGAGGCCGCAGCCAAAGCGTTCGGCGTCGCGGCCGGACTGCGGCCGACCGAGGAGAATTACCAGTGGTGGGGCCGCGCGCTGGCGCGGGCGGAGCGGTGGGACGAGGCCGCGGACGTCTTCGATCGGGCCATCGCCGGCGGCGCGTCCGCTCCGCTCTTCCTGGCGGAGGCGGGCACCGCGTTTGTGACGGCCGGCAGGGGCGCGGACGGTGAAGCGCGCCTCGCGCAAGCGCGCGCAGCAGACGCGCGTTTGGTTGCACGCGTGCTTGCGGAGGCAGAGAACGCCGCGGCCACCGGCGAGCCCGGCCACGCGCGTTACTTGGCGAGCGTGGCCCTGCGCGTGGCGCCGGACCATTTCGCCGCCCTGGACTCGTACGTACGCCTGACCCCGGAGCCGGGGCTCGCTGCGGCCGTCACGGCAGTTGAGGTCTTCGTTGCCAACAACTCGGAGCACCTGGAGGCGGCCAGGCTACGGGTCGACCTCCTGCTCGCCACGCAGCAGGCCCCGGCCGCGGCCGACGCGGCGCACGCGCTGGTGGCCGCATTCCCCGATGCGCCCCAAGCGCATGCGACGTACGCCGCCGAGCGCCTGCAAGCGGGAGATGGCGCGGCGGCGTTGGAGGCGGCCCGCCGAGCCGCGGAGCTGGCTCCGGACCAACCCGCATGGTGGATGCTGGTCGGCGAGTACACATTGAAAGGGGACAATCCGGAAGAGGCCATCCTTGCGTACGAGCGGGCTGACGCGCTGGTGCCGGATACGCCGACGATTCTGCGGGGGTTGGGCCGGGCGTATTTGGCGGCGGGGCGGTTGGACGACGCGGCGCACGCCGCGCGCCGGGGCTTGCAGCGCGCCCCGAACGATCCCGGCCTGCTTGCCGTGCTCGACGTCGCCGAGCGGGCGCGGTAACGCTACAGCTTGACGACCTGTACGTCGAAATCGAACAGGTCGAGATCGGTGGACAGGCGGCTGATCAGCTGAATGCCGTGGGCGAACAGGTAGGGGAAGATGTTGAGCACGCGCTCCTGGGGTTTGCCTTCGGGAAAGAGATGCGCCCGGGCGCGTTCCAGGTGTGCGGAGACCACGTACGGCGATTCGGTCTTGGCGTCGATGAGTTCCCGACGGAGATCTTCGAGGCTCACGCCAAGATCGCGTTTGATGCGGTCCAGCCGATCGGTGAGTTCGGGGTTCGAGTGGGCGACTTCCTCGCGCAATTCGTCGAGCACGGCCTGCAGCACGTCCTGCTTGCGGTCAGTGGCGGCGATCACGGGCCGGGGGAGGTCCTTCGCGAGCGTGCGATCCGTCAGCACCTTGCGCGCATGGACGAAGTCGCTCAGTTCCACCCCGTACTTGTTCAGGACTTGCTGGATGTGCCGTTCCACGAGCACCAGCCGGGCGTACGGAAAGACCATGGGCATGGGGAGGCGGCCCTGCTCGTAGAGGTCGCCGAGGGTGGCGTATAGCCGCGTCTCCGCCGGGGCCACCACCGCGGTCAGCACCGGCAGCCAACTGGCCTGAACCAGCGGGCGCATCCAGTCCGCCACCTGAAGGTCCGCATGTCGCCGCGCCACTTCCTTGCGCATGGGGTCCGCGGACATGCTCCGCCCGCGGGTGCTCACAAAGCGGCCGTCTTCCTCGGTCCACGCTTCGAGGCCGTCGGCATCCCGAAACGCGAAGGGCGTCGCGCCGGCCTTGGGCCCCGCGGCGGCGTATTCCTGTTCGGCCAGTGTGGCGGCCATCTCCCCCACCACCCGCGCCGGCCGCGCCCCCCACGCGTGCGGCTCCGTCAGGCAGCGGGCGGCCTGTGCGGTGGCATACGGCTGGCGTTCGTCCAGCACGATCAACCCGTAGATATGGAAAAGCCCATGGAGCAGCCGCGCGGTCCACTCGCCCAGGGTGGCGCTGCGCTCGCGGGTGTTCACCAGCATGTCGATCAGGTAGCGCTTGTAATCCGAGTTGGCCGTGTCCCGACTCAACAAGCGCAACTGGAAATCCAGATGCTCCTCCAGGGGGACTGCGCCGATGGGGGTGTGCGGCGGAAGGGCCGTCGGCTCATAGGTCAGGGCCACCAGGCGATCGTCGGCGTTGACCACACGCACTTCCCGGGCGCGGGAGGTCTGGAGGGTGCCGGTGGCGAGCCAGCAGACGGGCACGGTCCGCAGGCCCAGCGTCTCCCGGCAATAGGCGGCCAAGCGGACGCACGTCAGGACTTTGTACAGATCCTGCAACGGCCCGGTCAGGAGGCCGGGTTCGATTGTGGTGACCACCACGGTCACGTCCTGGTGATCCAGCATGGCGATGTTCCCCAGCGCGACATCACCACAGGAGCAGGCATGGTTGTGCTCCCGAATGCCGGCGCGGGTCTCCTCGCTGAGGAAGGGGCGGAGCGACCCGGCCAAGTCGGGCAGCACCACCGTGGCTTGCCGGGGGTCGCCGCCGGCGAAATAGCGGCGGATACTGGCGAAGTCGCGGCGCAGATCCCCGTCGATGGACCGGCCGGCGCCAGTCAGGGTGCCGGTATCAGGCATGGGCCCCCTTTGCCGCCCCCGGGGAGCATTCTGCCGTCGGGGGACCCGGCGTCCGGCGTGGCCCCCGCCACGGCGCTGGGCAGAAGCGGCGCGGCGGGCGGGTTTGGGGCCGCCCCGCGTTGGGGCGTCCCATTGGCCCCGGGCTTGCGCTTTGACTCCCCATATGCCGACTCCTGTCCCGCACCCCCGAGGAATGCTGCGCTTTCAGTTCGAGGCGCAGCAGCGCGGCCGCCGGGTGACCGGCCGCATCTGTGCGCGCACCGTGTTCGGGGCGATGCAGATTCTGCGGCTGACCGGGATGGACCGCATCCAGATTCGCCAATTGGACCGCTTGGACGTTGGGCAGCCCCAGGCGTAACCCCGGCAGAACGGACCAGTGATGAAAGCGTATATATATCAAGCTCACCGGGGAGAGTTTCGCGAGACGGGCACGCTGGTGGCGCCCACCCGCACCCATGCGTTGCGGCGGCTGCGACAGCGGGCGTACCGGAACATCGACCTACGAGAGATCCAGCAGTCGCCCAAGGGCCACCTCCAGTATTACGACTCGTAGGCCCCCAGCCACTCAGCGCCGCTCCTTCCGTTCGAGCCAATCCCGTTGCTGGATATCGGGGTTGACCCACTCCGTATCGCGGAAGGCGTACGACAGGAGGCAGCCGCCGAGGATGAGCACGAGGATTACGGTCGCCCAGAACCACTGACTGAGACGGGCGAAGCCACCGGGTCTGGCCATTCAGCGTCTTCGAACCTCGTGCCCAGTATACGTGGGCGGCGATCCGGTGCCGAGCGTCAGCCGAGCGCGGCCAGGCTCGCGCGCAGCTTCTCGGCCCGGCCGTCTTGTTCCGCCACCCGGCTGCGGGTGTTCGCGACCAACTCGGCGGGGGCTTTTTCGAGGAAGGTCGGGTTCTCGAGCTTTTGGCGCATGTTGCCGAGATTGCGCTCCACGGTCTCCAACTCCTTTGCCAGCCGCTGCCGTTCTTTCTCCAAGTCCACCAGCCCCGCGAGGGGCAACGCGATCTCCAGCTCGCCGACCACGCCCGCGGCTGCCGGCTGGGGCACGTCGGGTTGCGCGTCGATGGTGAGGCCGCCCACCCGCCCCAGGCGCCGAATCGTGTCGCGCTCCGCGCGCAACATGGCCGCGGTCTCGGCCGCCGTGGCGGTGATGTAGACATCTACTTCCGCGCCGGGCTTGACGTTGTACTCCGCGCGCACATTCCGCACGAAGGCGATGAGGTCGTGGACGATCTTCTGCTCGGCCTCCAGGCGCTCATCAATGAAGGTGGCCGGCGGGTCGGGCCACGCATGTGTTATCAACGGCCGGTCGCGGTGCGCGCCGAGGGTCTGCCACATCTCCTCGCAGATGAACGGCACGAAGGGATGGAGCATGACAATGATGCCCCGGAGCACGTTGTAGGCGACGACTTGGGCCTCGGACTGGGCGGCCGGGTCTTCGCCGTACCAGCGCACCTTCGCCATCTCCAGATACCAATCGCAGAAGTCGCTCCAGAAGAAGTGGTAGATGCGATCGAGCGCTTCGTGCAGGTGGAACTGGTCGATGTTCTCCCCTACCGCGTGGGCGGTGTGGGCGAGCCGGCTGAGAATCCAGCGGTCGGGCAGCGCGGCGCGCGGCAGCGCCTCCCAGGCGGTGGGTGCCCGCGCGAACTCTTCGGGCAACTGCATTTCCACGAGCCGGAACGCGTTCCACAATTTGTTGCAGAAATTGCGGCCCACTTCGGTCATCTCTGAAGCGAAGTTGAGGTCCTGCCCCTCGGCGGTGAGGCGCACGATGGCGAAGCGCGTCGCGTCGGCGCCGTACCGATCGAACAGGTCGATCGGATCGATCCCGTTGCCGAGGCTCTTGCTCATCTTGCGCCCCTGCGCGTCGCGAATCATGCCGTGGAGATACACGTCGCGGAATGGCACATCGCCCATGAATTCCAGCCCGCTCATGATCATGCGCGAAACCCACAGGTACAGGATCTCGTGGCCGGTCACGAGCGTGTCCGTGGGATAGTAATAGGCGAGTTCGGGCGTCTGCTCGGGCCACCCCAGCGTGGTGAACGGCCAGAGCCACGAGCTGAACCACGTGTCGAGCACGTCCTCGTCCTGCCGGACGTCTGCGCTGCCGCACTTTCCGCATGCGGCCGGCGCCTCACGGCACACCATCTGCTCCCCGCAGGCATCACAGTAGTAGACGGGGATGCGGTGCCCCCACCACAGTTGGCGGCTAATGCACCAGTCCCGAATGTTCTCCATCCACCGCACGTAGTTCGTCGTGAAGCGTTCGGGGTGGAACCGGACGCGCCCGTCCCGCACGGCCTGCAGTGCGCGGTCGGCGAGGGGCTGAATTTTCACGAACCACTGTTCGCTCAGGTACGGCTCGATGATCGTGCTACAGCGGTCGCACTGCGGGACCGCGTGCTGGTGGTCCTCGACCTTGACTAGCAGGCCCTGGGCCTCGAGGTCGGCCACGACCTTCCGGCGCGCCTCGAACCGGTCCAACCCCGCGTACGGTCCCCCCTCGGCATTGATCGTGCCGTCCTCGTCCATCACGTTGATCCGCGGGAGGTCGTGCCGCTCGCCCATGAGGAAATCGTTCGGATCGTGCGCCGGGGTGACCTTGACCACGCCCGTGCCGAACTCCCGGTCGACGAAGTCATCCTCGATCACGCGCAACGCGCGGTTGAGGAGGGGCAAGGTGACGGTCTTGCCCACCAGATCGCGATAGCGGTCATCCTTGGGGTGGATAGCTACGCCCGTATCCCCGAGCATGGTCTCGGGCCGCGTGGTGGCCACCACGACGAAGTCCGCCGTTCCGGCGATGGGATACCGCACGTGCCAGAGATGCCCTGCCGTGTCGTGGGGCACCGCCTCTTCGTTGCTCAACGCCGTCTGGCAGCGGGGGCACCAGTTGACGATGTACTTGCCGCGGTAGATGAGCCCCTTCTCGAACAGGCGGACGAACGCCTCGGTCACGGCGCGGCTGCGGGGGTCGTCCATGGTGAACGCCGTGCGCCGCCAGTCGCAGGACGCACCGAGGCGGCGGAGCTGTTGGAGAATGCGGTCGCCGTAGTGTTCGCGCCACGCCCAGACGCGGTCGACGAACGCTTCACGCCCCAGGTCGTGGCGCGTGAGGCCTTCCTCGCGCAGTTGCCGCTCCACGACGTTTTGGGTCGCGATGCCGGCGTGGTCGGTGCCGGGCATCCAGAGGGTCTCCCGCCCGCGCGCGCGGTGGTAGCGAATGAACACGTCCTGGCAGGCGTTGTCGAACGCGTGGCCCATGTGCAAGGCCGCGGTCACGTTCGGCGGCGGGATCATGATGGTGTACGGCTGCTTGGCGGGGTCGGGATCGCTGTCGAAGAAATTCCCCTCCTCCCAGTAGCTGTACACGCGGGCTTCGACCGCGGCGGGATCGAAGCGGGTGGGAATCTCGCCCGCCACTACATCGCGTCCGGGAGGCGGTCCCGCAACGCCGCTACGGCGTCATCCACGGGGACGGCGTCCACCTCGCCCGTGTGCCGGGAGCGGATTTCCACTGTGCCGTCCTTGAGCCCGCGCGGGCCGATGGTCACGCGCCACGGGATGCCGATGAGATCCCCATCCTTGAACTTCACACCGGCCCGCTCGTCCCGGTCGTCAAACAGGACTTCCACGCCCGCGGCTGTCAACTCTTCGTAGAGGCGTTCGGCGGTCTCGACCACGGCCTCGTTGTTCATGGCCGTCGGCGTCACCAGCACGAGGTAGGGCGCCAACGCCTCCGGCCACTGTATCCCGTCGTCATCATGGTGCTGTTCGATCGCCGCGCCGACGGTACGGGTAATCCCGATCCCGTAGCACCCCATGACGAACGGGCGCATCGTTCCATCCTCGTCCTGGTAGAATGCTTCCATGGCGTCGCTGTACTTCGTGCCGATCTTGAAGATTTGGCCCACCTCGATGCCGCGAAACACGCCGAGGGGTTTGCCGCACCGGGGACAGCCGTCCCCCGCTTCCGTGGTCACCAGGTCCGCGTAGGTGTCCACGGTGAAATCGCGGCCGGGGTTCACGCCGGTGTAGTGCGCGTCGGCCGCGTTGGCGCCGGTCACCGCATTCCGCATCTCGCGGATGGCGGTATCCGCCACGAGGTGGACGCCTTCGAGCTGGACGGGACCGGCGAATCCCACGGGCGCCCCCGTCACGGCGCGGACGGTTTGCTCGTTGGCCAAGGTAACGGCGTCCGCACCGAGCAGCTTGCGCAGCTTGGGTTCGCTCAGCTCGCGGTCGCCGGGTACGAGCGCGGCCACGACCTGGTCCCCGTGCATGTAGAGCAAGCTCTTCACGAGCCGCGCCGGTGCCACGTTGAGGAACGCGGCCACCTCGGCGACTTTGCCCATGCCCGGCGTATCCACCTTGGTCAGCTCGGCGGGGGCGTCGTCCGACGCCGGGAAGTGGCGCTGCCCCTCGGCCGTTTCGTCCGTGGCCGCATAGCCGCAGGCATCGTCGGGGCAACTGAGCACCTGGCTCTCCCCCGATTCCGCGAGCACCATGAACTCGTGCGATTCGTCGCCGCCGATGGCCCCCGAGTCCCCCAGCACGGGCCGGAACCGGAGGCCACAGCGCGAAAAGATGGCCGTGTACGCCTCGTGCATCTTCCCGTACGTCACGTCGAGGCCGGCCGGATCCCGGTCGAACGAGTACCCGTCTTTCATGATGAACTCCCGCCCGCGCATGACGCCGAACCGCGGCCGGATTTCATCGCGGAATTTCACCTGGATCTGATAGAGGTTGGCGGGGAGCTGCCGGTAACTCTTGAGCACGTGGCGCACGGTGCTGGTGATGGCCTCCTCGTGCGTGGGGCCCATGCAGTATTCGCGGCCGTGCCGGTCGCGCATGCGGAGCAGCTCCTCGCCGTACACGTCCCACCGCCCGGATTCCTGCCAGAGGTCCGCCGGGGTGATCGCGGGCATGAGCAGTTCCTGCGCGCCGGCGCGATTCATCTCCTCGCGCACGATTCGCTCCACCTTCTGGGCGACGCGCAGCCCCAGCGGCAGCAGCGTATACAAGCCCGCGCCGACCTTGTCGATGAGGCCGGCGCGGAGCATCAGGCGGTGGCTGGCGATTTCGGCTTCGGCAGGGGTCTCTTTTAGCGTGGGGATGTAGGCTCGCGTCCAACGCATACGCCTTCGCGCTCCATCTTTTCGATTTCCGCGACCAGGGTTTCTACCATGTCCGATTCAGCGACTTTTTTCCACTGCTTGCCGTGCTTGAAGATGAGGCCCACCCCGCCCCCGCCCGCCAGCCCGATGTCCGCGTGTTCCGCCTCGCCGGGGCCGTTGACCACGCAACCCATGATCGCGACCTGCACGTTCGTATTGAGGTGCTGGATGCGCCGTTCCACCTCGGACGCGATGCCCACCAGATCGATCTCCGCCCGGCCACAGGACGGACAGGCGATCAACTCCGGCTTCTCGTTCCGGAGGCCCAGCGCGGCCAGGATCCCGTGGCCCACGCGCACTTCCTCCTCCGGATCGCCCGTGAGCGAGACGCGGATGGTGTCCCCGATCCCCTCCGCCAGGGCGAGCCCGAGCCCGATGCTGGACTTGATGGTCCCGGCGCCGGACGGCGTCCCCGCCTCGGTTACCCCCAAGTGGAACGGGTAGTCGTTCTGCGCGCCCAACTGCCGGTAGGCGAGCACGGTGGCCATCACGTTCGTGGCTTTGAGCGAGATCACGATGTCGCGGAACCCTTCGCTCTCCAGAATGGCGATATGCTTCTGCGCGCTGTGGCACATGGCGTCGGCGAGCGCTTGCTGCTTCGCCGGGCCGGGCTTCAAGCGGTCAATCTTGAACTCCCGCTCGATCGATCCGCCGTTCACGCCGATGCGAATGGGGATGCCGCGTTCCCCGCAGGCGTCCACCAGCGCCACCACGCGCTCGCGCTTGCCAATGTTCCCGGGGTTGAAGCGAATCTTGTCGATGCCCCCTTCGACGCACTGCAACGCGAGGCGGTAGTCGAAGTGGATATCCGCCACCAGGGGGAGGTTGACCCGCTCGCGAATGCGCGGGATGGCCGCCGCCGCGGCTTCGTTCGGCACCGCCAGCCGCACCAGGTCCGCCCCGGCGTGCTGCACGCGCTCGATCTCGGCGACGGTCGCGTCCACGTCCGTGGTGAACGTTTTCGTCATGGTTTGGACCGCGATGGGGGCGTCCCCCCCAATCGGCACGCCGCCCACGTTCACCTGTCGTGTTTTCCGTCGCTCGATCATGTGTGTGGCTCCGGCGGGGGGCCGCCAGCCGCGGGCGCTTCTAGCCGAAGATGGCCTCGATGCCCCGGCGAATGTCGTTAAACGTGACGAACACCATGAGGAAGACCAGGAAGACCAGCCCCACGTGCTGCACATAATACATGGCCTTATCGCTCAGGGGCCGCCGCCGGATGCCTTCGATCAGTAAGATCATGACGTTGCCGCCGTCCAGCACCGGGATCGGCAGGATGTTCAGGATGCCCAGGTTGATCGTGATCATCCCCACCAGGCTGAGGTAATACGGCCATCCCACCCGGGCGACCTGCTCGCTGATCATCATGATCCCCAAGGGGCCGGCCAGCTCTTTCGTGCTCACGCTGCCCTTCAGCAGGAACCGGATCGTGGCCACGGTCTGGTAGATCGTGGTGGCAAAGCGTTCAACCGCGTGGGGCACGGCTTCCAGCGCCCCGTACTGGTACACCTCCATGTCCGTGCTGTAGCGAATGCCGATGATGCCCCGGGCCTCGGTGGTCAGCAGCAGGGTCCAGGCGCGCCCATCCCGTTCGAACTGCACGGGCACGCGCGCGCCCGCATCCTCGCCCAGCGCGCTGAGGATCATCATCGCGTCGTCCTCGGCGATCGGGCGGCCGTTTATCGCGATGACACGATCGCCGGAGCGTGGGAGCTGGCGGCGGGGTACATCCGGCCACCCTTGCGCGTTCACGGCCAAAACGGTGGTCCCATCCGTCTCCAGCCCGTGGATGGTCACCGCGCGCTCGGGCGTGACCGGCAGCGCCAACCGTTCCCCTGCGCGCATCAACTCAAACGTGATGGGTTCGGCGATGTGTTCGCGCACCAAGTCCTGCAGTCGCGTGGCGGGCAGGAGCACGCCATCCGGGGCCCGGAGCCCGACGATGGTGTCCCCCTCGCGCAGGCCGGCCCGGGCCGCCGCCTCGCCCGGGAGCACGTCCTCGACCGTGTACTCTTCGTAAAAGGTCACCCCGATGGCGACGAGGTTCTGGCCTTCCGCCAGTTCCGGGGTCACCTGCACCGTGCGTACGAGGCCTTCGGGATTTTCGACTTCCATGGTGACGGGGTGCTCGCCCACGCCGATGATGGTCAGATGGAGATCTTCCCAGTCCTTGGGCGCATACCCGTCGATGGTCACGATGCGGTCGCCCGTCTGGATCCCGGCCACTTGGGCGGGACTCTCCGGTTCCACATACCCGATTTTCGTGTCGGCCATGCCCCGGGGCATGGGCACACCCGTCATGTACATGAACCAGTACACGACGATGCCAAACCCCAGGCTCACGGCCGGGCCCGCCGCGCTGACGGCGATGCGCTGCCACACCGGTTTGGCGTCGAACCGCATGTGGTCCGGACAGGCCACCTCGTCGGGATCGAGTTCCTCCCCGGGCTGCTCGGGCATATCACTCTGCCCGATCATCTTGACATAACCACCGAGTGGTACAACACTTATGCGGTAATCCGTCTCACGCCACTTGAACCCAAACAGCCGCCGACCGAAACCAATGCTGAACGTCGCTACGTAGATGCCGCACAGTTTGGCGACGACAAAGTGGCCCAGTTCATGGACGAAGATGAGCACGCTCAGCATGATGATGAATCGGGCCGCGCCGATCAGATACCCCAGACCGGGCAGGGCCAGCAGCTGGTCCATTACAACGTCCTTTCGACTGCCGCGGCGGCTTCACGGGCCCACGCATCCGCCGCGAGAATGGGTTCCAACGCGTCGGCGGGCCCGCCCTCATGGCGCTCCATCACGCGTTCAATCAAGACGGGAATCGCATCGAAACGTAGCCGGCCGTTCAGGAAGCCATCCACGGCCACCTCGTTGGCCGCGTTCAGCACGGCAGGCATACTGCCCCCCGCTTCGGCGACGGCGTAGGCCAGGTCCAGGCACGGAAACCGGGCCCGGTCGGGCTCGTAGAACTCCAGCGGGCCCGCCTGCGCCAGGGAGAAGTGGCGGTGCCCATTGGCCCAGCGCTCCGGGTAGGTCATGGCGTACTGGATCGGCCCCTTCATATCGGGTTCGCTGAGCTGGGCCATGAGGCTGCCATCCACGAACTCTACCAGCGAATGCACGATGCTCTGGGGGTGGATGACCACGTCCACTTGGTCCGAGCCCACCCGGAACAGGCGCGTGGCTTCAATGACTTCCAAGCCCTTGTTCATGAGTGTGGCCGAGTCGATGGTGATCTTGCGCCCCATCTGCCACGTGGGATGCTGCAGGGCCTCTTCCACGGTCACCGTCTCCAGGCTGCGGTCCGTGCCGTGAAACGGCCCGCCCGACGCGGTCAGGATGAGGCGGGCCAGCGCGCCGCGCGGCTGCCCTTCGAGGCACTGGAAAATCGCGCTGTGTTCGCTATCCACGGGCAGGACCGTGGCCCCGGTCCGCGCGGCCGTCTCCATGAGGAGGTCGCCGGCCATCACCAGCGGCTCCTTGTTGGCGATCCCGATGGTCTTCCCCGCTTCCACGGCCGCCAACGCGGACCGCAGGCCCGCCGCGCCGACGATGCCGCAGAGCACGAAATCCACGTCCGGCCGCTGGACCAACTCGGCAAGGCCGTCGGGACCATCGAGCACTTCCGGTCCCTCGGGCGGGATCCTGGCGCGCAGAGCCGCAACCGCCGCCGGGTCCGTGATCGTCACGGCCCGCGGCTGGTATCGGGTCGCGAGGTCCGCGAGTTCGTCGACCTGGCTATGCGCCGAGAGGCCGACCACGTGGAATCGCTCCGGAAACGCATCCACCACGTGCAGGGCGTTGCGCCCCACGGAGCCCGTCGCGCCGAGGATGACGATGTTTTGGCAGGTTTCTGGCAAGGGGTCGAGCGTGCGTACGCCTCGATGCAGTCACATCCTAGCATGGCAGAGGGACACGAGCAATCGGCAAGACCAGCCGTAACTCGTTCGCAAGGCTAGACTTCGCCCTGCCGATCCGGTGCCGGGGTCTCCCCCGCTCCCCCGGGCTCCACTGGGGGCGCCTCCGGTACCTCATCAGCCGGCTTAGGAACGAGCAGCGTATAGACCTGCGCACCGTAGAACAGGCCGATGGGCACGGCCTCGTAGCCCGGCAGGGGTTCGTAGTAGGAAAAAATCGCGCGCCGCACTTCATACAGCGTCTGAAAGTACTGGCCGGAGTACATCACGGCGGCGTACTCCTGCCCGCGTAGCTCTTCCAGTAACGGATCCAGGGAGAGGCCCTGCATTTTATGGAGGATGGGCAGCTGATGGGCTTCCCATTCCACGGGCCGCCCGGCGAGCGTGGCAAAACTGTCGGCCCGCTCCACCAACAAGCGGCCGGGCCGGGCGGCAATGGCTTCCAGCAGACGGGCCGCGTTGGCGGCGGTTGTGTCCGTAGGACCGCGCAGCGGCTGCCCGAACCACCACAGCACTTGGGCGACGGCGAGCCCGGCGACGGCAGCGTGCAAGCGCCCGGCGCCTAACGCCCGCAACCATGCCGGGGCGACCTGGCAGACCCACATGACACTGGCGAGGTAGGCCGGCAGGAAATAGACCACGGCGGAACCGGTGCGTCCCGCCAACCCGATGGACGCCAGGGATGCCCCCCAGAACAACGCCCACGGGTGGGCGACCGCCGCTCGCGGCCGCCAACAGAAGAGGCCCACCGCTGCACCGAAGACCAGGATCAGCGGTGGCACAAACGCGAACACGAGACCCCGCAGCAGGCGGGGATTGTACGGATGGCGGCTCATAGTGGCGAACACGTTGTCCCAAAACCACCCATCGGACCAGGCTTGGAGGGCGGCGGCGCAGAGCAGGCCCGCGGCCGCGGTGACTGCACCGAACGGGATGAGCCGCCGCGGCGCGCGCGTGAAGAGGATCGCGGCCCCCGCCGCCCACGGGAACACGATGGTCTGCTTACAGTAGAACCCCGCCACGTACAGCAGCGCGGCTCCCACCACCCGGCGGTTCGTCAACGTGTGGGATTCGGCCAGCAGGACGGTTGCACCAAACCCCACCAGAATGACCAGCAGGTCGACCCCGCGAATGAGGTACCACTCGTTCACTACGGGGGGCGCGAGGCAGAGCGCGACGGCGACGAGTCCCCACACTACCGAGCCGCTGCGCCGCAGCACCGTGTGCCCCACCAGCGCCGCCACCGCCAGGGTGAGGGTAAGCGCCAGCGCCCGCTCGACCCACACGCCCGGGCCGAACACGGCGTTCAGCGGCGCCAGCACCGCCAGGTAGCCGGGAACGTAGGCGAACCCGGAGGGCGCCGTGGAGTGGCTGGAGTAGATGGGCGCACCGGCCAGCAACCGCTGCCCATAGGAAACGAAGTAGCCATCCATGGAGGACCATTCGTACGGGTACCGCAGGAGTTGGACCACCAGGTGGCCCCACTGCGCGACCAGGCTCGCCATGAGGAGGCCGGCGGCGACCCAGAGCAGTGTGGTGATGCGCGCGACGGCGTGGTCACCCGAGTGCAGCGGTTCGGGGGTCGCAGGCCCAGGCGCCGGCCAGGAGGAGGAACGCATCGTCGGGTTCGGTGCCCGCCCTGGGCCGATCAGGCGCCGGGCTTTGTGGCGTACGCCACCATCTCTCCCGTGCGCAGGAAGAAGGCCACGCGGCCCGTCCGCAGGCGCCCCGTGAGCGCGCGCAGGAAGGCGGTCGGCGGCGTATTGCGGTAGTAGTTCAGGCGCGTGGCCAGGTACTTCATGTCGACCACGCGCGCGCTGGGGCTAACCTCCGTCAGGGTGAGGCCGGCCGCGGCCATGAGGCGACGGATCGTCTGGTGGTTGAAGAAGTAGAAATGTTCCTGTTGCTTGTAGTGGAACCAGGACGCCCGCATCAGGCGCGCGTACCAGCCGCCGCAGTTCGGCGTGTTCACGCTGAGCAGGCCTCCCGGCTTGAGCAGCGTACTCGCGTAGCGCACGGTGGCCACCGGATCGGCCACGTGCTCGATGAAATCGTCCATGGTGATCACATCGAACGAGGCGGGGGCGAAGTCGGCGTCCTGCAGCAGCCCCTGGAACACGTCCAGGTTGTAATACTCCCGCGCGATGCCGGTGGCGAAGGCGGACAGATCGACCCCCGCCACGTCCCAGCCGCGCAGGCGGGCCATTTCCAGCAGCACCCCCGTCGCGCATCCCACGTCCAGCAGCCGCCCCACCGGCGTGCGCGCCTCGAGATCGTCTAAGCGTTCTCGGAAGTACCAGGCATACAAGTGTTTGTTCTTCAGGTAATCGTTATAGCCGTACTGTCCGGAATCCGACGTGGAATGCTTCCGGAAATACGCATCGTCGCTGTAGCGCGCGGCGCATTCCTCGGTGCTCATGTGGACGGCCCGCGATTGCAGGCCGCACGTGGGACACACGCGCAGTATCGAATCCTGTAGCGGAAACTTGGGCCGCAGCGCGGCGCAGCCGCAGAGGACACACGTGTCGGGCGCGGGGAGGGGCATGACGATTCGAGTAGCCTGGAAGTTTACTGCATGCGCGCGGAACGGTCGGGGCGGGAGCCCTCGACGCTCCCGCCGCGATCAGGCGTGGCGCAACGCTCCGGCCACGATGCGTCCGAAATTGGCGATGACCTGCAGCCCCACCGCCTGGCTCTTCTCGGGGTGGAACTGGGTGCCGAACACGTTGTCCCGCCCCACGGCCGCCGTGAACTCGACGCCGTACTCCGCCGACGCCGCGATATCCGCCGCATCGTTGGGGACGGCGTAGTAGGAGTGCACGAAATACATGTACGGGGCGGGCGGGAGGCCGGCAAAGAGCGGGCAGGGATCGCCCCGTTCCGGAAACCGCAGCGCGTTCCAGCCCATGTGCGGCACTTTGAGACCGCCGTTCGGGAACCGGACAACGCGCCCGGGCACGATATCGAGCCCCGGCGACTCGCCGAATTCCTCGCTTACGGTAAACAGGAGCTGCATGCCGATGCAGACACCGAGCAGGGGCCGCCCGCTCCGCGCGTACGCCTGCAGAACGGGCACGAGCCCGCGAGACTCCAACGCGCGGTAGCAAGCCCGGAACGCCCCGACGCCGGGCAGAATGAGCCCGTCGGCGTTCGTAATGGTCGCGTGATCGTCCGTGATCCGCGCCTCGACGCCCATGTGCTCGCAGGCCTTCTGCGCGCTGCGCAGGTTGCCCATTTCATAGTCGACAATCGCGATCATGACGTACGCCTGAACCGATTGGTTTCAGATACTGGAAGCCCAGCTGGTGCATTCGACCGGCGCGCCGCATGGGTCGCCCCTGCCCGGCCGAGAGATTGTACTTACAGCACGCCTTTGGTGGAGAGCGGCCCCTCCACGCGCGCGTCCATCTGCGTGGCCACGTCCAGCGCGCGCCCGAAGCCCTTGAACACCGCTTCCAGACAATGGTGCAGGTTATCGCCGTACTGGAGATTCACGTGGAGGGTCGCCTGCGCGTGGTTGGCAAACGCCAGCAGGAAATCCTGCGCCAGCTCCACGTCGAACGTGCCTACCTTCACCTTCGGGAGGTTGACGTCATAGACCAGATAGGCCCGCCCGCAGAGG
This sequence comes from uncultured bacterium, assembly GCA_965371225.1. Taxonomy (GTDB): domain Bacteria; phylum Abyssobacteria; class SURF-5; order CBDUXP01; family CBDUXP01; genus CBDUXP01. The sequence continues at coordinate 16,941 of CBDUXP010000036.1, read as the reverse complement.
TCCAGGTCCACCGTGGCGAGCGCCTCCTGCATGGGCACTCGGGCGGACCCGAACCGCCGGATGCCGGCCTTGTCGCCCACCGCCTGCGCGACGGCCTGCCCCAGCACGATGCCCAGGTCCTCCACCGAGTGGTGATCGTCGATGTGCGTGTCGCCCGCGGCGCGGACCGTCAGGTCAAAGAGCCCGTGCTTCGCGAACAGCTCGAGCATGTGCGAGAGGAACGGCACGGGGGTTTCCACCTCGTACCGCCCGCTGCCGTCCAGCAGGAGCTGCACTTCGATCTGCGTTTCTGTCGTGTCGCGCCGCACGTCGGCGCGCCGCTCGGACATGGGTCAGCCTCCTTAGCGGAATTCCTCATGGTAGCACAGGGCCACGACCGCTCCCGGGACGGGCGGAGCCTACTTCAGGTACTCGATCATGAGCGTCGCGAGGCCAAGGAAGGCGAAGAAACCGAAGCCGTCGGTCAGCGCGGTGACGAAGATGCCGCTCGCCAGGGCCGGGTCGATCCGGAAACGTTTCAGGAGCAGCGGCACGACGCTGCCGGCGAGTACGGCGAAGAAGAGGCTGGCCACCATGGCCACCACCAGAATCGCCGCGAGCATGACGGAGCCGCGCCAGAGCCAGGCGATCAGCCCGACACCCAGGCCCGCGAGCAGGCCGTTGACGAGGCCCACCGCGACTTCCTTGAGGATGGCTCGCCGCGCGTTGTGGAAGTGCAATTCGCCCAGCGCCAGGCTACGGACCGTGATCGTCAGCGTCTGAATGCCCGCGTTCCCGCCGAGGCCGGCGATGATCGGCACGAACACTGCGAGCACCGCCACCTCTTCGATCGTGCCCTCATAGAGGGCGATCACCCCCGCGGCGAGCGTGCATGTCACGATGTTGACTGCCAGCCAGGGCAGGCGTTTGCGGATGGACCGGCCCGCGGGGTGGAAGATGTGATCCTCCTCGTCCAGGCCCGCCAGGCGGTACATATCCTCCGTCGCTTCCTCGTCGATCACGTCCAATACGTCGTCGGCCATGATGCGGCCGATGACCTGCCCGCTTAGGTCGGTAACGGGAATCGACACGGCGTCGTACCGCTTGAAGAGCTGCGCCACTTCCTCCTGGTCGAGAAAGACGGGCGCGAACGGCGCCTCGCGGTCGATCAGCTCGACGAGCGGCGTCTCTGGAGCGGCGAGCACCACGTCGTACAAGTCGACCGTTCCCACGTAGCAGCGGCGTTCGTCCAAAACGAATATGTTGTGAATCACGTCGGCGGTCTCGTGTTGCGCCCCGAATGCGCGCACTTGGTCGAGCGCGTCCGCCGCGGAGTGCCGTTCGTGCATGGTGAGCACGTCCGTGTGCATGCGCCCGCCCGCGCTCTCCGCCGGATACTGGCGGAGCAGCCGCACGTCGGCCTGCAGGGCGCTGTCCATCCGGTCGAGCACGGCCCGCGCCAGTGTCTCGGACCGCTCCTCGATGATCTCCATGACGTCGGCCGCATCGTCCATCTCCATCTCATCCACCACCGCGGCCAGATGGTCCGGCTCATCCGCTTCCAATGCAACCAACTGCTCCTGAAACGGCTCGTCGATCTCCAGCAAAATCTCGGCTGCCGCTTCGGCGTCCAATGCCTGAAAGGTCGCGCGAAGGGGGGAGGCGTCCAACACCTGCACGAAGTCCGCCGCATCCGCCGGATGCAGGGCGGTCAGAGCCTGCGCGAGCGCGGCAAAATCGCCCGCGGCACTGAGGGCGCGCAGAACAGAGTGGTCCAGCGGGGGCTTGGACATGGCAGTACCGGGCGGGGGCGCCGTCGCATGCGCAGTCGCGCGCGAAAGCCCGCGCAGTATAGCACCGCATGCAGGCCAAGAAGGATCGTGGAACCTCCGCTGTGTTCGGGCGCACGGGCTGACCGTCAAGTTGACACCCATTTTCCGCTATCCCTAGAATCGACGCAGCAATCCCCGCGCGGTGCGGGGCCCCGGCGGCCGATCCTCCCGTGCGCACCTCCCTCGTCATCCCTGCCTACAACGAAGCCGAACGCATCGAGTCCACCCTGCAGACCGTGCAGGAATTTTTTTCTGCGCACGCGGACTACGATCCCGAGATCATCGTGGTGAGCGACGGGAGCACGGACCGGACCGCCGAGCTGGTGGCCGACTGGCGGCGGCGAGACCCGACGGTCCGCCTGATCGCCTATGACACCAATCGCGGCAAGGGCTACGCGGTGCGGCGCGGCATGCTCGAAGCCACGGGCGAGGTACGGGTGCTCTGCGATGCGGACCTGTCCACGCCCATTACGGAACTGCCGCGGTTTGTGGCGTACCACGACGGTCGGTCGCGCGTCGTGGTCGCCTCGCGCGCCCTGCCCAGCTCCCGCATCGTGGGGTGGCGCCCCGGCCACCGGTTCTACGGCGGCATCGCCTTCAACCGGTTCGTCCAGGCGGTGGCCGTGCCCGGGTGCTGGGATACGCAGTGCGGGTTCAAGCTGTTCGCCGGCGCCGCCGCCACGGCGATCTTCGGGCGGTGCGTGTGCGATGGCTTCGCCTACGACGTGGAAGCGCTGGCCATCGCGCGGCACCTGGGATACGAAATTCTGGAGCTGGGCGTCGTGTGGAATAATTCTGCGGACACGACGGTGCGCGTGAGCCGCGACCTCTTCCCCGCCGCACGGGACGTGGTTGCCGTGGCGTGGCGGCGCCGCCGGGGATACTACGATGCGCCCATCGGCGATGTATGAACCAGCCACGTGCCCCTGGTGCGGCGACGATCGGCCCGTGGCCCGCTACCCGGCGCTGCACGTGGTGGATTGCCCGCGCTGCGGCCTGCGGTACGCGAGCCCGCAACTGAATGACGCAAGTCTGACCGAACTCTACGCCGAAACGTACTTTCGCAGCGCGGATTCGCACCACCTTGGGTACGATGATTACGAGGCCGACCGGCCGCAACTGCTGCGCACGTTCCGCGGGCGCCTGCGGGAGTTGACTCGGCAACTGGGTGGGCCGGGCCGATTGCTCGACGTGGGCTGCGCCACGGGCATCGCCGTCGAGGCGGCGCGCGAGTCGGGGTGGGAGGCCGAGGGGCTGGATGTGTCGGAGTACGCCATTGCGGCGGGCCGGGAGCGGCACGGGCTGGACCTGCACTGTGCGGCGTTGGAGACGTGGACGAGCGACTTGGCGCCGTATGACGCCATTACCATGTGGGATTACGTCGAACATGTACGCGATCCGTTGCAGGCGTTGCGGGCGGCGTACTCGCTGCTGCGCCCCGGCGGCCGGCTGGTGGTGACCACGCCCGACCTGGCGAGCTGGCCGGCGCGGTGGAGCGGCGCTCGCTGGGTGGGCTATAAACGGGACGAACATCTGGTGTACTTCCGGCGGGTGGAGCTGCGCGCGTTTCTACGCGAGGCGGGGTTCACGCCCCTGTTCGAGTCTTACGTGGGCAAGCACGTCCGCCTCGACTTCCTGTTCACGCGCCTGGGCACGTACCTGCCCCGTCTCGCGCGGGTGCTCCACCGGTTGGTGTCCGGGGTGGGCCTCGGCGCTGCCGTGCTGTACGTGAATCCCCTGGACATCATGTGCGCCACTGCCGAGCGGCCGGCCGAGCCCGGTCCGTGAACGCGCACGAATACCAGCAGTTCTTCGACTTCGCCCGGTCCCATTGGTGGTTTCTCGGCACGCGGCGCATCATCTGCGACGCGATCGAGGCGAGCGCGGCGACCACCCCGCAGGCGCGGATTCTGGATGTCGGCTGCGGTGCGGGGAACGTCCTCGAAACCCTCGGCGACGGCTTCGCCCGTTTTGGCTTGGACGCTGAAGCGGGGGCTCTGGAGGTCTGCCGCCAGTACGTGCGCGCACCGCTGTGTCGAGGGGACGCGGCGGCGTTGCCCTTTGCCGATGGCGCGTTCGATGTGGTGATCGCGACGGATCTCTTCGAGCACGTGCAAGATGATGCCGGCGCGGCCCGCGAGTGCGCGCGCGTGTGCGCCCCCGGCGGCGCTTTGGTCGCGGCGGTTCCGGCGTATCCCCTACTGTATGGGCCGCACGACGTTCAGCTCGCGCATTTCCGGCGGTACGCCGGTGGGGCATTTCAGGAGCTGTTGCACGGGGCGGGCTTGACCGTGCGGCGGGCCACGTATTTCAACAGTCTCCTCCTCCCGGTGGTCGCTGCAGTCCGGTTGGCGGAACGCCTGTTCGTGCGCCGGCCGAACGCGTACACCATCAACTACCGGTTGGGCGGGACGGGGGTGGTGGGCCGGCTGCTGCTGGGCATCCTCATGGCAGAGCGCTGGTGGTTGCGCCGTGGAAACCTGCCGGCGGGCGTCTCACTGCTGGTCGTGGCCAGGCGACCGGTCCCGTGACCACCTCCCCCGCGCGCGCGAGCCAGCTGCCGACGCTCGCGCTCTTCGCACTCGGCTTGATCGCGTGGGGGGGCGGGCTCCAGCACGGGTTGCAGGGGGATGACGGCGTCCTCCTCAACATGTTCATGGACGTGCGCGATGCCCCGCCCGGGCTCGCGAGCTATTTCCTGGAACCGAGCTGGGGCATCTTCTACCGGCCGCTGGGGGCGTACCTCTACGACCGGTTGTTCGCCGTGTTCTGGCCGGCCGTGTGGCCCCTGCACCTGCTCGCGCTGGGGACGCACTGCCTGGCGGCGGTGGCGGTGGTGCGGCTTGCGCGCATCTGCGAGGCGTCCGCCGCACCGGCGTGGCTCGCGGGCGCCATCTTCGTCACTCTCCCCGCCCTGGCGGAGCCGGTCCTGTGGACCGCAGCGCTGCATGGCATGCTCGAGAACGCGCTGAGTCTGTGGGCAATCGTGTTCCTGGTCGAAGCGCGGCGCGGCGCGTGGCGGCCGTGGCGTGCGGCGGCGGGCGTGGGGTGCTTTCTCCTTGCGATCGCTACAAAGGAGAGCGGCCTGGTCGTGCTAGGCGTCTTGGGCCTGCATGACCTGCTGTGGAGGCGCGATCTGGACCGACAGGCCCGGAGGTGGGGGGCGCTCGCCGCGGTCTATCTCCCGATGCTCGCGGGTGCGGCGGGCGTGCTGCTCATGCGGGGCCGCGCGTACGGCGGGTTTCGGTTGTTCAGCGTCAACACCTTCGATCTGGGTTACCTGTCCGTCGCCGTGGAGCGCGCCATCGTGGCGTGCTTCAGCCCGGTCCCGTGGCGCGCGGTGGAAGTCGTCCTGAACCCCGTCACGTACACGGCCGTCGCGGTACCCGTCCTCCTCTTTCTCCCGGTGGCACTCGCGGGGACCTTCGCGGCCCGGGGGGCCCGCGCCCCCTTATGGCTGTGGATGTCCCTGTGGGGCGTGCTCCTGCCGGTGGCGAGCGTGGCCGTGGTTCCCGCGGAGCGGCATGTATACCTGCCCAGTGCGTTCGCGGCGACGCTGCTCGCGCTCGCAGCGGCCCGCCTGCTGGGGCCGGGGCCACGCCGCGCCCGCCTCGTCACCATGGCCGCGGCATTTTGGCTGGCCGTGCAATTGGCGGCCGCGCACCAGCGGGTGCGGGCGTGGCGCGACGCAGATACGCACGTCCGGGCCGTCCTTGAGCAAACGGAGCGGCTGCTGCCGGGCCTCCCGGCGAACGCGCTCCTGCTTTATCTGGGCGTGCCCGACGAGGTGGACGGGGCGCTCGTGTTTCGCTTCGAGAATATCAACGCGTTCCTTCACGCCCGGTACGGCTTGGACGGCTTGCGCGGGATGCTGCTCTCGACGCCGGCGGACTTGCCGGCGACGTTGCTGGAAGCGCCCGGCATGCTGCGTTTTACTATCGCCGCGCGCGGGTCGCACGTGTACTGGCCCGACTCCATGCACGGCGGCGCGTTCGCCAAGCACGACGATCTCCTGGTGCGGCGCGGCAGACTGGGGAAATCCTGGCTCTTGGCGGACTGGATCCGCGCCGGTAAGCCCGCGTATGTGCTCCTGTACGACGCCCACCTCAAGCAGTTGCGCCTCGGGGATGCGGCGCTGCGCGCAGACGTGGCCGACAAGCTGTTGTGGATTGACTACGAGGGGAAGACGCCGCTCGAACTGTACGAGTAACCCTAGCCCGCGGCGCGCCGGGCGAACTGCCAGGCGTGCTCGATCATGGTCCGCAAGTCGGGATACTGCGGCGTCCAGCCCAGGTCCGCCTTCGCCGCGGCAGCAGACGCCACAAGTGTGGCGGGATCTCCCGGCCGCCGTGCTTCCACGCGTGCCGGGATAGCGTGTCCGGTCACGTCCCGCGCCGTCTCGATCACTTGGCGCACGGAGTACCCTTGCCCCGTCCCGAGATTGAACGTGCCATTCGCGGCATCGGGGCCGAGCCGGTCTAGTGCGGCAATGTGCGCGTCAGCCAAGTCGCATACGTGCGTGTAATCGCGCACACACGTGCCGTCCGGGGTGTCGTAATCATCTCCGTAGATGGCCAGCATGTCTTGTGCCCCGAGCGCCACCTGGAGGGCCAGGGGGATGAGATGGGTTTCGGGATCATGGCGCTCGCCCAGGTCGCCCTGCGGGTGCGCGCCCGCGGCGTTGAAGTAGCGTAGCGCGGCGTATTGCAACCCGTGGGCGACCGCACAAGCCGCGAGCATCTGCTCCACCGCAAGCTTCGTCTGGCCGTACGGGTTGATCGGCCGTTGCGGGTGCGTCTCGTCCATGGGGACCCGCTCGGGATTGCCATACGTGGCGGCGGTGGATGAGAAGACGAACCGCTTCACTCCGCACTCGAGCATGGCGCTGAGCAGCGTCGCGGTGGCGCCCACGTTGTTCTCCCAGTAGAGCAGCGGATCCCGCACCGATTCCGCCACCAGCGCGTAGGCAGCGAAGTGCATCACGCTGTCGATGGCCCGGGAGCGCAGGACCTCGACGACCCCGTCCCAGTCCTGGCAGTCCCCTACGAAGAGCCGGTCCGCGGGGACGGCATCCTGATGTCCCAGACTCAGGTTGTCCAGCGCAAAGGCCTCGTGCCCCGCTTCCAGGAGCGCGCGCAGCGTGTGGCTGCCGATGTACCCCGCGCCGCCGACGACGAGTACGCGACTCACGCGTGCCCCCTCAGATGCGGATGATCTTGACGTCGATGATGGCGTCGTTCGCGAGCAGCGCTTGGCGCGTGGCGTCCGCGATTTCGCCGTCGATGTTGATCATGGTGACGGCCGTGCCTCCGGGGCGGTCGCGGCCCACGTCCATGTTGGCGATATTAATCCCGTGTTCGGTGAGCAGGGTCGCCAGAAAGGCGATCACCCCCGGCCGGTCGTGGTTCAACACGGCGATCATGGCCCCTTCAGGCCGCACCTCGGTGCGGTAGCCGTCGATTTGCACGATGTGCGATTCGGATTGGGACACCAGCTTTCCGGCCACGGAATATTCTTGCTTGTCGGTCAGCACCGTCACGGTGATGAGGTGGGAGTACTCGATGTGCGCCGCGTCATACCGATACCGCAGGTTGATCCCGCGCGCCTCCAACAGCACGGGAGCGTTGACATAGTTGACCGGCTCCTCGGCGTAGTGGTCCAGCATCCCCTTGGCCGCCGCGATCGCCAAAGCGGCCACGTCGTACTGTTCCAGGTTGCCGCTGGTCCGCACGGTGATCTCTTTCGGATGCCCCTCCATGTACTGGGCCAGAAAGCTGCCGAGCCGTTCGGCCACTTCGATGAACGGCCGGAGTTCCTGGAACAGGACGGGATCGATGGCCGGCACGTTCACCGCGGTCGCCACCGGTCGGCCGTGCATGGCGTTGATCATCTGTTCAGCCACGTCGACGGCGACCTTGTCCTGCGCCTCGGCGGTGGCGGCACCGATATGCGGCGTGGCGATGAAATTGGGAAGCTGCAGCAGCGGGGATTCGCCGGGCGGCTCTTGACTGAACACGTCGAAGGCCGCGCCCGCGATGACGCCATTCGTCAGCGCATCGCACAGATCCGCTTCGTTGATGATGCCCCCGCGTGCGCAGTTGACGATGCGCGCGGTGGGTTTCATGGCGGCAAACTCCTTCGCGCTGAGGCAATTCTCCGTCTCGGGGGTCAGGGGGGTGTGGACTGTAATGAAGTCCGCCTCGAGCAACAGGGTGGCTAAGTCCACCAACTGCACCTGCAGCGCGCGTGCGCGTTCGGGCGCCACAACAGGATCGAACGCGACGATGCGCATACCGAAAGCCTGCATGCGCTTGGCCACCGCGGACCCGATCCGCCCCAGCCCCATAATGCCCAGGGTCTTGTCATGCAGCTCCGTGCCGCCGAAATTGCCCTTCTCCCACCGGCCGGTGCGCATGGATTGGGCCGCCTGCGGGATGTTGCGGGCGAGGGCCATCAGCATGCTCACCGCGTGCTCGGCCGTTGACAGCGTGTTGCCCCCGGGCGCATTGAAGACAATGATGCCGCGCTTTGTGGCGGCCTCCACGTCGATGTTATCCACTCCGACCCCCGCGCGGCCGATGGCCTTGAGCTTTTCCGCGGCCGCGATGACGTCCGCAGTCACGGTTGTCGCACTGCGCACGACAAGGCCGTCGTACTCGCGGATCTCCGCCAGCAGCTCTTCCGGCGTCAGGCGTTTGTCGACCGTCGCAATGTCCGGCTCGCGCGCGAGGATGGCCTGCCCGCTGGCGCCGAGCGGGTCGGCGAAGAGCACTTTAAAAGTCATGAGGCGCTCAGCACCGCTTCGGCCGCCGCTACGCCGTCTCCGACGCTGCAGCGGTGTCCCTGGGCGCGCAAAACGGCGGCGAGCGCCGCGACAGCCACGATCACGTCGGAGGGCGCGCTATAGCCCAGGTGTGCGATCCGAATGATCTTGCCTTTCAGCTGCGCCTGTCCCCCGGCCACGGTGATGTGGTGCTCGGCGAAGAGCTGCGCCTTCACCGTGTCGGCGTTAATGCCGTCGGGCATGCACACCGCGGTCGCCACATTGGATGGGCACCGGCTAAACAGGGGCACCTCAAGCGCGGTGACCCCCGCGCGGGTGGCCGCTGCGAGCCGGGCATGCCGCGCGATGGCGGCGGCCAGACCCTCGTCGAGAATCATCTGGAGGGCGACCCGCAGCCCGTAGGTGAGCGAGACCGCGGGGGTAAACGCGGTGTCCTGCTTCTCCAGCGCGGCGAGGGCCTTGGGCACGGAAAAATAGTACTTGGGGAGCGTGCTGCGCTCGGCGGCCGCCTGGGCGGCCGGGCTGACGGAAAGGAACGCGAGCCCCGGCGGAAGCATCAGCGCCTTCTGCGATCCGGTCACCATCACGTCCACGCCGGCTGCGTCCGGCTCCAGGTCTTCGGCGGCCAGACCGCTGACTCCGTCGCAGATCAAGAGGGCTTGCTGGTCGCGCACGACCGCGCCGATACCCTCGATATCGGCGCGCACGCACGTGCTGGTCTCACACAGCGTGGTGAACACGGCCGCTGCTTCCGGATGCGCCCGCAGCGCGTCCGCAATGTGTTCCGGGGTGGGCCCCGTGCCCCACTCAATGTCCAGCGGGACCACCTTCACGCCGTACGCGGCGCAGATCTCGGCCCACCGCTCGCTGAACTTGCCGTAGCGCGGCACGATGGCCGTATCGCCGGCGCTCAGCGTGTTGACCACCGCGGCTTCCATGGCGCCGGTCCCCGACCCGGCGAACGTCAGCACGGGGTGTGCGGTGCGGAAGATTTGTTGTAACTGCAGGCACGTCTCCGCGAAGATGGCCTGGTATTCCTTGGTGCGGTGGTGGATGACCGGCTGGGCCATCGCCCCGAGTACTTCGGGGGGGACCGGGGTGGGCCCAGGAGCAAGGAGAAAGTGCTTTTGCACGGCCGCGAGGTTCCTTCCGACCCGTCGGCGTCCCGCCGGGTGGGGCGGCCGCGCTGGCTGGGGACAGGGCGTTGTCAACGCAATCGCTGGAAGTCCGGCAGTGTAGAACCTGTTACACAGCGTGTCAATCGGCGCGCGTGCCGGCCCCCCCATCCGTCAACAGGACATGGGGCCAGAGCGCTTCCAGGCCGCGCCCGGTGGTGGCGGAGCACAGCACAATCGGCGCGTCCGGCCCACAGCCGTAGGCGTCGCGCGCGGCCCGTTCCGCCTTGGCCCGGCCGGCCTGGTTGAGCTTATCGGCCTTTGTCCGCACGCTGAGCCACGGGACTCCGCAGGCGGTGAGCCACTGCACGAGCTGCACGTCGAGGTCGGTGGGGGGGCGGCGGCTGTCGCTGAGGCAGAGGACGCACCGCAGGACCGGGCGCGCCTCCAGGTAGTCCGTGACGAGGCGGCCCCACTGGGCTTGCAGGCGCTTGGACACCTTGGCGTAGCCGTACCCCGGCAGGTCCACCCACCGGAGGACGTCATTGACCAGGAAGAAGTTGATCGACTGCGTCTTGCCCGGGGTGCGGCTGACTTTGGCGACGTTCCGGCGGCCGACCAGCGCGTTGAGCAGCGTGGACTTCCCCACGTTACTGCGCCCGGCGAAGGCGACCTCGGGCAAATCGGGGGGGGGGACCTGAGACAGGGTATGGGCGGCGCGCAGGAACTCGGCAGTCCGGACGCGCCGGGGCCTGGCCACGACCCTACGCGGACTGCTGCTGTTCGGCTTCGAGGACGAGCAGCGGGTTCTCCCGGTTCTTCACCATCTCCCCTGTGATCACGCACTCGGCGATGTCACTACGGTCCGGCAGTTCGTACATGATCTCGAGCATGACGTCCTCGAGAATCGCGCGCAGCCCGCGGGCGCCCGTCTTCCGCTCCATGGCCTCTTCGGCCACCCGTTCCAGGGCGTCGTCCGTAAACGTCAGCTTGACGTCTTCCAAGCGGAAGAGCTTCTGGTACTGCCGGACCAGCGCGTTGCGCGGTTCCGTGAGGATGCGCACCAGATCGTCTTTCCCGAGTTCATTGAGCACCACGTTATAGGGAATCCGGCCGATGAATTCCGGAATTAATCCGTAGTGCAGCAGGTCCTCCGGCTGCAGGCGGGTGAGGATGTTCTGTGCGCTCGTGACCGGGGTGCCGTCCTTCGCCGGCGTGCTGGCAAAGCCGATAATTTTGTGTCCGAGCCGGCCTTCCACGAGCTTCTCCAGCCCCACGAACGCTCCGCCCAGAATAAACAGGATATTCGTGGTGTTGATCTGGATGTATTCCTGCTGCGGGTGTTTGCGGCCGCCTTGGGGGGGCACGCTGGCGACGGTCCCTTCCAGGATCTTCAGGAGCGCTTGCTGCACGCCTTCGCCGGAGACGTCGCGGGTGATCGACACGTTCTCCCCTTTGCGGGCGATCTTGTCGATTTCGTCGATGTAGACGATGCCGATCTCCGCCTGCTCGGCGTCGTAGTCGGCGTTCTGCAGGAGCTTGAGAATGATGTTCTCGACGTCTTCCCCCACGTACCCGGCCTCGGTGAGGGTCGTCGCATCGGCCATGGCGAACGGCACATCGAGAATGCGCGCGAGGGTCTGCGCGAGCAGCGTCTTCCCCGAGCCCGTGGGGCCTATCAGGAGGATATTGCTCTTCTGCAGTTCGACGTCGTCATCCGGCTCGAACTCGATGCGTTTGTAATGGTTGTGCACCGCCACCGCCAAGACCCGCTTGGCGCGCTCCTGGCCGATGACGTAGTCGTCGAGGGTCCCCTTGATTTTCGATGGGCTCGGGATCTCGAGCCGCTGGAGGCCGTCGTGGCGCTCCCCTTCGGCCGCGACGATGTCACTGCACAACTCCACGCACTCGTCGCAGATGTAGACCATCGGCCCCGCGACGAGTTTTTTCACCTCGTCTTGGCGCTTCCCGCAGAACGAACAGGTTGGCGGTTCGCCGGAACTCTCCGTCGTAAACATGACTCCCCCTCACCCCCCTAACTCGGGCGGCGTAACACCTCGTCAATGAGCCCATACGCCTGAGCTTCTTCCGCGCTCATATAATAGTCGCGTTCCGTATCGTTCTGCACGCGCTCCAGATCCTGGCCGGTGTGGGTCACCAGGATGTTCGTGAGCATGTCGCGGACAGTCAGAATTTCCTTGGCCTGAATCTCGATATCGGTCGCCTGCCCGCTCGCGCCGCCGAGGGGCTGATGGATGAGGAAGCGGGCGTGGGGCAAGGCATAGCGCTTGCCCTTGGTCCCGGCCGTGAGGAGCAGGGCCCCCATGCTCGCCGCTTGGCCGATGCAGATGGTGGACACGTCCGGCGTGATGAATTGCATGGTGTCGTAAATCGCCAACCCGGCCGTGACGTATCCGCCGGGACAATTAATGTAGATGCTGATGTCCTTCTTCGCGTCTTCCGCGGCCAGGTAGAGCAGCTGGGCGACCACCAGGTGCGCCACGATCTCATCAATCGACTCGCCGAGGAAGACGATCCGGTCCTTGAGCAGGCGCGAGACGATGTCCCACCGCTTCTCCCCCTGGGCATCTTGTTCGATGATCGACGGAACCGTGAGGGGCATGTCTTATCGCATCTCCTTTACCGCGACGGTACGCGGCCGACGGGAAGGTTCATCCTAGCACCGGCGTCGGGCCAACTCAAAACGGCTGCCCGGCGGCCCTAGTTGGCAGACTGCCCGTTGCTCTCGCCGAGGTCCTTCGGGTTGCGCAACACCTCGTCGATCAGGCCGTACTCCACCGCCTCCTCGGCGCTCATGAAGTAGTCGCGCTCCGTGTCCTGCTGAATCCGTTCCAGCGGCTGGCCGGTGTGGGTCACCAGGATGTCGTTGAGCATCGCGCGGATATTGAGAATCTCGCGTGCCTGAATTTCGATGTCCGTGGCCTGGCCCCGGGCGCCGCCCATGGGTTGATGAATCAGCATGCGCGAGTGCGGTAGCGCGTACCGTTTCCCCTTGGTCCCGGCCGTCAGCAGGAGCGCCCCGGCGCTCGCCGCCTGGCCGATGCAGATGGTGGACACATCCGGCTTGATGAATTGCATCGTGTCGTAAATCGCGAGCCCGGCCGTCACGGACCCGCCGGGGCTGTTGACGTAGATGTACACGTCCTTTGCATCCTCCTCCGCAGCCAAATACAGCAACTGCGCCACGGTGAGGTGCGCGACCATGTCATCGATCGCTTCGCCGATGAAGATAATCCGATCCTTGAGCAACCGGGAGACGATATCCCAGCGCGTCTCACCGCGGGCGTCCTGTTCAACGATCGAGGGGATCATGAAAGGCATGGCCTACTCGCTTTCCTCCGCCGAGGCCGGGGCGGGGTCGGCGGTCGTAATCGCGGCGTGCGCCACGAGAAAGTCCAACACTTTTTCCACTTCGAGCTGCTGCCGCAGGTTGGCCCGCTCATCGGGATTCCCAAAATGGGTGCGCAGGGCCTTGACATCGATGCCCGGACGCGCCGCCATCGCATCGATGCGCGCGCGCACCTCGTCCTCGGTCGCGTGCAGGTTTTCCGCGTGAGCCAGCGCGTCGATGAGAAACGAGGAGCGAATCTGCCGCGCAGCCTGCTCGCTCGCCTGCTGCGCCATGGCGTCGCGATGCTCCCCCACTTGGGCGTCCGTCGCCCCCTGCTGGCGCATACGCTGCTCTGCTTCCTGCAGAATGCGTTGCCGCGCACGCTCGTGCAGCCGCGCGGGGACCTCCACCTGCCCCCCCTCGAGCAAGGAGTCCAGCGCCTGGTCGCGCAGCGCGGATTCCGCCTGCGCCCCCTTGTACTCATAAAGGTCCGCCTCGATCTTCGCTCGCAACTGGTCCAAACTCTTCGCTTGGCCCACGTCCTTGGCAAACTCGTCATCGAGCGGGAGCAGAGTCTTGAGTTTCACTTCCTTGACTGTGGCGTGCACGTCGGCCTGCTTACCCGCGACGTCGGGCTGGGCATAGTCGTCCGGAAAGGTAATCGGGAAATCGACTTCCTCCCCCGCCTTGCGGCCCTGCAAATGGTCTTCGAAACCGGGCAGCATGCGCCCCTGCCCGAGTTGGATGGCGTAGTTTTCCGCCGCGCCCCCCTCGAACGGCTCGCCATCGATCGTGCATGCGAAATCCACTACGACCAGATCGCCGACGGCCGCGGCGTGGTCCTCCGCGGACGCGAACTCCGCATGGCGTTCCTGCAGCGTTTGCAGCACCTCATCCACCTCGGCCGCCTGCACGTCCGTGGGTGCCCGGGTGAGCGCCACGCCTTTGTAGTCGCCCAGCTGGACCTCGGGGCGCACGTCAACTACCGCCGTAAACGTGAGCGGCTTTTGGTCGTCCAAGTGAAGGTCATCCATCTCCGGGTCGCTGAGCGGGTGGATCTGCTCCTGCTGCAAGGCATCGTGGTACGCCTGGGAAACCACGCGCTGCATGAGTTCGGACTGAATGCTCTCGGCGTACTTACTCTCGATCATTTTGCGCGGAGCCTTGCCCTTGCGGAACCCGGGCAACACGGTGCGCTTACGCACTTCCCGTACGACGGCGTCGCGCGTTTGGTTGACCGTGGCCACGTCCACCTCGATCGCCAGCTTGCAGCGGCAACTGGCCAAGTCCTCGCGCGTAACGGTGATTCCCATGCGAACTACACTTTCAGCCTTCACCCGTCTCCCGCGGCGTCGCACCGGGGAGCGGGGTACCGAGTGCCTGCGTGCGAAAAGTGGGCAGAAGTCGACCGGGGCCCGGCCCGATCACTAAGACGCTAGTTTAGCATGGGTTTTCAGTCGCCGAAAACTCTTGCGCCGCCGCGCGCGTGCCAAAATGGCAGACACGTATCTCCGGCGGTCATGGTGCGCAACCAAATGCACAGACCCCCGGTATTCGCTGCGCAAGATTCGTGCGGCGGGCGGGCCGGGCCAAACACGGAGGGCGGTTGCGCCACAGGCGCAGAGCCGGCGCCGGGGGCGGGTCGGTCCAAAGTGGGCGAGGCGGGAGTCGAACCCGCACCCCTTGCGGGACAGGATCCTAAATCCTGCGCGTCTGCCAGTTCCGCCACTCGCCCGAGTGGAAGACCCCGCGCGGGCGGCGAGGGGCTTTCAGGTGGTGAGCGGGGTGGGAATCGAACCCACAACCAGCGGCTTAAGAGGCCGATGCTCTGCCTAGTTGAGCTACCCGCCCGGAGGAAGCGTGTGGCGCGCGCGCCACGAGCGCGGAGGTTAGCACACCGGCGCAGCGGCGGCAACGCGTGGCGCGGTTCTGCCGACTACTCGCCACAGGACCAAGGCCAGCGCCGCATGGGCGATGCACCAGACGGGCGTCCGCCACTCCACCGGTACGGCCGTCACGATGAACGTCTGTCCGATTAGCACCGCGAACGCCCATCGGATTCCGTGCGGGGTTGACGGTTGCACCGCCCAGGCTAGGACGAGGAGGTCCGGATAGGCGGCATAGCGAAGGAACGCCGTCTTGCCCAGGGCCACCACGAAGGCATGCCCCGCTGCCACGAGCGCCAACACGTACGGGGCGTCGGGGCGGAGGGGCCGACGGGCCACGAGCACGACACACACGATCCCTTGCAGGAGAATCAGGACCGACGCGGTCCAATGCAAGTGGACCCACTGGTAGAGCGGGTGGCTGACCTGGGCCGCGCCCAACCCGCGCAGTACGAGCCACGGCACCGACCCGGTCGTAATCATCAGGGTCTGCACGAATGCGCCCAGGTTCGTGAGCACGCGCGGCCCCGCTGCCAAGGTCAGGGCGCCGTACACAACCGCGAGCACGCCCCCACACACGCCGCACCAGACAGCCGCCGGGCGGAGCTGACGCTCCCGCAGCCCATGTGCGCCAAGCACGATCGCCAGGCACACGGCCGTAATGAGGCTCGTGGGCTTGGCGGCAATCGCGAGGGCCATCCACAGCCCGCTCCGCACGACGGAGCGGCGGAGGGCCAGAATCGCCGCCAGGTCCAGGAGCGGGAACAGGAGGGCCGGCCGCGCATGAAAGATGCTGAGGTTGAAAGTGTACGGCGCGCACAGGAGCGCCACCGCGACGAGCGCGACGTCCGGCGCCTGCGGTCCGGCCCCGCCGGCGCGCCAAAGGGCCCACGCCGCCAGCGGGCCGCACAGCACGAATGGCAGGCCCGCCAGGGCCCACACGGTGGTCTTCGACGCGCCCAGCCGGTCGCAGACGGCCACGACGGGGAGCACGGGCAGCGCTGTGAGCGGCACCCCCGCGAAGGCCGGTCCCCCGCCCTGAAAGCCCGCGTGTTCGTAGGTCGCTTCGTAGATGCCCCGCAGATCCCCACGCAGGAGCGCACGACTGAGAAAGACTTCTACGAAGATGTCGTTGGACACCAACCCATCGGCCACGTCGGAGGGCCGCAGGTGAAAGCCGAGCGTGCGAAAGGTGAAGCCGAACGTAATGAAGCAGACCGCGGCTACCGCGAGGACGACACGACAGCGGTCAGCGGTGGACAGGGCAGACGTGCGCGCGGCCACGCCGTATGCTAGCACGCAGGGGGGCGCTCCCCCGGGGGCGGCGGGCGTTGCCAGAACGCGCCGCGCATGCCCCGCGGGCGCACCGCATCGTTAGCGGGGCGCGCGCCTTCCGGAGCGGGAAACGGGATTCGAACCCGCGACTTCAACCATGGCAAGGTTGCACTCTACCACTGAGTTATTCCCGCAACGGGAGCGGCGCCGCAAGCGGCGCCGACCAGCGCTCATAGTACGGACCGGCGGGAGGGGTGTCAATTGGCGGGGGCGGCGCGCGCACCCGCCGGAAGCCCTTGCCTCCGCGTAGGCAAGTTCTGCCCAGCGGGCGCACCTGCACGCCCACGAAGCGCGCCACCATCGTGTATCGCGGGTGGCATCCCCCTTGCATTTGCTCTTCGTCGCGGCTCGAACCACTGGACCGCGAACGCTGTCATGGAAATGCTCATCATCTTCATCATCACCGGATGCCTGTCCCTGGCTATCCTCTTCATGGACGGTTGATATGGCTCACCTACGCAAACGCTCTGTGTCCTTGGCAACCGATGCGCTGCCCATCACCTTTTCCAGCCGCGACGATGTCGCGTTACCCGTCGTCGCGCTCGATCCAGCCGTGGCGTTCTACCGGGCTATCTTTGACATGCAGCAAGTGGATGCGGCCACGGACCCGCCGCACGCGTTACTGCGGTGTGGCCAGTTCCAGTTGGCGCTCTACGAG
>CBDUXP010000035.1:0-38402 GCA_965371225.1 uncultured bacterium | reverse complement strand
GGTTGCAATCGCCCGGGGCTTGGGCCATGCTTAGGTGCGTCGGCGGCCAGGGGCCGCACCGCGCGTCGAGGGGGCGAGACGCCACACCATGCAGCAGACCACGATGATCGCCATCGGGGCGTCTACTACGGGCGCACGGGCGTAGCCATATGAAAACGTTGGTGCTCAATCCCGCCAGCCGGTTCACGAAGAACGTGGTGCGGGACGTGCTCTACGGCTGCTGGTGCAAGGGCAAGCGCATCGGCGGGGGCACGGTGCCGCCGTTCAACCTGCTGTTCGTGGCGTCGCTGCTCCAGCGCGAGGGATTCGACGTGCAATTCCTCGACGCCATGGCGGAGCAGCTCCCCTTCGAGGAGCAGCTCAAGTACGCGCCGGACGTGGACCTGGTGGTCTGCTCCACGGCGACGATGGCGTTCAACGAGGATGCGGCCACGCTCGGCGAATTCAAGAAGCGGAACCCGCGCATCAAGACCGCCATTTTCGGCTCGCACCCCACGTTCATGCCGCAGTACGCGCTCGCGAACGAGGCGGTGGACTTCTGCGTGCGCGAGGAGCCGGACTACATCGTGCTCGAGCTGGTGAAATGCCTGAGCGCGGGCAACGGCGCGTGGAAGAATATCCAGGGGCTCGCGTACCGCGATGAGGACGGGACGCCGGTTATCAACGAGAAGGCGCCGTACATCGAGGACCTGGACGAGCTGCCCATGCTGGACACGAGCATGCTGCCGAAGGACGTGGACTACTTCAATCCGCTCATAAAGCGGATGCCGTACATGACGATGGTCACGTCGCGCGGCTGTCCGGCCAAGTGCACGTTCTGCACCGCGCCGTATTTTTACGGGCCGCGCGTCCGGTTCATGTCGCCGACGCGGGTAGTGGACGAGATCGAGATGCACCTGGGCAACGGGTACCGCGAGATCTACTTCCGCGACGAAACTTTCACCGTCAATAATCGCCGGAACCTGAAGATTTTCGACCAGATCCACGAGCGCGGGCTGGACTTTTCGTGGATTTGCAACGCGCGCGTGGAAACGGTGACCAAGCCGTTGCTGGAGGCGATGGTGCGGGCCGGGTGCCACTACATCAAGTTCGGGGTCGAAAGCGGCAACCAGGAGTTGCTCGACCGCATGAAGAAGGGCATCACCCTCGAGCAGACGCGCCAGGCGTTCCAGTGGTGCCACGAGGTCGGCGTGGATACGCACGCGCACGTGATGGTCGGCAACCCCGGCGAGACGGAAGAGACGGTCCAGGAAACGATCGATTTCATTCTGGAGATCGACCCGACTACGGTCACGTTCGGCCTCTGCTCCCCGTATCCCGGCAGCGAGCTGTGGGACGAAGTGAGCGAGGTGTACCCGGAGATCGGCGACGGTTCCGCGACGAACATGGACACGCTGCACCACACCAGCCTCTTCAACGAGCTGTACTGCAGCGTGTCGTCCGAGTTCCTGGAAGAGGCGGTGCAGCGGGCCTACCGGGCGTTCTACCTGCGCGGCAGCTACTTCATGAAGACGCTGAAGCGCATGGGCAGCCTGGACGAGATCAAGCGCTACTCCCTCGCCGGCGCGCAAGTAGTCGACTTCGCGATTCGCGGCGAGTAGCCCCCGCGCTCGCGCGTTCCCACCCCGCCCGGCGCCGCGCGGCCCCGGGCGTTGTGCTTTCTACGGCACGAAGCGGTCCTGGCCAGGCGCCTGAAACTCTCGGCGGCCCGCCCGCGTAGGGTACGGGTAGATAGGCTGCTCCTCGGACCGCGCTTGGTCCGCTACACTACCCGTGATGCCATTCCGCACAGGCACCCTCCGGCAGAAGGCCCTCTTCTTCGCCCTGGTGGGCACCTACGTGCTCGCGCTGATCCTGCGCCTCGGCAACGACGCGCGCGCCATCGGCGACCCCCTCCTGGGCTTCCACTTCATTTCCGAGTCGGACCGCTGGTTCGTCAACGGCATGGGCGCAGCCGCGACCGACGGCCGCCTGTACTGGGGCTCGGAGTTGCTGGAACTCAATGGACAACCGGTGGCCGGCATCGAGCGCACCCTGAACATGGCCATGTCCGTCGCCCAGGAACTCCCGGCCGACGCGCTCAACGTGGAGATCGGGGAATTCAACCACCTGGTATTCCGGTGCAGCATCCCGTTCGCGGACACCATTCACACGCTGGATCTGCCGGTCGTCGCCATGAGCTGGCAAGACGTGATGTGCGCATCCGGAACCCCCTTCACGCTGGCCGCGCTGTTCATGCTCGTGGGGGTGGTGAGTTTCCTCCTGCGGCCGTACGAGCATCCGAGCTGGGCCCTGCTGACCATCTGCGCCACGTTCGCCGGTTTCATCACGCTCGTGTTCCGCATCTCGCCGTACGACCCGTTCACGTATGTCTACATGTGGATGCTGAATAGCGCGTTCTGTCTCGCGCCGCTGTACCTCGCTGCGTCCATGGTGGTGCCCCATCCCATTCTCCGGCGCGTCCCGTACCTGCCCGCGGCCATTTTCGGCACCGGCATCGCGCTCGGGCTCGGCTGCGCCCTGATCGACTGGCGCCTGTTCGATACGATCCTGCCGGTGGTGCTACTGGCCACCACCATCCTGTCGCTGGGGCGCGCGTTCCTCGGGGCCTTCCTCGGCCCGAATCGCATCGTGCGGCAGCGCTCGCGCCTCGTGCTCATCGGCTGCCTCGGGTTCATTCCGCCCACGGTGGTGTGGTTCGCGCAATCCCTCTTCCAGACCCTCATGGTGGACATGCGCGTGGTGTTGCTGACGACGCTGACGTTTCCCATCGCGCTGGCCTACACCACGGTCCGCCACGAACTGTTCAGTGCCAAGATCGCCGCGCGGCGCAGCGTTGCCTATACGGTCGTCGCGGCCCTCATCGTCACGGGCACCGTCCTGTTCACCAGCGTGCTCACCGCCTCCCTCGGTCAGGCGTCGGGCTATTGGGTGACGCCCCTGGTGGTCGGCCTCGCGCTGCTGCCGGTCCTGCATTACTGGCCGCGTATGGACAGCCACCTGAACCGCTGGCTCAACCCGCGCCGCGCCCAACTGCCCGACTTGCTGCGCGAGTTGGGCGACGAATTGGCTTCCTGCACCACGGTCGACGCAATTCTCGAAGTGCTGGCCGCCGCGCCGGGGCGCGTGTGCAACGCCACCACGGGCGCCGCCTTTCTAGTGCCAGGCGAGTCCGTCCCCGCCGGCCACCTCAGCACCGCGGGGGACCTTGCCCCGCCCGACACCGCGGCGCTGTGGGACGAACCCCTGATCAGCCTCCTGGTCACCACCCGCCACCGGATTCGCCGCGATAGCATCGCGGTGGAGCCGCAGTACGCGAATATCCAGACCGAGTGTTACCGGTGCTTGGACGTGCTCGCGGCGGAAATGCTCCTCCCCATGACGCGCCAGGACCGCGTCGTCGGCGCCCTGGCCGTCGGCGCGCGGGCGACCGGCGACGTGTACGACACGGCGGAACTCACGGCGCTGGACATGCTGCTGCAGCAGGCGGTGCAAGCCATCATGCGCTGCGAGGCGTTCGACGCGCTACAGGCGCAGCAGCAGGACATCGCCGACCTCAAGCGCTTCTTCCCACCGCACGTGGTGGACCAAGTGATGGAACAGGGCGGCGCGGCGGAGTTCCCGACCCAACGCAAGATGGTGACCGTGTTCTTCTCCGACCTGCGCGGGTTCACCGCGTTCTCGGACACGGTGGAGCCGGAAGAAATCATGGCGGTCCTGGCCGAGTACCACCGCGCCATGGGCGTGCGCATTGAACAGTTCAGCGGCACCCTCGAACGATTCCAGGGCGACGGCATCATGGTGTTCTTCAACGACCCCGTCGAGCAGCCGGGCCACGCGGGACGCGCGGTGGAGATGGCCATCGCCATGCGCGACGTGGTGCGCCAGCTCCGCGAGAGCTGGGTACGCAAGGGGTACCAGCTCGACGTGGGGATGGGGATTCACACCGGCTATGCCACCGTCGGCATCGTGGGCTACGAAGGGCGGCGCGACTACGCCGTCATCGGCAACGTCACGAACATGGCGGCGCGGCTGTGCGACGCGGCCGGCGGCGGCGAGATTCTCGTAAGCGCGCGCCTCATCTCCGAACTCGGCACCGCGTTCCCCTACGAGCCCGTCGGCGAACTCACGCTCAAGGGCTTCCACCAGCCCCAGCTCACCTTCCGCATCCTCGGCGCCGAAACGCACGTCTAGCCCGCGCGGGGCGTCGCCCGTTCGGTAGACTAGGGCCGGGGAT
This sequence comes from uncultured bacterium, assembly GCA_965371225.1. Lineage (GTDB taxonomy): Bacteria > Abyssobacteria > SURF-5 > CBDUXP01 > CBDUXP01 > CBDUXP01. Next base: position 34,165 of record CBDUXP010000035.1, on the reverse strand, counting down.
CACACGCGTATGCGCTTTCGCGACGGGACGGCCGGCCACAAGGCAATCTTCGCCACGTTGCTGGGCGTCTTTCTCTTGAGTGCCGGCATCCACGGCCGGGACACCCGGGCCAGCCTCGGCCGCCCCAGTCTGGGCTGGACCATGGATGGGTGGCACGTCTCGCCCATGCGCCGCGACGCGGCAGACGCGGGCCTGCGCGGCGGCGGCAGACTCGAGCGCTTGAACGGGGTGTCCCGCACGGGCAAGACGTTTCGGCAGATGATGCCGGTCATGCACACGGCCGCGGGCACCGAGAACGTCTTGTCGCTCGTGCGGACCGGTGGGGAAGTCCGGGAGGTGACCGTACGCGTGCGCCCCCGGGAGCTGCGCGATGTGCTCTTCGGCCAAGGCGCCCTCCTGGGGCTGGGCGCGCTCGCCATGGCGACGGGGCTCATCGGATTCGTCCTGCGGCCCTATCGGGCTGACACGTGGGCGGTCTATATCTCCTCAACGATCGCCGGGAGCCTGCTCATCCACATGCCGGTCAACATTGACGGTGCGGCGCTGGAGAAGGCCGTGTTGGTCCGCACGCTGATCGGGTTCACGCCCCCGGCCCTCCTCCATCTTGCCCTGGCGCTGCCGGTTGGGCATCCCGCCCTGCACCATCGCGCGGGGATTCTGCTTTCCAGTTATTTGGGAGGAGCGGCGCTGGCCGCGTACGGGGTTGGGGCGTGGCTCGTAGATTATCAAGGCGTCTTTCAGCACCTGGGCACGGTGGACACGGGCGCGATGCTGCTCGCCATGCTGTTCTTCATCGGCCGCTGCTTCGTCCACGCAGTCCGGCCCCGCGATCCCCTCGTGGCCCAGCGCGCCCGGATTCTGCTCGCGGGCACTTTTTTCGGGGGAGCGCCCCCGTTGCTCACGCGATTCCTCCAGAATACGTTCGGCATCCTGGTCATCGATCTGCGCATCGTCTACTGGACCCTGAGCATCATGCTGTTCGCCATCCTGTACACCACGTTGCGGCAGCACCTCTTGAACGCCCGCATCGCCGCCAGGCGTGCCGTAATCTACAGCACCGCGATGCTCGCCCTGACGGGCATCGCCCTGCTCCTGATCGCGTTCCGGCCCTACGCGGTCGGGCTGATGCTGCTCCCGCTGCTGTACTTCTGGCCACGGTTCGATAGCCGCGTCAATGCCTGGCTCTATCCCAAGCGGGTGCAGTTCGGTGACCTCACGCGGGACATCGGCGAGGAGATGGCCGCGTGCGCAACGGAGATGGATGTGCTCGAGATCCTGGCGCACGCGCCCAATCGCTTGTGCGATGCCACGCGCGCGGTCGCGTTCCTCCTGCCCACCGGCAGTGAGGCGTCCTCGGCGGTGCGCCACGCCACCGCGAACCTGCCTTCCCTGGTCCAGCCGGATGCCCTCGTGGCCGAACCGCTCGTGCAGTACCTGCAGAGTACGCGAACGAACCTCGTCCGGGAGGCCATCTCCGTAGATCCGCACTTCGCGAACATCCGGGCCGAGTGCTACGCCTGTTTCGACCGCTTGGGCGCGGTGGTTCTCCTGCCGGTCGTGCGAGCGAACCAGGTCATCGGCGGGCTCGCGCTCGGGCCACGGGCAACGGAGGACGTCTACGAGCCACCCGATCTGCAGGCGCTGAACGCCGTGACGCAGCAAGCGGTGCAAGCGTTGGTGCGGGCGGAAGCGACCGCGCGCCTCCGCGAGCGGGAACGGGAGTTTGCGGATCTCAAGCGGTTCCTCTCCCCGCAGATGATCGAGCAGGTCATGGCGAAAGGCGGCGTGGCCGGCTTGCAGACGCAGCGCAAGCTCGTGACCGTCCTGTTCTGCGACCTGCGCGGGTTCACGGCGTTTTCCGACAGCGTGGAACCGGAGGAGGTCCTGGCCACCCTCAGCGAGTATCACGCCACCATGGGGCGGCGCATTACGGAATTCGAGGGCACGCTCGAACGGTTCGCAGGCGACGGGTTCATGGTGTTCTTCAACGATCCCGTCGAGCAACCGGACCACATCGCACGCGCCGTCCGCATGGCCCTCGCCATGCGCGCGGACGTGGCGACCCTGCGCGCGGCCTGGACGCAGAAGGGGTACGACATCGACGCGGGCATCGGCGTCCACTCCGGGTACGCCACGTGCGGGTTCGTCGGTTACGAGGGGCGCCGGGACTACGCGGTTATCGGCAACGTGACCAACATGGCCGCGCGGCTGAGCGACGCAGCGGGCGGCGGGGAAATTTTCGTGAGCGCGCGCGTGCAATCGGAATTGGCGAACGGGGTGCGCGCGGAAGCCGTCGGCGACCTCACGCTGAAAGGCTTCCACCAGCCCCAGCCCACCTACCGCATCCTCAGCGCCGAACCGCACGTGTAGCGCCGCACGCCCGCGCGACCCTGCCGCGGAAGAGAAACCGCGGATGCACACAGATAAACGCGGATGGGAAAATCTTGTAGGGCAGGGGAGGCGGTTGCGCGAAGCGCAGAGCCGGATTCCGGGTGGGGCGGATACGGGGGAGGCGGTTGGGCGTGGCACGGAGCCGGATCCCGGGGATGGCGGGTAGAAGAATACCAATCCGTGCCGCGGGCCCGAACAGCAACCGCAGATGCACGCGGATACACGCCGATAAGACACGCGTGTAGGGGCGACGCATGCGTCGCCCGCCTCGGTGTTCCGTAGGGGCGCAATGTATTGCGCCCGCCTGCATGGGCGCGATGAATCGCACCCCTACGAAAGAAGGTCTTGTAGGGCACGGCTGCCAAGCCGTGCGGCGCGCGTGGACGCGGAATGTTTAATGCCTTCGTCGTGGCCGCGGTTCCGCGCGTGTGGTTCACTGTTTCATGCCCCAGTGCGCCGGAAGATCAACGCAACGCGACAGGCGGCGCGCTGTACGGGCACGCCACCCGGCGGTAAGGGAAATTACGAAACGAACCCATGGCAAGTCGGGGGGCGGGCAAGTGCTGCTGCGGTGCGAGGTTCGGACGATGGGAAGGCGGTGAGGCGTTAACACGGATGACAGAAACACGGTACAGCCCGGGCAGATGAGCCGCGGGGCGCCGCACGACGCGGCGGGCGCACGATGCGCGGGAGCCGGTGGACCCGACGTGAGCTACGGGCGCCGCCTGCGCGTCACGACCGGGGCCCGGCAGGGTTCGCTATACTGACCCGCGCCCATGGACCAGTCTGTTACCGTCCTCATCCCCGCGTACAACGAAGGCCACGGCATCCGCCAAGTGGTGGAGGGGGTGCGCGCCGCCGGCCCCGCGTGGGACGTGCTCGTGGTCGACGACGGCTCGCGCGATGACACGGCGGCGGAAGCGGAAGCGGCCGGTGCCCGGGTGGTCCGCCACCCGTACAACATCGGTAACGGCGCGGCGATCAAGACGGGGCTGCGCCACGCGACGGGCGAGATCGTCGTCATGCTCGATGCGGACGGACAGCACGACCCGGCCGACATTCCCAAGCTGCTCGAGCCGATGGACACGTACGATCTGGTGGTCGGCGCGCGCACGAAGGACTCCGACGTGAGCCGCTTCCGCTCGCTGGGCAACGCGATCTTTCTGGCCGTGGCGCGCTGGATCAGCGAGAGCGATATCCAGGACCTCACCAGCGGGTTCCGGGCCGTCCGCCGCGACCGCGCACTCGAGTTTCTCCCCCTGTACCCGAACCAGTATTCGTACCCGACGACCATGACGTTGAGCTTCCTCAAGGCGGGCTTCTTCGTGCACTACGTCCCGCTGCCCGGCATAGGGCGCCGCCAGGGGGGCACGAGCCGCATCCGCCCGTTCCGCGACGGCATGCGATTTCTCACGATCATCGTGAAGACCGTGATGCTGTTCGATCCGCTCAAGGCGTTCCTGCCCGCCGCGTTCGTGCTCATCCTGTCCGGCACGGGGTTCGGCATGTGGCAGTATTCCCAGTTCGGCGCGATCCGAAACGCCTCCGTCATCCTGGTCGTGACCGGGGTGCTCGTGCTGTTCTTCGGCCTGCTCGCTTCCCAGAACGCATCCCTGCGCCGGTAGGCCGCCTGCGTGGTGGCAATTCCAGCGCGGCGCTGCTACCATGTGCGGCTGAATGGGTTGTGCGTGCGTCGCGCCAGCGCACAGCGGTACATTGGGATGGGCGTTTCGCGCGCGAGCATGATGGACAAAACCTTGGGACCGGTGGCCGGCACGGAATTCGGGCGCGCGGTCAGTTTCGCCGGCGCGGGGCGGAGCGGCTGGCCGACGCAGCCGCAGAGAGTGAGGGCGACGTGGCCAGACGCAGACGACGGGGCAGCCCACGCCCACCGCGTCGCTCCTCGCGCTTTCGCACTCGCATGTACGTCGCCACCTGCAGTGTGTGCGGCCAGAAGATCAAGATTCCGGTCGAACCCCCGTCCGGCGTCGAGCTGACCTGCGTCACGTGCCTGCGGGCCGAACCGGCCGCGGGCGCCAGCTCCGAAGCCTAGTTCCCCTCGGGCGGCCGGACGCCGCTCCCCCTCACGCCAGATCCACCGGCGCGGGCTCCCCGCCCTCGTCCACGGATGCCCGGCGTAAGAGCGCCACGTCCGCACGATTGACCGCGCCCAGCAGCGCACACGCTGCCACATACACCGCGGCGCACGCGATCCCCGCCACTACGGGAGACGCCCACAACGCCCACCCGGCGAGCGCGGCGAGGGCCGCGGCCACCGCCGGCCGCACCATCGCACCCCCCCACCCGGTCAGGCGCACAATCCGCCACTGGATGAACGCGGTGAACACCACCCACGAGAGGATCTCGGACGCGAGCGTGGTGGCCGCGGCCGCCACCGCCCCGTACCGCGGGATGAAGTACGCGTTCAGCGCCACGTTCATCCCGGCGGTCAGCACGCTGAGCCACACCACCGGCGCGAGCACGGTGCCGCTGAGGACCAACGTGGCATTGGCCGTGTGCAGGCAATGAAAGAGGAACGTCACGGCGAGCAGTCGCAGCACCGGGGCACTCTCGGCGTAGGGCGCGCCAAACAGCACCTGAATGATGAGGGGGCTCCCGACCCATAAGGCGGCGGTGATGGGCACTGCCGCGACGAACAGCAGGCGAGTGAGGCGCACGTGGGAGGCGCTCAAACGCGCGCTGTCCTCGTCGTGATACCGGGCCATGCGGGGCAGGATGACCGCCGCCAAGGTTCCCGGCACGAACATGAGTACCTCGAACAGCTTGAACGCGGCGGTGTACACACCCGTCTCCGCATCGCCCCGCAGGGAGCCGAGCATCACCGTGTCCACGCGGAAGTAGATCATGCCCAGCACCGCGAGCAGGGCGTACGGGAGCGCGTCGCGCACCAGCGGGCGCAGGGACGTGGCCAGCCGCCATACGGGCCGCAGACGGATGGTTCCTAACCGCCGGTACAGGTAGAACACGCGGGCCAGCTCCGCGCCGACCACGGCGACGAACAAGCCCGGCAACCCCAGTCCCGCCAGAACGGCCGCCACGCCCAGTCCTGCACCGAGCACCGTGACCAACACCTGGCCCACCCCTGAGAAGCGCGCCTGCTCGGCCGCGTAGAACGCCGCGTCGAAGGTCAGCGCGGCGGCGCCAATAAACAGGGTCAGCCCGGCAATGGCCAGACCCAGCAGGTGGGCGCGATCCGTGGGTACCACGAGGAACGTAGCCAGCATGATCCCCAGGGCCGCGCCCGCTAACCAGGCCCGGATCCGGGTCACGGCGCCCAACAAAGCCGGCCCCCGTTCGGGATCGCGGGCGATGTCGCGGATGAGGAGCCGGTTGAAGCCCGCCTCGACCAGCAGGGAGAACAACAGGACGGTGGTCAGCACCCAGGCGTAGTGGCCGTAACCATCCGGGCCCAGGGTGCGGGCCAGGAAAACCTTGTAGCCCAGCGCTACCAGGCGGACGAGCACCTGGGCGCCCACCAGCCAGAGCCAGTTCTGCAGGACGCGCCGGGGCGCGGCGGGGCCGGAGGTCATGGCGGAGCGGTCAGCGGGCCTCTGCCGTCGCCGATCCCACGGAAAGACATGTAAAGCACTGTATGGCAATAACTTACACTACAGATGCCCCCGCAGCCAGCCGTTTTGGAGAATGACTATCCATTAGCCATCCCCCGTGTTATAGTTTCGTGCCCCTGCCGGAGCCCCCTGCCGTTGGTCCCCCAGCGCATGGGCTCTGGGCGTGCCGCTCCGCCGCAGACGCGGAGGACGCCCGCCGGGGCCGGCCTCATGGCGGGCGAAGTGCCCCGGGGCCGCGTGACACGGTGTGGATGGGGTTTCCAGAAGCGGCAGCACGGCTGCCGGATCGAAGGAGACAGCTGTGGCAGACCTGAAGGGTTCGACGACTGAGCAAAATCTGAAGGATGCGTTCGCCGGGGAGTCGCAGGCGAATCGCCGGTACCTGTACTTCGCCAAGCAGGCGGACGTGGAGGGCTACAACGACGTCTCGGCCGTGTTCCGCAGCACGGCGGAGGGTGAAACGGGCCACGCCCACGGCCATTTGGAATTTCTCCAAGAGACGGGCGATCCCGCTACGGGCAAGCCCATCGGCGACACGGGGAAGAACCTGGCCGCCGCCGTCGCGGGCGAGACATACGAGTACACCGAGATGTACCCTGGCATGGCGAAGACGGCGCGTGAGGAAGGTCATGACGAGATTGCCGAGTGGTTCGAGACGCTCGCGCGGGCCGAGAAGTCGCACGCGGGCCGGTTCCAGAAGGCGCTCGACACGCTGGATGCCTGATCGCGAGTCGCGCGCGGGTCGCGACCAGGCGTAGGGAGGGGACGGTCGTCGCAGGCCGTCCCTTTCGCGTCGCGGCCGGCACGCCGGGAGGTGCGGATGCCGTTCGGTTTAGACGAGCAGACCTATTACGATCCCGCGGCGCTCCAGGCGGAGGAAGATCGTCTCTTCACGATTTGCCAGGACTGCCGCCTCTGCTTCAAGTTCTGCGAGTCGTTCCCAATCCTGTTCCGCGGATTTGACGCCGCCGAGCAGACGATCGCCGGCGTCACGCCGACCGTGCGCGACGCCGTCCTGGACCACTGCTTCCAGTGCAAACTGTGTTACGTGCACTGTCCGTACACGGCGCCCCACGAATGGGCGGTGGACATCCCGGGAACCCTGTTGCGCCGGAAGGCGCAACGCGCACGGCGGCAGGGCATCCCCCTGGCGGACCGGCTGATGGGTGACATCGATCGCCTGGGCAAGCTGGGCACCCTGCTGGCGCCCATCACGAATATCCTGAACAACAATCCGCTCAACCGCCGCTTGATGCAGGCGACCATTGGCATCCACAAGGATCGCGACCTTCCCCCCTTCGCGGCGGAGACCTTCGAGCGGTGGCTGCGGAAACAGCCGGCGCCGACGCCGCCGGCCACGCCCACCGCGAAGGTCATCCTCTTCCACACCTGCTTCGGGAATTACAACGGCCCGCAGATCGCGCGCGCGGCCAAGCGCGTGTTGGAACATAACGGCTGCCAGGTGGCCCATCCGCCGCAGGTCTGCTGCGGGATGCCCACGCTCGACACGGGCGACCTGGCGGGTACGCAGGTGAAGATCCGCCGGAACGCGGCATCGCTGGCGCCGCTGGTGCGCGAGGGCTACCGCATTGCCGTGCCGAATCCCACGTGCAGCCTGATGATGAAGCAGGAGTGGCCGGAGCTGGTGCCGGACGACCCGGACGTGCAGACCGTGAGCGCGCAAACCTTCGACCTGTGCGAGTTGCTCTGGCAGGGGAAAGCAGCGGGACATCTGAAGACGGACTTCCAACGGGGGGCGGGCCGGGTCGGGTACCACGCCCCCTGCCACTTGCGAAAGCAGAGCATCGGCTTCCCGGCCCAGAAGTTGCTCCGGCTGCTGCCCGACACCACGGTGGAACTCATCCAACAGTGCAGCGCGCATGACGGCACGTGGAGCGCCAAGGCGCCGTACTTTGAAGAGTCGATGCGCTTCGGGAAGAAGCTCTTCGACGGCCTGACGAAAGCCGAGCCGGAGACCCTCGTGAGCGACTGCCCCCTCGCGAGCATCCAGATCAACCAGGCGATCGGCCGCCATCCCGTGCACCCCGTGCAGGTGCTCGCGCGCGCCTACGGCCTCCCGGAAGATTGACGGCGCCCGTGCAGAAACTCACCCTGGCAGACATCGAGTTCCCCGCGGTCTACGAAGAACACCGCGCGGCGTTTCGGGCGCACATCATCGCCCTCAAACGGAACCGGCGCATCACGCTGGGGGACCGGGTCGCGATCGTGTTCGAGAATCGCGAGACCATGCGTTTCCAGATTCAAGAGATGTGCCGCGTCGAGGGGATCGCGGACCAGGCAGGCGTTCAGGCGGAGGTGGAGGTGTATAACAGCCTCATTCCGGACGCGGGCGAGCTGTGCGCCACCCTCCTGATCGAGGTGGCGGACTCCGCGCAAGTCAAGCCCGTGCTGGACAGCTTCCTGGGGCTGGACGCGGGCGAGTGCGTGCGCCTGGAATTCGCTGGGGAGCGGGTCGCCGCCACGTTCGAAGCGGGCCACAGCGAGGAGGACCGCATCAGCGCCGTGCACTACCTCCGCTTCCGGTTTGCCCCCGGGCAGGTGGGCCGGTTTGCCGCGTGCGACCACGCCGCCTTGGTCTTGGACCACCCGGCCTGCAGCGACACGGCCGACCTCCCACCGGCCACCCTGGCGGCCCTGCGGGGGGATTTGGGCGCAGCCACCCCCTAACCGGCGGGCGGTGCCGCCGCCCCCAGGGGCCAGCGCGGCGGGTACGGAACGCGCCTGGGTACCTAACCCGTTGGAAATTCTAGGTTTCTGGCAATTCTGCTGGGTGCGAAATCGGCAGCCGGTGGTAATCTCCGATTGGGGGAAGGACCACCTCGGGGGAGGACCACCGTCTATGCCGCTGCCGGAGCACATTCGCCGCGATCCCTACTATCCGCTGACGCCGGGGAGTTTCTGGGTCTATCGCCACACCAATCGCGGGGCCCACGTTCGCACCGCGATCCGCAGCATCGACCCGCTCGCCAGCGGCGACTGGTACATGACGATCGATACGCTGTTCACCCTGACCGGCGCGCGCACGCAGGACCGTCTCACCGTGTGCGAGAGCGGGATCTTCGTCTGGCACCATGGCGCGTGGCACGGCCCGGACCCGGTGCTCCCGCTGCGGCAGGGGGCCCGCTGGTTGGTCGGCCAGGGCACGCACTACCCGGTCACGTCGACGGTCCATGGGCCGGCCCCGGTCAAGCTGGACTTTGGGCGCCTGACGGAGTGCCTGCGGCTGGAGCAGGTGGGGGATGACGGCAACCGCGTGCGCACCGAATGGTACGCGCCCGGCGTGGGGATGGCCCGGTGGATCGACCATTGGCCGGACCATGACGAACTCTACGAACTCGTGTACTACTGTTGCGGCCGCACCGGCGAAGTGCTGGGCTCCTGGCCCGAAGGCCTCGCCGCAGCCTGACGCCGGCCCGGCCGGGAGCCGGTTGCACAGGCCACGCCGCGTCAGCCTCCCGTCGCCTCCATAAACCCGTCGGCCCGCGCCGCGATCCGGCAGATCCCGCCCACGGCTAGCGCGTCCTCGCTCAAGGCGAAGCACCGCCGGCCGTCGGCTCCTTCCACGAACACCACATGCCCCAAGTCGGTGCGGGTGTACCCCAACACGCGCGCGGCGCCCGCCGGGATGGCGGGGCCCGTGGCGGGTGGGGCGGGGATGGCGTTGCGCGTCGACGGTTCCACCGGGCCGGGCGGGCGGAGGGCGGTCGCCCGGTCCGTACACTCGACGATCACCGCCACCAGATTCGTCAACGCCGCGCCCACGTTCACGATGAACCCGCTGCGCGGATCGTCCGCGAACGCGGCGGGATCGATGACGCGTTCGTCCTGGCGCAAGAGCTGCGTCAAGCGCACGAGCTGTTGCAGGCCGGTGCTGCCCACCGGGTGGCCGCAGGCCTTCAGGCCGCCCAGTGGATTGAACCGCCCGCGCTCGATGCCGTCGATCGCTTCCGCGAAGGTGAACCCCATCTGCAACAGGATCGTCCATTCGATGGCGGGAAACGCATCGTGGGGCACGCCCACGTCCAGCGCGCGCGCCTGCGCCAGGGTGAGCCCCGCCTCGCCGCACGCGCGCGCGACCGCCAGGGCGAGCGCCCGGGACTGGGTGAACGGCCACGTGCGGCGCGACATCGCCGGATGGTCCATCCCCTGGCCGACGCCCCGGATGCCCACGACCCGGTCGCCCTCCGGCACCCGCTGCGGATCGCTGGTCACGATCACCGCACACGCGTTGCTGCTCGTGGGCGCCACGTCGTGCAGGCAGAGCAGGGGGGTCAGCGGATGCCGTTTCTCCCCGGGCGCCGTGGCGCGGAAGTACCGCTCGCGCGGAAAGTCGGCGTACCGGTTGTACTGCGCTAGCCGGTAGCGCGTCCCCCGCGCGTATTTCGCGCGCGCGATGCGATAGTGCAGGTCGTTCATGTCCGCGGTGGTGAGCCCCAGGTGCGCGTTGAGCGCGCTCTGCAGCAGGTCGCCCACGTGCAGCATCTTGAGCCCGTAGCGCCGCTCCTCGGGTTCGATGACGCTCGCAATGATGTCGGCCACCTTCAGCCGCCGGGCGCCCACCTCCACCTGGCTGCTCTCCATCGCCTCGCCGCGGAGCATGTTCATTTGCTCGCCCGCGATAATGAGCAGCGTCTGCGGGCGCGGGTCGTACTTCAGCCGCTGGAACGCGTCGACCAAAGGCAGCAGGCCGCTGGAGGAGGTCCCGCGCACGTCGAGCGCGAATTGCAAGTTCTCCAGATTCAGGTCCGCGGCAAGGCGGCTGTTCAGCTCGCCCGTCAGATGCACGTACTGGTCCCGGCCCATCGACGTGGTCAGCAACCCATCGATCGCGCCCGGGGCGAGGGCGGCATCCTCGATGGTCATGCGCGCGGCTTCCACCAGCAATTGGTACAGCGGCTGGTCGGGTTTGTTCGTGATGAGCGTCGAGCCGACGCCGAGGATGTTGACGGCCTGCATGGATAGTGCCCCGCGCGGCCGTAGCGCCCGCGCAAGTGCATGGCATACTAGCGCGATGGCCGGGGTTCTGACACGCCTCACGCGGGAAGCGCACGCGCGCCGGCTCGTGCCCGCGGAGGCCCCGGTGGATTTCCAGGCGGCCGTGGGGCTTGTGCGCGACATGCCCTACCACCGCGCCAGCGACCGCCGGCCGGAGACGATCGTGCGCGAGTGGCGCGGCACCTGCTCGGGCAAACATTACGCCCTGGATCGCATTGCGGGCGAGTTGCAGGTTCCGTCCCAGCTCTACCACTGCACGCATCGCTTCACCGCCGCGAATGTGCACTACTTGCCGGACGAGCTGCGCACGTTGATCCCGCCGGGCGGGCTGCCGGACGTGCACACGTTTCTCCGCGCGCGCCTCCACAGCCGGTGGGTCGTGCTCGATGTCACGTGGCCGGCCAGCCTGCAGCCGCTCGGTTTTCCCGTGAACCTGGACTGGGACGGCGTCAGCGATATGACTGTCGCCGCGGACGTGGAAGACGAGTTCCCCGTGCGGGGCGAGCCGCAGGCCATGAAGGAGCGGCTCATCGCGGAGCACTGCGCCGCGCATCTCAAGACGCGCGAGCAGTTCATCCTCGGGTTGACCGCGTGGCTGAACGCCGCCGTGCCGCCATAGGAGATCGCAAACCCGCGCGATCTTGCCGCCCCCTGGGCCGGTTGCTACACTACGGGCTTCTCTATGCGCCCTTAGCTCAGCTGGATAGAGCGTCTGGCTACGGACCAGAAGGTCGTGGGTTCGAATCCCTCAGGGCGTGCCAACCGTACCAAGCACTTGCGCGATTTGGCGCTGCCCGCCGCGCGGACCGGCGGCCGTCAGTCGGCGCGCGAGTCTTCCAGATCCTCTTTGGCTTTTTCCACGCCTTCGGCCAGGTCTTCAGCGGCTTGATCCAGGGACTGCCCCAACCGCTCGGCGGGGCCGGGCTCCTCTTTCTTCCCGCAGCCCAGCAGGCCGCCGCTCAGCAGGAGCACCCCGAGCGCCACTACCACGGCACGATTCGCGTTCACCATCACGTTCCTCCGTTCTTCGCTCTGCCTACGTATCGTAACTCCCGAAGACGATTCGGCAAGGGAATTGGTCGCCGGGCGGTGCGGCGGAGTGGGCCGCTGCCCAACATCATGCTCGTACCCATGGCCGCCTCGCCTACCTCACCGCCCGCGCAAGGATCGCCTCGCGGATCTCCCGCTTCAAAATCTTGCCCGAGGCGTTGCGCGGCAATTGCCGATCGTAAAATTCGATGCGACTTGGCACTTTGAACGCGGCCACCCGCCGGGACAGGTCCGCCCGCAGCGCATCGGCGTCAAGTTCCGCTCCGGACTTGAGGTAGATCGCGCACGCCAGCTCCTCGCCCAACCGCTCGTGAGGCACCCCGAAGACGGCGGCTTCGTAGACCGCGGGGTGTTCATAGATGGCCGCCTCCACTTCGGCGCAGTAAATGTTCTCGCCGCCACGCAACACCATGTCTTTGACCCGGTCTTCCACGTAGACGAACCCCTCCTCGTCGATCCGGCCCAAGTCGCCGCTGCGCAGCCAGCCGTCGACGAGAGTTTCCGCCGTAGCCTCCGGACGGTTCCAGTAGCCGCGGATGAGATTCGGCCCCCAGAACCACAATTCCCCCACCTCGCCGGGCGGAAGTGGCTTTCCTTCGAGGTCCGTCACCCGCATCTTCGCCGTCGGCACCACGCAGCCCGTGCTCGTCGGCTTGCGCAGAAAGTCTTCCCCGCGGGTTTGCGGCCCGTAGGCGTTTGTCTCGGTCATGCCATACCCCAAGGTCGGCATACCGTTGGAGAAGTTCCGGTCCACGCGCTTCACGAGCTCCGGCGGCGCGGGCGCCCCGCCCCCGCCGATGAACACCATGCTCGACGTGTCACGCTTCTCGAAGTCGGGTGACTCCAGCAAGTCCCACGACATGGTCGGCACGCCGACGAGTTGGGTCACCCGCTCCCGCTCGATCAGCTCGAGCGCATACTCGGGGTTCCACCGGGGCATCATGACGGTCTTCGTCCCCGCATGAAACGTGTTGAGCATGATCGCCACGCACCCGGTCACGTGAAACAGGGGCACGGGCATCAGCAGACACGCCGCCTCGGGGTCGACGGCCGGCACCCCGTCGTTGCGCGCGGTTTCAATGGCCGAGCGGCAGGCGAATGACCACATGGCCGACAGGACGGCGAAGTGCGTCGACACCGCACCCTTGGGCTGGCCCGTCGTGCCGGAGGTATAGAGGATGGTGGCGTCATCCTCCGGATCGATGGCGACGTCCGGCAAGGGGTCGCCCAGGGGCACCACGTCCTCGTACCGCGCGACCCCCTCCGGCACGTCGCGGTCCGGACGCACGACCATGGCCCGAATGCCGCGCTCGCGGATGCTGGGGAGTGCGCGGGCGATGCGTTCGGAGTCGCCGATCAGCACGGTGGCGCCGGAATCGGCCAGCGCGAAGTCTAGCTCCTCGCTCTGCCACCACGCATTCAGAGGCACGACGATCGCTCCCACGCACAGGGTCGCCGCGAACGCCGCGATCCACTCCGGATAGTTGCGCATGGCCAGCGCCACCCGGTCACCCTTCCGCACCCCGTATTCCTGCACCAGGAGCGCCCCCACCGCGTCCACATGCTCCATGATCCGCGTGAAGGACCAGGACTCCCCTTCGTACACGATGTACGTCTTATCGCCGAACTCGCGCGCTTGCTCGAAGATGCAACGCAGCGAGGCGGGGACGTGCTGGAAGACTTCCATCTTCCGCCCGCCGACGACCCGCTCGATCACCTCGAAATCCGCCCCCGGCTTCGTAAGCTCGGCGATGGCTGCTTCCCGACTCAGTGGCATCCGACTTCCTCCCACCCGGTCAGTCCGTTTCCCGGCACGCGAGAGTGTACCCCACCGGCACGCCCGGGCGCGCCCGCTGCGCGGGACCGAGTCGATGTGTTTGTGAACGAGTCGTCTGCGGCCAACCCCAAGACCGACGCGACGGTCTACGGATGCGCCGGGAGGTGCGGCGGACTAGGCGGAGGAGTGCGGGCTCAGGCGCGCGGCGCGGCGGCGCGGAAGTGGCGTTCGACGTAACTTTCGAGCAGGTCCAGGCAGGCCTCTACGGTGTCCGTGCCGCTGGGCACGAGCAGGTCGGGCGCCTCGGGCGCCTCGTACGGCGCGGAAACGCCTGTGAAATCGGGCAGATCCCCGGCGCGGGCGCGCGCGTAGTGACCCTTGGGGTCGCGCGCCTCGCACACCTCGAGCGCCGCGCCGATATGGACCTCGTGAAACGGCATGGTGCTCGCCGCCCGCGCGCGGGTGCGCACCGCCTTGTAGGGCGAGATGAGCGCGCTCACCACCACGAACCCCGCCAGAGCAAACAGGTTCGCCACCTCCCCTACGCGCCTGAGGTTTTCCTCCCGGCCTTCGGGGCTGAAACCCAGGTCTTCGTTCAGGCCGGTCCGCACGTTGTCCCCGTCGAGGACGAACACCTGGTAGCCCTTCTCGAACAGGCGGCGTTCGAGCGCATAGGCGAGAGTGGATTTGCCGGACCCCGGGAGGCCGGTGAACCACAGCACCCCGCCTTCGTGGCCGTTCTTGCAGGTCCGGTGCTCTGCGGAAATGAACGATCGCTGGCCTTGGAGATTCTTCGCGTGCATCCCTACTACTGTACCACCGGACTTGGACGGCCAGCCGCGGGCGCTGATAGACTCTGCGGCGCCGCGGCCGCGCGCGGGAGAGGAGGTCCTATGCCGAGCGAACACCGGATCACGCTGGAACAGTTGCAAGCCGCGGGGGCCCGCATCGGCGCGACCGTCGGCGATGAGGCGGCAATGCTCCTCCCGCTCATCAACAACATCCTGGCCGGGCTCGATGCGGTTCCCGACGCGCCCCTGCGCCAGGTGGAGCCCCTGTTGATCCACGACGCGCACCGCGCGGGCACCGCGTGAGCGACTTCTGCCGGGAGACCATCGCGACGCTGGCGCCCCGGCTCGCCGCGGGCGACGTGCGGGCGCGGGAGGTGGTGGACTCTTGCCTCGCGCGCATCGAGGCGACTGAACCGCAGCTGAACAGTTTCATTACCGTGCTGGCCGACCAGGCGCGCGCCGCCGCGGACGCGGCGGACGGGGAGATCGCCGCGGGCACCTACCGTGGGCCGCTGCACGGCATTCCCGTCGCGCTGAAGGACTTGTACCACACCGCTGGGATCAAGACGACGGCGGGTTCGAAGATACTGGGCGACTTCGTGCCGGACGAGGACGCGCATTCAGTGGCGTTGCTGAAGACCGCGGGCGCGGTCATCATTGGCAAAACGAACTTGCACGAATTCGCCTCCGGTGCGACGACCGTGAACCCGCACTACGGCTCCACGCACAACCCGTACAAGCTCGGATGCATCCCCGGGGGCAGCAGCGGCGGGTCCGGCGCGGCGACGGCGGCGCATCAGTGCATCGCCGCTACGGGCTCGGACACGGGCGGTTCGATTCGCAATCCGTCGTGTCTGAACGGCATCGTGGGCATCAAGCCTACCTATGGGCGCATCAGCCGCCACGGGCTCGTGCCCATGTGCTGGTCCCTGGATCACGCGGGCCCCATGACCAAGTGCGTGACCGACGCGGCGCACATGCTGCACGCCATGAGCGGTCACGATCCGCGGGATCCGGCCAGCGCCGCGCGGCCCGTGCCGGATTTTGCGGCCGCGCTCTCGGGCGACATTCGCAACGTACGCATCGGCGTGGAGCGCGAGTACTTCGCCGCGTTGACGCAGCCGCCGGTGCTCGCCCAGTTCGAGGACGCGGTGCGGGTGCTCGAAGGTCTGGGGGCGACGGTGACACCGATTACCGTGCCGGACCTGGAACACGCACCCGCGGCGGAGTACACGACCATGGTGGCCGAGGTGGCGGCGTACCACCGCGAGTGGCTGGCTACGCGGCCCGATGACTACGGCATGGACGTGAAGCTCCTCTACCAGGCGGGGCTGGCGACGCTGGCGATCGACTACCTGAAGGCGCAGCAAACGCGGCGCCTGGTATCCGACGGGTTCGCACGCGCATTCGAGCAGGTGGATGTCATCGTCGGGCCGACGCAGCCCATCGTCGCGCCGGAGATCGGCGAGATGGCGGTGGAAGCGCCGGACGGTTCCATGCAGGACGTGGGCATCATGCTGTCCATGCACATGCTGCCCTATAATTTGACCGGCCTGCCCGCGATCACCGTGCCCTGCGGCGCGGTGGACGGCCTGCCCGTGGGCCTCCAGATTGCCGGGCGCTGGTGGGAAGAGAGCACGGTGCTCCGGGTTGCGCACGCCTACGAACAGGCCGCGCACATACAACTGCCGCCACTCGCGGTGTAGAGGTCTCCTAACACTCGCCGAGTAGGGGCCGGTCTTTAGACCGGCCCGCCGGCCTCCTGATTCTGGGGTACTGCGATGACCGAACCATACGAACACAAGGACGAAACGATCAACGGAGTCAAACTGCACTACCTGGAAGCGGGGGGCGGCGACGGGTTGCCCCTCGTGCTGCTGCACGGGTGGCCGCAGACCTCGTACGCGTGGCGCAAACTCATCCCGCTGGTGTCGGAGCAGCGCCGCGTGATCGCGCCCGACCTGAGGGGGTTCGGCGACAGCGACAAGCCGGAGGCGGGCTACGACAAGAAGACCGTGGCGGCGGACATCATCGGCCTGCTGGGCGCGCTCGGGATCGAGCGGGCGGCAATCCTCGGGCACGACTGGGGAGGCTGGGTGGCGTACCGCATCGCGCTCGACGCGCCGGACCTGACCGAGCGGCTCATCATCCTGAACATGACCTGTCCGTTCAACGCGACGACCGCCGCCCAAGTCTACGCGCCGCAACAGGTGGCCGAGAGCTGGTACTGGTACATGTTCCAGATTCCCGACTTCCCTGAGGCGGTGTTCGAGGGCAAAGAAGAACTGCTGCTGCGCCACTTCCACACCCATTGGTCCGCGATTCCGAATACGTACACGGACGCGGACTTCGCCGAGTTCACCCGCGCGTTCCGCACGCCCGGTGCGCTGCGGGGCGGGTTCAACTACTACCGCACCATGTTTGCGCAGGACCTGATGGACTGGGGCGAGCACATGGGCCACGTGTACCCCATGCCGTCGCTACTCTTGTGGGGCGACAAGGATCCCGTAATCCCGCCGGCATGGCTGGAAGGCATCGACGCCTGTTTCGCCGACCTGCGCATCGAACGCCACGCCGACGCGGGACATTTCATCGGCGAAGAAGCGCCCGACTGGTGCGCCGGACACATCAACGGCTTCCTCGACGGCGTTTAGTGTAGTGGCGGACCTCGTGGATCCGCCCGGGCCGGTCTGAAGACCGGCCCCTACCGTATCGTTCTTCAGCCCGCTACGCGCGTAGAACCCGGCCCGCGGAGGCGGAGGCGTCGTAGCGCTCGCCGTCGACCACGTGGCGGCCGTTGATGAACACGTGGTCGATACCGATGGGGAACGTATCGGGCGCATCGAACGTGGCGGTGTCCTGCAGCGTGTCCGTGTCCAGCACCACCAGGTCCGCGGCGCACCCTTCGCGCACCCAGCCGCGGTCGCGCCAGTGCAGGCGTTCGGCGGCCGCGCCCGTCATCTTGTGGACCGCTTCCTCCAGGCTGAACAGCCCTTCCCGCACATAGGTGCTGAGCGCGCGGGGAAACGTGCCGTAGCTGGCGGGATTCTGGTGTCCCTCCCGCGTGACGAAGGTATCCGTCTCGAACGTACAGAGCGGATGCGCGAGCACGGCACGGAGCGGCGCCTCTTCCTCCCCATCCCCGCTGTACGTGTGAATGAGCACGCGGGCCATGCGATTGCTCTCCACGACCATGCGGCAGTAGAAATCGAACGGCTCCAGCCCCTCCCGCTCTGCAGCCTCGGTCACCCGCAGCCCGTTGTGCTTGTTCAGGCGCGGCACGTTGCAGTTCATGATCTGGATGTCGCCCAGGTCGAAGCCCACGCTGGCGAACGCCCCGTTGGCGAAGTTCTCCAGGTCCTCGCGCTCCGCGGGATCGTCCAGCACCGCTTCCAGCCGCGGCAGGACCCACGCGGGGAAGATCACGCTCGCGGTGGTGTTGCCCGCCGTGTAGGGAAATGCGTCGAACGCCACGTCGATCCCGCCGTCGCGCGCGTCTTCGATGACCTGCAGCGCGTCGGGATAGCTCGCCCACGTTTTGCGCCCGACGAAGATGAGGTGGCTGATCTGAACACGCACGCCCGCCGCCTCACTGACGCGCAGAATCTCCTTGATGGCCGCGATGTTGTGCGGCTCTTCCGCGGGGTCCGACGCGTACGCGCCGCTGATCCAACTGTACGCCTTGAGGTGGGAAGTGAAGAGCTTGTCGTCCCGCGCGGCCCAGCCGGCGAACGCGGCCAGTTCCTCTTCCTGCGCGAAGATGCCGGGCGGATATCCGAGCCCGGTACTCACCCCCCAGCACCCGGCGTCCAGCGACTCCCGCGTCATGCGCTCCATGGCCTGCAACTCGTCCGGGGTGGGCGCGGCGGTGTTCAGGTATCCCATCACCCCGGCGCGCACGGTCCCGTGGCCGACGAGCTGCGCGATGTTGAGCGACACCCCGCCGCCGTCCAGCGCGTCGAGGAACTCGCCCATGGACCGCCACCGCAGGTCGAGGGTGTCGTCCACGATCAAGCGGCTGGCTTCCGCGGCTGCGTCGGCGTTCACATTCGTAATCGGCGCCGGGCTGAACCCACAATTGCCGCCCACCAGCGTCGTCATGCCCTGTCGGATGAACGGCTCGACCAGGTCGCCGTGGTTCGCGCCGGGGAGCAGCCAATCGGAGTGCGAGTGAATGTCGATGAAGCCCGGCGCGATCGTCTTGCCCGCGCAGTCGAGCACCACCGCGGCTTCCAGGTCCGCCAGCTCGCCCACGGCCGTGATAGCCCCCTCGGTCACCGCCACGTCCGCGCGGCGCGCCGGCGCGCCCGTACCGTCTATCACTTGCCCGCCGACGAGTTTCAGATCACAGGGCATAGGTTTTCTCCGGACGCCAAGGCGCTAGCCCGCCGCGGCTTTCTGGCGCGCGCGGGCGTCCTCGGATTCCCACAGCTCGTGCGCGCGGCGGAGGTTGGCGACGATGGGAATCTTCACGGGGCACCGCGGCTCGCAGTCGCCGCAGTCGGTGCAGGTCGTGGCGCGCGTGCGTGCGTAGTTGCCGCGGCGTTTGTGCCATTCCCACGCGGCGAAGCCGTCGCCGTTCCCGCGCGCATCGAGAATGTCGATGGCGTGCATGTAGGAGGGAATCGGGATACCTTCGGGGCAAGGCAGGCATTGTTGGCACAGCGTGCACACGCTGGTGTCCGCCGCGCCGTACTCCCCCAGCAGCGCCCGCAGGCGTTCCTCGGAGGCGCGGGCTTCGGCGCTCGCAGCATTGACGGCGGCCACGTTCTCCTCCACCTGTGCGACGGTGCCCATGCCGCTGAGCATAACGCTGATCTCCGGATGCGCCGCGTTGAACCGGAAACACGCGCGCACGGTGCTGTCGTCTCCATCCCGGTGCATGAAGTCGAACTGCTCCGGATACTTCATGATGACTTCGCCGCCGAGCGGATTCATGGTGCACACGCCCATGCCCGCGGCGTGGGCGGCCTGGATGACCGGGCGCTTCGCCGCGCTGTTCACCACGTGGTAGCCGACGGTGATGCCGTCGAACGCGCCGCTCTCGATCACGCGATGCGACACGCTGGGGTACGAGTGGGTGGAGAAGACGATGTGCTCGATGAGCCCCTCGTCCTTCGCGCGGGCGACTTCTTCGTAGGGGCCGCCGGGCCCCATGACTTCGTCGAACTGCGCGCCCGTAATGATGCACCACATGTGGTAGAAGGTGACTTTCTCCAGGCCCAGGCGTTCGAGGGACTTTTCGAGCCGCTCGCGCACGCTCATGGCGGTCTTGTCGATCCACACGCCGCTCTTGGTGGACACGCGCAACTGGTCCTTCGGCAGGTCCCGGAATGCGCGGCCGAGGATGTCCTCGCTACGGTCGTCGCAGTAGCCGGGCGCCGTGTCGAAATAGGTGACCCCCAGCTCGAAGGCGCGCTGCACGGCGCGGACGCCTTCGTCGTCGTCGTCCGTGAAACGCATGGCGCCGAGCCCCAGCAGCGATACGTCCTTGCCGGTGGTGCCGTACGGTCGGTATTCCACGTCGCCCCCTCTTCTGTTCGCCGGGCCGGGCGGCCCGGACGAAGCGCCTAGTCTACCGTATGGGGGCCCGGGCTACGCGCGCGCTGGCGCGAACTGGGGCAGCCATGCGGCGGTGGCGGCGAGCATCTCCTCCAGCATGGGTTCGGCCGTGTCGGGATCCCGCACCAGCGGATCGTCGCGCAAGACGGCCAACGCCAGATCGCGATCCCCCTGGACGGCCGCGTCCACGATGCGCTCCTGGTTGCGCACGTGCGGTTCCAGGGCCTGGAGGACGGGCGGCGGCAAGGCGCCAATCTGGTCGGGGATGTCCGCGTCCGGGGTGATAGTCGCGAACGTCTCCACCACCGCGCCGGCCGGCAGGTTCGCGATCTGCCCCGTGTTCGGCAGATTCACGATGTGCGTCCCGCCGGTACTCTCCGCCAGGTCCGCCGCAATCTGCGCGATATCCTCTATAGAAGGATAGAGCTTGACCGGTTCGTCCGTGGTGGCCGCGCGTTCCGTCGCCCGGCGGCCGGTGATCTCCCAGTCGCTGGTCCCCTCCTCGTACCACCGCTCCCGGTCGGGAATGGTGGTCAGCTCCACGCCCCACGTCTTCCCGTAGTCCGTGGCCGGCGTGAGGTAGTCCGGAAAGAACTCGGCCACGTGCCGGTCGCCCGCCACGGGCAGCGCACCCGTCCGCTGTAACTGGTCGAACTTGACGGCCAGGTTCTCGGGGATGCCGTTGCGCGCCACTTCCTCCCGGATGCGCGCGAACCCGTCCTGCCCCTCGATGCGCAGGTCGAGGGCAAAGATCAGGTGGTTGATGCCCGCCACCGTGGCCTGCACATCCGTGGGACTGCCGAGCCCGAGCCAGATGCGCAAGCCGAGCGCGCAGTTCGGCCACTCGTGACACACGCCGATGGTGCGGATGCCCGTGTGTTTTGTCACCGCGCGGCAGAGGGTGGTCATGGGGTTGGTCAGATTGATCAACACCGCGCGGGGACACCGCGCTTCCATCTGCCGGGCGAGGTCGAGCACCACGGGAATGTTGCGCAGCGCACGCAACAGGCCGCCCGGACCCACCGTGTCCCCCACTGGCTGCGCGATACCGTACTGCAGAGGGATCTCCAGATCGTGGCGCATGGCCGGCAGCCCGCCCGTGGTGATGGAGAGCACCACCACGTCCGCACCGTCGAGCGCTGGTGCAAGCTCCCTCGTGGGGTGCACGCTCCAGCCCGTGTCCGCCGCCGCCCGAACCTTCTCCGCGTAGCGCGCCACCAGTTCCAGCGGGGCGGGCGCGATGTCATGCAGCCAGAGTTCGCTCCCCGCCAGCCGCGGCTCCACCATGAGGTCGCGCGCCAGCGTCGGACCCCACAGGAAACTCCCACCGCCGACGACGGTGACCTTTCTTCCGTTCATACTTGGAGTCTCTCTAACCCATTGAACCGCATCTTGTGCCGACCAATTCCGCCCAGCACAATACTAGAAGTAAACAAACGGCCTGATCTGAATTTCATCCCTGAGCAAGTAAGGCTCGTTACCGCCATACGGTGGGCCCGTTATCCGCAGCCGATGTCCGTCCAAGACAGCGATAGCAACATCGTGCGCGGGGTATGCGCGATACACGTTTTTTACCAGCCGTAGACCGCGCAAGAGCGGCATCTCCTGCCGCACGACGATGCCAAACGATGTCGTTGCGCCTCCATTCGTGCGGTAGACAGACAGATGCGAATGATCCAAAGGAACCCGTTCAACGAGTTCGAATGAGCGATCCTGCCCTTCCCATCGTCCTGCGATAGAACTCGCATCTGAAAGCGCGAAGAGGGCAAGAAAGCTTGCGACTGGTACTACGGAAAGCAACCCAATGGCGGCAATCGCCTTAATCCACAAACGGGGCAGAAAGAAGGATAGCGACAACAGAACGAGCGGCAACATCATGGCGATGGAAAAGACGAGATGATTCAGCAGGGGTGAAGTGAAGCGCAACACCGGGTGCATGCCGTTGACGACAAACGCTACGAACACGATCAGGAGCCCAAGAAACCAGGGGCCGCTTGGCAACGGTGTCTGCCAACTGCGCCAGCGCGCCATCATCCGTCGCCAGAGAGAGGGCCAACTGATCATTCACCCACCGCCGAGGGTGGCCTTGATTGCCGCTTCCCACTCGTCGGAGTTGAAGCCGAACGGGCCGGGCGCGCTCTGGTAGGACACGGCACCCTCGGCGTCGACCACGTACAGGCGGTCGGGCAGGGCGGCGTAGGCGGTGTCCACCTCGTCGTCCATGGTGTCCAGCAACGTGGGCATGTCGAGCTGCAAACGCAGGATGCACGCCTGCGCCACGCCCGCGCGCTCGTCCATCGTCGTCGGCTGCATGAACATGGCCTCGTCGTCGTAGTTCATGGGCACCTGCCACTCGTCCTCCGGATGCGCTTCGCGGATGTACACGCAGAAGAATTGCACCCGGTCCCGGTACGCCGCATAGATTTCGTTGAGGCGTCCAGCCTGGACGCGGAACGGGGGTCAGGTGTAGGAGCCGAACGCGAGCGCCACGGGCTTGCCGCGGAACGCGCTCAGCCGCCGGGTCAGGTCCGTGCGCTCACCCTCGGGCGACAGCAACTCCAACTCGAAGTCGGGCGCGGGCATGCCCGCCTTGGGCGCGTTCGCTTCCCGCTCGGCGTCGCGGCGGAACCCGGCCTTCAGCTCCTCGCGGCTCCGCTTCGTCATGGCGGAGAAAGCCTCGACGAACGGCTCCGGGGCGTCGTCCAGATCCATGGCACCCGACCTGAGCGCGTTCATGATCGAGACAAAATCGTCAGCGGCGGGACGTTCCGTGGCTTCCATTGCGCGTCTCCTGATTCCGGGCGTCTCGCCACCCAGTATACTTGACGCCCAACGCCTGTCCCGCCGGTGCAACGAGCGCGAACCGCCGCCGGCATCATGAGACCGGTGGGAATCGCCCAAGTGGGATCGGAGAGCCCTTTGTCCGCCACGAGCACGCTCCACCGTGTAGGCCCGGCGCTATTGGTCCTGGCGCTTGGCATGGCGTGCGCCACTGGAGCCGGCATCGCCGGCGGGGGTACGGACGAAGCGCATGCCGGTGCGGACACAGCGCGGTCCGACGACGGCACGACGGACCTCCAATTCCCGTCTACGAACGTCATGGTGAAGGTACCGCCGGACGTCACGGTCACGTCGGAGAGTCCCGTTCCGGACTTCATCGTTTTGACGTTCGCACGGGAAGACGCGGAATTCCTCTACGCGTACGTGGGCAGCGCGCCCCAATTTCCGCCCAACGCCGCGGGGGACGCGCGCCCGGACACCGTCCGGATTCACGGCATCCGGCTGCAGTCCCTTCGCTGGCGCACCCCGGATGGCCGCGACGCGCGGGACTGTCTGCTGAGGATGCGCAGGGGCGGGGCGCACCCGGAGTATCTGCACTTCTGGTATCGGGCCCCGAACGCCGGCCGCGCCGCGGAAGCCGACGCCATCATCTCCACGCTCAGACGCGCCCGGTAGCGCCGATCCGCGAGGCGGCCGGGGCGTCATTGTTCCTACGCCGCCGGCGGCGCGCGCCGGACTTAGTTCAGGGTGACGTCTTCGCTGATGGGCTGGACGGCGTCGTCCGCACCGATGATGCCCAGGCCTTCGTACTCGCGGCGGATCTTGTCCGTGAAGAGGCCCAGGTGGCTGAGGGCGGGGATGATGGTATCCGTGAACAGGAACTTGTTGAAGTTCATGTCCTCATCGCTGCCCTGCCAGACCTCGACCATATCGTCCGGGTCAATGCCCACCTCGCGGTACACGTCGTTGATGGACAGAAAACCGTCCACCCATTCGCCCTGCGCATTCTTCTTCGTCACCATGGCGCTGCACGCCATGAACGCGAAGTCCTCCATCTCGCGGCGTTCGCGTTCGGTCAAGTCGACAAAGGAATCGCGCAACGCGAGGTAACCGAAACCCACGTGCCGCGACTCGTCGCGCATCACGTGGATGAGCAGGTCCTTGAGGAGCGGGTCGTGCGTCACGCGGATCATCATCTTGAACGCCGCCAACGCCAAGCCCTCGATCACCACTTGCATGCCGATGAATTTCTTCTGCCACATGTCGGACTGGAGCGTCGCCTGGAGGAGATCGCGCAGCGTCGCGTCGATCGGGTAGATGCGGTCCACCTTCTTGATGTACCTGCGGAACACTTCCACGTGGCGCGCCTCGTCCATGACCTGGGCCGAGGCGCAGAGCTTCTGATCGAGGTCCGGCACCACGTCCACCAGCTCGGCGGAAACCAGAAGCGCCCCCTGTTCGCCGTGCAGGAATTGGCTGAGGCGCCACATGGCGGACTTGTAGCCCAGCTCTTCCTTCCCGCTGTCGCTCAGGCTGTCCCAGAGGGAGGTCCCGTAGATGGGCGTGAGCCGGACATCGAGAATGTCCCGGGTCTTGTCCACTTCACAGTCCCAGTCCAGGTCCGTCGCACCGTTCCACTGGTCCCGCTTCGCCTTCTCGTACAGGCTGCTTAGGCTGGGGTTGTGCACCCCGTAGTCCCACTCGAAGAGCGCGTCCACTTCAGTGGGAAACACGGTCTGGTGCTTGTCCCGGGTCGCGATGTCCAGAATCTGGTGGCTCACAGCTTCGCCCTCCACATGCCCCGCCCAGAGGGTTGCCCCGTCGGCGGCGAAGTCCCAAACGCGGGTCCACCGGCGGGCGCGGAACGTCCGCACGGCCAAGTGCCTGCGCACCCTACGTCAGAGAGGAATCTATATTGATACAACATTATCTGATACTGCGATGCCGGTCAAGGCGTCGGCCGAGAATGTGTGGAAGTCACTTGTATTACTTGGATTGTGGAATATGCGCCCGCGGGTGGACGGGAAGTCGGCTACCTAGCCAGGACGGCTCCAGGATTAGCGGCCGCGCAGGCGGTCATTGCACGAGGCCCCATGCGCCGACCATGATGGGCGCGCCCGGACGGGTTTCATGCAGCGAGCAGAGGTCCTCATCATCGGCGGCGGCATCATTGGGCTGGCCACCGGCTATCGCCTCCTGCAGCGCCGCCCGGACACGACGGTGTGCATCCTGGAGAAGGAGCCCCGCCTGGCGCAGCACCAGACGGGCCGCAACTCGGGCGTGTTGCATTCGGGCATCTACTACCGGCCCGGCTCACTGAAGGCGCGCACCTGCCGGGAAGGCCGGCGCGCGCTGGAGCAGTTCTGCGGGCGGGAAGGCATCCCCTTCGCCCGGTGCGGCAAGGTGATCGTGGCGGGGCACGAGGCGGAACGAGCGCGGCTGGAAAGCATCTACGAGCGGGGTCAGGCGAACGGCGTCCCCTGCGATCTCATCGGCCCGACGCGCTTGCGAGATCTGGAGCCGCACACGGCGGGCATAGCGGCGGTCCATGTGCCCGGGGCCGGCATCATCGACTTCACCCAGGTCGCCGAGCGGTTCGCCCAGCGCATCCGGGACGCGGGAGGCCACATCGTGACCGACGCCCGCGTGACCGGCATCGCGCCCGAGGCATCGGTCGTCACGGTGGAGACCACGGCCGGGGCCTTCGGTGGGAG
The DNA here is from genome assembly GCA_965371225.1 of uncultured bacterium. Lineage (GTDB taxonomy): Bacteria > Abyssobacteria > SURF-5 > CBDUXP01 > CBDUXP01 > CBDUXP01. The sequence goes on along the minus strand of CBDUXP010000035.1, from coordinate 8,493 downwards.
CTGCGTGGTGAACTGTGGCGGGTTGCACAGCGACCGCCTCACGCGCATGAGCGGCCACGCGCCGCCGGCGCGGATCGTGCCCTTCCGCGGCGAGTTCCATACGTTGCGCGAGAGCGCGCGGCACCTCTGTAACACCCTGATCTACCCGGTGCCGCATCCTAGCTTCCCTTTCCTGGGCGCCCACTTCACGCGCACACTCAGCGGCGGGGTGGAGTGCGGGCCGAACGCGGTGCTGGCGTTCGCGCGGGAAGGGTACCGGAAGCGCGACCTCAGCCTGCGGGATGCGGTGAGCGCGCTGACGTATCCCGGGTTCCTGCGTCTCGCGCGCCGGCATTGGCGAGTGGGCGTCGAGGAGCTATGGCGGTCCTACAGTTTGCCGGCATTCGTGCGCGCGTTGCAGCGGCTGGTGCCCGCGCTCACGGCCGCCGACCTCGCGCCTGCGCCCGCGGGGGTCCGGGCGCAGGCGCTGCGGCGTAACGGGACGCTGGTGGACGATTTTCTCCTCAGCGAATCCGCCCGCGTGATCAACGTCTGCAACGCGCCCTCCCCCGCCGCCACCGCGTCCTTGAGCGTCGCGGACACCATCGTCGACGCCGTGACGAGCCGCATCGCGTGAGCCGCCGCGCGGGGTGGCGCGGGTCCGGAAACGTTACGGGAACAGGATGTTATTCGTGACGAAGATGTCCGAGTTCATGTTCCCGTCGAGCAGGACGAGATTCGTCGCCATCGAATCAAAGGCGATGAACCGGGCGTTCCCACTGATGCTGGGGTTGAACGAATCGTTATCCCCTTCAACGGCGAACACGGTCGTACTCAACCGGATCGTCAGAGTCGTCACGCGATCGTGGAGGAAAATATCTGCGGACGCGTTCGTATCACCGGGGACCAGGTTGGTCGCCGCGGACATGAAGGTGACGAAGCGTCCATTCGCGCTAATGCTGGGATCGAACGAGTTGCCGTTCCCTTCCCCCAGCCCGAACGAGAGCACGCTCACGCGCTCGGTCGTGCCCATCATCCGGTCGCGCACGAAGATGTCGGTCCGAATGTTGGTATCGCCAATAACCAGATTCGTCGCCGCCGATTCAAACGCCACGAACTGACCGTCGCCACTGATGCTGGGGTTGAACGAGTTGTCGTTCGCCTCCGCGCCCATGGTGTCCACGCTGACCCGTTCGATCGTCGCAGCCATCCGGTCGCGCACAAAGATGTCCCGCGCCAGGTTCATATCGCCAGCTATGAGGTCCGTGGCGATCGAGGCGAATGTCACGAACTGGCCGGTGTCGCTGATGCTGGGGCTGAAGGAATCGTTGTTCACCTCCGCCGCGGCCCCGTCGAGGCTCACCCGCTCGGTCGTGCCTGCCATCCGGTCGCGTACGAAGATGTCCCGCGCCAGATTCGTGTCGCCCGCCACCAGATCGGTCGCCACGGACTCGAACGCGACGAATTGGCCGTCCGAATTGATGCTCGCGCTCTGGGAGAACCCGTCGGGATCCCCGGCGCCCGTGTCCACGCTCACGCGCTCCGTCGTCCCCATCGCCCGATCGCGCACGAACACATCCGTGAGCACGTTCATATCGCCGGCGACGAGGTTGGTCGCCTGCGACGCGAACGCCACGAAGAGGCCGTCCCCACTCACGGCGGGCGTCGCGGAGAAGTTGTTTGCCGCCACTTCCGCGGAGTCCACGCTGGCGACTTCCGTCATCCCGGTGGTGCGATCCCGCACGTAGATGTCCTGTGTGGCGTTCCCGCCGGCGACGAGATTCGTGGCGTTGGATGCGAAAGCGACGAACCGCCCCGTGTCGCTGATGTCGGGGTCGACGGACGCGGCGTCTCCCTCAACACCCACATTGTTGACGCTGGCGCGCTCGCGGATGGGGATGAACCCAAGAAAACCCCCGCCGCCGCCGCCGCCGCCCCCGCCGCAGGCCAGGAACATGCCGCACAGGCTCAGCAGAGCATGGCGGACGTGTCGCTTGTGAAGCCACCGAAAACGCGCTGCACTACTCAGTCCCATGATCGCCTTTCAGCGAGGCGCCCCCTCGCTTCGGCGGACGTGCGCCGTCGAGTTGAATAACTGACAGGACTCAGGCGGTTGGTGAGGGCGGGTCACCGGGAGCGGCCATTCTACCAGGCGCGCGGGCATTCCAGGGTATGCCAGCCCACACCCCGTCCCACGCGGCGGATCGAGGCTGGCGCAGGCCGGAGCGCGGCCCCGGCGCCCAGTGGGTATGCTATGGGCCGCCCGGCCGGGGGCTCCGGAGCCGGGCCGGAGCATTGGGGGCACGCGCGCGCCATGACCGACATCGCATCCCGCCAGGAGACCTTCTCCGGGACCAAGGAGGTCGTCGAGGCGCTCCGCTTCGACGAGGACCGGCTGGCCGATTATCTGCACGAACACGTCGACGGCTTCCGCGGGCCGCTCGAGGTGCGCCAGTTCAAGGGCGGGCAATCGAACCCCACCTACCAGCTCATCACCCCGGAGCGGCGGTACGTGCTCCGCCGGAAGCCGCCGGGTAAGCTCTTGCCGTCCGCCCACGCCGTGAATCGGGAGTACCGCGTCATCACCGCGCTGGGCCAGACCGATTTTCCCGTGCCCCGGACCTACCACCTCTGCACGGATGATGCCGTCGTCGGCACCATGTTCTACGTCATGGAATGCGTGGAGGGGCGGGTGCTGTGGGAGCCGGCGCTGCCGGGCCTGTCGCCGGAGCAGCGGGCCGCGATCTGGGATGCGCAGAACACCGGCATCGCGCAGCTCCACGGGATCGATTTCACCGCGATCGGCCTGGACGATTTCGGCAAGCACTCGGACTATCTGGCGCGGCAGATTCACCGCTGGGCGAAACAGTACGTCGCGTCCGAGACGGAGCAGATCGCGGAGATGGACCGGCTCATGGACTGGCTGCCGGCGAACATTCCTCCCGCGGACGAATGCACGATCGTGCACGGCGACTTCCGCCTGGACAACATGATCCTGCACCCCACCAAGCCGCGCATCCTGGCCGTCCTAGACTGGGAACTGTGCACCCTGGGCCATCCGCTCGCGGACTTCAGCTACCACATGCTGCAGTGGCACATGCCGGACGGCGCATTCCACGGGCTGAGCGACGCAGACCTTGCGGCGCGGGGGATGCCGACGGAACGGGAGTACGTCGCGGCCTACTGCGAGCGCACCAACCGGGCCGCCGTCGACAACCTGGATTACTACCTGGCGTACAATTTCTTCCGGCTCGCGGGCATCCTGCAGGGCATCGTCGGCCGGGTCCGCGACGGCACGGCGGCCTCTGCCCACGCCGTGGAGCGGGCCGCCACCGTGCGGCCCACGGCGGAGCTGGCGTTTCAATTCGCGCAGCGCGCCGGACTCGCCTAGCACCCGCGCCGGGCGCCCGCGCGCTTTCACCCGGTCTACCCGTCGTGTAGTATTGGCGCGCCGTCGGCGCGGGCCTCCTGGTGGGTTCGGGCCACTGCCGCGCGGCCGGGCTCGACGAATCGCGAGCGGTATTCGAGGGGAGCGGGTGTGGTCCAGGTAGTCGGATCGGTCATTCTCGGCGCGGTGCTCATACAAGCCGTGCTCCTCCTGGTGGCCTCCACGCGCCGGATGGCCCGCGAGACGGAACAGCAGCGCGTCGCCCTGGACCTATTGCGCGAGCAGGTCGCGCTGGCGCGGGCGCGCCGGACGGAACTGGACGAGGAGCAGGAACTCGGCACCTGGAAGGGCTACCGGAAGTTCGAGGTCAAGCGCCGCCGTCCTGAGACGGAGGACATCTGCTCCTTCTACCTGGCGCCGCACGACGGGAAGCCCCTCCCGCCCTTCCACCCCGGGCAGTACCTGACGTTCCGGCTGCACATTCCCGATCCCGATTCCCCGCGGCGCGCGCCGAAGCCCACCATTCGGTGTTACTCCCTGTCCGAGACGGCCAATACCGCCTACTACCGCATTTCCGTCAAGCGTATTCCGGGGCATGCGGGCCACCCACCGGGCGTGGCGTCCAGCTTCTTCCACGGCGCAGTCGCCGTGGGCGACATCGTGGACGTGAAGGCCCCCAGCGGCCACTTCTATCTGGACCTGGAGCGCCAGACCCCCATCGTGCTCATCGCCGGGGGGGTGGGCATTACGCCCGTGCTGGCCATGCTGAACACGCTGGTGGCCAAGCGGCAGGAGCGGGAAGTGTGGTTCTTCTACGGCGTGCGGATGCGGGGCGAGGCCATGCGGCTGGAGCAGTTGGAACAGTTCGCCCGGGACCACTACTGGTTCCATCTGCACGTGTGTTACAGCCAGCCGGGGGACCGGGACGTGGTCGACCCGAAGATGCATCACCACACCTTCGTGGACATGGCACTCCTCCAGGACCTGCTGCCCTCGAACAATTTCGACTTCTATATTTGCGGCCCGCCGCCGATGATGGAATCGCTCACCGCGGGGCTGAAAGCGTGGGGCGTGCCGGACGACCATGTGTTTTTCGAGGCCTTCGGGCCTGCCAGCGTGAAGAAGGCCAGCGCCGCGACGGGCAAGGTGGCCGCGGTGGCGACGAAGCACCGCATCCGCTTCGTGAAGTCCGGCTGCGATTGTGAGTGGGACGGCTCCCCGGATTCCCTGCTGGAACTCGCGGAGCAGCATGAGGTCCCCATGGACTTCGGCTGCCGCGCCGGCAACTGCGGCACCTGCCTGACGGCGATCCGCGCGGGCGAGGTGCGCTACGTGGTGGAGCCCAGCGCCGAACCTGAGCCCGGCACCTGTCTCACGTGCATCGCGGTCCCCGCAAGCGACCTGGAGCTGGACGCATGAGCGCGGCGCGTGCGGCGCGGCCCCGGCCTCAGGCGGCGCCGGGGCCCCACCGGGACCGCCCGCCGGTCTAGCCCGGGCGGCGCGGACACCCCATGGCGGAGCAGACGCCGGTTGGCATCCAGCGGCCCCAGCGCTGGGATGAACCCCTCAGCCCGGACATGACGGAAGCGGACGTCGACCACATCCTGAAGACGCCACCGTTCAGCCAGATCGATCCCGGCCGATTTCCGGCGACGTTGCCCCTCCGCGATCTGCTGCTGAACGACACCCGCATCGTGCGCTACGGCGCGGGCGACATCGTCGTGCGCCGCGGGGATTACGGCAGCTCGGCGTTCTTCACCCTCGCCGGGGCCCTCCGCATCGAGGTCGACGCCGGGGGCATCTCCGACGCCATGCTGGGCCGCAGCACGTCGCACCGCCGCACCTTCGGCACCGCGCTCGCGCAACTGTGGCGCAACACCCCGTGGCCGGAAGCCCGGCGGATCGCCACGTCGGGCGCCACCGCGGATGCGCGCGTGAAGAGTCGGCGCGCCGACCGGGACGACGTCCGGATTTTCCTGCAGGACGTCCCCGGCGTGTTGACGCAGACCTCGACGCTGGTCGGCGAGCCCGGCCAGTGGTTCGGCCTCGTGGCCGCCCTGGGCCGCACGCCGCACGCGGCGACCATCTTCGCCGAGATGAACGCCACGCTGCTCGAAGTCCGATGGCAGGGGCTGCGCGATATCCGCAGCCGGGCGCCGGAAATTCGCGAACACATCGACGCGCTATACCGCGAGCAGAGCCTGAAGACGCACCTGCGGGAAACGCCCATGTTTGCGCACCTGGGTGAACAGGAGCTGGCCGAAGTGGCCGAGCAGACCGAGTTCATCACCTACGGCAACTTCGATTGGTATGGGACGTACAAAAGCCTGATCAGCCGCAGCGCCGCCGAGCGGCTGCAAGCGGAGCCGATCATCGCGGAGGAGGGCCACTATCCGAACGGGGTCATCCTGATCCGCAGCGGCTTCGCCCGCGTGTCCCAGCGGTACGGCAGCGGCCACCGCACGGTCCGCTACCTGGGCCGGGGCCAGGCGTACGGGTTCGAGGAGATCGCCAGCAATTGGCGGAGCGAGCGGGAGGGCGGCGGCACCCCCTCCAGCCCGGCGGCGGAGACCACCGGCGCGGCGCTCGTGGTGATGCGCGGACCGGGGGAAGGCCGCCAGTACGTGTTGCGCGAGGGCAAGCAGTACATCGGCCGCGGGGACGACGCCCACATCGCGATCCTGCACGGCTCCATTTCCCGCCGGCATTGCGCGCTCGAGGCCCGGCCGGGCCCCGGCGGGTGGGCGTGCCGCGTGCGGGATAGTGGGTCCACGAACGGCACGCACGTGAACGGCCAGCGCGTGACCGAGGGGGCGGTGGAGCTGGAACACGGCGATCAGCTCGCGCTGGGGGAAGTCATGTTCCGGTTTGTCCAATTGGCGGGGGGGCGGGAGATCGCAGCGCCCATCCGGACCGAACTGGTGCGGACGGGGCTGGTGCCCCTGCACCAATCGGGCACCGTGATCCGGGCCGACCGGGTGCCCCTGCAATCCACGCTCCGGGCGATCGGGTACGTGGACGTGCTGCTGGTGCCGACCGCCGTGATCGAGCGCTACGTGCTGCCCACCACGCCCCCCGCGGACCTGCCGCCGATCATTCATGAGCACGCGCCGGCGGGCGCGGGGCCGGCGCCGACGGATGCCGCCGCGAAGGTGGGCGCCGGCATGCTCGAATTCATGGTGGAGAACCGCTTCATCAATGGCACCGCGACCATGCTCATCGACCTGGACCGCTGCACCCGGTGCGACGACTGCGTGCGCGCGTGCGCCGCCACGCACGACGGGAACCCGCGCTTCCTGCGCCATGGGCTGCAAGTCGACCACTACATGGTGGCCAACGCGTGCATGCACTGTGAGGATCCCGTCTGCATGATCGGCTGTCCCACGGGCGCGATCCATCGCGACGCGCTCGGCGGCCAAGTGGCCATCAACGACGCCACCTGCATCGGGTGCGCCACCTGCGCGAACAGTTGTCCCTACGAAAACATCCGCATGGTGGAGATTCGCGACACGCAAGGCCGATTCCTACTCGACGAGCAGACCCACGCGCCCATCCGGAAGGCCACCAAGTGCGATCTGTGCCGCGAGCAATTGGGCGGCCCGGCGTGCCAGCGCGCGTGCCCCCACGACGCGCTCCAGCGCGTGGCCATGCGCGAGCTGGACACGCTCGGGAGTTGGCTGCACCGGTGAGCGCCTTCGCCACCCGGCGCCGGCGGGGGATCGGCATCGTCCTGGGCCTGTCCGTGTTCGCGTGGCTCGGCACGCGCATCGCCGCCGCGGCGCTCCGGCCCACCCCGTTTCTCACCGGCTGGGTCCTCCTGTGCCTCCTGGTGTTTCTCACGCTGTTCAACGCGCGGAAAAAACTCCCCTTCCTCCCCCTGGGCACCGCCGCCGCCTGGCTGCAGGTGCACATCTACGCCGGCATCTTCAGCGTCGTGATCTTCGCGTTGCACCTGGGCGCGCGCGTCCCGAACGGCGTCGTCGAAGTCGCCCTCGCCCTCCTGTACGTGACCGTCGCCGCAAGTGGGTTCGTGGGCTTGTTCCTGACCCGGGTGCTCCCCCCGCGCCTCACGAATCGGGGTGAGGCGCTCCTGTTCGAGCGGATCCCCATCCTGCGCACCCGGCTCCGGACCAAGGCGGAAGCCCTCATGCTACGCGCGGTGACCGAGTCGGGTTCGCAGTTGATCCCGCAGCTGTACACCGAGCGTGTCTTGCCGTACTTGGCGAAGCCGCGGCACTGGCTGCACCACCTGGCGGAATCGCCCCGGCCCGTGCAGCGGTTGTGCGAGGAGATTACCGCCGCGGAGCGGTTCGCCAGCCCGGACGAGCAGCGCATTCTGGGCGAAATCCGCGAATGTGTGGAAGCGAAGGCCGATTGTGACTACCAGTACAGCCTCCAGAGCGTGCTCAAGGGCTGGCTGTTCGTGCACGTGCCCCTCACGTACAGCCTCCTCCTGTTCGCGGCCGTGCACGCGGTCCTCGTCCACGCCTTCCGGGGGAGCCTGCGGTGAGCGAGCGCCTGCAGCGCACGGGCATCGAGGAGAGCGCGTACGAGCGGGCCGACCAGGCGTGGGTGTGCGGCTGGACGGCGGAGGGTCACCCCTGCCCGGCGGGTCCGGACCCGCGCGGCCGCTGCCCCACCCCGGTGGGGGGGACCCCCCCGCACCCCGGCGCCCGGTGGCACTGCGCCCGGCCCGGCCCCACCGGCGGGCCCGGCGCCGACGGCCCGGCGCCGGACGGTACCTGCGCCGTGCCCATCCCCCCCTGCCGCCCGGCGCGAAGCTGGCGCGCGCGGCGCGGTTTGCTGACCCGGTGGACGGTCACAGGCACACTGGGGTTGATGGCCGCGCTCCTCGCCGGCGCCGGGGGCCTCAGGTCCGCCTCGCCCGGCGCTTTGGCGGCGCAGCACAGCACCGTGGCGCAGGACTGCCGGGCCTGTCACGCCATTGCGAACGGGGACACCGGCTGGGCCGCCGCCGCCCTGCTCGGCCGGGCCGGCGCCCAAGAGAGCGGCCGGTGCCTGGTGTGCCACCGCATGGGCGAGCACGCGCGGCTCCCGCATAGCGTGGACCCGGCCCGGTTGGCGGAGCTGTCCACCGACCGGGCCGCGCGCGACGGGAGCCGCGC
>CBDUXP010000034.1:0-41064 GCA_965371225.1 uncultured bacterium | reverse complement strand
TCAGCCTCTCCAACGCGGGGAAGGCCGCGATTGTCCTCGTGAAGGCGTCCAGGTATCCGAAGCGTGCGAAGGTGGTGTCCCTGCCCACAGCCGGACTCATCGCCTGGGCCGCCCCCGCGCCACTCGCCCTGCCAGGCTGTTGTGAGGGGCCAGAGGCCGCCGGGCGGAGCCCCAACATCGCCCGGCACCGGGATCCGGACTCTCCAACCACCGCCGCGACCAACTCGGGATCGATGACCAGCGCGGGACACACAGCGGATCCGCAGGCGGACCCACGACCGTGCCGTGTCTTGGTCGCCTTTCTGGCATCTTGCGCCGCCACGCGCTCCCCCATGCTATACAAGATTACAAGATCAGAATATCATATTTTAGGCCCTTGGGAAGTGTTGAACCAGCACATGGACCGGGTTGGGTGGAATCCGCGGGCCTACGGGAGACTGGCAGCGGATCGCGCCGTGGCCGGGGCCGCCGGCCCGTGGCCGCTCACGGTTCATACCATTGGTCCATGTAGTCCTTCATGAAGTTGGCCACCATGCTGCGGTCTTCGACGGTGGCGGCCATGCCGTAGATGGGTGCCATCCCCCCCTCGACCGACGGGTTGGCCCGGACGAACGCCACGGAGTCCTTCAGGTCGTCGAGGAATCGTTCCGCAACCCCCGGCTGGGTGTGCCGCAGGGTGACGCAGATATGGACGGCCGGGGGTTTGTGCAGCCCGTTCAGGGACCAGCCTTTGCCGCTCATGGCGTCCATGACTTTGTAGATGTCCAGCGCCTCGGAACCGAAGGCCACCACCCACAGGGGATCGCCGAGCACGTGCAGGTCGGGAATGTCTTCGATGCCCGCCCGAATCAAGGCCCCCGTCTCGAGAATCTGTTTCGTCGCCTCCAGGTAGCCCTGTTCCCCCATGGAGACGAGGGCCGCCCAGCACGCGGCGCTCAAGGCGCCCGGCCGGCTGCCCGCGAAGGAGGGCGAGCAGTACAGGCCGCCCGGCCAATCGGTCATGGCGAAATATTGAAACCGCCGCAGTTCGTGTCCCCGGTACAGCACGACGGAGGTGCCCTTCGCCGCGTAGCCGAATTTGTGCGTGTCGGCGGACATGGAGGTCACGCCCGGCAGGCGGAAGTCGAAGGGCGGGACCGCGTACCCCAGCCGCTCCGCCCACGGCAGCACGAAGCCGCCCAGGCACGCATCCGTGTGGAAGCCGATCCCCCGCCGACGGGCTACCTCGGACAACGCCTCGATGGGGTCCACCGTCCCGTGCGGAAACGGGGGCGCGGAACCGACCAGCACGATCGTGTTGTCCGTGATCGCAGCCTCCATCGCGGCCACATCGGCGCGCGTATCCGCCCCGACCGGCACTTGGATGCTCTTGATGCAGAAATATTGGGCGGCCTTATCGAACGCGGCGTGGGCGGTGGTCGGCACCACCATTTCCGGTTCCGTGATGCCCTTAGTTTCGCGCGCCCAATCGCGGTAGGTCTTCATCGCGAGCTGGATGCTTTCCGATCCTCCGGACGAGATCGTGCCACAGATTTCGTCCGGCGATCCGGGTTCCACGCCGATACGGTCGGCGCCGAGCATGTTGGCCGTCATCGCCACGATCTCGGCTTCGAACTTGATGGCGCTCGGCCACATATCCACATGCAGGGGGTTCGACTGCGAGTTGATTTGGTAGACCTCGCTGAGAAAATCGATGTGCGCGGCATCGCCGTGGTAGACGGCGCCGGACGCGTGCCCGTCCTTCCACGAGTGTTCTTCCAGCGCGCGCATGCTCCGCATGTCCGCGAGAATCTCCTCCCGGCCACGCCCGGACTCGGGGAGCCGGGTGTACGTCGGGAACCGGCCGCGATACGGATGCAGCGGATCGTGGGAGGCTTCCGCCTGGTCTGCGTCGGTGGATGGTCCGTCTTGGGTCATGCCGTCGCCCTCCTCCGGGCCGTGCCGCCGGGCAATCGGTTGCGGATCGCCGCTCCGGGCCGGGGCTGCCGGGGCATCATAGCGCGTCCCGCCGGCCTAGGCATGGCGGTTCAGCCGCGCGTACATGCGCCGGTTGTTCTTGTACAGGTGGAGAAACTCCCCGAACAGCTCATCGTAGATGGCGCGATTCGCCGGGTTCGGTTCATACGTCCGCGCAATCCGCGTGCACTGGCCAATGTCCTCAACCGTGAGATGGCCCAACGCGATGGCCGCGAGAAAGGCGGCCCCCCGCGCGTTTGCCTGCACCGGATCGGCCACCTGCCGGATGGGGCGGTCCAGGATATCCGCGTGCATCTGGCACCACAGAGGGGAGTTCGCGCCGCCGCCGATCATGTTGATCGCGCCGAAGCGCCGCTTGACGAATCCTTCCACAGCGCGGAGGAGCCACCGCGTGTTGAACGCCACCCCTTCGAACACCGCGCGAATGAGGTGCGCGCGCGTGGTGCTCAGGGATTGGTTGAAGAATCCGGCGCGCACGGTGTGATCGTCCACCGGCGTCCGCTCGCCGTACAGCCACGGCGTAAAGATCACCTTGCCGCTGCCCGGCGGGACCGTCGCCGCGATCCCATTGAGCACGTCCCAGATGTTCTCCGGAGGGGCGCCGGAGGCCAGGCCGTCGTCGGGGAACAACAGGTTATCGCGCAGATACGTCAGGCACGCGCCGGCGGTTTCCTGCTCGTTCGCCACGAAGTACCGGCCCGGCAAGGCGGCCGGCAGGCTGGCCACGTTCCGCAGGATATCGGTCTTCTTGAATGGCACGTGGCACGTGATCCACGACGAGGTGCCGATGTACAGGTGCGCCTCGTAATCCCGCACGGCGCCGGAACCGAGGGTGGCTGATTGCACGTCCGGCGTCCCCATCACCACCTGCACGTCCTCGCGCAACCCCAACTCCCGCGCCACCTCGGGCCGCAACGGGCCGAGGATATCCACCGCGCGTTTCAGGTCGGGCAGCTTGGCGCGGTCCAACTGGGCCAGGGCCAACAGGCGATCGTTGTACGTGATGTGGTGAATATCCCGGTTGTCCGTCACCCAGTGCAGGACCATAGTCTCCATCGAACTGGCGCAGCGGCCCGTCAGCCGCAAATTGATGTAATCCTTCGGCTCGAGAAACGTGGCGGTGCGCGCGTAGACGTCCGGCCGTTCGTGCTTGATGTAGAGAATGTGGCCCACGGGATCCTTCCCCGAGTGCGCCGGCACCCCGCCGGTCAGCCGCACCCACGTGACCAGTTTGCCGAGTCCGTATCCCTGGACCTTGATGGGGCCGCCGGTGATCCGCTTGACGTGCGCTGCGCCACGGGAATCCAGCCAAATGATCGCGTTCATGAGCGCGGTGCCGTTGCGATCGACCGCCACCGTGCCCGACCACTGCGCGGTGCAGCTCACCGCCACGATGGCGTCCACCGGCACCAGCCCCTTGGCCAGCACGCGCCGGGCGGCCTTCAGGATGGCCTGCCACCACTCCTCCGGGTCCTGCTCCGCGCCGCCGCCGGCCGAGAGCACCAGTGCGGTCGACTCGATGGCGCTGTCGACCACCTCGCCGCGCGTGGACACCAGCGCGACTTTCGGCCCGGAAGTCCCCAGGTCGATGGCCAAGATGTACGTGTCCGAGCCCTCAGACATTGCCCACCCGTTCGTCCGCGCAGCGTACCCGCCCCGCGCGCGCCATGGTAGCCTACCCGCCACTCGCACCGTCCGCTCTCCGGGGGCGCATCATGGAGCTGACAGACACGCACGCCATCATCACGGGCGGCTCGAGCGGGATCGGGCGCGCCACGGCCCACCTGCTGGCGGAACGCGGCGCGCGAGTGTCCCTGCTCGCGCGCGGGGCCGACCGCCTCGCCAAGGCCGCGGCTGCATTGCGGGAGCTGGGCGCCAGCGTGGAGACCGCGGCCGTGGATGTGCGGGACCAGTCAGCCGTCACTGCGGCCATCGGCAGCGTCACCGCCGCCCTCGGCCCCTGCGACGTGCTGATTACCTCGGCGGGCATGGCGCATCCGGGCTACTTCGAGCAGTTGGACGACGCGAACTTCCGCGAGCACATGGAGGTGAACTACTTCGGGACGCTGTACGCCGTGCGCGCCGTGGTGCCGGGCATGATCGAACGCCGCGCGGGAAGCATCGTGGGCGTCTCCTCCGCCGCCGGGCTCATCGGCGTGTTCGGCTACACGGGCTATGCCGCGTCCAAGTTCGCGGTCCGCGGCTTCTTCGAATCCCTCCGCGCGGAGTTGGCGCCCTACGACATTCATGTGGGGTGCGTGTTCCCGCCCGACGTAGACACACCCATGCTCGACTACGAGAACCAGTTCAAGCCGGCGGAAACCAAGGCCATCAGCGGCACCATCAAACCACTCAGCGCGGAGGCGGTGGCCACGAGCATCGTGCGCGGCATCGAGCGGCGACAGTTTGCGATCATCCCCGACCTGGCAACGAAGGCGCTGGCCCGGGCCGCCGGCCTCCTGAGCGGGACCCTCGCCGCGGCCTTCGATAAGAAGGTGCAGGAGGTCCGCCGCCGGCGGGAACCCGGCCCCGCGCTCGACACCTGAGCCGCCTACGCTCCAGGGTAAAGGCCACACTCTGTGCAGGCGCACGCACCAATGCACACAGGGGTGAGCAAAATTTGCCCACCACAATGGCGGTCGAATCGTTGACGCATTGGCCGAAGCCGAGTATGTTTATAGGGTGGACAGGAGGTTGACGATGAGGGCGGGACGCCTGGCTCTCTTCATACTCTGCGCTACGGCGATTCTCCTCGCGGGCACGCCGCAGGCCTGTGCGTGCGACATGACGCCACCGGCGCCCATGGTGATGACAGGCGCGACCTGTTCCGATGTCGCGCCCGACGCGCCCGCGCACTGCCCCGACGACGACACCTCCGAATCGCATGCGTGCGGCCACTGCGTCTCTTCCCCCGCGGCATCCTGCACCACATCGGTCGCGGCGGTACCAGCCGCCAAGCGCGTCCGGCAGGACCTCCGCGCTCTCGACAGCTTGATCGCCCAACCGGCGCCCCAGCAGGCGGCCCCGGTGCCTCGGGCAGGCCCCCGCGCCCTCGATGCCGGCGCGCGGCTGCAATCTCCTAGCCTGCGCGCCCTCTCCACCGTCATTCTCCTCACCTGATTCTGCCGCCCGCGGCGTAGGCGCCACCCGGACGGTGGTCCGCACCGTCCACGGCGCCGTGGTGGGGCGTTGTCCGCCCCGTACCCGACGTAGTCTGCCGAATCGTGTGAGGAACGTCATGCTGAAATTCAACAAGTTCGTGCTGCCGGCGAGCGCCCTCGTTACTGCGGGAATGCTGCACGGGGGATGCGCCACCGCGCAGGGCCTGGATACGAGTGCCGGGCCCGACCTACGCGGGTCCATTCCCGCGACACCGCCACCAGCAACCCTTGCCGAGCCATCCGCGAGCGCCGAGTTGGCCGCCGATGCGGTACTCGACGATTACCGGGCGTACGCGGCACTGCACAATGCAGAACTGGAAGCGGCGTACTACCGCTGGCAGGCGGCGCTGCACACCGTCCCCCAGGCGCGCACCCTCCCCGATCCGAAATTGACGTACGCGCGCTACCTGGAAGAAGTCGAGACGCGGGTGGGCGCCCAGGAAAATCGCGTGGGCCTGGCGCAGACGTTTCCATGGTTCGGCACGCTGCGCGCGCGCGGCGACCGGGCGGCGGAACGCGCGGAGGCCGTCCGATGGCGCTACGAACAGGCGAAGCTCGCGCTCGACTTTCGCGTGACCGACACGTACGCCGAATACTATTACCTGGGCCGGGCCACGCGAATCACACAAGCGAACCTGGATCTGGTGCGGCACTTCGAAGAAGTGGCCCGCCGCCGGTACGAGGTGGCCAAAGCCACCTACAGCGACGTGATCAAGGCGCAGGTGGAACTGGGCAAGCTCAGCGACCGGGTCCGCTCGCTGCGCGACATGCGCCCGGCGCTGGCCGCCGCGCTGAATGCCGCGCTCAACCGGCCCGCCGATGCGCCGGTGCCCTGGCCCCGCGACCTGCCGGAACCCGTAGCCCGGTACGACACGGCCCGCTTGCGCGCGGGCCTCGCCAACGTAAGCCCCACCCTGCAAGCCCTCAATCGGGACGTCCAGGCGAGCCTGCGCGACGTCGAACTGGCGCGCCTGCGGTACTTCCCCAGCGTCACGGTGGGGGTGGATTGGATCGATACGAACGACGCGATCGCGCCGACACCGGACAGCGGGAAGGATCCGGTCGTCGCCATGATCTCGATCAGCCTGCCGATCTGGCATCAGAGCTACCGGGCGGCGGAACGGGAAGCGGAGGCGAAGTTGCAAGCGGCCGTCCGCATGCAGACCGAGCGCCGGAACAGTCTGGCCAGCGCGCTAGAGCGAACGGTGTTCCGCTACGAAGACGCGCGCCGCAGAATCAACCTCTACCGCGACACCTTGCTTCCCAAAGCGCAGCAGGCGCTGCAAGCGGCGGAGACGGCGTTCACGGCCGGCAGCACGGACTTTCTCAACTTGATTGACGCGCAGAGGGTCTTGCTGGAATTCCAGCTTTCCTTCGATCGCGCATTGGCCGACGCCACACAGCGACAGGCGGAGATCGCCACCATCGTCGGCAGGCGGAGGAAAGTGCAGGTGCCTGCCCACGCGGCGGATGCAGAGGCTCCCGCGCCCCCCGCGCTGGGCGGTACGGTCGCATTCCGGGCGGAGGCCCAGTCATGAGCGCGCCGGGGACTTCCTCCCGGCGTCGTGGCCGCATCACCGCCATCGGCTTGGTGCTGTTGGCCTTCGTCATTGGTTTTCTCGTGCGGGGGCAATCGCAACCGGCGTCCGCGCCCGAGGGGGACCACCTGCCCGCCGCCGGCGCGTCTGCCACGACGGAAACGGTGGAACCGGACTTCTGGACCTGCGCCATGCACCCGCAGATTCAACTGCCGACCCCCGGTGCCTGTCCCATCTGCGGCATGGACTTGGTCCCCAGCTACAGCGACGGCGGCAATGCGGAGGATGCCCCGCGGCAACTCGTGATGTCCCCCGCCGCGCAAGAACTCGCGGAGATTCAGACCGCGCGCGTCGAGCGCCGCCTAGTGGACGCGAAAATCCGTATGGTGGGCCGGGTCGCATACGACGAAACGCGCCTCGGCTATATCACCACGCGATTTCCCGGGCGCATCGATCGGCTCTACGTGGATTACACGGGCGTGACCGTGCGGAAGGGCGATCACCTGGCGGAACTTTACAGTCCCGACCTCATCTCGGCGCAGGAAGAACTCTTTCAGGCGCTGAAAGCCCGGGACCGCTTGGAGCATAGCGACTTGGCCCTCATGCGCGAGACGGCGGTCGCCACCGTGGACGCGGCGCGAAACAAGTTGCGCCTGTGGGAGCTTACGCCCACCCAGATTGCGGATATTGAACGCCGCGGCACGATCGCGGAACGGTCCACCATCTACTCGCCCCTGTCCGGCATCGTGATTCACCGCGACGCCACGGAAGGCATGTACGTGGAGACGGGCACGCGGATCTTCACCATTGCCCGTCTGGACCTGGTGTGGGTCCTGCTCGAGGCGTACGAGTCCGACGTGGCGTGGCTGCGGTACGGGCAAGAGGTGGAATTCACGAGCGAGGCGTATCCCGGCCAATCGTTCCAAGGGCGCATCGCCTTCATCGACCCGATGCTCGATCCCAAGACCCGGACGGTGTCCGTGCGCGTGAACGTGGAGAATGCCGACGGCCGGCTCAAGCCGGACATGTTCGTCCGCGCCGAGGTGCGGTCCGCGGTGGCGGCCGGCGGGCTGGTGATCGAACCTTCCCTCACCGGTAAATGGATTGGCCCGATGCATCCGGAAATCGTGCGCGACGTGCCGGGCCCGTGCCCCATCTGTGGCATGCCGCTCGTCCGGCCGGAAGAGATTGGCCTGATGCCCGCGCTGCCGCCGGAGGAAGCGCCGCTCGTGATTCCGGCCAGCGCGCCGCTGATCACGGGTCGCCGCGCCGTCGTCTACGTGAAAGTGCCGCACACCAAGCGCCCGACGTTCGAGGGCCGTGAGGTGACCCTGGGCCCGCGGGCGGGCGACTACTACCTGGTGCTCGATGGGCTCGCCGAGGGGGAAGAGATCGTGACCCATGGCAACTTCAAGCTCGATAGCGCGCTCCAGATTCAGGCCAAGCCGAGCATGATGCAACCGGAAGGCGGCGTGGCGTATGAGGGACACGCCCAACACGGCACCGGCGCACCAGCAACGCCGCCAGCAGGCGCACCGGCCAGCCAGCCGACCAACATGCCCGAGCACGACGCCGGCCACGAGACCCACATGGAGCACACCCCGTGAGCGCAGACCGGTTCGACCCGCCGAGCCTGGTGGATCGCGTCATCCGCTTCTGTCTGGAGCAGAAGCTCATCGTCGCGCTCATGGTGCTGCTCTTCATCGGGTGGGGCGTGCTCGTGGCCCCGTTCGACTGGAAGTTGGAAGCGTTGCCGCGCGACCCCGTCCCCGTGGATGCGATCCCGGACATCGGCGAAAACCAGCAGATCGTATTCACCGAGTGGATGGGCCGCTCCCCGCAGGACGTAGAGGACCAGGTCACCTATCCCCTGACCGTCGCGCTGCTGGGCATCCCAAACGTGAAAACGGTGCGGAGCTTCTCGTTCTTTGGCTTCTCGTCCATCTACATCATCTTCGACGAGGACGCGGAGTTCTATTGGTCGCGCTCGCGGGTGCTGGAAAAACTGGCGAGCCTGCCGGCCCACACGCTGCCGGAGGACGTGCGCCCCATGCTGGGGCCGGACGCGACCGCGCTGGGGCAGGTGTTCCAGTACACCCTGGAGGGGCGCGATGCGGCGGGGAACCCGGCGGGGGGATGGGACCTGCACGAGCTGCGCACGATCCAGGATTGGTACGTGCGGTACGCGCTCCTCTCCGCCCGCGGCGTGAGTGAGGTGGCCAGCATCGGCGGGTTCGTGCAGGAGTACCAGATCGACGTGGATCCCGACGCCATGCGCGCGGCCGGCGTCACCCTGGAGCAGGTGTTCGCGGCGATCCGACTGTCCAACGTGGATGTGGGCGCGCGCACCATCGAGATCAATCGCGTGGAGTACATCATTCGCGGGCGGGGGTTCATCCAGTCGGTGGCGGACGTCGAGCAGAGCGTGATCACCATGCGCGACAACGTGCCGATTTTCGTCAAGGACGTGGCCACCGTCAGCATGGGCCCGGCGCTGCGCCGCGGAGCGCTCGACAAGGAGGGGGCGGAGGCCGTGGGGGGCATCGTCGTGGTCCGGTATGGGGCTAACCCACTCGAGGTCATCCGCAACGTCAAGGCCAAAATCGCCGAGATCGCCCCCGGGTTGCCGAAGAAGACCTTGGCCGACGGCCGGGTGTCCCACGTCACCGTGGTCCCCTTCTACGATCGCACGGAGCTGATCTACGAGACCCTCGGCACGCTCAACGAAGCGCTGGCACTCGAGATTCTCGTGACAATCGTCGTAGTCATCGTGATGGTCTTGCACCTGCGCAGCTCGCTGCTCATTTCCGGATTGCTGCCGCTCGCGGTCCTCATGTGCTTCATCGCCATGAAACTGTTCCACGTGGACGCGAACATCGTGGCCCTCTCCGGCATCGCCATCGCCATCGGCACCATGGCCGACATGGGCATCGTCATTTCGGAAAACGTGTTGCGCCACCTGCACGAGGCGGGGCCGGACGAGAATCGCCTCGAGGTGGTGTACCGGGCGGCGTCCGAGGTGGGCGGGGCGGTGCTCACCGCCGTCGCCACGACGGTCATCAGCTTCCTGCCCGTGTTCACCATGACGGGCGCGGAAGGCAAGCTCTTCAAACCGCTGGCGTTCACCAAGTCCTTCGCCCTCATCGCCTCCGTCCTCGTCGCCCTGACGATCATTCCCCCCGCGGCCCACCTCCTCCTCGCCGCGCGGAAGTACCGCCCAGCCACCACCCGTGTCCTGGCCGCGCTCTCCATCGTGCTGGGCATCGCGAGCCTGTGGGTGCTGCCGTGGTGGACCGCGCTCGCGATCGTAGGCTTCGGCGTGTATCACGTGCTGGGCGAGCGCCGGCCGGCCCAGCTGACCCGCTGGGGCACCCTGCTCGCCACGGGGACGGCCGTGCTCGTGGTGGGGATCGCGCTCGCCCGCGCGTGGCTCCCATTGGGACCGGAGCGGGGCGTGTTGCGCAACTTCCTGTTCGTCGGCCTGCTCATCGGGAGCTTGCTCGGCGCCCTGCACGCCTTCCAGCGCATCTTCGAACGGCTCCTGCGCTGGTGCCTGGTGCACAAGGCGCTGGCCATGGTTCTGCCCGGCGCGATCGTGCTTGGGGGATTCCTGGCCTGGCAAGGGGCGGCCCCCGCGCTCAGCCTGCTACCCGCGCCCGTGCGGAACGCGGGCCCCGCACGAGCCCTCGCGCGCACGTTCCCCGGCCTCGGCGCGGAGTTCATGCCCCCCCTCGACGAAGGCGCGTTCCTGTACATGCCGACCACCATGCCGCACGCCAGCATCGGCGAAGCGCTGGACGTGCTGCAGAAGCAGGACATGGCCATCCGGGCCATTCCGGAAATCGCGTCCGTCGTCGGCAAGCTCGGCCGGGCCGAGAGCCCGCTCGACCCGGCACCGATCTCCATGTTCGAGACGGTCATCAATTACAAACCGGAATACATTCTCGACAAGGGTGGACATCGCGTCCGGTTCGCGTACGACGCGGCGCGCGGGGAGTTCGTGCGCGGCGCGGGGGGGGATCTGGTGCCCGATGCGGGCGGCCGGCCCTACCGGCAGTGGCGCCCGCACATCCGCTCCCCGAAGGACATCTGGGATGAGATCAGCCGCGCCGCCAAGATGCCGGGCACGACCGCGGCGCCGTTCCTCCAGCCGATTGCGGCGCGCATCGTCATGCTGCAGAGCGGCATGCGCGCCCCCATGGGCGTCAAGGTGCGCGGCCCCGACCTCGACACCATTGAACGGGTCGGCTTGCAGATCGAGCGGTACCTGAAGGAAGTGCCCGAGGTCGAACCCGCCGCGGTCATCGCCGACCGGATCGTCGGGAAGCCCTACCTGGAAATCAACATCGACCGGGAAGCGATCGCCCGGTACGGCATGCATATCCGGACGATCCAGGACGTGATCGAGGTCGCGATCGGCGGCCGGCGCATCACGACCACGGTGGAGGGGCGGGAGCGCTACCCCGTACGCGTGCGCTACCAGCGCGAGCTGCGGGATACGATCGAAGCGCTCGGCGGCATTCTCGTGGCCGCGGCGGACGGGAGCCAGATTCCGCTGCGCCAACTGGCGACGATTGACTATGTGCGCGGCCCCCAAGCGATCAAGAGCGAGGATACGCTCCTGGTGGGGTACGTGATTTTCGACCAGAAGCCGGGCTACGCCGAGGTCGACGTGGTGGTGGCGTGCCAGCGCTACCTGCAGGAGAAGATCGACAGCGGCGAGTTCGTACTCCCGGCGGGCGTGAGTTACGCCTTTGCGGGCAGCTACGAGAACCAGGTGCGCTCGCAGCGGACGCTCACCGTCATCCTGCCGCTCGCGCTGTTCGTCATCTTCATGTTGCTCTATTTCCGGTTCCACTCCATCGCCACCACCCTGCTGGTCTTCTCGCGCATCTTTCTGGCATGGGCGGGCGGGTTCCTCCTGATCTGGGCGTACTCGCAACCCTGGTTCCTGGATTTCAACCTCTTTGGCGTGCACATGCGCACGCTGTTCCAGGTCGGTCCCATGAACCTCAGCGTGGCCATCTGGGTGGGGTTTCTTGCGCTCTTTGGGATTGCGTCGGACGACGGCGTCATCATGGGCACGTACCTCGACCAGGTGTTTGAGCGCGACCAGCCGGCGACCCGCGCCGCCGTGCGCGATGCCGTGGTCGTGGGCGCCATGCGCCGCGTCCGGCCCTGCCTCATGACCGGCGGCACCACCCTGCTGGCGCTGCTGCCGGTGCTGACCTCCGCCGGCCGCGGGTCGGACATCATGCGCCCCATGGCCCTGCCTTCCGTCGGCGGGATGTCCGTCATTCTGCTCACGCTCTTCTTCGTGCCGGTGTTGTACTGCGCGATCAAAGAGCGGGGCCTCCCGCCGGACGCGACGGGCCCATGAATGCGGTCCGAATCCGTGGCCGCCCCTGACATCCCGCGATCAGGCGACGAATCCGATTGCTAGACCACCTTGCGTCACGACGTTCCGTTACGCTTCGGCATCGCCCGCACTCGGATTTCTTGCACAGGTTGCTGGCGGGCAAACCCCTCCCGAAATGGCTCCAAACGCTGGTCCAACCACTCCTGCGGCATCTTGCCCGTCCAATCGCGTTCCACTTGATCCACGATGGTCTCCGCTTCATTGAATCGGCCCAACATCGTGAGCACTTTTGCCTTCGCCAACGGGCCTTCGATCACCGCCCATGTCGAACCGCCACTGATCGCCCTTTCGAAGTATACGAGCGCCTCCTTCGGTCGCTTGAGCGCGAGCAGCGTTTCCCCAATGGACATATCGACTAGTCCTTGAGAACCCGGGTAGAACTCCGGTTCGCCTTGGGCCAATAGATAGTGTCGGAGCGCCCGTCTGTGCTTCCCCATTGAACGGTATGATTTGGCAACAATGAGGTGCGCCTCTTTTGCCTCCAGTACGTCCGTGGGCAGAGGTTGCAACAGGCTGATGGCTAGGGCAGGGCGTCCGTAGTTATGCAGATCGTACGCGGTGTCGAGTCGCTGGCGTCCAGTCACGCCTAGCCAATCCATCTCGGCCTCAGGCCCAGGCCACCCCCGCCCACAACCCACCCCGACCACGACGATCACACTGAGAGCTGTTAGCCATTGCCATGGTTGCATGAGATTTCTTTCCCAGCCGGCCGGGACCGCGCTCGCCAGAGCGCAGCTACCGCCATAGCTTAACCCAACCTCAATTACGAATGGCGTCTGAAACCGGCCAGCAGCCGACTCGCGAATGACGTAGGCTGGCTGGGGGTGTCCCATGGGGCCGAAGCGGGGTACAAGTCGCGACGCGGATGCGAGCCGCGAGCGAGCGGCGCTGTCCGGGCGGGTGGCGGCTCTGGATTGGGCGGGGATGCATGCGGACCTGGACGCGCAGGGCTACGCGACCACGCCCGTCCTGCTGCGCGCGCCCGCGTGCAAACACCTGATTGCCCTCTACGATTCCGCGTCGTGCTTTCGGAGCCGGGTGGTCATGCAACGCCACGCATTCGGGGCCGGCGAATACCAGTACTTCGCCTACCCATTACCGCCCGTGGTCGAAACGCTACGCACGGCCATGTACCCGCAGCTCGCCCGCATCGCGAACGGGTGGGCGGAGCAGCTCGGGGATGTGCGGCGGTTCCCCCCCGAGCACGATCGTTTCCTGCAGCAGTGCGCGGACGCCGGCCAGGACAAACCGACGCCGCTCATGCTGAAATACGGGCAGGGCGATTACAACCGACTGCACCGCGACCTGTATGGCGACGTGGCCTTTCCCCTGCAAGCTACGATTCTGTTGAGTCGTCCGGGCGAGGATTTCGATGGCGGCGAATTCATCCTGGTCGAGCAGGCGCCCCGCAAGCAGTCGAAGGCCGAGATTGCGCCCCTGAGCCGGGGCCAAGCCGTTATCTTTCCCGTGGTGCATCACCCCGTGGCCGGCTCGCGCGGGTACTACCGCGCCGGCATGCGGCACGGCGTCAGCCGCGTGCGCGCAGGCACGCGCTTCACGCTCGGCCTCATCTTCCACGACGCCGCTTAGACCGACAGCGGCTTCGCCCACCGCTGCACTAGAATGGCGGCCTAGGCGGGCACGTTCCGGACGGCGGACGGTTCGCTGAGGGAGAGTTCACCATGATGATTCGCGCCGCAGTCCTCGAAGCGTTCGGGCAGCCGCTCGTCGTGCAGGAGGTCGACCTCGCCCCGCCGCAACGGGGGGAGGTGCTCGTCAAAGTACACGCGTGCGGCATTTGCCATACGGACATGTACTCGGCGAGTGGCGTGGATCCGAGCGGCTACGCACCCTGCGTGCTCGGGCACGAAGGCGCGGGGGTGGTGGAGGCCATCGGCGGCGGCGTCACGTCCGTCCAACCGGGCGACCATGTGATCACCCTCTTCTCGCCCGAGTGCGGCACTTGTCTGCACTGTGAGAGCGGCAAGACCAACATCTGCCTCGCCATCCGCGAGACGCAGGGCAAGGGTTCTCTGCCCGACGGCACCACGCGGCTCTCGCGCAACGGGGAGCCCTTGCGGCACTTCATGGGCACCAGCACGTTTGCCGAGTACACGGTCATGCCCGAAATCGCCCTGGCGAAGATCGATGCAACCGCGTCCCTAAACGCCGTGTGCATGCTCGCGTGCGGCGCGACGACGGGCATCGCGGCCGCGCTCTGGAAAGCCAACGTGACACCCGGCTCCACGTGCGCCGTGTTCGGCGCCGGGATGGTGGGCCTGGGGGCGGTCGTCGGCTGTCGTCTCGCGGGCGCGGAGCGGATCATCGCCGTCGACCCGGCTCCACAGCGCCTGGCGCTCGCGGCGCAGCACGGCGCGACGCATACGCTCACCGTCGATACCGATCCCGTCCAGCAGATTCTGGAGATGACGGACGGCTTCGGGGCCGAGTACACCTTCGAAGCGACGGGCCGCGTGGACGTGATGGGCCAGGCCGTGGAAGCCGCGCGCATGGGCTGGGGCCTCTGCACGATCCTGGGCGTGGCCGGCAAGGGCGAAAAGCTTGAGATCATCCCGCGGTACTTGATCACCGGCCGCCGGGTGCAAGGGGGCAGCTTTGGCGGCGCGCGCGGACGCACCGACGTGCCGAAACTCGTGGACTTCTACCTGGAAGGCAAGATCGACTTGGACGGATTCATCTCGCACACGCTCACACTCGACGAAGTGAACCGCGGCTTCGAACTGATGGAAGCGCAAGACGGCATTCGCGCCGTCATCGAGTTCTAGCGTGCGCGGTCGCCCCGCACCTGCGCCGGCGGCTAGTCGTACACCCCTGACGGCCCGCGATCCAACGCGGAATATAGTTCCTGGACCGTTTCCCGCTACAACTCCTGGCCAGCACTGGGCTTCACTACGTTCCCATTCGTTGCACATGTAGCAGTGCGCTCATCACAATGATTAGGACAACCCCCCCAAGAAGATCGGTGACAAAAATTCTTTCGTTGAAAAAGGACGTGGACCATCTGTCTCGAGCCAGTGGGTGATATGCGAAGTACTGACGCGGGAAGAACACAACGGCGAACACGAGCATCATGACGTAGGGGCTCCAGGCGGCTAGGAGTTGGGTGTAGTGATCTTCGCTTACGCCGAACGCCGCATCCAGGATAAGTGGCACCCATCCCCAGCACAGCCCATACAGAGCGAGCCCCCAGAACGCGCCGAATAAGGGTGCCGTGTCGTAGTACTCCCCCCGCCAGACGCAAAACTTGTGGTAGGCAGTCCTCGGGACATTCTCCGGCAGTTGCTCAAGTTCTGCCCAGGATTCCTGGGCACCGGCCTTCCTCCCCGCGCCGGCCTCACGACGAAACAACAAATACGCGATAGGCCAGGTAAGGCTTCCAACGATGAGTGCTACTTTTGGGAAGTCGTCCATAGTCGGTCGTCCCCTCTACGGCGCGCACCGCCCGCGTCACTCAAGTATTGGCATTGATCGGCGCCGTCTCCCCCGGCTACGGGTGGTCAGCTGAGCTGCAAGGGCAGGGTGGCCACCCGCCGTCCGAGAATGCTCGAGCCCCACTGCAGCCGGTCGACCGTCAGGCGCATGTCCGGGAAGCGCTCGATGATCGACTGAATGGCGATGCGCCCCTCCAGGCGAGCCAGTGGCGCGCCGAGGCAGTAGTGGATGCCGTGCCCGAATCCCAGGTGCGGATTGGGGTCGCGGCGAATGTCGAATCGATCCGGCTCGGGAAAGACGGCGGGATCGCGGCTGGCCCCGGCCATGCTGAGGTATACCCGCTGGCCGGCCCGGAACTGCCGCCCGTTCCAGTCCAGGTCTTCGACCACTTGCCGGACCATCACCTTCGCCGGCCCCTCAAAGCGCAGGCACTCCTCCACGGCCGAAGCCGCTAGGTCCGGATGCCGGCGCAGGTCGGCCAATTGCTCCGGGTGCTGGAACAGACACGCGATCGTGTTTGCGATCAAGCCGGTGGTGGTTTCGTGGCCACCGAAGAGCAGGAGCGTGCAGGCGCCCACCATCTGCTCGGCGGAGAGCGCGTCCCCGGAATCGCGCGCCGCGATCAGCCGGCTAATGAGGTTGTCCGCGGGTTGCGCCTCGTAGCGGCGGATCAACCCGGTGAAATACTCGATGAATTCGATGGCGCCTTCGTTGGCCGACGCGTTGCGTTTCGGTTCTTCCACCGCGCCGAAGACCAGCCCGGACAGTTTGGTCGACGAGCGCTTGAAATCTTCCCGGTCCTCCGGGGGCACGCCGAGCAACTCCGCGATCACGATGGCCGGCACTGGAAACGCGAAGGACTCGATGAGTTCGCATTCCCCCGCCGCGGCCATCTCGTCGAGCAACTCGTCGACGATCGTCTGCACCCGTGGCGCGAGCCGCTTCATGACACTCGGCGTAAAGGCGGCGCGCAGCGGGTCGCGGAGGCGATCGTGGTTGGGTGCGTCGGCGAAGACCATCCAGCCGCGCAACAGGTGAAACGTCTCCGTCATGTCCGCGCGGTGGGGGCCCGTGATGCGCTCCTGCAGCGGCGTCAGGCGATCCGAGGACAACCGCTTGTCCAGGAACGCCTCCGTGACCTCGGCATGGCCCGTGATGATCCACGCGTTGCTCCGCTCGCTCCAGTGCACCGGGTCGTGCCCGCGCAGGCGGTGGAAGAACGCATGCGGATCGGCCAACGCGGCCGGGGCGCGGATATCATCTTCGATCGGAATGACGGTGCTGTCTTGCATGAGTCCCCTTCCCAACCCCGCGACGGCGCTGCCGGACGAGCGCACCACCGCGGACCGCCGCCCTCCGAGGTCCGGCGGTACCGACAATTGTACTGCGCGCGACGGCACCCGTGGGGCGCGGGCGGCGCCCGCCTCCGGCCGACCGCTTGTTGGACACCCCGTCGACCCAGTAGGATTGCCGGCCGGTGAGGCTTCCCGCCCGGCCGCGCCTGAGGCTCACCGGCCCGGAAAAGGAGATCCAGCGTGCCTGATGTCCAACGGCCCGTTCCGCAGCCCACCCCGGAGACGCAACACTTCTGGGACGGGACGCGGGAGCACGAACTCCGGTTGCAACGCTGCGACGACTGTACGCACGTCTACTTTCCCCCGCGCCCGTTCTGCCCCGGCTGCGGCTCCCGGAAGGTCGAGGTGTTCGCCGCGACGGGCCGGGCCACGCTGTACAGCTACATCATCAACCAGCGGGCCATGCCGAACTCCGGCTTCGAGGCGCCGTACGCCATCGCCGTGGTCGAATTGGCGGAGGGCCCGCGCATGATGACGAACATCGTGGGCACGCCGCAGACGCCCGAAGCGCTGGTCCTCGACATGCCCCTCGAAGTGGCTTTCGAATCCCTGACGGACGAGATCACCCTGCCCCTCTTCCGTCCGGTGCAGCACTAGCATGCAACCGAATACCGTTGCCATCGTGGGCGCCGCCGAGACGACGGAACTCGGCAAGATCCCGCACCAGTCGCAAATCCAGTTGCACGCGGACGCGGCGCTGAACACGCTGGCCGATGCGGGCCTGACGCTCAAGGACATCGACGGGTTTGCCACGGCCGGCGAGTGGCCGACGGGCATCGCGCACTACCTGGGCATCACGCCCAAGTGGGCGGACGGCACCGCGGTCGGCGGGTGTTCGTTCATGCTGCACGTGCGCCACGCGGCCGCGGCGATCAATGAGGGCCTTTGCGAGACCGTCCTGATCACCCACGGGGAGAGCGGCCGGTCGGGCGTCGGGCGCGCCCGGTGGAACCGCGCGCCGGCCAGCCTGCAAGGCCAATTCGAGATGCCGTACGGTCCCATGGGGCCGCCGACCCTGTTCACCATCCCCATGCTGCGCTATATGAAGGAGTACGGACTCACCCACGAGCAGTTGGCGATGGTCGCCGTGGTGCAGCGCGAGTGGGCAGGCATGAACCCCCGCGCGTCGCACCGGGACCCCCTCACGGTGCAAGACGTCCTCGATTCGCGGATGATCGCGTATCCGTTCCATTTGCTGGAGTGTTGCCTGGTGACGGACGGTGGGGGCGCGTTGATCTTGACATCCGCCGAGCGGGCGCGGGACCTGCCGCGCAAGCCCATCTACGTCCTGGGCACCGGCGAAGGGCTGGAGACCCCGTTGATCAGCCAAATGGAGGACTTCACCACCTCGAAGGCATTTCGCATCTCGGGGGAACAGGCGTTTCGGGAGGCGGGCATCAGCCACGCTGACGTGGACCACCTGATGATCTACGACGCGTTCGCCCATCTGCCCCTCTACGGCTTGGAAGACTTGGGCTTCGTCGGGCGCGGCGAGGCGGGCGCGTTTATTTGGGAGCGCCAGACGGCGCCCGGCGGAACGCTGCCCCTGAACACGAACGGTGGCGGGCTCAGCTACATGCATTCCGGCATGTACGGCATGTACGCGTTGCAGGAGAGCGTGCGCCAGTTGCGCGGTACCGCCCCGGCGCAGGTGGACGGCGCGACGATCTCCATTGCGCACGGCGTCGGCGGCATGTTCGGCGCCAGCGGGACCATCATCCTGAGCAACGCGGAGCCCTAGCCCGCCGCGAATCCCCTGCTGCCGGGCGCGGCGCGTGCTATGGTGCCCCCGTGCAGGACATTCTTCGGGAACCGCTGAACAGCCCGGCGGCGTGGCGCGGTTCGAACTTCGCCGGCAACAGCGCCTGGATTTATACGCTCACCGCCGAGCAGATCCTCGAAATCGAGACGGCCATGTGGTCCGTAGCGACGCAAGGGTTGGACCCGCTCCGGGTGCGGACCGAGGACTTTCCCCTGCCGACTGTGGCGCCCTTTCTGGCGGACATCCGGGGCGAGATTGAAGGCGGGCGCGGGTTCGCCCTGTTGCGGGGCCTGCCCGTGGACCGCTGGTCCGAACAGCAGGCGACGGTGGTGTTCTGGGGGCTTGGGACCCATCTCGGCGTGGCGGAGCCGCAGGATGTGGACGGCACTCTCCTGCACCACGTGCGCGACTGTGGGAAGGATCTCCGGACGGACGCGACCGCGCGCGCCTACGAGACGAACCTGGAGATTCCCTACCACAACGACGGGTCGGACATCTTCATGCTGCTATGCCGCCGCGCCGCGAAGCAGGGGGGCCGCAGCCGGCTGATCAGCGCCGTCGCGCTCTTCAACGAAGTCGTGCGCCGGCGACCGGATCTGGCCGAAGTCCTCCAACAGGATTTCCACTTCGATGCCCGCGGGCAGCAGCTTCCCGGCACGGGCCGCTGCCAGGTGCACCCGATCTACATCCATTACGCCCGGCGGCTGCACGTGCTGTACAAGCGGGGTTACATCATGCTCGCGCAGCGGTTCGAGAACGTGCCCCGGCTGACTGACCGGCAACTGGCCGCCATGGATCTGCTCGACGCTATCGCGGAGGAGCCGGGCATCCGCCTGGAGTTCGACATGCAGCCGGGCGATCTCCAGATGGCCAACAATTACGACATCCTGCACGGCCGCACGGCGTTCGAAGACTATGACGACACGGCGCGAAAGCGCCACTGCCTCCGGCTCTGGTTGACGCTACCCTTTGGCCGCCTGTTGCCCCCCGAGTTCGAACACACGCGGGAATTCCACTGGAGCTACACGCGGCGGATGATGCGCGGCGTCTGATACCTGCGCGCCAGCGGCGGTGCGGCCGCCGGCGCTAGGACGTGTAGCGCGCCTGCTCGCGGTCGTACGCGTCGAATCCGACGAGCGTGCGAAGGGCGCCAAAATCCAGCAGCTGCGGGGGCGGTTCCCCAGCGCGAAGCGCGGTCAGCGCGTCCTGCATGGCGGCCGCGCCGGCACTCAGCAGCGTCAGCGGATACGCGGCGATCGCGTAGCCGAGGTCCTCCAACTGCGCCGGGGGTAGCACCGGCGTCACGCCCCCTTCGACCATGTTCGCCATCTTCGGCCCGGGAATCTCGCCACAGAGGCGGCGCATCTCCTCCTCGGATTCCGGGGCTTCCAGGAAGGCGATGTCCGCCCCCGCCTCGACGAAGGCGCGGCCCCGCGCAATGGCTTCATCGAGACCGAGCGGAGCCCGCGCGTCCGTGCGCGCCACGATCAGGATGTCGGGCCCCTCGGCCCGGGCGTCCACCGCCGCGCGAATGCGCGCGACCGCCTCGGCGCGCGGTACCACGTCCTTGCCCTGCGTATGGCCGCAGCGTTTCGGTGCCACCTGATCCTCGAGCATGACGGCGGCGAATCCCGCCTGCGCGTACCCGTGCACCGTCCGCTTCACGTTCACCGCGTTGCCGTACCCCGTGTCGGCATCCCCGATGACCGGGATCGAGACCGCGCCGCAAATGTTCCGGCCCTGATCGAGCATCTCGGCATAGGAGATGAGGCCGGTGTCCGGGAGGCCGAGGCGCGTCGCCGCCACCGCAAAGCCGCTCATGAACGTCAGGGGGAAGCCGGCCGCCTCGATGAGCTTCGCGGACAACGCATCGAAACAACAGGGCATGGTCACGAGGCCCGGCTCCTGCAGCAGCGTGCGGAGGCCGGCGGCGGGCGTGGACATGGGCGCGCCTACCCGTCGCGCTTGGAATCCACGCTACGCATGACGTCCTGATTCGCCTCGGGCGTCGGCGCGGGAATTTCGGCCACCCGTTCGGCCACGTCGTCGTACTCCAGGCGCAAGGCGCGGCACATGGTGGCGTGCATCTCGTACAGCCCGATGGTGTAGGTCAACTCCAGAATTTCCTCGTCGGACAGGTGCGCCTGCAAATCCGCAAACGTGCCATCGGGAACGCGGCCGCCGTCGAGCACGTACGCATCCGTGTAGGCGAGCACGGCGCGCTCCACCGGTGCGAACACCTCGGCGGTGCTCCAGGCGGGGATGGCCTGGATCTTCTCCTCGCTCAGCCCGACCGACCGGCAGGACTTGCAATGCTGTGAGAATACGAACTGGCTCCCGCGCGCGAAGCCCGTCCGGGTCTGGCCCAGTTCCCGAAGCTGGGGATCCAGCTTGCGTTTCCGGCTGCGGTAGAACTGGAAGCCCTGCACCGCGTGTTGAAACGCGTCGGGCACCAGGGCGAACACCGTCCACCAATTGCCCGGCGTTCCCGTTTCGGTGCCGGGTTCGGCCACGGGATCGCGGTCGCCGAACAGCAAGTCGTACAGCGGGATGACCTCGGGCGCCGCTTCCGCGCGCGGCACTTGGCGAAGGCGGGGCATGCGTCTACCTCTTGTTGAACCGTGTGACGGTGGGGGGTGCGACGGGACCGCGCTACGAGGGCGTCGCCGCCCCTTTCGCTTCGTGCACTTTGATGAACGGAGGCCGGGGGCTGTGCGGGAGATCGTCGCGTACGAGGGCTTCGCGGGCGAACGCCCGATCTTCGTCCGTGAAGGTCGCGGTAGTGGCACAGAACTCGACCCACGTGCCGTTGGGATCCAGGGTGTAAATCGAATAGCACCATTCATGGTCGATCTCGACGACCGTGCACCCGTGATCGATCCACCGCTGTTTGTGCACCTGCAGGTCGGGCACGTCATCCGCCCAGAACGCGATGTGGTTGACCCAGAAGGGCAATCCCGCCCCCTCCGAAAGCCCGGTCGGGAAATTGGCCGGAAACTCGTCGCCGTGCAACTCCCAGAACGCCATCAATTGCCCGTGCCCGGCGTCATAGAAGAAATGCTTGGACCAGCCGCCATTCCGCGTCGGACCGATGACGACCTTGGCCAGCTCGAAGCCCATCACCTTCGTGTAGAACTCATCAATGGCGGCGATGTCCCGCGTCGCCAGCGCCAAATGGTGGAATCCCATGGTCCCTCCTTCCAGGCGGCGGTGCCGCGCCTGGAGTGCCCCGCCTGCCCGGTCCCCCTCACTATAGCCCATGGGAGGCGCCCGCGGCGGGGCGGCGAGGCGGCCGGGCCACGACCCCGCGTGCATCCGGCAGGCGGGATTGGTATCGTAGGAGGAGACTCGCCGCGAATAACGCCTGGGGTACGGCACACTGGGCAGATCGATGCATTCGAGCAACGCACGCCCCGACCCCGACCCGGGGACTGGCGCGTCAGGAATTGCGATGCGGGGAACGCGGTACCGACTGGGAGGGGGCACGTGTCTGGCCCTGCTTGGGCTGGCGCTGTTGGCGCTCGGTTGCTGGATTGGGTGGAGTGCCGTAGCGCAGTACTGGTCGCGTCCGCCGCCGGCCCGGGACGTCGCCGTGTACATCGGGGTGTTCGTGCTCGTGTTTTTTGCCGCCGCCCAGGTGGGCGCGGGCCTGGGCGTGATCGCCGGCGGCGTAAATCTGGCACGCGAAGGGGCGCGCCGCGCCAGCTATCCCGACCAGCCCTGGATGTGGCGCGCGGACTGGGCGGCGGGTCTCATCAAGCATTCCCTCGGCCGTGCGGCCGTGCTCGCGTGGTTGGCGGTCGTCGGGTGGCACGCGGTGCTGTGGGGTGCGCTGCTCCCCCTCGTGCCGCTCGGTACCTGGTTGGAAACCGGGGCCTACTGGGGGCTGGCGTGTGTCGCGCTCTCGAGCCTCCTGGGCGTCGGGCTCCTGGCGTGGGCGACGCTGGCCACCTGGCGGTGGTGGCGCTCCCGCGAATCCGTATTCGAGATGGCCTCGGTCCCCGGCCGGATCGGGGGGGAACTGGACGGCGCCGTGCGGGCGCAGGTGGCCGCGAAAGGCGAGCGGGTGTTCCGTGTGCGGCTCGTCTGCGAACAGAGCCCCGGGCTCGGCGGCACACGCCAGGCGCTGTGGCAGCCGGAATACACCGTCGGCGGCGACGAGGTGGCGATCAGCGCCCAGTACTCCGCGATTCCCGTGCGGTTCGAGATTCCCGCGTCCTGCCGGCCCAGCAGCTTGGCGGTGCGGAACCCCATCGTTTGGCGCGTCGAAGTGGCCACCACCGGCGCCGGGGCGGGTTATCGCGCGGAATTTCTGGTGCCTGTCTTCCGGGCGAACGGTGCGGAGCAGCCCGGCGCCGGCGCGGAGGCGGACACCGCAGCCCCACAGGGAGACGCGGACGCGTAGGCGACGGCTCTAGGCGAACGGCCGTCCTTCCCGCGCGTACGCGGCTGCCGAGTTACAGAGGTTCGAGGCCATCAGGCTCGGCTCCGTCGCGGCGCGCGCCTCGTAGAAGTCCCCCACGATCGCGCGAATGGCGGGATCGTCCGGCGCCGCTTCCAACGCGTAGTCGGCCAGGTGCGACGCGAGGCGCCAGTCGCCCCGTTCGGCCAGGGCCTTCGCCCGCTGGGCCAGGACCGCCGCCCCGCCCGCAAGGTCCGCGAGTTCCCGTGCCACCGCCGCGCGCGGCGCGGGTTTCAGTTCGCTCGGCCGCCCCGTCCACCATCCGCCGTAGTAGCGAATGATGTTGCGCACGATGAACTCGGCGTCGTCGTACACCGGCTGCAGCCACGGGGACTCAGTCGCCGGCGGCTGGACGCGGTGCACGATATCCACGTGCGGGGGCGACCCGTCGTCCAGCGCGGCCAGGGTCTGCGACACGATTGCCTCCAGGTAGTCGGCGGTTTCCGTCAGCATCCGCTGAATCTTGTCGGGATCGTTCACCGTGGGTCCACCGTGGCCGGGGCAGAGACTGCGGGGCCGGCGCGCAGCCATGTCCCGCAGGCCCGCCGCCCAATCCCAGGGATAGCGTTGCGCCTTCTGGGGATTGCCAGCGTTCGGCACGCCGTAGATGAAGAGGTCGCCGGGGCAGAGCACCTCGCGCTCGGGGCACCAGACCCACAGGTGATCGTCCGTCTCGCCCCGGCAGTGGCGCAGTTCGAACGTGAGCCCCCCCACGGTCAGCGTCATGGCGTCGCGCACCAGCGTATCGGGGAGGATGGGCGGCAGCTTGAACGTGTCGTACGCGGTGGAATCCTCTGCCCCGCGCACGCTACCGCCGAATTGGCGCGCGTTGATGGCGGCATTGTGCCGGGCGGTGCGCTCGTAACGCGCAAACCGGTCGAGGGTGCGCTCGTGGGCGATCACGCGCGGCGGCCGTTGGCCGTCAACGAGAAAGTCGCGAAGCCCGTAGGCGTGATCCACGTGCCCGTGCGTGAAGATAGCGGTGTGCACCGGCGCCTGGGTGTGCTGCCGCACCCGCTCGGCGAGCGTCGGGCCCGCCCAGATCGTGCCCGTGTCCACCACCACGAGGCCCGCGTCCGTCTCGAAGGCCGTGGCCCCGCTCAACAGCGATTGGAACCACGTGCGCTCGGCCACCTCCACGGGACCGCCACTCCAGAAGAATTTCGCGTCGTCGGGGTCGGCGTCCTGGTTTTCGAGAAACCGGCTGAGGGGATTCTGCGGCATGGGCTGCTCCCTGGGGGTAGGCGGATGGGGCTGGCGGGAGGCCACCGCCCCGGCGCGATCGTCGGCTAGTCGGCGGCGGGACCCGGAAATTGCTCGCGCAGGATCCGCTTCAGAATCTTGCCGGTGGGATTGCGCGGAATTTCATCGATGAACTCGACGGCTTTCGGCTGCTTGAAGCGCGACAGCTTCCCGTCGCAATGGGCCAACACGTCCTGGGCCCCGAGCGCGGGATCGGATCGCACCACAATGGCCAGCGGCGTCTCGCCCCACTTCGCGCTCGGCAAGCCGATGACCGCGACTTCGGTGACCTGTGGATGGCTCAGGATCACGTTCTCAATCTCGGCGGGATAGACGTTCTCCCCCCCCGAGATGATCATGTCCTTCTTCCGGTCCTGGATATACACGAACCCTTCGGCATCCATGCTGGCGATATCGCCTGAATAGAGCCACCCGTCCTTAATGGTCTCCGCCGTCGCGTCGGGCCGGTTCCAATACTCCGTCATGAGATGCTTGCCGCGAATGATGACCTCGCCGGCCTCGCCATGGGGGACCTCGACCCCGGCGTCGTCCACGATGCGCACGTCCGTATGGAAAAAGGCCTTCCCCGTGGATCCGGCCTTCGCGAGCGCGTCGTCCGGGCTGATGAGACACGCCGGGCCGCACGTTTCGGTGAGGCCGTACACCTGATGGATTTCGATGCCCAGCTTGGCGAATTGCTCGATCAGCGTGACGGGTACGGGCGCCGCGCCGCTCATGCACCAGCGCAGGGCGGAGTAGTCGTACTTCTCCACGTCGGGCACCTGCAGCATGAAATTCAGCATGGCCGGAACGGCGAGCATGGTGGTGATCCGCTCCTCCGCCATGAGTTCCCAGGTCTTCACGGGATCGAAGGCGCGCATGATGATCGTCGTGAACCCGCCGTAGACCGCGCCCGTCATGGGCGTCAGCGCCCCCACGTGGAACAGGGGCAGGGACACCAGATACCGGTCCTTGTACCGCAGGTCCGCGGTCTGGGCGATCGTGATGCACGCCCACAACGCCGACGCGTGCGTGTGCACCGCACCCTTCGGCAGGCCGGTGGTGCCGGAGGTGTACATGATGTACAGCAGATCATCCTCGTCCGCGCCGATCTCCGGTTCCGCCGTGGGCGCGGCGGCCTGCAGCGATTCGTACTCCACTGCGAAGTCGGCCCGGCTGCCGGCATCGCCCACGTGCACCCAGTTCCGCAGTGCCGTCGCGTCCGCGCCGCGCGCGTGCAGGTCCGCCACCGTCTCGGCAAACTCCCCTCCGTAGACCAGGGTCTCCGCGCCGCTGTCCTTCAGGATGAACGCCAGTTCGTCCGCCACGAGCCGCCAGTTCAGGGGCACCACCACGGCCCCGAGCTTGGCGAGCGCGAAGAACGTCTCCATGAACGCCGGCCCGTTCATGAGCAGCAGCGCTACGCGGTCGCCACGCCGCACGCCGAGGCCGTGAATCAGGTGCGCGGTCTGATTGCAGCGCGCGTTGAACTCGGCAAAGGTGAAACGTTCGCCGGAGGCGACATCCACCAGCGCCTCCACGTCCGGGTTCAGGTACGCGCGTTTCGTAAGCAGCAGGCCAATGTTGTTCTGCATGATCCCCCCACCGCCGGCCCGCATCCTCGCCCCGCGGGCCGACGAGATAGTCTACACGGGGGCCGGGCGCAGGTGCACGCCGTGGACGCCCGCCCACGCCCTATTTCAGGACGTCCTCCAGCGCGCAGGTCGTAGTTGACGGCTCGACCCCGCCCAGACCGGCCCCCGGATGTGTCCCGCCAAACTTGCCGCACGGGTTCAACGTGTAGAGCCACAGGTGCAGCATGTGAATCTTCGGCACCCAAATTGTGTACTCCGAGCCGGTCGCCGCGGAACACTCGTCCCGACTCAGACACTCGCCGTACGAGACCGCCGTGTGATCGTGTATCGGGTCGTACGGGTTCACGCCGCCCAGGCACACACCCACGTGCGAGTGCCACAGGTCCTCGTCTCCCGCGAATCCCTCGGGGTACGGCACGTCGCTCGACTGAACCGCCCCCGTCGTGTAGTACACCGCCAGCAATTCGCCCTCGGCGGAGTAGTTGAGCCCTCGCGGGCGGCCCGCCTCGAACATGCCCCCGCCACCGCCCAGCAACCCCCAGTGCACCCCGTGGCCGATGTACTCCTGTGTCGTGGGTATCCACCCCTCCGCGATAGCGACGGCTTGATCCCGCAGGTGCTTGGTGCCCCAAAACGCGGCGATCACTTCGCGGTCGAGGGCCGAACTCTTCTTGCCGGAATCTTGCGCGGTCAACTCCACGTCCGCATTGTCCAACGTCTCGTCGGCGTTGCGGTCGTAAAAGGCGAGGTACTCCCCGCGCGCCACCGCCGCGACGATCACATCGCGATCGGCTCCATCCACTGCACCGTCGCCATTGAAATCGGCGACCGTGAGCAGGGGCTCCAGCCCGCCACAGGTCGCAGCAGACCCGTGCCCATGGTGATGATCTTGCCCCACTGCCGGGGAGGCATGGGCCAGCACAGCGCTCGCCACCATCGCCATTACCCAGGGTACTCGCATGCCGTGTCACCTCCGCCGGTGAGTCGCCCTCGCCCGGCCCCGACTATTTCAGCAAGGCCGGCCTCGTCCGTCAACCCGGGCCTACGGGAGCGCGTACGCGATGACGTAGTCGCCGAGGGTCGTGCCGGCGCGCCCGTGCCCGCCCGCCGCGATGACCACGTACTGTTTCCCGCCGGCGCGCGCCACGTAGCTCATGGGGGTAGCCTGCCCACCGGCCGGCAGCCGCGCCTTCCACACTTCCTCGCCCGTCCCGATGTCGAAGGCCCGCAGGTAATCGTCCATCGCGGCCCCGATGAAGATGAGTCCACTCGCCGTGGTGAGGGGCCCGCCCAGATTCGGCGTGCCCCAACGCAGCGGGAGGGGCACCGGCGCGATGTCGCGGATCGTGCCCAAGGGCACTTGCCAACGAATATCGCCCGTCGCCAGGTCCACCGCCGCCAGGGATCCCCACGGCGGCGGGGTGCACGGCAGATCTAATGGAGATGTGAGCATTTCACGCCGCAGTCCATACGGCGTACCGGTCTGCCGTCCGTGTTCTACGCCCGGGTTCTCCCGCCGCTCCCGATCGAAGTCTGCGCGCGGAATGAGCCGCACGGCCCACGCCAGATCGATCACGTTGGCGATGACGAGCTGCCGCCCCGGGTCCACCGCAATCCCGCCCCAGTTCGAGCCGCCGGCGTTGCCGGGGAACATGAGCGTGCCCTGGATGCTCGGGGGCGTATACATCCCGTCGAACTTCAAGGCCGCGATCTTCTCGCGGCAGGCCTTGCGATCCCAGGGGGTGAGACCCCAGGCGTCCTCCGGGCGCAGCTCCCGACGAATGAGCGACGGAGGTTTGAGGGGAAACGGCTGGGTTGGCGACACCTGCTCTCCGGGCGCGGCGTCTTGGGGGACGGGACGTTCTTCAACGCCGAAGATGGGTTCACCCGTTTCGCGATGCAAGATGAACAGCAGGCCCATCTTCGTCGCCTGAATCACGACGGGGATCTCCGCGCCGTCATGGCGCATCGTGGCCAGTGTCGGCTGCGCGGGCACATCGAAGTCCCACAGGTCGTGGTGCACCGTCTGGAAGTGCCAGACCACTTCCCCGGTGGACGCGCGCAGCGCCACGGTCGAGCTGCCGTAGTAGTCCATGATCCCGCGTCCGCCGCGGTAGTAGTCCGGCGCCGGATTCCCGGTGGGCACGAACACGAGCCCCCGTTCCACATCCACGGACATGGGCCCCCACACGTTGGGGGTCCCCAGCAGGTAGCCGCTCCACTCGGCGCGCGCATACTCGGCGGGCACCTCGGGCGGCGCCAGGTCCCAGGCCCACCGCAGCGCACCGGTGCGGGCGTCGAATCCGCGCACGACGCCGCTTGGGGCGTTAATCCGATCGTTGTCGGAAATGGCGGAGCCGACGACGACTACGTCGCCCGCCACGACGGGGGGACTGGTCACCTGATACTCGCCGGACCAGCGCTGCTCCCCCACCCCGCGGTTGAGATCGACCGTACCGTTTTCGCCGAACGAGGCGCAGGGCGCGCCCGTGACCGCGTCCAGGGCGATGAGTCGCGCGTCATTGGTCGCGGTGAAGATGCGCTTCGCGCAGGCGGCCGCAGCGTCCGCAGCCGGATCGCGCCAGTAGGTCACTCCGCGGCAGATCAGTTGATTCGCGTAGTGGCCCCCCGCGACATCGAGCTTCGGATCGTAGGCCCAGCGCTCGGCTCCCGTCTCGGGATCGAGGGCGATGACCCGGTTGAAGGGTGTGGGGAAATAGAGCGTGCCGTCGACGAAGATGGGGGTGGCCTCGAAAGCGGTGGTACTGGGAATGTCCCCCTCCCCATCCGACACGTCTCCCGTGCGATAGGTCCACGCGACCTCGAGGCGATCCACGTTCGCCGGGGTAATCTCGCCGGCGGAGGTGTGGCGCAGCCCCCCCTGATCCCCACCGTACGCCGGCCACTCCGCGGCGACCTGAGCCGCGCGGACTGCGGCGTCCGACTCGCGCTCCCCGCCCGCTCCTCCGCAGGAGGCCCCGAGGCCCACGAGGGCGGCGCACGCGACGCTGAACAGGCTATCTCTCAAGCGCATCATGGTTCGCTGACCGGATCTTACGTGTAACACGGTCTTCCTGTTTCGCGCCATGTCGCCCTCGCGCCCGAACCGGACAGGCTGGCGGGTGCGCCCGTGCGGCGCCAGCGCCGCGGGGTCCCTACCGGGCCATCGATGCTTCGGTGTGAATGCCGGCGGCGTCCGGCGCAAACCGGTCGAGCAGGTAGCGTTCCTGCGGTTTTTCGGAGGCGGTCTTCGGAATCGCGTCAACCACTTGCAGGTAGGAGGGGACGAAATTCGACTCGAGGCCGGCGCGGCAGGCCTTAAACACGTCGGCCACGTCGAAGGCGGCGGCATCCACGGGCACGACAGCCGCCACCACGTCTTTCTCACCGGGCGCGCCGGAGGCGGCCGGGACGCCGTACACGAAGACGTCGTCCACCTGCGGAATCTCGGCCACCACCTTTTCCACGAACCCGGGGTTCACGAAATCGCCGTTGTGCCGGATACCGCCGCCCTTGCGGAAGTCGAAGTAGAACCAGCCGTCGGCGTCCCGGTGACACATGTCGCCGCTGCGCAGCCAGCCGCCCCACGTCTTCTTCTCGGACGCTTCCTTGTTCTTGAAATATTCGACTTCCACCTTCTCGCCCGTGGTCGGCCGCGAGATGAGTTCCCCGACCTCCCCGGGTCCGCACTCGTTCCCATCCTCGTCGACGATCTTCATTTCGGTGTTCGGGGGCGGCTTTCCGAAGCTGCCAATGGGCCCGACCCCCGGCGGGTTGATCGCGAGCCCGCCCTCGACGGCGCCGTACGCTTCCAGAATCTCCACGTCGAACCGCTCGGCAAACGACGCCCAGATGGCCGCGGGCATGCCCGCGCTGCACACGAGCCGCACCGGGTTGTCCGCGTCATTCGGCTTCACCGGTTCACTATAGATGGCGGTGGTCATCCCCCCCAGCAAGTTGAACGTGGTGCAGCCGTATTGGCGGGTAATGTCCCACAAGCGGGATTTCGTGAACTTGCGGCTAAACACGGCGCGCAACCCCATGCGCAAGGACGAGGACAGGGTGATGAGCTGCGCGTTGCCATGCGTCAGCGAGAGCCCGGTGTACGGCCGGTCGCCCTCCCGGTAACCGATCAGCGTCCCCATCATGGCCGCGCCGCAATAGCGCAAGTTCGACAGCACCACGCCTTTCGGATCGCCCGTGGTCCCCGAGGTGTACATGATCTCCAGCGGCGCATTCGGCGCGTCGATCCGCACTGCCACCGGTTCAGCCGGCGCGTCGTACACGAATTGCAACGATTCCGCGCCCGGCACGGCACTCGCAACCAGGCCGTCGGGCTCCTCGTTGGTCTCTAACACCCAGATCCACTCCAGGTCCGGACACGAGTCCCGCACCTCGGCCACCTGCGCGAGGTTGTAGTCGGCGCAGATGATCCCCCGGCACTCCGAGTTGCGGAGCGTGAACGCCAGCTTTTCGCCCCGGGTGCGCGGATCGGTCGGCACGAACGTGCACCCGCTCACCGAGGCGCCCACCATCACGTCGAGGAACTCCGGGTGGTTGCGCAGGAGCAGGGCGAACCGGTCCCCCACGTTCATCCCGCGGTCGATCAACGCCTTCGCCACGCGATTGCCCTGGTCGAGAAGGCCCGCGTAGGTGCGCACCTCGTCCGGCCGCACACCGGCGCCTTCAAACGTGGCCACGTCCAGGTCGGGTTGTGCCTCCGCGCGATTGGCGATCAGGTCCGCCAGGATCAGCTCGTTCCGCTCGCGCACGGGGCCCTCTACCGCTGAAGGATCGTGACGCAGAGGGCCGCGGCGTCGATACCGATGTTGCCGCCGCCGTTGTGCGCCAATGCGACCCGGGCGCCCTCGACCTGCCGGTCCCCGCAGCGGCCTTGCAACTGTTCGGTCAGCTCCACCACCTGGGCGATGCCGGTGGCGCCTACCGGGTGTCCTTTGCGCAGCAGACCACCGGAGGTGTTCACCGGCAGCCGGCCGCCGAGGCGGGTGGCGCCTTCTTCGATCAACCGCCCGCCCTCGCCCTTGGGGCAGAAGCCGATGGATTCGTACGCGAACAGCTCCGCCGGTGCGGACGCGTCATGCACCTCGGCCACGTCAACGTCCTCCGGGCCGATGCCGGCTTCCTCGTACGCCTCGCGCGCGCAGACTTCGGACAGGCCATCGTCCTCCGGTCCGCGGTCCCACCCCGAGCGCAGGACGCTCGACACGATGCGCACGGGATTCGCCAGGCCCATCTCCTTGGCCTTCCGCTCGCTCACGATGACCGCCGCGGCGGCGCCGTCCCCCACCGGCGAACACATGGGCCGGGTGAGGGGCTCGGCAATCATGGGCGAGTTCAGCACGTCCTCCACGGTCAACGCTTCGCGGAACTGGGCGCGCGGGTTCATGCTGCCGTGGAAGGAGTTCTTCGCGGAGATGGCGGCGAACTGTTCGGCCGTGGTGCCGTAGGCCTTCATGTGGCGCCGCGCCCCGGCGGCGTAGATGTCCATGAACATGGAGCGTTTCTTACCGGCGCCGGAGGCTGCCGCCGTCGCGCCCCCTTCGGCTGCGTTCTTCTGCAGCGCCGCCATGATCTCCTCCAACGCTTCCACGTCCACGCCGCCGCTGAAGGCCCGGAACGTGCGCGCCTTGTCCGTGCTGTACATCTTCTCGACCCCGAGGGCGAGCACCATGTCGTACACGCCGGCGGTGACCATGGCTGCCGCCTGGTTGAGCGCGGTCGACGCACTCGCGCAGGCGTTCTCCACGTTGACCACGGGGAGTCTGCCAATGCCGATGCCGCGCAACACCACCTCGCCCCGGATGCATTCCTGCCCCGTGATGAGTCCGGCCGCAGCGTTGCCCACCCACGCAGCCTGCAGGTCGTCCGCTGCAATGCCCGCGTCCGCCAGGGCAGCGTGCACGGCCTCGCCGCCCAACGCCTTGAGTCCGGTGTCCAGGTACTTGCCGAAGTGCGTCATGCCCACGCCGGCCAGATATGCGTTGAGTTTCACGGTGCCTCCAATGCGCGCACGCAGGCTAGAGCAGGCCGGGCGCCTCGAGCCCGAGTGCCACTTGTAGGTACGCGAGTTCCGCCTCCCGCTCGGGCAACGGGGCGGGCCGCGTGAACATCTTGTCTTGCTTCAGTTCCTCGACCAGGGCTTTATCGCGGGGGAACGGCGTGTCGTAACCGTTCATCTGGAACAGTTTCTCGAACGGCTGCCGCGGCCGCTGGCCCCCAGCCTCCCAGTGTTCCGCCGGGTAGCCGACGGTCTGCAGCAAGAGCATCCGGCAGGAGTCCGGCAGCCCGAGCGCCGTGACGATCTGGTCGCCGAACGGGGTGCCGATGCAGCAGGTGCCCAGGCCCAGTTCGTACGCCATGAGGGTGGCCTGCGCGATGCCTTGGCCACAGTCCACTTCCCCCATGCCAGGCTGCTTCATGACTTCGAGGATGCCGCTGAACATGGGGATCACCTGCTCTTCGAGCGCCTGGCGCTTTTCCTCCATGGGGCCGAACCCCAGCGCGCCCGCTTCCAGCAGCTCGCGCAGGCGCATGTCCTGCACGTCGACGGCGGCCGTCTCGATGTACCACACGATGATCACCGGCGCGAGGCGGATTTGCCAACCGGCAATGGGGGCCAGGATCGCGTCGAGCGTTTCCTGCGGCGCGCTGTCGCGGAATACCACCACGGCGCGCAGGCTCTGCACGTTGCCCCAGTGCGAGGCGAGACGCGCGGCTTCCAGCATGGCCTGAATCTTCTCCAGCTCCACCGGCTGGTACGGCCGCACAAACCGAATGGACCGCCGCCGGCCGATCACTTCCCGTAGTTCCATGTCTGCTCCTTCCAGCGCGCGCCGCCGATGGGGCGCTTATCCTACAACCTTTCGGCGCCGTGGAGCGCCAAGACTTCGTTCGTGCCGTCCTCGATCAGGCTTGCGCGGGCATCGCGCAGAATCTTCTCGATGGGGAACTCGTAGGTCAACCCGTTCCCCCCGAATATCTGGAGCGCCTCCGTGGCCACCTCGAACGCCGTCTGCGTCGAGGTCACTTTCGACGCGATGGCAAACTGCACCGCCGGCATCAGGGACATGTCACCGGACAGGGGCGAGTGCACGGTGTTGTACAAGACGACCCGGCGGTTCAGCGCGCGGGCCGCCTCAATCTTCCGGAACATCTCGAACAACTTCGCCTTCACACTCTGGTGCTCGAAGATCGGCACGCCCCCTTGGACGCGCTCCTTCGCGTAGGCCAACGCCAGTTCGTACGCGGCGCGGGCGCAGCCGACGAAGGTGGAGCCCATGAACCCGTTGGCGGTACACAAGGTCATCTCCAGCATCATGGGGTACAACTCGGTAGGCACGACCAGGTGACTGAGGGGGACGCGCACGTCCGAGAAGAAGACTTCCCCCTGCGGCAGGGTCCGCTGACCCAACTTCTCGAGGGGACGGCCCCGCGACACACCGGGCGCCGTCAAGTCCACCAGCAGCACGCCACAGCCATCGGCCCCGTCGCCGGTATCGAC
The DNA here is from genome assembly GCA_965371225.1 of uncultured bacterium. Lineage (GTDB taxonomy): Bacteria > Abyssobacteria > SURF-5 > CBDUXP01 > CBDUXP01 > CBDUXP01. The sequence goes on along the minus strand of CBDUXP010000034.1, from coordinate 7,578 downwards.
GGCGGTATACAACGCGGCCGTGTCGGCAATGGTCCCGTTCGACACCCAGGCGGCCTTCTGCCCGTTGATGACAAAGTCATCCCCGTCGCGCTTGGCCACGCAGTTGGGGCGTTGCAGCGACGGCCGGCCCGGGTCGTCACCAAAGTCCAGCACGTCACTCCCGTGGTCCGGTTCGGTAATGGCCCAGCAGCCGATCTTGTTGACCGGGAACGCCTCGATCAAATCCGGATTCATCGATCCCTGCGCCAGCATGGCGGGAAACTCGGACGCCCCGAGGCTGATGGCCAAGCCGGAATCGCCCCAGCCGAGTTCTTCGTTCACGAGGCACGACAGGCGGCCGAGCTGCTGGGGCGTGAACTCCACCCCGCCCGTGGCGAACAGGCGAATGCCCAACGCATCCCATTTCTTGTGTACGTCCCACAAGATGGAATCCTTGGCAATAACGTCTTCGGCCGAGAGGCGGTCCAGCTTCACGCCCGCGGGGCGCATCACGTCCGCCGCGAACTTGTGCACCGTGTCGCGCACCGCACGCTCTTCCTCGGTCAAGTCAAAGTCGATATTGTCCGGCATTCCATACTCCGTTTTCCGTCAGCACCAACCTGGGGGCACGCATACGCCGCACCGGCCCCCCCCCGTGGGCACCGCTCGCGGCGGGCTCCCTAGAGCCGCTCAGCCCCCAGCAGGCTCAACACTTCGTTACACCCGTCCTCAATCATCGAGGCGCGTGCGTCGCGCAACAGCTTCTCAATCGGATACTCGCGGGTCAGCCCATTACCACCGAAAATGCCCAGCGCATCGCTCGCCACCTCGAACGCGGTCTGCGTGGACGTGACCTTGGACGCGATCGCGTAGTGCAATGCCGGTGGGCTGTTCATGGAGTTGTACATCACCACGCGGCGATTGAGCGACCGCGCCGCCTCCACCTTGCGAAACATGGTGAACAAGCGCGCTTTCACGCTCTGGTGCTCAATGATCGGCACGCCCCCCTGCACCCGCTCCTTCGCGTAGTCGAGCGCCATTTCGAGTGCTGCGCGGGCCAGACCCACGAAGATGCTGCCCATCCCCCCATTGGCCTGGCACAGAACGCCGTCCGCAGCAAAGGGATACAGCTCCGGCCCAATGACCATGTGGTTCGCGGGCAGGCGCACGTCATCGAAGAAGATCTCGCCCTGGTTCAGGGCGCGCTGGCCGATCTTGTCCAGCGGTTTGCCCTTGCTGACGCCCGGCGCGTCGAGCGGCACGAGGAAGACCCCGCTGGCCGGCTCCCCATTGTCGCTCTCAATGGCCGAGAAGAGGGCCGCGGCCTGCGCGATGGTCCCGTTCGAGACCCACGCGGCCTTCTGGCCGTTGAGGATCAGGTCATCTCCATCGCGGCGCACGAGACAGTTCGGGCGGCCTCGGTCCTTGGCGTTGACCTTCCCGCCGAAATCCACCATGTCGCTGCCGTGGTCCGGCTCCGTGATCGCCCAGCACCCGACCTGATCGCGCGGGAACTTTTCGATCAATTCGGGATTCCCAGACATCTGGGCGACCATGGCCGGAAAGTTCGACACGCCCAGACTGATCGCCAGGCCCGCGTCGCCCCAGCCCAGTTCCTCGCTGATCATGTAGCGGAGCCGGACCTGGGCTTCCGATGAGAGATCGTTGTCCGGGTCCGTCCCGATTTCGTTCAGCCCTAGCTGCCGGTACTTCGCGAACACCTTCCAGAGAATCGAATCCCGGGCGATCACGTCTTCGGGCGACAGCCGGTCCAATTGCTGCCCCGCGGGCCGCAGTTCTTCCTCGGCGAACTTGTGCACCGTGTCGCGAATCGCGACTTCTTCGTCGCTCAAGCCGACTTCCAGGTCAATCATGGGCATGTGTACACCCTCCTGGGGGACCGTCTATGGGCGCCCGGGTTGCGCCGCGGACCGGTCCCACTCCGGCGCGTCTGCACGAGGCCACGCCTCCAAGACGCCCCAATCCCCCCGGCCACCCTCTACGGGCAGCCGGGAGGGCCGAAAAAAAAGAGTAAGCACTCCCGATATGCCCGGCAATTATATAACAGTGTTATATCCCGTCAAGGGGGGCAGGGCGCCCATCATAACCGGGGCCTCACCACCACACAAAGGGAGGGGTGCGGGATCACGCCAGCAGCCCGAGCTGGCGCGAATGCGCCACGAGCACGCCGTCACGGCTCCAGATTTCCCCGTCCTCTTCGAGGAAACCCTCCATGGACATGCGCGTCTGGAAGATGCTCAAGTAAAAATCGTCCGGCTGCGCGTCGGGCAGGGGCAGCGCGCGGCGGAAGTGCACCGTAAGGTCGACGGTCGGGACCCCCTGCGGCATGGGCGTGCCGTCCGTGGCGATCTTGTGCCGAATCGCCGGGGGCCAGCCGTCGCAGAAGGCCGCGATGAGCGCCGCGTCGGCGACGGCCGGATCGGCCAGCCGGGTCCAGCCCCCGGTCACGGCCTGCCCGGCGGGCCCCAGAAGTTCGGGGGGGACCATCCGCTGGTCGTAGCGGTCCCGGATGCCGACGGTGAAACCCGGCCGCAGCGGCATGAGCGGCTCCGCCTCGTCGGGGGGCGGCACGCTCGGCATAGTGTGGTCCTGGAACTCGGGCCCGTGGCGAGGCTTGGAGAACGCGGCGAGGGCCATCACGCACAGCCGCTCCCCTTGCCAGAGGCGCCCGGACAATGTCGTGAGCGACCGCCCGGTGCGTTCAATCGTCGTCTCGATGCGCACGGGCCCCTCCACGGGTGGTGCGGTGAAGTGCAGCGAGATGGAACGGGGGGCGCGCTCGGGATCGTCGACCGCTTCGGTGAACGCACGTAGCACGATCCCGGCCAAGTAGCCGCCGTTGGGCCCGCGCACGATCCACCAGCCCCGGTCGATGTCCGCCTCGAAGGTGGTGGCGTTGACGCGGCGCACCGCCGTATCCCGCTCGAATCGCGATTGACTCATACCGTGAGCCCACGAATATACAGGAGGCCCTCCTGGCATGGCGGCAAGCGGCGTGGTATATGAAGGCAACCGCCCACGCCGCGAAGGAGACGCGCCATGGCCTATGAGACTCTGCTCTACGACACTGACGGTGCTATCGCGACGATCACGCTGAACCGTCCGCACCGGCTGAACACCATCGTGCCGCCCATGCCCCAGGAACTGGAGCGGGCGGCCGCGGCCGCGAATGCCGATCCGGCCGTGCGCGTGATCGTCCTGCGCGGGGCGGGGCGCAGCTTCTGCGCGGGGTTCGACTTCGGCCAGGAATTCGCAGAGGGCTACAGCGCGGCGATGACCACGGGCGGGCAGTGGGATCCGGGGAAGGACCTAGTGCTTACTACGAGTCCGTTCACCGCGCCGGTGCCCCACTTCATGAGCCTCTGGCGCAGCCCGAAGCCGGTGATCGCGCAGGTGCACGGGTGGTGCGTCGGCGGCGGGTCGGACATGGCGCTCTGTGCGGACATCGTCATCGCGTCCGAAGATGCGCAGATCGGCACGCCGTACGCGCGCATGTGGGGCTGTTACCTCTCGGGCATGTGGATTTATCGCCTCGGCCTGACGAAGTGCAAGTGGCACGCGCTGACCGGCGAACCCCTGAGCGGCAAGGAAGCGGCGGACGTCGATCTCATCAACAAGGCCGTCCCCTTCGCCGACCTGGAAACCGAAGTGCGCGGGTTGGCCGAGCGCCTCGCCAGCCTGCCGCCGTCGCAAATGGCGGCCATGAAGCTCATCGTGAACCAGGCGTACGAGAACATGGGGCTGCACAGCACTCAGATACTCGGCCCGATCCTGGATGGGTACATGCGGAACACGCCCGACGCGCACCGCTTCATCGAGGTGGCGAACACCCACGGCGTCGGGGCGGCCATCGAGGAGCGCGACGGCCCGTTTCACGACTACAGCCAGGCGCCCCCGGAGCGGCGGCCCAATCCGGAGAATGTGATCACGCCCTGACGCCGGCCGCGCGTGTGGCTAGGGCAGGTTGAGCGAGATGCCGCTTTCGTCGGTCAGGACTTCCTGCAGTTCGAGCACGTTGCCGTCGGGGTCGCGGCCGTAGGTAGTTCGGATGCCACCGCCGATGTCTTGCGGCGGGCAGTTAAACGTCATGCCCGCGGCGGATAGCCGGGCGTACTCCGCGTCCACGTCGGTCACGTCCAGGCAGATGTGCGTGATGCCGTGATCGCAGACGCGGCGCTGCGGATCCCCCGGCTTCGGCTCCGGCGCCACGTACTGGAACAGCTCGATGAAGGCGTTGCCCGCGCGCAGCATCGTGGCCCGCGCGGAGGAGCCTTCCAGCCCCGTTATCTGATCCGCCGCCTCCGTCCCGGGCGGCCACGCGAACTCGAACGCCACTTCCAGGCCCAGCACATCGCGGTAGAACGCGAGCGCGCGGTCGAAATCGGGCGTGGAGATCGCCGTGTGATGAATGCCTCGAATCATGTGATCGACCTCTCCAGATGCAGCCAGCGCGGACTACCGTCAACCCTCGGCTTCAACGTGGCCTGACTATGGCACAGGTAGAGTTAGTTTGCACAGGTTAATCTCGAGAGACTGCTCACTCCTGGCTTGTATGTGCGTAGCGCTTGAGGCAGCTCCACAGTCGCGGCGGGATGATTGAATCTTATGGTTGCGCCCGGCGGAGCTGTTTCACTTCCGGTCCAACCCTCCGGTGTCAGAACCAAAGTGGGCCCCGGTAACAGACATGCACGATACAGTATGCCCTTTGAGCTCAACACGAGCTCACCAGAAAGCATCCGAACGTGTCCCTCAAAGGAGCGCCATTGGAGGTTTTCAGGCGAAGGAGGCTCCCCCGCCCACCACAGAGCCCACTCCTGACGGATGGGTTTCCGTTCAGACCGAAAACGTAACAGATAAAGCTGTTCTTCCGTTACCCAAATGCCGCTTGTGACCTCGCGCTTGGGGACGTACGTACAACCTTGAAATCGATGATCACCTCCAACAAAACCCAAGCCGTGGCGTTTCTCTCCCCAGGGACCCCACCCACCATCAATGAAGGCCAGCGGGCGGGAGGGATGGAGCATGCCCTGCCGAACAACAGCCGTCTCCATCACCGGCACAGTGCCGAGCGTGCCGGTGCCGACGTCCATCCACATGAGTCCTGGAAGGGTCCAAGATTCAGGGTCCGTATCTCGGCCGTCTAATGCCAGTAATAGGCAGCGCGAACTTTCGGGATCGGAACGCACATCTATGAGGTCAACGAGCTCGGGAAGGGTATGAGCCCAGCGCACCGTGCCGTCCAGTGCGAGGGCCGATATCCCCTCGGCAGACGAATCCGACTCCGGCGCCCGCACACGCTTCCCCCACACTATCAATTCTTCCGAACGCTCATCGATCCATGCACTCGATAACTCCCGGAAGTTCATAGTACGGGTGAATACTTCGGCCAGCTCACCTTCGCCGCCTAGGTTCCACAGTGTTATGTCACCGGACAGTGAATACGTAACCATAAAGCTTTGACTTCGATCTACCCAGATGATGCGCGCCACCCGGTCCACTAGCGGCTGGATGATCTCGTACTCCCCCTTTGTCACGTTGATTCGCACCGGCGCTGGCGCAGGAGATGCTCCCTTCGGTCCAATGAGGTTCGCGTAAAGCACTTCGTCGCCCGACAACGGCTGTATGCCCGTACCTCGTGTCGCGAATTCCGGCCAAACGTCCCATTCAGCCTCTGAATGGCACAATTGTTCTTGCCCCCCGCATCCCAGCGCCACGGAAATGAGACACCAAACAGGCCATCTCCGTTTTTTGGAACCGTGAATCAGCGCAAACGGAAAGGTCAGTGTGTGGGACATTTCCCTTTATACCTGTATACCTGTGGCCTCCACATCGCGATGCGCTTGGCGCCGCGGTCAAACCCCCGCGTTGATGGTGAAGCCGCCGTCCAGTACGAGCTTGGCGCCGGACACGTAACGGCTGGCGTCGGACGCCAGATACACGATGGCGCCTTTGATATCGTCCCCGGTGCCGAAGCCCTTCAAGGGAATCAGCCGGAGCAGCGCCTCCCCGGCCATTTGGTAGAACGGGCTCTCCGGGTCTTTCATCGCTTCCATCATGCCTTCTTGCATGTTGCCGGGCAGCAGCGCGTTGACCCGAATGTTGTGCTGGCCCCATTCGACGGCCAAGGACCGGGTGAGCCCGATGGCGCCGATCTTCGTCGTCGCGTACGCGGTCATGCCCCAGGTGAATCCCACCTGCCCGTTCTCGCTCGACAGATTGATGATGCTCCCACTCTGCTGCTCGATCATCAGCTTGCCGATCTCGCGGCAGCACAGAAACGTGCCCTTCAGGTTCGTGGCCATCATCTCGTCCCAACTGTCGGCGCTCATCTGATCGGACGGGAACAGCCCCGCGATGCCCGCATTGTTCACGAGGATGTCGCAGCGGCCGTAGTGTTCCTTCATCCGCGCCGCCATGCGCACCACCTCTTCTTCATTGCTCACGTCGCACGGGATCGCGATGCAGTTGCGACCGAGGGCCGCGAACCGCTGCACCGCCTCGTCGAGCGGGCCGGCGTTCCGTCCGCAGATGGCCACGTCCGCGCCCGCTTCGGCAAGTCCTTCCGCGGCGAAGTAGCCCAGGCCGCGTGAGCCGCCGGTGACGAGCGCGACTTTGCCTTCCAGATTGAACAGGTCCAGCGATCGGGCCATATGCTCCCCCTCCTCCCGCGTGCCCCGCGCGCCCGACTGTATCAGACGGAGTGACGCACCCGCGCCACACCGGCGTCGCCTCGACACGCGCGGGCGCGAGAGTTGATAGAATGCCGGCAGGGAGAGGGACCGCGCTTGACCCCAGCTACAGTTGCCCCCGCGGCCCCGGCGCTGCGGCCGTTTACGGACATTCCCACCATGGGCCTGGCCAACCTGCTGCGGAGCGTAGTGGCCGGGGGCGGCGGGCGCGTGGATATGCTCGGGACGCTGCGCCGCATGTACAAGCAGCGCGGCCCCCGCGTCCGCCAATCGGCCGGCCGCATCCGGTTCGTGTACCTGTTCGGCCCCGACGCGAACCGGTACGTGCTGCTGGACCGGGACCGGATTTTCTCCGCGCGCCAACCCTGGATGGGCATCATGGGCCGGATTTTTCCCAACGGCCTGCTGCTGCGCGACGGGGAGGAGCACCGGCACCATCGCCGCATCATGCAGGAAGCGTTCATGCGGCCGGCGCTGGCGCAGTACTGCGAACGCATGCACCCCATGATCGCGGAGGGGATCGCCGAGTGGGGGCAGCCGGGCGGGCGGCTCCTCGCCTTCCCGGCATTCAAGCGCCTCACGTTGCAGATGGCGGCGGCCCTCTTTCTCGGGGTGGACCTGGCGCAGGACCTGCGCGATATGAAGACCGCGTTCGAGGACATGGTGGCGGCGTCCATGTCCCGCGTGCGGCTGCGCATTCCCGGCCTCGAGTTCTACCGCGGGCTCAAGGGCCGGGAGTACATGATCGACTTCCTGCGCGCGCGCATGGCGGAGAAGCGCGCGGACCGGCTGCCGGACATGTTCAGCCGCCTCTGCCACGCCAGGACCGAGGAGGGGGAAACCTTCGAGGACCAGGAGATCATCGACCACATGATCTTCCTGATGATGG
>CBDUXP010000033.1:0-41742 GCA_965371225.1 uncultured bacterium | reverse complement strand
CAGACACTGCTTCAGCAGCTTCTCCGGATTCTCGGCGCGCGCCACCATGTCGTTCAAGTTACTGGTGACGATGTTTCGGATTCGGCGGAGCAGTTTCATGGCGCACTCCTTCTCTGCATTACGTCGCAGGTTCGGGGGCCACGGGCCCCGCGGGTGGGGGCCGCCCCGTCGCGACGTCGGGTTCCAATTCCCGAAGCGCCTCGGCGGTACAGTCCAACTCAGATTGCAAAGCGTTTAACCGGTGCAGGGCGGTGGTGACCTCGTCCACGCCTGCCGACTGCCCCGTCAGTTGCGCCTGGGCGAGCGCGAGCCGCAAGTTCTCCAGAACGCTTAGGCAATGGTGGCAGAGCGCCTCCACCCGTTCGCGGCGCTGGCCGAACTGCCGCAGCCGCTCCAGCCGCTGGCCCAGGACCGCGGCGGTGTCGGCGTAGTGCCGTTGGGCTTCCGCGTCCTGCGCGCCCGCCGCGGCGTCGCGCATGGCCTGCCGGCGGCGGGTCAGTTCGTCCACGTCGCTGAGCGCGATGTGTTCGCCCATGTCCTGCGATTGCGTCGCGAGCCCCAGGACCTGCAGCACCAGGCGTGAGACGGTGCGGCGCGTGTCGTGCCAGGGGCCCGCGTGGGTCCCGCGCGGCAGGGTTTCGCGGATGCGGCGGTACAGGTGCAGCGCTTGTACAGCCAGGGGCGGCACGATGCCGTGCTTGCGGCGCGCGCGGAAGAGCAGTTCCACGTGGTCCCGTTCCCACCGAGCGTGCGTCGCCAGGTGGCCGAAACCCGCGATAAACCCGAACAGCGCGCCCATCAGCGCGTATGCCAGGAGGGGCGGGACGAGCGCGACGAGGCGCGTGCTGCCGACTGCGGCCGCCACGTATACCCCCGCGAAGGTCGCCACCCCCAGCGCCAACGCCGCGTTGATCCGCGGGAGCCAGCGGCCGGTGCTTGGGAGGCCGAGGCCGAGGACGGCGCCGCCGGCGAGTATCGCAAAGGCCGGATACCGCGGGAACCAGAGCAGGGCCGGCAAGCTGCCTGCAACGGCCAGGAGGGCGAGCAGGCCCGCCGGCGCCTGGTCCGGCCGGGCGAAGCGGAACCCCAGCGTCAGTGTCAGGGGGATGCCCACGGTGGCGATCAATGCGGGTGTCCAATGCCTTCCGGCCAGGTGCGCCAGCTCCAGTGGGGCCCAGGTGGCGGCGCCCGCGAGGGCGGTGGCCAGCAAGAGGCGCTCGAAGCGGGGGTGAAGGTTCAGTCTGCGGTGCAACATCGCCATGGCTCCCTCCGGCGTTCGGGGCGGCCGTCCCGCCCCGGATGCCGGCGCGATTACTTCTGGTCCTGGTAGGCCTGCGCCTTCGCGCGCTTGCGCACGGACTTGCCTTCGGCTGACTCGGGAGCCGGCGCGTTGGCGATCTCCATGGACCAGGTCTCCATCTCCCGCACTTGCCTGTCCAGGTCCTCGGAGCGGTAGAGCTCTTCGTTCTCGGTGCGCAGCGCGTCGCGCTCGCTGTCGAGCAAGGCCTGCGCCTCGTCGGGCCGTCCCGCCTCGAAATAGCCCACCGCCTTCTGGACGACCTGGGCCGCGCGCACGCGGGCCGACTGCTCGAGCACGCCGACGTTCCGGTTCTGCTCGACGAGGGCGGTACTTTCGGTGCGCTCGACGCCGAGCATGGCGGTGGTGAAGTCGCGCCGGCGGCCATCCTCGCCGTCCACGTACTCCACGCGGCACTGCGCAACGTCATAGTCGCCGGCCGCGTCGGTGGGCACGTGCAGCTTGACCAGCAGGTGGCGCGTCGCGCCCGCGGCGAGATCACCGAGCGGAATCGTCAGCGTCTGCCCGGCCTGCTGGTACGTGTAGCCGGGTACCTCCAGGCACCGCACGCCGTCGGCGAGGGTCACGCGCACGGTGGCGTCCTGGGCCACGGTGGCGACCAGTTGCGACAGCTCCCGTTCGAAGACCTGCGCGAGCTTGGTCGGTGCGTCGATGTAGTAGTAATTGCCGCCGCTGTACTCGGCGAGGCTGAGCATCAGGTCTTCGTTGAAATCGAGGCCGACGCCCATGGCGGTAATGGCTACGCCGTTGCTGCCCCACGACTGGGCGATGCGGCCCAGGGTGGGCGTATCTGCGACGCCTACGTTGGCCAGGCCGTCCGAGAGCAGGATGACGCGGTTGACCTGCTGGGCAGCCAAGTGGCGCTTGACCTGTTCGGCGCCCGCGATCATGCCCCCGTGCAGGTTCGTATTCCCGCCCGGCTCGAGCCGGTGGATGGTCTGCGTGATTTCCGTGCCGTCCCCGACCAGTTGCGACCCGAGCAGAAGCTGCACGTTGTGGTCGTAGGCGATGAGCGAGACCCGGTCCGTGGGCAGGAGCTGCCCCACCAGGAAAGCGGCCGCCTGCTTCGCGTAAGTGAGCTTGTCCTCCGACTGCATGCTGCCACTGCGGTCGATGACGATGGCCAGATTCATGGGCAGCCGGTGTGGTGCGGTGATGCGCTCCCGCTCCTGGCCGGTGAGGGTGAGTTCGAGGAAGATGTTCCCGTCGCTGCCTTGCAGGAGATGCGTGTTGCTCAGCTGGGCGTCCAGGGTGACCACGTCTCCGACGACGGCGCCGGTGCCCGCGGTGCCGCCCCCGCGTCTGGAGGGTGGGGTCGTGCGTGCGTCCACGGGCGGGATGCCGATGGCGGGGTTGATGAAGACGGCGAGCCCCAGCAGGCTGGCCGCGGTGGTAGTGAGTAGCAGAAAACGTCGCATAGGACCTCCTCGCGCCGGATGTGGCGCCTGGGTTCAGTCCTATGAACGCGCGAGCGGTGGGAAAGATTTGGTGGGGCGCGATGAATCGAGCCCCTACGCGGGCGCGAAGCCCGAGCCGCCTATTCCTCGATGTGGTCCCAGAGCTGGAAGAGGACGCCGTGACTGGTGCGCGGGGAGAGGAACGCGTCCCGCCAGCCGGTGTCCTTGTCGATGTTCTTCTGGACGACTTCCTGGCCGCACGATTCGAAGTAGTCCACGGCCTCATGGATGTCGTCCACCTCGACGCTAATGTGGTGCAGGCCCTCGCCGTACTTGTGCAGGAACCGGGCGATGTCGCCCTTCTTCCGCTGCCGTGGCTGCACCAGCTCGATCTTGAATCCCGCGAGGTAGTAGTCGGCCCAATAGAACTCGCCGTCGCCGTCGAGCGTGCGCGGGGTGTTCGGATGCGCCCCGAGGATGTCGAGCAGGAAGCTCTCGGCTTCGGCCAGATCGTGGACCGCGATGGAGACGTGGTCGACGCGTTTAATGACGGTCATGTGCGGTTCCTCTCCAGTCGTGCCCGCGTATTATAGACGCCCCGCCCCCTCGGTCCGCCCCTGCAGGACCGGAGGCACCGGGCCGGGGTGGTGCCGAATGGCGCGCTGTATGACATACTCTCGGCTTGGCGAAATCCCCTGGGGCAATCCGGCGGCCGGCTGGGTCGGGACCGCAGGGCGGCGCAGGCACGGCTTGAAGGAGTAGACGCGATGGCGAAAGTGACGTTTCTTCCGGCGAATACCACCGTGGAGGTCGAGCCCGGCACGTTGATGCTGGACGCGGCGCGCGCGAACGGGGTGCAGATCATCACCGGCTGCACCATGGGCATCTGCTGTACCGACCCGTGCCGCGTGGTGGAAGGGATCGAGAACCTCGAGCCGAAGACGCCGGAGGAAGAGGAGACCCTAAGCCGGTTTCCGGACAACGCGAATGTGCGCCTGTCCTGTCAGGCGATCATCAATGGGGACTGCGTGGTCGAAGTCAACGTGGACCAGTAGTCGCGCCCGCGGCCCGCGCGGCCTCCGTCCGCCCGGCCGCCCCCGGGGTCACAACGCGCCAAATATCCCGGGGTGCCGCGTCTCTTCGGCCGCGCTGGTGGCGACGACCGTGACGGGAATTCGCAGCGTGGCCGTCGCCGGCCGCAGGCACTGGCGGTCGTCGCACGCTTGCACCTGCAAGGTGAGTTCCACCGTCGCCGGGCCGGCCTTCGCATCCGCGGCGAGGGTCACCGCTAAGCCGAGCAGCACCGTCCCGTCATAGACGGACAGCGGCTCCGGGCTGAACGCGAGCGTGAGATCCCGGCCGGCGGGGTACGTGGCGTCCCCGGCGGTGAGGACCACGCCATCGGTGAGCGCGAGGGACGTGGGAACGAGATAGTCCTGATGGGGCGCATGGGAATTCACGTGCCAGCCCTCGGCGATTTGCAGTTGCACCGCCACGTCGAACGTCAGCCCGGGGCTCAAGACGACCCGGGAGGCGTACGCGTGGGCCGCGACCTGGTCGCTCCGCCACGTGGCGTCCGGGGGCGTGGCCGCCGCCGTTACGGGGGCCGGTGCCGCGAGGCCGCGGTCGTAGGCTTCGGCGACGGCGACGATCATGCTTTCCGTCGCGCGGGGCGCCCGCTGCATCCACCCGAGATACACGTCGAAGGCTTGCAGCACCGCATCGGTGTACCGCTGTTCGCCGGTCAGGTGGGCCAACCGAATCAGCACCCGCGCCGCGACCCCGTTGCCGGAAGGAATGGCGCCGTCGATGCAGTCCTTCTTGCGGGCGAGCAGGTCTTCGTGGTCGTCCGATGTGAAGTAGAAGCCGCCGCCGGTCTCGTCCCCGTAGTGGTCGAACAGGACGTCCATGAGCGCCCGGGCTTCCGTCAGCCAGCGCTCCTCTCCTGTCGCGTCGTAGAGATCGAGCAAGCCCAGGCTCAGGAACGCATAGTCGTCCAGATACGCGTTCAGCTTCGCCTGCCCATGGTTGTAGCTGCGCAGCAGCCGCCCGTCTACGCGCATGGTGGTCAGCAAGAACTCGGCCGCGCCCGCCGCCGCCTCGAGGTAGTCCTGCCGCTCGAAAGTTTTCCCGGCCGTGGCCAGGCCGCCAATCATGAGCCCGTTCCAGCTCGTGAGCACCTTGTCGTCCAGCCCCGGCCACACGCGCGCGTCGCGGACGGCGCGGAGCTTCGCGCGGGCGGCGGCCAGGCGCGCCTCCAGGTGCGCGGGCTCCAGCTTCAAGGCAGCCGCCGTCTCCGCGAGCGGCTCCGTCCGGTGTGGGATGTTTGCCGGAAGCTGTTTGCCGGTGGCTTCCTCGCGGAAATTCCCCTGCGGCCGGATGCCGTACACGCGGCAGAAGAGATTCCCCTCCTCCTCGCCCAGCACGTCCAGCACCTCGGCGTGCGTCCAGACGTAGAACTTGCCCTCCTCGCCTTCGCTATCCGCATCGAGCGCGGAGTAGAACCCGCCGCCCTCGGCGCGCATCTCGCGGATGGCCCAATCGCAGATGCCTTCGGCCACCGCGCGGTACCGCGCCTCGCCGAACAACCGGTAGGCGGTGCTGTACGCGCGCGCAAGCTGCCCGTTGTCGTAGAGCATTTTTTCGAAGTGGGGTACGAGCCAGACCGCGTCGGTCGAATAACGATGAAAGCCGCCGCCCACGTGGTCGTACACGCCGCCCCGCAGCATGGCGTCCAGGGTGACGGTGATGGGGGCCGCCAACTCCTCGCGGCCGGTGCGTTCGTACTCGTACAGCAACAGGTCCAGGCTCATGTGCGGCGGAAACTTCGGCGCACCGCCGAAGCCGCCCCGCGTGCGGTCGAACTGTTCCTGCAACGCCGCGATGGCCTGGCCGATCAAGTCGCGTGACAGGGGCCCGCTGGTCTGTAGGGCTCCGCCGCCCACCTGCTGCTGGACGACGCCGGCGAGCCGGGCGGCCTGCTCCTCCACCTCGTCGCGGCGTTCGGTGTAGGCCTTCGCCAGCGCCACGAGTACCGTCTTGAACCCGGCGCCGTGGCGACCGTCCTCGCGTGGGAAATACGTGCCGCCGTAGTACGGCCGCCCGTCCGGCAGCAGGAAGACGCTCATCGGCCAGCCGCCGCGTCCCGCGATGGCCTGGACGGCCTTCATGTAAATGTCGTCCACGTCCGGGCGTTCCTCGCGGTCGACCTTGATGTTGATGAAGTGTTCGTTCATGAGCGCGGCGGTGGCGGGATCCTCGAACGATTCGTGCGCCATCACGTGGCACCAGTGGCAGGAGGAGTAGCCGACGCTGAGGAAGATGGGTTTGCCCTCGGCCCGCGCCTTCGCAAAGGCGTCTGCGCCCCACGCGTACCAGTCCACCGGATTGCGCGCGTGCTGCCGCAGGTAGGGACTCGTCTCGAAGATGAGGCGGTTGAAGTCGGGACCGCCGTCGGGCGCGAGTTGAGCGATGGCGTCGGCCGTGGGCAGGGGGGGCGGGCCGGAGTGCTCAGTGGTCTTCACGTGAATCGCGTTATCCTGCCCTTCCGGGATGGCGCCGGGATCTTGCGCGCCCGCGGTGTCGGAACACGCCACGGCCAGGCCCACCAGCACGGCGGCCCCCCGCGGGCACCTCCGCGCGAGGCCGGCCCTCGCCCGGCCTCGCCAGCACCCCGTCGCCATTGGTCTCCGTTTCCACACCCTGTCGCGTTCGCAATCGTTTAGCAACCCGTCGCGCCGGCCTGCCTGGCCCCAAGTATAGGGGCGTAGGCCGGCGTGCGCCCGCCGCGGCAGGGCGCCGGGGCTAGGGCAGCGGCTTTTCGTACCAGGCCACGTCCCAGTAGTTGCCGAATTTGCGGCCCTGCTCACGGAAATACCCGGCCTGGAGAAACCCGAATCGCTCGTGCAGCGTGACCGATGCGTCGTTGGGCATGGTGATGCCCGCGTAGGCGCGGTGGATGTCCTCGCCGGCCAGCGCCGCAAACAGCGCTGCGTAGAGTTGGGTGCCAATGCCGTGCCCCGTGGCGTCGGGCGCGAGGTACACGGTCGTCTCCACGGACGTCTCGTACGCTTGCTTCGGACGGAAGGGGCTGCTGGTTGCGTACCCGACCACGTGCTCGGCCGCGGCGGCGACCAGGAGGCGATGGCGCCCCGTGGTCGCGTAGCGCGTAAACCATTCCCGCCGCCGTTCCAGGCGGATCGGTTCCAGGTCGAACGTGACCGGCGATTCCCGCACGTAGTGGTTATACAGATCGTTTAGCTGCGGCAGATCGGCGGCAGTGCCGGGCCGCACGGTTACATTTGCCATGACGGTTGGCCTTCCCGATCGCGATCGGGCTGCCGTGGGGGCGGTTGTTCGTGCACGCGCAAGTGTAATCCACCCCGGTGTTGTGACGTTCCGACCCCCCGGCTAGACTGGCGGGGCTGCGCATCCCCACATGTCGATCGTCCAGAAACTTCGCCGCTTCGTCGGCGCCGGTGCCAACGCGGGAATCCTGAAACCCCTGCTGGAAGACGGGGTCTGGCCCCGCGGCGGGGTCAATCGCTATGTGAGTCACGGGATCCCGAAGGACGTGCTGGAGGCGTTCAGGCTCAACATCAAGTCGATTGCGGACTGGGAGCGGGAATTCGGCAACGCGGCACGCCGGTATCGGGGGATGGGGGACAAGCAGGAAGTGAAGGGCTATCCAGCGCTCGCGAGTCGCTATCGCCTGGTGGCGGCGGCGTGCGCCTTCCACGCGCAACTGGTGCCCCTGGACAGCCAGCGGAGCGTGGCCGAATGGCGCCATCATTGCCGGGCCGCTTTCCGCGCCGCGGCGGACTCGCTGCAACCGGGGCTGACCCTGGTGACGTTTACCTTCGCAGGCGGGGAGTCCCCCGGTTACTACCGCCGCACGACCCTCACGCCGCATGGCACGGTCGTTTTGCTCAACAGCCAGCAGTCATGCAAAGAGGACATGTTCTACTTCACGCAGCCCATGGTGGACATGGGCCTGAATGCGGTGCTGATCGACACGCCGGGAACGGGGGAGGCGGTGCCGGAGATGCCGTATGCCGGGGTGGACGACATTCTTGCGGCGCTAGACGACCAAATACCGCGGCTGCCCGGAGCGGGCGGGGTGCCGACGCTGCTGCTCGGCGCCGGGGTCGGCGGGGCCGTCGCGCTGCACATGCTGGCCGCCGCACCAGGGCGGTTCCAGGCGGCGGCGCTGCTCTCACCGCCCTACGATTTGCAGCTCGAGCACGAACACCTTCGCCCCTGGGTCGCCGCCGAACTCTGCGCGTTCCTCGGCTGCACAACCTCAGCACTGCCGGAGGTGCTCGGGCGGGTGCGCTGCGCCGGCCTTGCGTCGCGGGTGACGGCCCCGGTGCTGATCGTGGGGGCCGGGAAGGACCGCGATTTCCCGCACAAGCAGTCTAAGCAGCTCGCCAAAGAGTTCGGCCGCAAGCGGGCCGCCTATTGGGGGTTTGGCCACGCGACGCACTGTGCGCACGAGAAGCAGCCGCAGTTGCGCGCGCGGATCGCGCAATGGCTGGGCAAGCGGGTGGGGTGTGAACCGCCGCGGCTCGAATACGTGGACGATTTCACGGACGAGTAGTCCGCCCGCGGCGATACGCGGATATCACGGTGCGCCTCCCGATCCGCTGCTTGCCCGGGGCCGGCCCCGCAGCTATGCTGGCGCGTCGTGGCGCGCCCGAGGCTGAACCCGATCCGCAAACGCCGGTTCCAACGCGCGCTGCTCGTCTGGTTCGCGGAGCATGGCCGGGACCTGCCCTGGCGGCGGACCGAGAACCCATACCGCATCCTCGTCAGCGAGGTCATGCTGCAGCAGACGCAGGTGGATCGCGTGCGCGGGTTCTACGGGAAATTCCTCCGGCGATTTCCCTCCGTGAAGGCGCTGGCGGAAGCACCGGAAGGGGACGTGCTTGCCGCTTGGGACGGGCTGGGGTACTACAATCGCGCGCGCAACCTGAAGCGGGCGGCCGAAGTCATTCGGGAAGAGCACGCGGGATATTTTCCGCGCAATCCCGCCACGCTCGAGCAATTACCCGGTGTCGGGCGCTACACGGCCGGCGCGGTGCGCAGCTTCGCGTTCGGTGAGGACGCGCCGGTGCTCGATACGAATGTGCGGCGGGTGCTGTGGCGCGTGTTCGGCGTGAAGGGCGAGGCCACCTCCGCGGCGACGACGCGCCGGCTGTGGTATTACGCCGACGAAGTGGTGCCCGAAGGGAAGGCGCGCGCCTTTAACAGCGCACTGATGGATTTTGGGGCCATGGTCTGCACCGCCCGCGCGCCGAAGTGCGGCGGCTGCCCCATGCGCGCCTTCTGCTTACGCCGAATGTCGTAACCGTAGGTCCGCAGGCGTCCGGCCCGGGCGGGGGTCCGACGTCAAGAGGTATCGCCAGCGCGTAATTTCGCGACCGCTCGGCCCAGGAAAGTCGTCATCTGCTCCTGAAGCGGCTTGAGCGCGCGGCCGCAGTTGGGAAAGATCTCCTCAGCGGTGACGGTGACGCAGTACTCCGCTTCGGGAAAGCGGCCGTCCATGGTCCCGGGCTCCAGCTCCGCGGTGCCGTTCACCCGCGCGATCGTGCCGGTAAACGGGTCGATGAAACAGAGGCCCACGCGCCCCGTTTCCTTCAGGTTGCTCCCCGTCATGTACATGGTGTTGCCCCGCAGTTCGCCCCAGGCCAGCCGGCGCTCTCCCAGGACGCGCACGAATCCGGGCTGACCGCCCTTCGGGCTCACGTCCACGCGCCCGTCCGCGCCGACGGTGGCGACGAACAGCACCGTGCAGTGTTCGATGAACGCCTGCAGTTCCGGCGTGAAGGCCTCGCTCATGATCCTCGCGTGGCGGCTCTTGCTCGCGTCGGGGTCGAACGGCAGCGTGGAGGAATTGGTCATCGTGCGTGTGCGTCGTCGAAGCAGGCTTGCGCAGAGTGCGGACCGAGGGAAGAGTATAATAGTGGGACGCGCGTTCACCAGGACACGCGGAAGAGCGCACCGTCCCAGCATCCCGCACACCGGTGACGGGCGCCGGGTGCGCGGAGGCAGACGCAAATGGCGGAGTTCGTGAAAGTGGCTGACACCGGCGAAATCGCGCCCGGCACGGGTAAAGAGGTCCAGGTCAACGGGCGGAGGGTCGCGATACTGAACGTGGACGGCCAGTTCTTCGCCTGCGACGACGAGTGTCCCCACGCGGGCTTTTCGCTGGCCGAGGGCGAGGTGCAGGACGGAAAGATCGTCTGCTTCGGCCACGGCTGGGGGTTCGACCTGCAGTCCGGCGCGTGCGACCTGATGCCGGTGGACATTGATGTGTTCCCCGTGCAAGTGGTGAACGGCGAGGTACGGGTCGCGATCACGTAGGGCGGCCCGCCCGAGGCGCGAAGATGGCGCTACATCCCGCTAGACTCTGGGAAGCTATCGGCAACGACCGCGTACGCTGCGATGCGTGCGCCCTGTTGTGCAAAATTCCCGCCGGGCAGCCCGGCATTTGCGGCGTGCGGGTCAATCGGGATGGCCGGTTGTACTCCCTCGTGTACGGCCGTACCGCGGCCATGCACGTGGACCCTATTGAAAAGAAGCCGCTCTTCCACTTTTACCCCGGCGGTCGTATTTTCTCCCTGGCCACGGTCGGGTGCAATTTTCATTGCACCTTCTGCCAAAACTGGGACATCAGTCAATGGGCGCGAAACGCGCCCAAGGAGCAGGTGGACGAGTCCGGAATCGCCGGGCACCCGTTGTCTCCGGAGCAGTTGGTGGACCTGGCGGAAGCGCACGGGTGCACCATGCTGGCGTACACGTACAACGAGCCGACAATCTTCATCGAGTACGCGTACGACACGATTCTCGCGGCGCGGGAGCGCGGGATGAAGAACGTATTCGTGTCGAACGGATTTCTCACGCCGGAAGTGGTGGACTTGCTGGCGCCCGTGCTCGACGCCATCGACATCGACCTGAAAGGGTTCGACGACCGGCGGCACCGGCGCGTGTGCGGTGCACCCCTCGCGCCCGTGCTCGAGGGCCTGCGCCTGGTCGCGCAATCGCCCATCTGGCTGGAGGTGACTTCGCTCATCATTCCCGCCCACAATGACAGCGCCGCCGAATTGCAGCAGTTGGCGGAGTTCGTGGCGAGTCTCGGAGTCGACGTGCCGTGGCACGTGAGCCGCTTCCATCCGGACTACAAGATGACGGACCGGGAGGGGACTTCCGCGGAGACCCTGCACCGCGCGTACGAGGCGGGGAAGACGGCGGGGTTGCACCACGTGTACGTGGGGAATCTTTGGGGGGACGATACGGAGTCCACGCGCTGCCCCGCGTGCGACACGGTCGTGATCCGTCGCACCGGGTACACCCTGCGCGACGCCCACCTGCGGGACGGGGCCTGCGCCAACTGCGGCACCCGCATCGCCGGGGTGGGGCTCGACCAGATCCGGCTCGCGCCCGCCGCCTCCTAGCCGGCGCCCGGCGCCCGTCCGTAGCGTGTGGTGGCGGGCGCGCCAGGGTGGTGCGTAGCCCCCGCGGCGGGGCCGGGCCATACTGGCGGAGGGCGGGGGACGGGCCTGATATACTCTCAGATTGCCCTGATACGCCGCCTGCGTAGGATGACTGTTATGGCTTCGACATTTGCGGATGTGCTCTCGGCCGCCAAGAAGGCGATTCGGGAGGAAACGATCGACGAGGTGGAGCGCCGCCTGGACAGCCGCGAGGACGTCCTGCTGCTGGACGTGCGCGAGCCGAATGAGTACGAGGAAGGGGCGATCCCCGACGCCGTTCACGTGCCGCGCGGGTTTCTGGAATTGCGTATCGAGGATATCGAGCGCGGGCGGACCCGGCCTATCGTGATCTACTGCGCGGGGGGGACCCGGTCGGCCCTCGCGGCCAAGGCGCTCCAGGAGATGGGCTACGAGAACGTGTCCTCCATGATGGGCGGCTTTCGGGACTGGAAGGATGCGGGCAAGGCGGTGGCCGTGCCGGAGGTGCTCACCCCCGCGCAGCAGGCCCGCTACAGCCGGCACTTGCTGGTCCCCGAGGTGGGGGAAGCCGGGCAGCTCAAGCTGCTCAGGAGCAAGGTGCTCATGATCGGCGCGGGCGGGCTCGGGTCGCCGGCCGCGTTCTATCTGGCGGCGGCCGGCGTGGGCACCATCGGCATCGTCGATAACGACGTGGTGGACGAGTCGAACCTGCAGCGGCAGATCCTGCACACGCACGACCGCGTCGGTATGTTGAAAACCGAGAGTGCGAAGCAGACGCTGCTCGGCCTGAACCCGACGATCGACGTGGTCGAACACAACTTGCGGCTGAACAGTGAGAACGTCGAGGACGTGATGGCCGGGTACGACGTCATCGTCGACGGCTCCGACAATTTTCCGACGCGCTACCTGTTGAACGACGCGTGCGTGTTCACGGATACGCCGAACGTGCACGGCAGTATCTTCCGCTTCGAGGGGCAGGTGACCACCTTCGTGCCCCACGACGGGCCGTGCTACCGCTGCCTGTACCCCCAGCCGCCGCCGCCGGACATGGCGCCCAGTTGCCAGGAGGCGGGCGTGCTGGGCGTGTTGCCCGGTGTGGTCGGCATGTTGCAAGCGGTCGAGACCCTCAAGCTCCTGCTCGGTATCGGGGAGGCGCTCAAGGGCCGCCTGCTGCTCTACGACGCGCTGAACACGAAATTCCGCACGCTCAAACTGCACCGCGATCCCAGCTGCCCCGTATGCGGCGACAGTCCCACGATCAAGGAATACATCGACTACGAAGGCTTCTGCCGGTTCGATCCGGCAGCGGCGGTGGCCCCGTAGGTCGCGGGCGCCGGGATTGCCACAGGCTGCCATCGCGCCCCGGCTGCGTGGGCTCGGATATAATCACGTAAGCATTGCCGCCGCCCGCCCGTCGTGGCACCGCGCGGGCGGTTGGTGCTGTCCGGCGTCGCCCACGCCCGGAGTGCCATGATCCGCGAATACGCATTTCTGCTGCCGTACATGCGGCGGTACTGGCGGGCCTACCTGCTCGGCTCGGTCTGCATCGTCGGCAGCGTTATCTTCAAAGTCTGGATCCCGAAACTGGTGGGCCAGTCCGCGGACACGCTGCGCGGCCTGGCCGAAGGCGACGCGGCCATGCCGCGTGACCCGGACGAAATACGGCGGCTGATTATCCTGGCGGCGGTGACGATTGGCGGGGTCGCCATCGCGCAGGCCGTGTTGCGCACCGCCAGCCGCCTCCTCCTGTTGGGCACCAGCCGCAAATCCATTCACGACGCCCGCGAGTTTCTCTTCAATCATCTCCTGCGGCTCGCGCCATCGTTCTATGTGCGGCACCAGACCGGCGAAATCATGTCCCGGTGCGTGAATGACGTGCAGAACGTGCAGGGGCTCATGGGCCCCGTCTTCATGTACATCGGCGAGAATATCTTCCTCTACGTGGTGATCCTGCCCGTCATGTGGAGCATCGATCCGCTGCTGACCGTGGTGGGGTTCCTGCCGTTTCCCTTCTTTGTCGGGGCCGCCCGCCGGCAGGCGCGCAAAATCCAGCAGGGCTCCCGTGCCGCGCAGGAAAGTCTCGCCGCCGTGAGCGCCAAGGTGGATGAAAGCCTGAGCGGACACACGGTCATTAAGACCCTGACCCTGGAGGA
This sequence comes from uncultured bacterium, assembly GCA_965371225.1. Lineage (GTDB taxonomy): Bacteria > Abyssobacteria > SURF-5 > CBDUXP01 > CBDUXP01 > CBDUXP01. The sequence continues at coordinate 28,400 of CBDUXP010000033.1, read as the reverse complement.
CGTGGACCGCGAGCGCTTCGCCGCGCACTGCGACACCTACCGCCGCATCAACCTCGAGGTGACCCTCGCGCGCGCGAACCTCATGCCGTTAATGATGGCCTTGGCATCGCTCAGCACGGCGATCGTACTCGTCGTCGGGGGACCGCGTGTCATCAGCGGCCGCATCAGCTTCGGCGATTTCTGGGCGATGGTCATTTATCTGCAACTCATGGCGCAACCCACGGGCGTGCTCGGGTTCGTCATCAGTGCGCTCCAGCGGGGCGCTGCGGCGCTCGCCCGGATCCGCGAACTCGCGGAGATGGAGGTGGCGCTGACCGACCCGGTGGCGCCCGCCGCCCTGCCCGAGCCGCGCGGCGCCGTGAGCGTGCGCAACCTCAGTGTCGTGTACCAGCCCCTCGCGCTGCAGCCGCACCTCACCGGCTCCACGTTGGCCGATGCGAGCGCCAACGGGAACGGCGCCGACACGAATGGCCGCGCCCTCCAGCCGCGCACCGTGCTCGATCGCGTCTCCTTCGAGGTGGCGGCCGGGTCCACCCTCGGAATCGTCGGCCACACCGGCGCGGGCAAGACCACCCTCGTGAGCGCGATTGCGCGCCTGCTGGAGATTCCGCCCGGGCATGTGTTCCTGGACGGGGTCGACGTGACCGCCATGCGCCTGACGGACGTGCGGCGCCGCGTCGGGTTCGTGCCGCAGGAGACTTTCCTCTTCAGCGCGTCCCTCGCCGACAATATCGCGCTCGGCCGGCCGAACGCCGAGCGGATCGCGTTGGAAGACGCGCTTGAGACATCGCAATTGTCCAAGGATATGCCGCAGTTGCCCGATGGGCTGGACACCATGCTCGGCGAGCGGGGCGTGAACCTGAGCGGCGGGCAGCGGCAACGGACGGCGCTGGCGCGCGTGGTGCTGCTCGACCCGGCCGTGCTCATTTTGGATGACACGCTTAGCGCCGTGGACACGCACACGGCGGACGAAATCCTGGCGCGGCTGCGCCCCATCATGGCGGATCGCACCACGATCATCGTCGCCCACCGCATTTCCACCGTGCAGCACGCCGATCACATCATCGTGCTTGACGAAGGTCGCATCGTGGAGCAGGGCACTCACGCGGAACTTTTGGCGGTGGATGGGCGGTACGCGAAGCTGCACGCCAAACAGCAATTGCGCGAGGCGATCGCACACGATCTGGACCTGGACGGGGCGGAGGAGGTGGCGTAGTGCCGTCGCCGTTCGTCGGGGCCGATGAGGTCGTCGGCAAGGCCTACGACTCCCGCCTGATCGGCCGGCTCTGGGAATTTATTCGCCCGCATCAGCGGTACCTCTGGCTGGGCCTCACGCTGTTGATGGTGGTGTCCGCGACCCGCCTGGTGCAGCCGTTGCTCCTGCGTCTGGTGATCAACCGATACCTGGCGCCGCCCGTCGTGGACGCGGTCGGGGGTCCGGCCCACATTGCGCCCCTGCCCGCCGCCGTGCCAATGACCGGCTTCTGGCTTTTGAGCATCGTGTTGGCTGCCGTCATCCTGATCGAGTTCTTCGTGCGCCGGCGGCAGATGTACGTGGTGGGCCTGGCCGGACAGAACTCGCTGTACGACCTGCGCGTCGCCGTCTTCCGCCACATGCAGCAGCTCCCGTCGCGCTTCTTCGACCGCACCCCCATCGGCCGGCTCGTGGGCCGCGTCACCACGGACATCGAAGCCCTGCAGGAGCTGTTCGCCTCCGGCGTGGTGACCATTTTCGGCGACTTCATCTTCCTCGCGGCGACGATCGGGATCCTCTTCTATTTCAATGTGCGCCTGACGCTGGTGACCTTGCTGGTGGTCCCTGCCCTGCTTGGGTTCACCATGTTTGTTCGGGTTCGGGTCCGCGGCGCGTACGGCCGCATGCGCACGCGCATTGCCCAGCTGAACGCCTACCTGCACGAACACATTTCCGGGATGCCCGTCGTGCAAATGTTCGTGCGCGAACCCCTCGCGCGCGAGGGATTCGCGACGATCAATGACGGCGTGCGGGATGCCCAGCTCGAGACGGTGAAGTACGAATCTTTCCTGTCCGCAGTCACCGAGATGCTCAGCTCATTCACGGTCGCTCTCATCCTCTGGTACGGCGGCGGGTTGGCCATTGCGGGGTACTTCGGCGCCGGCGCTGCGTCCGTGACCGCGGGCATCGGCGCGAACGTCAGCCTCGGCGACCTGTTCCTGTTCGTGGATTTCATGCAGAAGTTCTTCGCGCCGCTGAACGAACTCAGCCTGAAGTACACGGTCATGCAGAACGCCATGACGGCCAGCGAGCGCATTTTCAACCTGCTGGACGAGACGGACACGATTCCGGAACCCGCCGAACCGGTCCAGGTGCCGGAGGTGCGGGGTGGTATTGAACTGCAGGACGTGGTGTTTGGATACGACCCCGACGAGACCGTGCTCAAGAACGTGTCTATCCGTATCGCGCCGGGCGAGCGAGTGGCCATCGTCGGCGCGACGGGCGCGGGAAAGACGACGATCCTGAAGCTGCTGACGCGGATGTACGACATTCAGGAGGGGGCCATCCTGCTCGACGGCGTCGACATCCGCGACTATGCGGTCAAGGACTTGCGCCAGCGGATCGGTGTCGTGACCCAAGATGTGTTCCTGTTCGAGGGGGATATTCTGAGCAACATCCGGCTAGGGTTCTCCAACGTGTCGGACGAAGACGCTATCGCGGCGGCCGACCGGCTGCATCTGGACGATGTGGTGGCCCGGTTCCCCGGCGGGTACCGCGAGCCCGTGCGCGAACGGGGCAAGAACCTCTCGGCCGGTGAGAAGCAGTTGGTGGCGTTTGCGCGCGTGCTCGCCCTTGCGCCGAAAGTGCTCATCCTGGACGAAGCCACGTCAAATGTGGACACGCACACCGAACATCTGTTGCAAGAGGCCGTACACCTGCTCATGGCCGGTCGCACGTCGCTCATCATCGCCCACCGCTTGTCCACGATCCGGGACGTGGATCGCATCCTCGTGATGCACAAGGGACGGCTGGTCGAAGACGGCACGCATGAGGAATTGCTTGCGCGCCGCGGAGTCTACTGGCGCCTGTATCAGTTGCAGTACAAGGAACAGGAAGGCCAGGTAGCATCGGGCGCCGCGACGGCGGGGGAACGCGCCGCGTCCTGATTCGCGGCTTGTGAGGGCCCGGCGCCTCTGGTATGCTGCGCCGCCCGTTCGCGGTACTGGCGCGCCGGGAGGCTGGGGCGATAGTCGGAGGAGGCTAAGGGATCGCATGAAAGGCGTAGTGCTGTGTGGGGGCTTGGGCACGCGGCTGCTGCCCATCACGCAGATCACGAACAAGCACCTCCTCCCGATTTACGACAAGCCGATGGTGTATTACCCCATCGAGCGCCTCGTGGAAGCGGGCATCGACGACATTATGGTCGTCACCGGCGGCCAGTTCGCCGGTGACTTTCTCCGGCTGCTGGGCAACGGGAAGGCCTTCGGGCTGAAATACGTCAACTACGCCTACCAGGAAGGGGAGGGCGGCATCGCCGAAGCGCTGGGCCTGGCGCGGGACTGGGCGGACACCGATGCCATCTGCGTCATCCTCGGCGACAACATCTTCAACGCGTCGCTGGGCAAGGCGCGGGCCGCCTTCGAGCGAGAGAACACCGGCGCCAAGATTTTTCTGAAGAAGGTCCCCGACCCCACGCGATTCGGCGTGCCCACCCTCAAAGGGCGCAAGGTCGTGAAGATCGTGGAGAAGCCGAAGCGCCCCGCCTCCGAGTACGCGGTCGTCGGCGTGTACATGTACGACGCGCAGGTGTGGGACATCATCGATACCTTGGAGCCGTCCGGCCGCGGCGAGCTGGAGATCACGGACGTCAATAACGCCTACATCGCCCGGGGGCAGCTGGAGTACGAAATCCTGCGCGGCTACTGGACCGACGCCGGCACCTTCCCCTCGCTCCTGCACGCGAGCAATCTCGTCGCCCGCGCCGCCGGCCGCGCGCGGCCGCGCTGATCCCGGTCAGCCTTCCCGGCGCCGTTTGAGAAACCGGCCGATCCCGGGCAGCCCCTCGAGCAGCTTGAGCTTCCGGTCCACGGAGCGCAGGCGGGCGTCCAATTCCCGCGCGCGTGCCGCCTCCGCCCGCAGCGCCTGCAACTCTGCCTCCGTGACCCCCGCCTCCGCGCCCGCTACCGGTGGCAGCACTATCGGTCCCGCCGCGTCGTGGGTATCCGCCGCGCGGGTCGGCGCCTGGAGCCACGCGCGCAGGGGGTGCGCCACCCGTGCCCATGTGAAATCGCTCGCAATGTCGGCGCAGGCTTCCGTGGCGCGCCGCCGCCAGTCGGCATCGTCCAATCCCCGCAGCAACGCGTGCGCGAGGCCCTCCACGTCGCCGGGGTCCACCGCCAGCGCGGCGCCCAACGCGGCGCACCGCGCGCCCAATCCGTCCCCGCGCGTGAGCACCATGGGGAGTCCGGCCCAGAGGTAGTCCACCAGGCGCGTGCGGAAAGCGAAATGCGCTTCCAGATGCGCGCCGTGTGTGCTCACGCCCAGCGCCGCTTCGGTGAGATACCGGCCGCGGTCCGCGTATGGCACCCACGGCACGAAGAAGACCCCCGCGTCCAGCAGCCCCAGGTTGTGCGCGAGGGCACGCGCGGCCGCCACCGCCGGACTCTCCGGCACATCCGGGTTGGGGTGCTGCGCTCCGAGCAAGACGAGCGCCGCGGCGGGCCGGCTGGTACGCACCTCCGCCACCGCGCGGATGAGCGTCTCCACATCGAACCACGGCGACAGCCCCCCGCCCCACAGGATGATCTCACTCTCCGCCGCCAGGCCCGCCACCTCGCCACGGAAAGCCGGACTGCTCGGGGTGGGCGGTTCGGCCGGACAGCCGAACGGGACGGTGGCGATGAACCCGAATAGTTGCGGGTCTTCACCGTACGTGGCCGGACTCACCCGATGCAGGGCCGTGAGCGCGCCGAGCCAGTAATCCCGTTGTCGCGCATCGGCGCACAGAAAGAAATCGCCGCGCGCCAGCGCGGTGTTCAGGCCGCGGAGTTCATTCACGTACGCGCTCGTCCCCGCAGCAGGCGGCTGGCCCGGCGCGTGGTTCCCTTGACGATGGCGTTCGAGATTTTCCAGCAGGAACGGGCAGTAGAGGTCCACCGCAATGGGGACGTCCGCCGCCATGATGCCGGGGAACCGGGCGAGAGCCGTACCCGGAACGACGACGGCCGAGGCGGCGCGTGCGGCGGTGGCGAGGGCATCGGGATCGTGCGGATTGTACGTAACGAGTTCGCAGCCGGTCGGTCCGGGTCCGCTGCCTTCCGGGGCGGCCACGGTGACCTCGAGCCCGGCAGCGCGACACGCGCTCGCGAGTTCCAGACAGCGCACTGCCGGGCCGGCCATCAGGGAGCCGAAGGGGTCCAGGGAGACGAAGAGGGGGCCGCTCATCAGTCGCAACTCATTGATGCGCAACGATTATAGGGGCCCCGGGACGGCGCCGCCAAGCGCCCACCCCCCCGACTCAAGTTCCCGGCCTTCCGGCCGATGAAAGATAAGGTTACGTGTGGCCCCTGACCTGCCTCGGGGCCGCAGCGGAGGTGCGTATGTCCCCCAGCGGTGCGGTCGGCCTGGTGCAAGGGCTGACTGGCTTGCAATCGGCGCAGGCGTTCGTCCGCGCGCAGGCCGGGCTGCAGCGGGGGGCCCTCGATTTGCAACAGCAGGTGATCGAGCAATTGCTCGCGCAGTTGTTGCAGCAGGTCGGCATCGCGACGCAATTGAACCTCATCGCCTGATCGCGCCCGCGCGTGTGGCGTGCACATGTGTCGGCCGCGAGCGTGCTAGACTCACGGCGCACGGCCGGCCACCCCGAACGCTGCCTGTCCGGAGCGTGTGCCGCCGTCCGCTCGCGCTATGGCCGAGATTCCGCGCACTGCCGACGCTCTCGTGATCGGCGGTGGCATCATTGGCGCAAGCATTGCCTGCGCGCTCGCCGAGCGCGGCGCCGCCACCGTCCTTTGCGAAGCGGGTCCGTACATCGGGGTCGGCAGCACGGGCGCCAGCGTTGGCGGGATCCGGCAACAGTTCGCCGAGCCCCACAACGTCCGGCTGTCCCAGCAGAGTGTGGCGGAATTCACCGCATTCGAGGAGCGCTACGGGCGCCCGATCGACTTCGTGCGCAATGGGTATCTCCTCTTGGCGACTCGCGAGGAGACCTGGAGGCGGCTGCAGCGGGATGTGGCGGTGCAGCGCGACTGCGGCGTGACCACGGAAGTGGTGCAACCGGAGGACGTGGAACGGTTCGTGCCCGGGTTGCGGTGCGACGATGTGCTCGGCGCCGCCTTCGGTCCGGAGGATGGTTTCGCCGATCCCTCGGCTATTGCCCACGGGTTCGCCGCCGGGGCGCGCCGCGCAGGCGCCCGCCTCCTGTTGGATACGCCAGTCACCGGTCTGGTGCGCGACGGCGCGCGCGTGACGGGCGTAGAAACACCGTCAGGTGCGATCGGCGCTCCCGCCGTCATCAATGCCGCCGGGGCTCGCCTTGCGGACATCGCGCGGTGGGCGGGTGTCCACCTTGCGGCGCGCCCGACCCGCCGGCACGTGTTCGTGACCGCGCCGACGGACCTGTTGGCGCGCACGGCACCCCTGACCATCGATCTGGATGGGCCCTGTTACTTTCGGCCGGAGAGTGGTGGGGTGCTCTTCAGCGGGGCGGAGGAGGAGCCGTGCGGGCCGGACGAGGAGCCGCCCACGGACTGGAGCCGGCTGGAGGCAGTAGTGGAGCGGGTCACGCACAGATTGCCGCGGCTCGCCGCCGCCCGGGTGTTGCGCGGCTGGGCCGGAGTGCGCACCCTGACGCCCGACCGCACCGCCCTAATCGGGCCGGTGGCGAGCGTGCCGGGCTTCTACGTGGCCGGCGGGTTCAGTGGGCACGGCGTCATGCACAGTCCGGCCGTCGGTCGAATCATGGCGGATGTGGTCTGCGACGGGCAGACGGACCGCTGCGACCTAGCGCCGTTCGCCCCCGAACGATTTGACGCGTCCCCCGTCGACGGATCGCCTCGCGCAATCTAGGCGCGTGACACAGGCGCCGCTCGTGCGTGGGCTGGAGATTTACTTCACGTATTCGGGATGATTCGGCGGGAGTTGCACGCCGAGGGTGGTGAGCAGCCACGCGACGATTTCGTCTTCGAGACCGGGGACCGCGCGCAGCAGCGGTTCTCCGTGGGCCCGACCATTCGCGAATCGCACGAGGAAGTCCGGATTCGCCGCGGCGAGCAGTTCCGCACCGCGGGCGGCGCTGGTGTCCGCCTCCGCAACCGCGACGAACACGGCGCTCTTGCGCAACTGGTCGCTGGCCTCGGCGATAGCCAGGCCCCGGTAGCTTTCGCCGGGACTGAGCGCGACCACGGCGCGCGCGCCGTCCCGCGCCCCAGCCAGGAGGGAGGCGTTTGCGCCGATGCTGGCGCCCAGCAGCGCCACCCGTCCGCTTCTCACCGCCGCCTGCTTGCGCGCGAACGTCAGGGCCAGCCCGACGTCATCCGGCAGGCGGCGCCAATCACTGCGCGTAAAGGTGTCGTGGGCGTAATTGGATTCTTCGAGGGGGATGGCGAAAGCCGGTGTGTCGTTTGCACCGCGCGCCGCGCCGCCGGTGGTGGCGGCACGCCGGTACCGGCTCTGGCCGTGGCCGCGCAGGTCCATGTTCACCACGTGCACGCGCGCGCGTGCCAGCCGTTCTGCCAGCGGCGTCAGCGCGGCGCGGCTGCGGCCGAGGGAATGATGCAGGACGACCGCGGCCCCGCTGCCCTGCTGGGGCTCGTAGAAGTCCCCGGTGAGCCGGACGCCGTCCTCGGTCCACAGTTGAACGGGACGCAGTTGTGGCGCGAGGCCGGTCCGGGCCGATTGCGCCCCGCCGGGCGGGCTGCCGAGCAGCGTGAGCGCGGCGGCGATTACGACGCAAGCTGTGGCGCGAGTGTGCATGCGATACCTCCCGCCCCGGGCTCGCCGGGGGGAATGGTGGCCGTGTAGCCGTGCGGAATCACGCAGAGCCGACGATCGTCGCCGCGGCCGGCCATCAGGTCTTGCACCCACGTGACGGGTTCGTCGGGCCGCTCGCTCGTCAGGGGGAAGGTGCCCCAGTGCATGGGCACGAGCACGCGGGCGCGCAGGTCCGTGAACGCGCGCACCGCATCGGCCGGGTTGCAATGGACGCGGCGCATGTAGAAGGCGGGTTCGTAGGCGGCGACCGGCAGCAGCGCCGCCTGGAGAGGGAAGCGGGCGCCGATGTCCGCGAACCCGTCGAAGTACGCGGTGTCCCCCGCGAAATAGAGATGTGTGCCCTCCACGCTGAGGACGAAGCCGCAATAGCCCTCCGGACGCTCCCGGAACCAGCGCCGGCCGAAGTGGTTGGCGGGAACCGCCGTCACCGTCAGCGGCCCGTGCGTCGCGTCCGCCCATGCGCCCAGCACCGCGTGGCGTGCCGCCGGGATGCGGCCGCAGGGGCTGCGGAGGTCGGGCGGGTAACAGAGCAGGGCGCCGGGCGCCACGCGTTTCAGCGTTGGCACATCGCAATGATCCCAATGCCCGTGCGAAACGACGACCGCGTCCGCGGCGGGCCAGGCGTCCAGGGGGATGGGCGGTGGGGTGTACCGCCGCGGCACGAGGGCGCGCGGGGACGCGTGGGGATCGGTATAGATCCGCACCCCGCCCATTTCGACGAGCCACGATGCGTGGCCCAGGTACGTCAGCCGAATCGGAACCGGCATGCCCGCCGCCGTTCACCCGCGCCCGCGGTCGTGAATGCGCTCCCGGTACCATTGCACCTCAGCCGCGAGGCCTTCCCGCGGGGCGACGCGCGGCGTATAGCCCAAGACCCGCTGGGCCTTCGCGATGTTCGCGCGCGTCCGCTCCTGATCGCCGGGCCGCCGGGGCCGCAGTTCGCGCCGGGCCGCGCGGCCGAGCAGCTCCTCGACGATGGCGATACCTTCCGGCGTCGTCATCACGTGGTCCGTGCCGATGTTGAAGATTTCACCCACGCACGCCGGGAAGTGCTCCAGGACCGCGGCGAACCCGTCGATGACGTCGCTGATGTACGTGTAGGACCGCGAGTGATTCTCGCTCCCTTCGTAAACCGGAAACGGCACGTCGTCCAGAATGCACTGGATCAGCTTCGGGTACAGCTTCTCCGGGCGTTCCCGCTCGCCGTACGCCGAGAAGACGCGCAGCGAACACACGGGCAGATCGCGGTCGCGATGATAGGACAGCGCCAACTGCTCTGCAGCCAGCTTCGTCACGCCGTAGAAGGACGTGGGCTTCGGTGCCGTGTCCTCCGGGTCGGTGGCGTGCGCGCCATACACGGACGAGGTAGACACGTTCACGAAACACCGGAGGGCCGGGCTGCCGTGCGCTGCGTCCAGCAAGCGGTGCGTGGCCGTCAGGTTATTCCGCACGTACATCTCGAACGGGGTGGCGGCGGAAATTCCCGGCTGTGCAGCCAGGTGGTAGATCACCTCCGCCCCGGCCACCGCGTCGCCGAGATCGTCCGTGGCCAGGTCCAAGGGGAGCACGTGGACGCCCTTGGCGCGCACGTCCGCCGCGTTCAGCTCTTTCAACTCCCGCGCATAGTAGTCCGTGAAACAGTCGAGGCCTACCACTTCATGGCCCAGATCCACGAGCCGTTCGGCTAGGTGCGACCCGATAAACCCGGCGGCGCCGGTGACGAGTATCTTCACGATTAAATCACGATCTTCATCAGGTCCGTCCCCAGGATCAGCTCCCCGCCGTACGCGGCCCGCGCCTCGGCAGCGATGTCCACGCCGGGCGCATCGCACGGGGGATAAAAGTGCGTGAGCACCAGGCGCCCGACATCCGCCTCGGTGGCAATGCGCCCGGCCGTGGCCGGTGAACAGTGGCCGGCGACCTTCAACGCATCGGGAAAGGAGCACTCGCAGATGAGCACATCCGCCTCGGCCGCCAGTTCCACGATCGCCTCACAATAGTCTACGTCCCCGGTGAACACCGCACTCTTGCCATCCACCTCGACCCGGTACGCCAGCGACTGCGGCGTGTGCTCCACGTGGCGGGCCCGCACCAGCGCCGGGCCGACGGTGTGGTCCCCCTCCCACCACTCGCGCACGGTCAGCTCGAAGTTCACGCCCGTGATCCACGACCCGTACGCCTGCTTCAGGGCTGCATAGTACTCCAGGTACCCCCGCGGTCCCACCACGTCGAACGCCCCGCCGCGCTGCGGCAGGTCCACGTTGTTCAGCGCGAACAGGGCATGCACGATATCGATCGTGTGGTCCGGGTGAAAGTGCGTGTACAGAGCCCGATCCACCTCCCAGACCGGCACGCCATACCGCGCGAGCTGCCGGAAGGTGCCCGGCCCGCTGTCCATCACCCAGCGCTCCCCGGCCACGAACCACGCGAGGCCCGGCGAGGCGCGCTCGGCACGGGGAATCGCGGTGCCCGAGCCGAGGAGGACCACCTCAAACACGGCAGGGCTCCCCCGGCGCCGGCAGGTGCACATCCGCCTCCGTGGCCGCCGCGTAACCCGCCGGATTGCCCACGTCGTAGCACGTGTTCGTCAGGAGTCGGCCGGTGAGACGGCCCGCGCGCGCCAGGTGCTGCAGGATGGGCACATCGTCCCACTCGCCTTGCGCGTTCGCCTCAAGCGTCGCGTTGATCTTCAGAAACTCCGGCGTGAGTACGGAGACGCCGCACGTGCGCCAGCCCGTCCCCGTCGCATCCGTGAACGCGCCCGGGCCCTTGTCGCCGAGACGGGTGATCGCGACCGTGGTGCTGGAACCCGCCGCGGAGTGTGGCGTGAATTCGAGCGCGCCGCAATTGCCGAACCCCCCGGCCGTCTCGGGCGCCACGCGCACCATCGCGGCCGTACACGCGCCTGTCGCTTGAAACGCCTGCACGACCTGTGCGGCGGCGGGCGGTCCGTCCGTCAGGATGTTGTCCGGCAGGTAGCAGACGAACGGTTCCTCGCCCAAGAATGGGGCGGCGCACGCGACGGCGTGGGCGAGGCCGCGCGGTTCCGGCTGTTCGGGAAAGTGCCACGTACAATTGGCAATGTGCGGCCACCAGGGGGCCAGCGCGTCCGCGGCGTCCGGCGCCACCCGCTGGCTCGTCAGCGCTTCGCGTATGGCGCGCTTTCCCGGCGTGATGACCACGGCGATGTCGCGGATGCCGCTCCGAATGAGGTCGATCACCCCGTGGAAGAGCATGGGCACGCCGCCCACGGGCAAGAGTTCCTTCGCGCACCCCCCGGCGAGTGTCCGCATGCGCGTGCCCCGACCCGCCGCCGGGAGCACGGCGCGCCGCACGCGGGGGGGATCGGTTGCCGTCATGGTCCGGACGTCTCGGCGCCCGCGCGCGACGGGTCCACTGGCCCGAGGCCCCGCAGATGCGCCGTGTCGTTCAGCGTGCGTAGCGCGATTCCCGGAAGGCGGCCACCCACTTCGAGCACTGTGAGCGCGGCGGTGTCCAGGTGAAAGCGGCGGGCGTGGTTCAGGGACATGCCCAAGATGCGCGCGATCAGGCACCGCAGCACGAGGGTGTGCGTGACCACGGCGATATGCCCCTCCGCGTGCGCGGCCAGGATCTCCTTGAGCGCCGGCCACACGCGCTCTTGCACTTGGTGGAGCGATTCGCCCCCGCCGGGCATGACCACGTCGGCCGGATCGGTGATCCACGCTTGCAGCACCTCCCCGTGCTCGCGGCGCATTTCCGCAAAGGTGAGCCCTTCCAGCGCCCCTTGATGCATCTCCCGCAGCGCGGGGCGCAGGACGACGGTCAGGGAGTGAGGAGCGGCGATGGCGTCCGCCGTGTCCCGCGCGCGGGCGAGGTCGCTGGCATAGACGGCCCGGAGCGGGAGGTCGCGCAGGGCATCGGCGACGGCTTGCGCCTGGGCCTGGCCCGTGGCGTTCAGGGGCACGTCGGCGACCCCTTGCACGCGCTGTTCCGCGTTCCAGGCGGTTTCTCCATGCCGGACGAGCGTGACGGCTAACATTGAAGCGCCATTATCCCCGGCCCACGGCGGCAGGGCAAATGGCGGCGCGGCGGGTCCGGCGCCTACTTCGCGGGCCGGGGGGTGGTTTTCCGTTGAGCGTTGGTGACCAATTTCCGAATGCGCGCCCGGAATTCCGCCGCACTTTTGCAGCGTTCTTCGGGATTGCTCTGGAGCAGCGTGAAGGTCAGAGCTTCCAGCGCCCGGGGCAGCTGGGGCGCCACATTCGCGAAGCGGGCGGGCGGGCGCGGGACGAGGGATTCGCGAGAGCCGGGCTGGTAGCCGGCGACGGTGGACAAGGCCTGCCGGCCGGTGAGCAATTCGTAGAGCACGAGCCCGAGACTGTACAGGTCGGCGACGGGCGAGGGGCCCAGAGCGAGACGTTCGGGCGCAAAGTATGGGTCCGGGCGTTGACTCGCCTCGCCGCTGCCCGGCGGGTTGACCGTGGCGTCGAGCCCAATGCCGAAGAGCCGGGCGCGATTCTGGCGGGCGATCACCACGTTCTCGGGCGAGAGATTGCCGTGGCACAGGTCGCCTTCGTGGAGGGCCTGCAGCCCCGTGGCGATATCATCCGCGATGCGCAGGGCCTGGACGGGCGTAAATTTCTCCCCCGCCTCTTGGGCCTGCGCCAGAACCTCGGCGGCCATGGGACTGAACATCTGCATCCCCCACGGCGGGAAAACGTCGTGGCCGTGCACCGGCACGAGATGGGGATTGCGGATGCCGGCCAGCTGCTCGCCAAATTCCTGCAGCGCGGCGCGGGCGGCATCTGCCTCGAGGGGGGTGGTGGCGAGCTTGATCGCCACCATCTCACGTGACTCCTCGTCCAAGGCTTCCACGAAGCCGCCGGATTCCTGGCGCCGGACGACGCGCACCACACGGTAGCGCCCGAGGACGGCGCCGTCCCTGAGTTTCGTTGTTCCCCTATTCCCCATGCGCCTCAGCCCCCCGGGGGGGCTCCGCTCTCTCCCCTGTCCCCACCTACCCTACCGTGAGACCGCCGGCCTGTCCACTGGTACGCCGGCTCACGCCAGGTTCAGTTCCCGCATCTTTTTGAAGAGCGTGTTCCGGTTAATGCCCAGCATATCAGCGGTTTTCACTTTGTTGCCCTTGTGCACGCGCAAGGCGTGCGCGATCAGCGGACGCTCGAACTCGCGCATGAGCGTCCGGTACACCTGCGACTCGCCGGCCATCCGCAGCCGGTCACAGTGCGCCACCAGACCCTCCGCCCAGTTCTCCGGCGCGGCCTGGGGCGGCGGCGGCTGGGGCAGCGCGATGGTCAGATGCTCGGGGGTAATCGTCGATTCAATTTCGAGGACGAGAACCCGCTTGATGAGATTTTCCAGCTCGCGCACGTTCCCCGGCCACGCATACTTGCGCAACAGCGCCAAGCTCTCCGGGGCCATGGTGCGCCGGGGCAGGCCGAATTCCCGCGAGAAACGTGCGATGAAATACTCCACCAGCGGCGTCAGGTCCTCCAACCGTTCCCGCAGGGGGGGCAAGGGGATCGGGACGACGTTGAGCCGATAGAACAAATCTTCCCGGAACTGCCCGGTGGTAATGGCCTGCCGCAGGTCCCGGTTGGTGGCCGCCAGGACGCGCACGTCGATCGCGATCGGCGCGGTGCCGCCCAGGGGCTCCACTTCACGCTCTTGCAATACCCGCAACAGCTTCACCTGCAGCTCGGGGCTGAGGTCGCCGATCTCGTCCAGGAAGACCGTACCGCCCTCGGCGAGCTGGAACTTGCCGACGCGCGCGTGGTTGGCCCCCGTGAACGCGCCTTTCAAGTGGCCAAAGAGTTCGCTCTCCAGCAAGGTCTCGGGAATGGCGGTGCAATTGACCGCGACGAAAGGCTGCCGGGCGCGGTTGCTGCTGAAATGGATTGCTTTGGCGACCAATTCCTTGCCCGTCCCACTCTCGCCTTGAATGAGCACCGTGACGTCCTTGTCCGCGACGCGGCCGATCGTCTTGAACACCTGCTGCATGGGTTCGCTATTGCCGACGATGTTGCCCAGTTCGTAGGTGTCCTGCAGGGTGGCTTGCAACTGCTCATTTTCCCGGGCGAGGCGGCGGGCGTGGAGCGCCTTGTCCACGGTCAGCCCGATCTGGTCCAAGTCGAACGGTTTCGTGATGTAGTCGTAGGCCCCGGCCTTCATGGCGTCGATGGCGGTCTGCATGGTGCTGTGCGCGGTGATGATGATGACCGGCATGTCGGGCGCATTGTCGCGCAGCCGCCGCAACGCCTGGAGCCCGTCGAGCCCCGGCATGCGAATGTCCAGGATGGCGAGATCGATGGGCCGCTCGGCGGCCACCTGCAGTGCCACGAGCCCCGTTTCCGCGGTGATGACCTTGTAGCCGCGGTCCTCCAGCGCATCGGCCAGCACCAGCCGCAGGCTCGCCTCGTCGTCGGCCACCAGGATGGTGGGCGGCACGAGGGTCACGTGGCGTCTCCCATGGGAATGGACACGTAGAAGGTGGCGCCGGCCCCCGGCGCGCTGGCCACATCGAGGCCGCCCCCGTGCTCCTCCATGATGCGGTGGGCAATCGCGAGGCCCAGCCCCGTCCCGTCCGGGTGGGTGGTGAAGAAGGGGGTGAAGAGCTTGTCCAGGGTTTGCCGGTCGATGCCACCGCCCGAATCCTGCACCTGCGCCACGGCGACCCGCTGCCCCGGCCGCGGCCCCGTGTCCGTCACCACGCGGACGGTCAGGCGCCCGCCGTCCGGCATGGCCCGCACCGCGTTGAGGAACAGGTTGAGGAAGACCTGCGCGAGTTGGTGGACGTCGATGTCCACCTGCGGGACGGGGACCGGCTCCTTGAGCACACAGGTCACGCCGGCTCGTTCAGCCTGTTGGCGGACGAGGGACAGGGCGTGTTCGGCGACTTCCGCTAGCGAGGCGGGGAGGCGCTCGGGGCGCTGCGGGCGGGCGAAGCGCACCAGTTGCTCCACGATCCCATCCAATCGCTCGACCTCCGTCATGATGAGCTGCACGTATTCCCGAAGCTTGCCATCGTCGCCGACGCGCTTCCCCGCGAGCTGGGCGGCGCCGCGGATGCCCGCCAGGGGATTGCGCACCTCGTGCGCGACGCCCGCCGCCATGGTGCCGAGCGCCGCGAGCCGCTGGGCCCGGCGCACCTGGCGTTCCAACCGGCGCAGCTCCGTCCGGTCGTGGGCGGTGACGATGATGCCGCGCGCCTCGCCGGCGCGATCGCGCAACCGGGACCAGACCAGGCTGGCGGGGATCGCCTCGCCGTCGGGCGGGAAAATCGTCAGGTCGGCGCTCGTTTGGTCCGGGTCGGTGCCGATGATCGCGTCAAGCAGCCGGGTGAAGCCCCCGTGGTTGCGGAAGACCTTGGTGTAGCTGCGCTGCAGCGCGCTCGCGGCGCGAACTCCGAACATCCGTTCGGCGGCCGGATTCAGCGACGTGATGCGGCCCATGTCGTCCATGGCGATCACGGCGTTGGTCATGCTGCTGAGGATCGCGTCGGCTTCGCTCTTCACCGCCTCCAACTCTGCGACGGTGGAGTGGAGCCGCATGGACTGGCTGAGAATGGCCCCGACGATGTCGAGCAGTTGCAGGTCGCGGGCCAGCAGCGCCGCGTCCGCGGTCGGCTTGTCCGCGCTGAGGACGCCGACGGCTTTGCCGTCGAGGAAGATGGGCACGCACAGGAACGCGATGGGCGTGTCGTGGTCAGCGGGCCGGGCGCCCGTGCGGTTCAAGAACTCGGGCTCGTCATAGATGTTAGGGATCACCGTCGGCTGCCCGGTGGCGGCGACGCGCCCCGTGATGCCTTCGCCCAGCGCGTAGTGCCCCCGCCCGATGGCCTGATGGTCCAGCCCGTGGCCGATGCGGATGGTGACCGCGTTCGTCTCGGGATCCAGCAGGGACAGGGTCCCGCGCTCCATGCCGAACGCGGCGGCGAGCACGTCCATCACACTATGGAAGGTGGCGGTCAGGTCGTGGGAGCGGCCGACGAGGTGGCTGATGGTCGCGAGCGCGTCGAGTTCCGCCGGGGGCGCCGCCGGGCTGGTCGCGCGCATGTCAGGCCGGGGGCAGGCCTTCGTTCAAGCTGCCCGAGCGGTAGCCCTGCAGATCCAGGGCCACGTACTGGAAGCCCAGGGCCTTGAAGCGCGCGGCCACGTCGTCCATGAACGCGGGGTCGAAGAATTTGGCGCGTTCTTCCGGCGCCACTTCGATCCGGGCCACGTCGGCATGGTGGCGCACGCGAACGATCCGGAGGCCCTTGGTCTTCAGGTACAGCTCGGCTTGGCCCACCTGGTCCAGCGCTTGGAGGGTGACCGGCGTGCCGTAGGGGATGCGGCTGGCCAGGCACGCGAGGGCCGGCTTGTTCCACGTGGGCAGCGCCAGCCGCTTGGACAGGACGCGGATCTCCGCCTTGGTGAGGCCGGCTTCCTGCAGCGGGCTGCGCACGGTGCGGTCGATGCCCGCCTGGTGCCCGGGGCGATGATCCCCCTCATCGTCCCGGTTGAAACCGTCGCACACGGTCCCAAGCTCGCGCTCCTTCGCCACTAGGCCGAGCACGTCAAACAGTTCGGCCTTACAGTGATAGCAGCGGTCGGGATCGTTCTTCAGATAGTCCGGATTCTCCTGCTCGGCCGTGTCGACGGTTTCGACGCGGATGCCGCGCTCCTCGGCCATGCTCAGGGCCCCGTCCAGCTCGCCGGGCGGGAGGCTGGCGCTGACGCCGATGATGCCGATGACGTGCTCGCGGTCCAGCGTCTCCTGGGCCTGTGCGAGCAGGTAGGCGCTGTCCACGCCGCCGCTGTAGGCCACGCACACCGCCCCCAGCTCATGCAGGATGGCTTCGAGCCGGTCCAGCTTGGCCGCCAAGCCGGGCTCCAGGGCCTCGGTCACGCTCATAGGGATTCCCTCGTCGATGCCTACCAATTAGGCAATTCTGACGATGCTCAGTGTAGCGTTGGATGATTACCCTGTCAAAGCCATTTCAGGGCGCCCAGTTGCCCAGGGCGCGAGATTCGCGCAATATCGAAATTGTCTAGTCATGTGCCTAAAACTGGGGCGGAGCTATAGGCCATAAGGATTTCCAGGCGATATCCGGTAGCGCTTAGACTGCCCGAGTACTAGGCATGCGCGGCGGGGGCCGACGGCCACACGGCGCGGCACGGGGAAGGCGACGCGTCGGTGGCGCGCGCGTCTTGTTAGACCGTGAGGGCCTCGGTCGCGGGGCGGGGCGCCGGTTTTTGCTCGGCGCCGGGCTTGGCCGGCACGTTGGCCATGACGTACTCGCTCAGGGCGGTGATGGTGAGGGAGGGGTTCACGCCCAGGTTCGCGGGCACGATGCTGCCGTCGGCCACGTACATGTTGTCGTAGCCAAACACGCGGCCGAAGGCGTCGCACACCCCGTCCTCAGCGCTGCGGCCCATGGTGGCCCCGCCCAGGATGTGCGCGGTGCTGGAGGTGTTGCCCAGCACTTCCAGGGTGAGGCTCTGCGGCGTGCCGTCCATCTTGTCTGCCAGCCGCTGGGTAATCTCGTTGGCGATGGGCATATAGGAGGGCACCGTCTGCCCCGGCTCGAGTTCCGAATCGAGCGTGCGGCCCCAGAGCTTGTCCTTCATGCGCAGCTTCATGTGGCTGCTGATGGGTTGCATGACCAGCACGACGGCGGTGCGTTCTGCCCACGTGAACGGACTGGACGCGCGGAGGAACTGGATCGGATGCCGGACGATGTTGCCCAACCACCGCAGCCAGCGCGGCCAGGGCGGGCCGCCGCCGGTCAGCAGGGTGGACGTCATGGACATCATGCCGTGCCCCTTGCCGTACCGGACCGCTTCCACGTGCGTGTGCTCATCCGGGTGGACCCCCGACGTGATGGCGATGCCTTCGCTGTAGTTGATGCGATCGTCCTTCGCGGTGACGAAGAGGATGGCCTCGCTGTTGGTGCGGACGTAGTCCCCGAGGCGCTCGCTGATGTTCGGCAGGCTGCCGCGCTCCTTGCACTGGTGCAGCAGCTTGACCGTCCCGAGCACGCTGGCGGAGAACACGACGCCCTTGGCGCGGAACACGCGCGGCTGTTTGTTGAAAATGGCGGTGGACTTCACCGTGTGGATTTCGTAGCCGCCGTCCGGGATGGGGCGCACGTCGGTAACTTTCGTCTCCGGATGGATCACGCAGCCGCGCTTCTCCGCCAGGTACAGGTAGTTCTTGTCCAGCGTGTTCTTGGCGTTGTGCCGGCAGCCGCTCATGCACTCGCCACAGGTGATGCAGGCGGTGCGCGACGGGCCCTCGCCGCCGAAGTACGGGTCGGGCACCGTCTTGCCCGGCTCGTCCCCGAAGTAGACCCCGACCGTGTGCTTCTCGAAGGTGTCGCCGCAGCCCATATCGTCATCGACGATTTGGCGCAGCCATTCATCCGCGGGATAGGTGGCCTTTGCCTCGACCACGCCGAGCATGAACTTCGCCAGGTCGTAGTACGGCTCCATCTTGTCTTCCCAGGCCTCGTCGGTGGGCCACCGGGGATCCGCGAACGCCTTGGAGGGCGGCACCAGCAGGGTGTTCGCGTACACGAGGCTGCCGCCGCCGACGCCCGTGCCGTGGAAGACCAGGACGTCTTTCAGCCACGTGATGTTGAAGAACCCGTGGAGCAGGAGTTGCGGCAGCCAGAGGTACTTGCGCGCGTTCCAATTCGATTTGGGAAAGTCGTCCGGGCCGAAGCGCTTGCCCATCTCGAGCACGCCGACGTCATACCCCTTCTCCGACAGGCGCAGGGCGGAGACCGCGCCGCCGAAGCCGGAACCGATAACGATGTAGTCATAATCCCAGTGTTCTGTCATGTGCGCTCCCCCCGAGCGGGTCCCGGCGCCGCCGGGCCAGTCGACCCCGCGGCGTGCCACGGGGCCCTTAGCTTTTCAGATTTGCCAGGAATCCTGCAACCGCCTCCGTAAAGGCGTCGTTCACGTCGCCGGCCACCATGTGCCCGGCATCCGACACGTCCACGTACTCCGCGTGGGGCACGAGGCTGAGGAAATGCTGCGCCCCGGCCTCGCTCAGCAGGTCGCTCAGGCGCCCGCGCACGAGCAGGGTGGGCACGCTGAGGGCGGCCGCCGCCCGGTTCATCCGCTCCTCATTGACGGCGCCACTCGGCCGCCGCTCGCCGGAGATGAACTGGGGGTCCCAGTGCCAGCGGTAGCGGCCGTCGGCCCCCTGCCGCAGATTCTTCGCCAGCCCGGAGTGGTCCTTCGGCCGCCGCCGGTGGGGCAGGTAGGCGGCGACGGCGTCGGCCGCCTCGTCCAGACTGGCAAACCCGTCCGGGTATGCGCCCATGAAGGCCACAATGCGCTCGACGCCCTTCGGTTCCATCCGGGGACCGATGTCGACCAGCACGAGGCCGGCGGTGAGCGAGGCCGGGGCCTCCCCTTCGGCAAGCAGCCCCACGATGCCGCCCATGGACGCGCCCACTACGACCGGTGCTTGGTCGAACAGGTCGCGCATGGCAGCAAAATCTTCGAGGAACGCAGGGAGGGAATAGTCGCCATCCGGTGCCCAGTCGCTGTCCCCATGCCCGCGCAGGTCAAACGCGACCGTATACCACCCCCGCTGGGCCAGCATCCGCGCGGTGCCGCCCCACGCATGGCGCGTCTGGCCGCCCCCGTGCAAGAACAGCACGGGCGGGGCGTCCGGGTTGCCGAAGGCGTCGGCGGCGAGGGTGACGCCCCGCGCGCCGGGAATGCGGAGGGGTTCCGCGGGGAACGGGTGCTCGCGCTCAGTAGCGGTCACGCGCGTGCCGCCCCGCGCGCGGCCGGTGTCGCCGCGCAGGCTTACTGCCGAATGTGGCGTGGTTCATCCGAACGCGAACTCGGTGTGCAGGCGGCTCGCGGAGTCGAAGAACTCCTGCAGGGTCTGGTTGAAGCGGGCGAAGCAGTCCGTGCCCAGGGCGTCGCGGCCGTTCACATAGAGGGGGGTGCCGGGCAGGGCCAGGAAGTTCAGCGTGTGGGTGAGGTCGGCGTGCCCATGCTGCTCGACGTTCTCGATCATCTCCTGCCAGGTGGCGAAGTCCGCCTCCATGACGAAGTCGGCGTCCAACCCCTCCGCAGCCACCTCGGCCACGGACATGCAGACCCAATCCTCGAAGACGATCCTGAACACGCGGGACGGTATCTCTCCATCCTCGTCATCGACTTGCACGCCGAAGGTGACGTCCGCCGTGCCCAGTTTCTTGAAGCGCGGCTCGTCCGCATTCATGATATCGCGCAACGCCGCAAACCACCCCACGGAGGGGAAGGTCACCGTCTTGGCGGTCGTCCTCAGCATGTGCTCCTCCACACGGCACGGGGCCACTGCGGGTGTCCGCCGCGCCCGACGCGTGCCGCTCAGGCGAACGGGGACTCCTCGGGCAAGCGGCACCGGCTCCGGCGGTCGAGGCCCGCGACGTCGCACCGGTGCAGATAGTCGCGGACGATCTTCTCCCAGAGGATGTTCGCGCCCTGCACGCCGTCCTCGATGTCGTCGACGCCGCCGGCCATGAGGATGGCCAGGGGTTCCAGCAACTCGGCTTGGCAGAGCGCGCCGGCGATCATGTCCTCGCCCTCGTCGAGGATCTCGTGGATCTCACCGCCCACGTCCGGGTCGTTCGCCAGCGCGTACTTGATGTGCATGGTGCCGTAGGCCACGTGGCGCGCCTCGTCCTGCGCCGTCATGCGGAAGATCTTCTTCTCCACGTCGTTCGTCGCAATGAACTCGCCCGTCTGGAAAATGCTGAGGATGAACCCTTCGCCCAGCAGGTGCAAGAAGGCGGAGCCCGCCGTGAAGGTCGCCGCTTCGAGGATGCCCTTGAGCGCTTCTTCCGCCCCCCGCGAGGACCGGAGCAGGCCGCCGCCGTTGGCCAGCGCGCGCTTGCGGAACACCTCCAGGTGCCGTGCCTCGTCCATGGCCTGCGTGCAGAGGAACATCTTCGCCTCGTGGAAGTCCTGGTTCATCTGGGCCAGGTATTTGGTGGGGAAGTCGGCGGCGATCATCTCCACCTCGGACAGGAACGTACAGAGCTGGCACATAGCGTGTTCCAGGTCGTTCGGCAGCTCCGGCAGCTCGTTCCACGGGATGTCGGTCGAGGCGTTCCACTGCCGCGTCTTGGCCTCCTCGTACAGCTTCGTCAGGTTCTCGGCCCACACGTCGCTCTTCTTGTTGAGCGTGTATCCCAGGTCGGGCACGCCCGGATCGATCCACGACCCGCGCGGCGCCATACTGTGGTGCGCGCCGCCCACGTCGGGGACCAAGCCGTACGAGCCGACGTTGATGTCGTCGAGCGTCAGGCCCTTGCGCTCGCTCTTCGGCCGGGCGCGCACGCCCCATTCCGTGCCCGCGGCTTCGTGGTCCATCCACGCCAAGTTAAACTTGCCCCGCTTGACGTCGTCCACGTACTTGTTCGGCTTCCACTTGCCATTCTCTGCGACGCGATTCTGTTGTTCCATGGTCGACTCCTTGGTTGTCGGCGGCGTTCCAGTCAGTCGGCCCCAGCGCCGGCATTCTCCGGAATGAACTCCTCATGTCCCAATTCCCGGAGGGTGTCCAGGTAAAACGGGAAAACTTTTTTTTGCAGCGGGGTGATCTTCAAGAGCTTGGTTACGTTTCCCTGCACCTTGATCTTCCGGGTCATGATCGCCCGCGCGGCGCTGATCTCCCCCGACCAGACCTGGTGAGCGACGTCCGCTGGCTTGTATATCACCTTGAGCGCCGGCTTCTCCTCCAACTCACCCACTAAGACCTGCAAACCATCGCCCCGGAGGTCCCAGGACACGCTGAACTTGGGGTCCACATGCCGGAACTCCACGACGCAGGCAAGGCTCTTGAGGCCCTCCACGATGTCGGGTTGCTGCGCGATCTTCTCAAAGAAGGTGCGCGTGAGTTCCGTCCCCTGCTCGGGGGTGGCAAAGACGCCCATCTATGACGCCTTGGGTTGCGAGGCGGGGTAGTGGTCCGCGGCCTCGTCCGGTACGTTGCCCTCCGCGATGTACCGCAGCAACGTCCGCCGCCGCATGAGGGCGAGCATGTGATTCAGGTGCTCGATACCCGCTTCGGCCATGTGCGCCGCTTCGTCCACCCCCACGTGGCCGGTGATCCCGCGGCTGAACAGGCGCAGCTCTTCCCGCGCCAGCCACTCGATGAAGTCCACGTGCAGGCGCAGGACCGGCGCCGCAAACCCGCGCATCTCCGTGAAACCCGCCTCGCGCATCAGCGCCCACCGCTCCGCGATGCTCACGGAATCCGCCTCCAGCCACTGCCCACCATCGCGCATTTCGAGTTCCAGCACCCCGATGGACGCCAGTTCGCGCAGTTCTTTCGGGGAGAGCCCGGTGCGGTTCGCCACGTCGCTGACGCGCTCCGGCGCCCGGTCCCCGACCGCGGGCTCGGCGGCAAAGACCTTCCCGTCCAACTCCGACAGCGCCTGCACCTGGTCCAGCGGGGGGATGTCGCCGCGCGACACGACGGATTTGATCACGTGCAGCGGAAGGAATCGCTTCTGCTGCAACTCCTTGATGGTGCGAATCCGGTCGACGAATTCCGGGGAGTACCACGCCACGTTCCGCGCCGGCCGCTCGGGCTCGGGCAGAAGCCCCTCGCGGATATAAAAGCGGATGGTCTCCCGGCCGACCCCGGTCATCCGCTCCAAGTCTTTCATTTTCAGGCGCTTATGTGACATGCTGTGCGGAAGCGATCCCCAAGAAATACGTAGTACGTACTGGCACTACGTATTATATCTCATCACGGCCCGCTGTCAAGGGCCGTCGCCGACATTAGGGTGGCTCTCGATTATTCCGTCTCAATCGCCGTACTCCGGGTACCCTGACGCTTGGGAGGGCCGGCATGACAACAATGCCTGGAACACGCCTGAGTAACGGTTGGCCCCTGGTGGGTTGGGCGGCGGTGGTGCTGGGCGCGATGGTGGCGGCGGCCCTGCGGGCCCGCGGGTGGACGCTCGAGGGGTTCGGGCTGGTCATCGGGCTGACGGCGATAACCTCCACCCTGCTGTTCCTCGGCGCGTTCACCGCCACGGCGGCGCACGCGCTGGTGCCCAGCGCCTTGACCCGCTGGCAACTGCGCAACCGCCGCTACCTGGGGGTCTCCTTCGTCGTCTCGCACACGTACCACTTGTGCGCCATCGTGCTGCATCGCCGCCTCTCGGATGAACCGGTCGGAGTCACGGTCTTGGTGCTCGCCACCCCCGCGTTTGTATTCATGTACGCCATGGCCGCCACGTCGTTCGACCGGACGGCGGCCTGGCTCGGCCCCCGCTGGTGGAAACGCCTGCACACGGCCGGGCTGTACTACATCTGGCTGATCTTTACGGTGACGTATCTGGGGGACGGGCATCCCGGCCCGCGGCAACTGTTCTTTCTCGCGCTGCTGCTGGGTGGTCTTGCGCTGCGCATCATCGCCCGCTACAAGACGCGTCGCGCCACCCCGTAGGCCGGTATGATGGCGGCCATGCCGGCGCGTCCGTCATCTCTCCCCGTAGTGCCCGCCGCGGCCGCCCGGCGCCTGTTCATGCGCGGGCAAGGCCTGCTCGCTGATCCTGCGCGCCGGACCTCACCGAGCGCCGTGTACCAGCAGATCGCGCGCATGGGTTTCGTGCAGGTAGACACCATCAACGTTGTGGAACGGGCCCACCACCACATCCTGTGCAGCCGGTTCGACGACTACCGGCCGCACATGCTCACCAAACTGCTGGAACACGACCGCAAGCTGTTCGAGCACTGGACCCACGACGCCGCGGTGATTCCGACGGAATGGTTCGGACACTGGCGGGAACGCTTTGCCCGGTATCGCAGGTATCTCGATCGGCATCCGCGGTTCATGCAACGCATGGGCAGCCGGCCCCGCCGGATGATCGCGCAGGTGCGCGACCGCATCGAACGGGACGGACCGCTCATGAGCAAGGATTTCGAGCGGAAGCGCAAGCGGAAGAGCGCGGGGTGGTGGGATTGGAAGCCGCAAAAAGTCGCGCTCGAATACCTCTGGCGTACCGGTGAACTGGCGATTGCCAAGCGCGTGAACTTCCAGAAGGTGTACGACTTGACCGGCCGGGTGCTCCCCCACGTGCCGGATGGACCGACCCCGCCGGAAGATGCGTACGTGGCGTGGGCTTGTCAGACTGCGTTGGAGCGGCTGGGTGTGGCGACGCCCGCAGAGATCTCGCGGTACCTGTCAGCGGTGACGCTTCCGGAGGCCAAGCGGTGGTGTGGGGTGGCCGCGGCGGCGGGCGAGATCGTCGAGGTGGTCGTAGAAGCAGTCGATGGGTCCGCCCCCCGCCCGGCGTACGCGCCCGTGGCGTGGCAGCGCGGGGCCGCACGCGCGGCCGACGCGCCGGCCCGGCTCCGCCTGCTGAGTCCGTTCGATCCCTTGATACACGACCGCGCCCGGACGCGCCGCCTGTTCGGGTTTGATTACACGATTGAAGTCTTCGTTCCGGCGGCGAAGCGGCGCTACGGGTATTTCGTGCTGCCGATCCTGGAGGGCGAGCGCTTCGTGGGGCGCGCGGATGCGAAGTTTCACCGGGACAAGGGCACCTTCGCCATCCAGGGGTTGTGGTGGGAAGCGGGAGTGAAGCCGACCAAGGTCCGCCGACGGCGGCTCGACGCTGCGGTCGGCCGCCTGGCCGAGCAGATCGGGGCGGACGACTTTACGCTGCCGCCGCCCTGAAGCGCGTCGTTAGATTTTTGCGAAGTCCCCGCCGCGACCGGCGCCTTCCTTGAAGCGGGTGGCTCCGGCGCGGGCTTCCTGCGTCAGGGCGGGACCGCCCAGTTGGAATTCATTCGTGATGGCGTCGGGCAGCGTGCGGCTCCACTGCTCGTAGGACGACATCCGATCGCTACGCATGCAGACGGCCGGGAACCGCGCGATCTCGTGCGCCAGCTTCTCAGCTTCCGGCCGTGCCTGGCCCTTCGGCACTACGCGATTTGCTAAGCCCCACTCGAGCGCTTCGGGCGCCTGCACCGGCCGGCCGGTGAGGATCATGTCCAGCGCGCGGCTGTGGCCGATGAGGCGGGGCAGGCGCACGGTGCCCCCGTCGATGAGTGGGACGCCCCACCGGCGGCAGAACACGCCGAACACCGCGTCTTCCTCCGCCACGCGCAGGTCGCACCAGAGGGACAGCTCGAGGCCGCCCGCCACCGCGTAGCCGGCCACCGCGGCGATCACCGGCTTGGACAGCAGCATGCGCGAGGGGCCCATGGGCCCGTCACCGTCCGGCGCCGCACGATTCGTCCCTTCCCCGGAGGACACGGCCTTCAGGTCGGCCCCGGCGCAGAACGTGCCGCCGTCACCGAAGAGGACGGCCACCTGGGCATCCTCGTCCGCATCGAACTCGCGAAAGGCATTGGCGAGCGCTTCGGCCGTAGGACGGTTCACCGCGTTGCGCACCTCGGGGCGGTGCAGAATTACCGTGGTTACGGGGCCGTCTTTTTCAATACGTACGCTCATGGATTAGCTCCTTGAAACGTGAACCGCCAAGACGCCAAGGACACTAAGGAGCTTGTGTTCAACCCTTAACGAATTCCTGGGGTTTGTTTTCTCTTGGTGTTCTTTGTGTCTTGGTGGTGAGTTCTTCGAGTTTTCGTGTTCCTTGGCGTTCTTGGCGTCTTGGCGGTTCGTCTGTTCTTACTTCCCGATCAGGAATTTCGTCATGAACTCGACCACCTTGCCGTAGGGCGGGCGGAGGAGCGCGGATCCGTTGATAGCGCTCTGGTAGAAGACCCCTTTGGCGTGGGAGAAGGTTTTGAAGCCGTCCTCACCGTGGTATTTGCCGATGCCGCTGGGGCCGACCCCCCCGAAGCCCAGCTCTTCTTGGGCGAAATGGAACACGGTGTCGTTGACGCACGCGCCGCCCGAGATGGTGCCCTCCATCACGCGGCGCTGCGCCTCCCGATCGTTCCCGAAGTAGTACAGCGCCAGGGGCCGCGGGCGGTCGTTCACGTAGCGCTGCACGTCCTCCACGGATTTGTAGGGGAGCACGGGCAACACCGGCCCGAAGATCTCTTCCTGCATGATCTCCATCTCATCGGTCACGTCGAGCACCACGGTAGGCGGAATCTTGCGCCGCGCCGCCAGTGGCTCGCCCGACTGCGTGTATTCCCGCACCCGCGCGTCGCGCTGGCGGGCGTCCTCCACGAGGCCCATGATCCGGTCGTAGTGGCCGTCGCTCACGATGCTCGTGTAGTCCGCGTTATCGGCGAGCGTGGGGTACATCTTCTCGGCCTGCGCCAGGTACAGGTCCACGAACCGGTCCACCTGCGCCTCCGGCACGAAGGCGTAATCCGGCGCGATGCAGGTCTGGCCCGCGTTGAACAGCTTGCCCTGCGCAATGCTCGCGACCGCCTTCTCCAGCGAGTAGTCGTCTCCGACGATGGCGGGGGACTTGCCCCCCAGCTCCAGGGTGACGGGCGTCAGATTCTCCGCCGCCGCTTTCATCACGTACCGCCCGACCCGCGTCGACCCCGTGTACAGGAGATGGTCGAAGGGGATCGCGCTGAACGCGGCCCCCACGTCCGGTCCGCCGGTCACCACCGCCACTTCCTCTTCCGGAAAGGTCTCGCTGATGGCCTGGTGCATGAGGTCCGCCACGGCCGGAGTCAGTTCCGACGGCTTGATGAGCACCCGGTTGCCGGCCGCCAGCGCGCCGGCGAGGGGGCTGAGCGCCAACTGCCAGGGGTAGTTCCACGGGGCGATGATGCCCACCACGCCCAGGGGTTGGTAGTACACCACACTCTTGCCCGGCTGGTATTCTAAGGCGGTCGGCCGTCGCCGCGGCCGCATCCACCGGCCCACCTTCTTGCGGTTGTACTTGATCGTGCTGACCGCCATGGAGGTTTCGCCCACGGCGGTTTCGTGGACGGAGCGGTTGCCGAAATCCGCGGAGACTGCGGCGCGGAGGTCCGGGTCGTACCGGCGGACCATGGCCAGCAGCTTGTCCAGGTTCTCCTCGCGGTGCGTGCGGCTCGGCGCACCGGCTGCGGCGAAGGCCGCCCGCTGCTGCGCGAACAGGGCGTTCATGCGCTCGATTTGGGCCGCGTCAGTGGTGGCTGGGGTGGCGGTGTCGGTGTCCGGCATGGTCGATTTCTTCTCCTCGGAGCCCGGGACCGCCGGCGCGTGGCAGGGGAGGCCGGCCGCCCGTGGCGTGAAAGCGCTCGTAGTCTATGCCAAAGGCTGCGCACCCCGCAGGCAGGCTGCGCAAGGGGAAATGCGCCAACCTAGGCGGGAACCACGCGGCCGCTTGCCTTCTACCCTGCCCCTCCCCGGCCGGCGGGATCGCCTCGACGTGGACCCATGGCATCGCGGGGGACTCGCCCTTTCTCCGCCGCCGATGTGTAGCTGATCTGACACGGCAATGCAGCGAAATCGTGGTATATCGCCCATATAGTTCTCCATTTGACCACTTAAGAGACGGTAGAAAACATAGTATTAATATTAAGAGCATTGAAAAAGGCTGAAATGACCTGTAAACTTGATACAAAATCAGCATTAATACTCTTATTAGCCTTTGTGTGGATACCAAAGGCTGAGAGTCGGCGCAGGATCCGGAGACCCGGGCTTGCGCCGATGCCACTGGAGCATCCCCCATGGCCATGTGGAGGCGCGCGGAGCGCCGTCTGCATAGACGAGAACGGGCGCGGCTCAGCCGGGCCGTTCGCCGCTCGTCCATCCGCGCACTCTGCTTGCTGGTGCTCCCGTTCCTGCCTCTGGCCCCCACCGGCGTCTGGGCGCAGGATGCCCCGCCGCCGGCCCACGTGGTGCGCCAGCGGGTCACGTCGCTTTCACTCACCCTCGACCCCGCCCCGGATGAAGCGGCGGGGGACTCGGGCGGCGGCGGTGGTGTCGCGTTCGAACTCGCCCTGTTCCCGGATACCTCCGTCACGATCGTGGGGGACTGGATCGAGCACCCGTCGCCGGACACGACCGTGCTGCACGGCGCGGTCGTCGGCGCGACCGACACGCAGGTCACCATCGCCGAGTCCGACGGGATCATTGCGGCGAACATCCGATGGGATGGCCAGCACTACCAGGTGCGGCATACGGGGGACGGGCAGTACGCCATCGAGGAGTTGGACGCCACCGGGTTCGCCGCCTGCCTGGATCACGACGAGCCTCCCGCGGACGGGGCCCTCACCGAGTCGACCGCGCTGAATCCGGATCCCACGGTCGCGCTCGACTCCGGCAGTTTCGTGGACGTGCTGGTGGTGTATACGCCGGCGGCGCGCACCGCGGCGGGCGGCACGAACTCCGTCAACGCGATTATCAACCTGGCGGTGGCCGAGACGAACACGGGGCTGCAGCACAGCGAGGTCGATTACCAGATTCGGCTCGTGCACACCGAGGAGATCGCGTACGCCGAGGGCAGCGGGATCGGCGCGTTCACCACCAGTCTGAGTCGGTTGCGCACGAACGG
>CBDUXP010000032.1:0-43869 GCA_965371225.1 uncultured bacterium | reverse complement strand
CAGCATCAGTCGCTCGTCAAACTCGCGTTGCACGCGCGCCTGCGCCTGGGCGCCCAGTTGCGCGCGATATTCCCCGTCGGCCAGCAGGTGCCGCAGCGCCCCGGCCAGCGCCGGCGCGTCCCCCGGGGGCACGATCAGCCCCGTCTCCTCGTGTGCGTTCAAGTAGTCGACGCCCGTGCGCAGGGCGGTGCTCACCACCGGCTTCCCGGCGCTGTGCGCTTCCAATTGCACGAGTCCGTACGCCTCGGACCGCGCCGTCGCCGGCAGCACAAACACCCCGCACGCATGGTACAGGATGCGCAGGGTGCTCTCGTCCACGTCCCCCAGGAAGTGCACGCGCTCCCCGAGGCCCAAGCGGCTGACCTGCGCGCGTAGCGCCGGCCCCTCCGGCCCGGTGCCGACCAGGACGAGCCGCGCGTTCACGTCCGGCAGCGCCTCAAGCAGTACGGGCAACCCCTTGTAGTACCGCAGCCGACCGACGAACAGGAGGAAGGGGTCGCCGTACCGGGCGCGGGCGTCGTCGACACGGGGAGCGTCTTCCGGCGGCAATGTGGCGAACCAGCAAGTATCGATCCCGAGCGGGATCAGCCGGACTTTCTCCCGCACGCGCTGCAGGACGGGGGAGGTCTCGATGTAATGGGGCGTGGTCGCGATCACCACATCACACCACTCCAGGAACCGGCGCTGAAACGGCGCGTACGCCTTCGCCAACACCCGCTGCCGCACAATGTCGCTCTGGTACGTCGCCACCACTCGCCCGGCGGGCCGCGCGCGCAACGCCGCGAACTCGCACGTGGGATTCGGCATGTGGAAATGCAGCAGGTCCGGGCGCAACTCCCGCAACCGCCGTCCGTACCCCAGGGGCAGGGGCGCGCTCCGCACGCGCCCGAGGGAAGGGGCTTCGACGACCGCCACCCCGGCTTCCCGCCGTTCGGACCCGCGCACGCCGCGGCTGCACACCAGCGCCGTCACGTCGTAGTCCTGGGCGAAGTGCGCGCACACCGTGGCCATGTGGCGTTCCATCCCCCCAATCACAGGCGGAAAGTAGTCCTTGTAGGAGTGGACGAGCCGGGGCCGCGCCGTCATGCCATGGCTTCTTCGTAGACGGCCACCGTCTCGGCCGCCGTGCGCTCCCACGTAAATTCCGCCGCGCGGACGAGGCCACGCTCGCGCAGGGTCTCGCTGCGCGCCGCATCGGTCAGGACATGGCGCAACCCGAGCACGATGGAATCCACGTCTTCCGGGTCGACCAACTCCGCCGCGTCGCCCGCCACTTCCCGCATGGCAGACCGGTTGCCGGTCACCACGGGCACCCCGCACGCCATGGCCTCCAGAATCGGCAGGCCGAAGCCCTCGTCCAGGGACGGAAACGCGAACGCCTGCGCCAGTCCGTACACGGCGGGCAGATCGGCCGCCGCCACGTGGCCGGGCAACACGATCCGCGCGGCGGCAGGCGACGCGCGCACCTGCGCGCGCAGCTCCCCCGCTTGGTACCCCGCCTTGCCGGCGAGCACGAGATCGAGATCCGGGACGTCCTCTGCGACCTGTTCGAACGCGCGGATGAGACGCGGCAGATTCTTGCGCGGCTCCAACGTGCCCAACGCGAGCACGAAGCGCAGCGGAAGCCCATACTGCCGGCGGATGTCGCGGCTGCGGTTCGCCGCCTGCGCCGGAAGGAACAGCCGCTGATCCACCCCGAGATGCACGCGCCGCACCTTGTGCGCGTACTCCGGGTAGAGACGCTCGATGGCCGCCCCGGTGGCGTGCGAGATCGCGATCACGCGGCGCGCCATCTGCATCGAGCGCGGGATCAGCCGGTCGTAGTAGCGGCGCTTGCGCGGCGGGATGGTCTGGCGCTGGAGGCGCCACACCACATCCGGGATGGTCACGACGGCGGGGATTCGGCAGCGGACCGACGCGATGAACGCGGGATAGTGGACCAGGTCCACGTGCTCCCGGCGCGCCAGCCCGCCCAAGCGCCACTGCCGCCAGGCCACTTGGAGCGCGGGCCGCGCGGGGGCCGCCTGGATCACTTGCACCCCGGGGCCACCGGGCCAATCGCGCCGGTCCAGTTGCAGGTGTTGCAGGGGCGGGGTCACGGCCACGAACTCATGCTCGGCCGTCGGGTGGGCCAAGGCCTCGATCAATTTCTGCGTGTAGTACCCCGTGCCGCTCGCGTTGACGACGGGTAGCGCGTCAATGAGAATGCGCATGCGACTCTTCCACTCCGGCGCGCGCGGCGTCCGTCCGAACGCGCCGCATCACGGCGCCCCAGCCATGGCGGCGGCCTACGGTGCGCGCCAGCCGGACCCGGTACCACCAGCCCCGCCACGTGGCCGCGAGCCCGCGGCTGCGCGAGAGCGCCGCGTCGAAATCGAACCGGTCTTGCGGCACCGGCACCCCGGCCGCGCGCTCGCACGCGGCGACCATCGCATCGGCCGACCCGGGCAGACTGTGTTCGTCGCGGACGTACGCCTGCGCCGCGCGTTCCAACTGCGCGCGCCACGCGGGATCGTTGAGCGCGCGCCGCAGCGCGAGCCCGAGCTGATCGATTTCATCGTCGCTCTGTGGAATGTGGCACACAGCGGCCGCGGGATACCCCGCGTCCGGCCCCGCGGCCGAGACGCAGACCGCCTTGCCCGCCGTGAGTTGCTTCAGGATGCTGCTCGACGTTTCCCCCTGCGTCGGTCCGCGGAGGCTGATGCACAGGTCCGTACACGCCAGCAGGTCCCACCACATGGGTTCGGACACGTAGCCGAAGCAGTGCACGGCGTCGCCCACGCCCAACCGCGCTGCGAGCGCACGCACATCCAGGCGTGCGGACGAGGGGCCGGCGAACAGGTACGCGGTGTTCGGATGTTCGCGATGCAACTGCGCAAACGCCGCCAACCCCACCTCAATGCGCTTCGACGGTGTCTGGTATCCGAACGAACCGACGATGAACCCGTCGGCTGGCAGGCGGTACTGCTCGCGCAGTTGCGTACGGTCCACCGTGTTCGCGGGCGGCAGCACGCAGTGTTGTGGCACCACGACGACAGAGGCGTGTGGACAATGCCGCTGCACCTCCCCCTGCGCCCACCGGTTGAACACCACCGTCATGCGCGACGCGCGGACGAGCGGTTCGCACAAGGGCAGGTCATACGGCGCCACGCGGCCCCGCGCGGCGCGGCGAACGAGGGCGCGGTCGGCGTCGGGGACCGCGGCGCGCACCCAATCCTTGAACCCCGCCACTTGACCTGCCCCGAGGAGCAGGCGCTCGACCAGGTCGTACAGCACAATCTCATGCAGGATCAGGAGGCCTGGCCGCCGGAGCGCCGCGCGCAGGATCCCGCCGTGGAATTCCACGTGGTTGCCCACGTGGTAGACGGGGAGCACGTCGGCGGCATCTACCACCGCATCCAGGCGCCGCACGCGCACGTGTTGCCGCAACTCGGGCGCGACCTCCTCCGGCGTCGGCACGAAACAGGTCAGCTCGCACCGTTCGGCCAACAGGGGGAGCAGCTCCGCGCTGTAGTCCGCGATGCCGGTGCGCGCGGGGGGCAGCGGACTGCACCAGCCGAGATGCAGCGTCACGCGACGCCCTGCCCGGCCCGGCGCCAATCCATCTTCGTGCCGACCGTCTCGATCGCGTTGGCGCGCAGCCATCCGGCAATGTCATTGGCCCGCCCATGGCGCGCATACTGGAGCAGCCGGCGCCGGCGCCACACGCGGGGCATGCCGCGCACGGCGGCGGCCACGCCCCGCCAACCGGCCAGGGTGCGACGACGCGTCAGGTCGCCGATGAGTTGGCGCACAGTCGCCACGGCCACGTGCGGGCCAAACCGGACGAGCATCGGCCCCGTGTAATGCGTGAAGACCACCCAGAGGCGGTTGCGCGCGTGGTAGTAGAGCATGGGGCGCGGCAGAGCGCCACGGCTGCCGCCTTCCCGGTGG
The DNA here is from genome assembly GCA_965371225.1 of uncultured bacterium. Classification (GTDB taxonomy): domain Bacteria; phylum Abyssobacteria; class SURF-5; order CBDUXP01; family CBDUXP01; genus CBDUXP01. The sequence continues at coordinate 39,936 of CBDUXP010000032.1, read as the reverse complement.
TACGCGCGGGCCGCCGGCACGAAGCGGCAGCGGTACCCCAGCGCCTGCGCGCGAAAGGCCCAGTCCACATCCTCGTAGTACATGAACATCCACGTGTCGAGGAGGCCGACGCGCTCGAAGACGCTGCGGCGCACCAGCATCGCGGCGCCGCACGCCCCGAACACGAGCCGGCGGTGCTGCCAGGCCGGCCCGTCCGCCATTCCGTAGCCCCGGTCCATATTGTGGCCGTTCGGTCCGGGCGCCAGCCCCGCGGAATTCACGGTCGCGCGGGCGTCGGCGAAGAGCAGCTTGGGCGCGGCTACGGCGACGGCCGGGATGGCCTCAAGGCCGGCGAGCCATTCGGCCAGGCAGTCGGGCGCACACTCCAGATCGTCGTTCAAGATGGCGACGACTTCGCCCGTCGCGGCGCGAATGCCGGCGTTCACTGCCGCGGCGTATCCGCCGTTGGTCTCGCGCCGGACCAGTTTGACATGGGGCCACTCCGCCGCCACCCACTGGGGCGTGTCGTCGGTCGAGGCGTCGTCCACCACAATGATTTCGTGGAGCGCGAGGGTCTGCGCGCGCAGGCTCGTCAGGCACGCGTCGAGGAACCGCCGCCCGTTAAAGGTCGGGATGATCGCGCTGACCGGCGGGGTGGCCGCGCTCACGGGATGCGCACCTGGGTGTCGGCGACTGCCCGGGACACGAAGAGGCCCCGTAACGCCGCCGATGAGATGGTGCGGCGCCCGTGCAGGCGCCGCCGCTCGCGCAGGATGTGCGGCAGTAAGGGGAGAACCGCACAGTACGCCACCAGGGGGACCGGGTCGCCTTTCGTGAGCAGCATTTTCAGGCTGTGCTTCACGTACAGCCACAGGGCGCGGGGCAGCAGCCGCGCAAGGAGATCGCCCGGAAGGTTCTTCATCCACACCACCGCCTGGTTCCGGGCGCAGTAGAAGTTCGCGCGTGCGCTGCGATGTGGGATCGTGCCACCACCCACGTGCAGCACCACCGCGTCGGGCGCGTAGCGGCACTGATAGCCGAGCAGTTGGGCGCGAAAGCTGAGGTCCACGTCCTCGTACCACATGACGAGGGCCGCGTCGAACGGACCCACCGCATCGAGCATGCCGCGGCGATACAGCGCCGCACCCGCGGAGGCGCCCAGCACGGCGCGCGCGTCGGCATACGCGGGGCCGTCCGGACACCCGTAGCCGATGTCGTACACCATGCCGTAGTCCGTGCAGCCGATCCCCGTGGAATTCACAATCTCCGGTGTATCGCGGAACAGCATCTTGGATGCCGCGGACCCCGCCTCCGGATGGGCGCTGAGTTCCCGCTCCAGCGCACCGAGCCAGGCGGGTTGCGGCTCCGTATCATTATTAAGGAGCGCGATCAGCGTGCCCGTGGCGGCGGCGATCCCCGTGTTGACCGCCGCGACAAAGCCCCCGTTCACCTCCCGCTCGATGAGCCGGGCCTCTGGGGCGTGCTTCCGGAGGTAGGCCACGGAGTCATCCGTCGACGCGTCGTCGACGATGATCAGTTCGTCCGCCGGCCGTTCCTGGGCGCGGACGGCCGCCAGGAGTCGTTCTAAGTACTTGACTCCGTTATAGTTCGGTATGACGAGGCTGATGGTGTCGCGGCCGCCTGGCATACGAACGATCCGGCCGGCTTCCTCCCCCGCCGAGCCGTCGGCGTAGTCTACCAGCGCCCGGAAGTCCACGCAAGCCGTTGGGGGACCTATGCTTACAGAATAGTGACCCGTTGGACCGGCTCGCGGTGGGCCTGAATCGGACCGACGGGGCCCCGCTCGCCGCGCAGCCACACCAGGAGCGTGATCTCCACGGCGCCATCCGCGTCCAACCACGTCGGCGGAATGACGAACCGGTGCTGCGGACCCTTGGCCGCCCACAGGCGGCCCACCAGCCGATCCTTCACGATCAGAAAGCCTTTGCCCGGACACGCCTCGATCTCGATTTCGAGCGGGGCCCAATGGCCCGGCGGCAGGGGGGCACGCAGCACGCTCGAGTAGGCCACCACGTGCGCGTCCGGCGGCGGCTCCGGAAGCGCGTCGCCCGTCGCGATCTCAGGCCAACGATCGAATGCGGGGATACGCTCCACCCCCAGGACGTCCCCGGACAGGCCCGGCACCAGTCCCGCGCGCAGGCGCCACTGGAGGGGTTGTCCGTCGAGCGTGGCGGCCAGGATGCCGCGCGGATTGCGATAGTCGTCGCCCGCGAACCCCTTGTTGTGCCCGAGGCTCTCGGTGCAGACCACGAGGACATTCTCTCCGGCTTTCACGTGCGCTGCGGCCGGCAACTCAATAGAGACCGGCGCCTCGTCGTCGGGGCCGTTCACCGGCGGGTCCCAGTCGATGGACCGGACGTGCTGACCATTCAGGTACACGCTCGCATGGTGGCGCGCGTTCAGCTCGAGGGTCTTCGCGGTCCCCGCGTAACGCGCGCGATACCAGGTGACACCGTAATAAATGCCCCACTGCTCCATTGCCGAGTCGGCCGTGCCGGGTACGTCGATCCAGGCGTGGTCGTCGCACTCCGCCGCGATCTCGTGGCCCCCCCGGCGGAGCGTCCACGGGCCGAAGGTGGGCGCCTCAGCCGGCTCGGGCGCGCGCAGCTCGTAATCGTCCGTCGGCAACCCGGGTTCCAGCGTGTTCAAGTCGACGATCGAGATCGACCGGTCCGCGCGCGAGTACGCGCGCAGTTCACCCCCGTCGTTGATGAACAGGTCCGGCCCGATCACAACGCGCTCTAATCCGTCGATGAGCGCGCGCCACGTGCGGTCGGCGGTCTCCTGATCCACCAGGTAGATGGCGTAATCGCCGTAGTTGTCCGACAGGAGTAGGCGATGCACCCCCGTCCCCGGCGCGGTAATACGTCGCGGGTCCCCTTCCTCCACCGTGAGGGTCGGGTCGTGTTCGACGATGGTGCCCTGCCCCAACAGGAGGAGGGTCGCACCATCGGGCGGTGACACCAGAAACACGATCCGGTCCGACAGGGTGGTGAGCAGCTCCGCGTTGGACGCCCAGCGCCACTCCGGACTGAGCACCGCACCGAGCAGGATCAGGCGGGCCGTGCCCGGCGGGAGCGGCACGGACAACTGCCAGGGCGGGGCGGTGATATGAGCCGTACGCGCATCGGTGGAGAGATTGCGTAGACACACGAGCAGCCCGGTGTCGTGACGCACTTCGCGGAATTTCAACTCGGGCGGATCCACGACCACCGCTTCGGACGGCGCCCCCTCGATCAGGAGCGGGCTCAGGGTGCGGGCGGCGAACGCCAGCGCCTTCGCCTCCGCGTAGCGGGGACCCACCTCCAGGGTTTCGTGGATGGGGGCCCCGTAGTCGTACGACGTGTACACCTCCGGACTCCCGAGGAAGTCCCAGTTCGTCCCCCCGTAAAACATGTAATGCGTAAAGAGGGTGAACTGTTGGATGAGCACCGTGCGGGTCAGAAGCCCGAGGCGGTCGCGGCCCCAGGCGTCGCGCAGGCGGGGATACCCGGCGCCGCCCCACCCGTCGTAGCCGCCGGCCTGCAATTCCGGAATGGCCAGGGGGCTGTACGGGCACGCGGGCCGCAAGCGGTCCCCCAAGCGATCCAGGTTTCTCAACGCCTCGGCGGCATCGCGCCGCCAGTCCGCCTCCCCGAAGGGAAACGGATAGGCGTCGTGGCCGCAGATGTCCACCGCGGTCTGCCAGTCTCCCGGCCGATACGCCCCGTTGTGGAAGATGGGCACGCTCACGCTGAACCCCCGGACCATGGAGTACAACTGCTCCATGTACCCGATCTGATCCTCCATCACTTCGGTCACGTACTCATTCTCGATCTGGAGCGCGATCAGATTTTCGCAGGCGTTGACGCGCGGCAGGATCTCGCCGAACCACTGTTGCACGGCGTGCAGGTACACCGGGGACGCCACGGGGGTCATCCCGCTGCGGCAGCGCAGCGCCACCGTGCGGTCGGCCAGGAGCCAGCCGGGGAAGCCGCCGCCGTCCGTCTCCGCGCAGATGTACGGGCCCGGGCGCGCGATGAGAAAGAGGCCGACGTCCTCGATGAGCCGATGCAGGTACGCCACGTCGCGCAGCCCGTCGAAGCTATAGGTGTTCGGCCGCGGACTGTGGAAGGCCCACTGGTAGTACACGTCGACCGCGTTGTAGCCCGCGGCGCGGATGCGCAGCAACACCTCTTTCCACAGCTCCCGCGCGGGCAGCCGCCAGTAGTGGAACTCGGCGGCGCGAATGAGCGTGCGCTGGCGATCCAGCAGCAGGCTTTGCCGGTCGAAGCGGACGTCCATGACGCCGCTAGCGGGGCGGGCGGGGCGGCTCAGTCATGTGACCGCAACAGCATGTACGTGGCCAGACATTTGCTTACGAGTGTACCCTGGTCGTCGGTCAACGTGACTTCGCCCAGCGCAGTCCGCCGGCCGTGGTGCACCAGTTCGCACTCCGCCCACAGCGTTCCGCCGGTCACCGGACGCAGGTAGTTGATCTTCAGTTCGAGTGTCGTGAACTGGGTGTCCGGGCCCACAGAGGCGACGAGCGCCTGGGCCACGGCCGAGTCGGCCAGGGCGGCGATGGCGCCCCCGTGCATGAGCCCGGCCGGTTGCGTGAGCGCCTCGCGGAAGGGCAGTTTCAGCCGGGCCTTCCGCGGTTTCAGCCACACCACTTCCATCCCCAGTGTTTGGAAGATGGGAATCGAATTCGCAAACGTGCGGCGCGCTTCCAATTCGTCGGGAGACAGGGGCGCCGGCGCGGCGGCCTCGGGCATACATACTCCTTGCGTCTGAGGGGAACGCGCGCTCACACGCGCAGGGCGGTGCGCAGAGCGTCGCGGGCAGGTCAGGGCAGACGGCGGGCAGTGTAGAGGGGCGTGCGCAGGGAGTCAACGCGCGAGTTCGACGTCCGCGACGTCGGCCAAGCCCTCCAGGTCGATGATGCGGATGCTGCGGCCCTCCCGCGCGATGAGGTCCGCCTCCTCGAGCTTGCGGAGCACCTGCGACACGGTCTCGCGCGTGGTCCCAATCAACGCCCCGTATTCCTCCTGGGACAGGCGCACGTCCAGGCGCACGCCCCCCTCCTCTTCGACCCCCGCCTCCTGGGACACGCGCAGCAGCAGCGTCGCCAGGCGCCCGGCGGCATCCTTGAACACCATGTCCGCCAGGCGCGATTCCAACCGGCGTTCGCGTTCGCCGACCACGTGCGTGAGCGCCCCCAGCAGATACGCCGAATCGCCGAGCATCTCCATGGCGGTAAGCGCGGGCATCGAGCACACCATGGACCGTTCGAGCGCCCGCGCGAACGTGTTGCGCTCCCGTTCGCCCAGCACGGCCATTTCTCCGAAGATTTCGCCGGGGTGCACCACGTCGAAGAGCACCTCCCGTCCCTCGGGCCCCTTCTGCCCCAACACCACCCGCCCATACTTCACGAGGAACAACTGGTCGCTGGCATCGTCAGGCAGAAAGATGGTCTCCCGCCGGGTCTTGGGCGCGCAGGGCGCGTGGGAAAAGGCGTCCTCGAACTCCATCATCCGCTTCATTCCGACCCGCTGCATCAGGTTGAACTGCTGGACGTGCCAGATGGGATCGCGGGGAACGCGCGGCGACATGGATCTTCTTCCCGGTGGGCTCCTCATTGTAGGGCCCCCGGCGGCCTCCCGCCACCACCCCGGACGGGGGTTAGACCCGGGTCCCGAGATCGCGATACGACTCGGGCACCGCGGTGCAGGCGCGCAGATCCATTGCCGCGATGACGCGATCCACGTGGCCGCGCGTCCGCGCCTCGTCCACGGGAGGGGCCACCACCCCTTCCAACTCCACGAAGGTGCCGAGGCCGGCCACCCGGTCCAGATGGATGCGCACGTTCCGCCACATCCAGAGTTCGCGGGTCTTCTCGATCACGCCCGCCGGCAGCCAGACAGCGCGCAGCAAGGCAATGGCCGCTGCGGCATCGCGCAATGGCAGCAGCTCATACGTGCTTGGCCGCGGACGGGTTCCATCTGCGCGGCGGTACAGAATCAGTTCGGCGGCATCCGGCATTTCGCGAACCTTGAGCCGCAGGCCCGGCACGGCGAAGTACGTGTCACGCTGCGGGCGGTTCCAGACGGCGCGCGCTCCGAACGCGACCGCCGCGGCCCGGGCGTGCGCCAAGTTGGGATGCTGGACCTTGAGTTCGATATTCCGCATGGGCGTGGCACCACTGGCGCGGGCGGACCTTCACTACGGCCGGCGCGCATCGGAGGTCGATCGGGAGCCCATGATACGATGCGGCGGCCCCACCCATGCCCCGCGTTCGAGCCGCCATACTTGTTGCCGCGCTCTTCGGACTCGGAGCGTGCGGGAACAACACGCACGCTCCGGAGGTCACGACCCCGTCGGCCGCCGCACCAACTTCACCAGTCTTGCCGGGGCCGGTGGGGCCCCGGAGCGGCAGCATCACGGGTACGGTGGCGGTGCCCGCCCATGCGCCAGGCCAGGGCTTCGTGGTGGCCGCTCCCCTCCTGGACGACTTGCTGCGCAACCAACCCACCGCCATGGCTCCGGTGCGGAAGGACGGCACGTTCACCCTGGACTACCTCGCACCGGCTGACTATTACGTGGCCGCCTTCGTGGACACGGACGGGGACGGAACGCTCGCGCGGGGCAGGGAGCCGTATGTATTCTGGCCGCGCGGCGTGCCCGTGGACGGTTTGACGCCCACCACCGGAATCACCCTCTCGAATTTCCTGGACTTGGCCGACCCGGCGGTGCGCACGCCGGAACGGGTCGCGCGCGTTGAGACGTTGCATGCCGCCGGGGACGCGGCAGTGCAGGAGTTGCTCCGCGTGGACCTGGCGGCATCCGCCGATCCCGAGCGGCTCCTGCCAACGCTGCGCGTGTTGCTCGCCGACACGCTCCGGCAGTGGCGGTTGGCAGCCACGGACGAGCAGTGGCAGTACGTGGAACGCACCCTGTCGGCCATTCCGCGCTGGGCCGAGGCGGCGCGCCGCGGCGAGAATCCGCTCGCCGACGCGCGGGGATGGCAGGTGTTGGGGTTCGTGCGCGAGTTCGATGGCGGCGTCTTTCCGTACATCCTGTACGTCCCGCCCGACTACCGGCAGGACGAGCCCCTGCCGCTGACCATTGCGCTTCACGGGGGCGGCGGGACGCACTGGTCGGGAGCGCGCCTCGCCGTCGGCGCCGGCACGATCGCCCAGTCGGGGCCCGACCGCTCCCCGCACGTGTGGCCCCCGGCGCCGCCTCTGCGTATGTTCATTCTCGCGCCCCTGGGCGACCGCAGCACCACTCGGTTCGCGTGGCAGGGGCTGGGCGAGGTCAACGTGCTGGCGACCCTGGATCAGGTGCTGCGCCGATACGCGGTCGATCCCGACCGCATTTACCTCACGGGCGTGAGCGACGGGGGCAGCGGTTCCTGGTGGATCGGCGCGCGGTATCCGGATCGGTTCGCCGCGATCTTGGTTGCGGCCGGGGCGACCACCCCGGTGCGCCAGTTCGGCATGAACCTGGCCCACGTCCCCATGCGCCTCGTGCACGGGACATGGGACCGGATCATCCCGGTGGAGCACGCGCGCGCCATGGTGCGCCAGGGCGTACAGTACCAGGCCCGATTGGAGTACCAAGAGGTCGACCGCGGGCATGACGTGGCCGACATTTGTTACGGCAACGGGGCCGGCTTAAAGTGGCTCGCGCAATTCACTCGCGACCCGGTGCCTCCCGTCGTGTACTACCGGACGGACGACGTGCGCCATAGCGAAGGGCCGGGGATCGTCCTCACCGAGGCCGGGATGCCGACGGAGATCATGGACGTCAAGGTGGCCTGGGCGGACGCGGCGCATGTGGATATCGAGTCGCGCAACGTGGCGGCCTTGACCGTGCGCGTGCCCTCTGGTGCGACGGCGCCGATCACGATTCGTTGGAATGGGCAGACGCTGCAGGTAACGGAACCGGCGGCCGCCATCGCGTTACGCGCCGCCGTGGCCGCGCAGGGCGAGGTGGTCTGGTCGGCCCAGGCGGCGGCGGTGCCTGTGCGCCGCCCGCTGGGCCCCTGGACTGGGGTTACGACGGGCTAAGCGGCCGGACGGGCCAGGGAGGGGAACGGTGCAGAGCGTATTCACAACCGCCATCGCGATTGCGTTCTTTGCGGTAGGCATCTGGGCGGCGCGGAAGAGTTTGCACCGCTCCATTCTGATTGGGCTCGCGGTCGGCCTGGTGGCCGGCGTATTGGTCGCGCTGCATAACGAGCCGGAGGTGCTGCGGCGGACTTTCCTGGCGCCCGTCGCGCCGGTGACGGATGTGGTGGGCGGCCTGCTGGCGCCAATCGTGAGCGCCACGGACATCGTGGGTGACATCTTCATCAAGGCCCTGAAGCTCGTCATCATGCCGCTTATCATCGCCACGATCGTGACGGGGGTCGTCAGCGTGGGGGACATGCGGCGCCTCGGCCGCATCGGTGCGAAAACCCTCCTGTACTACGCCACCACCACGGCTCTCGCAGTGACCGTGGGCCTGGTGACCGTCAACGTCATCCAGCCGGGTCGGGGGGCGGACCTCGACCTGGCGGAGATGGATGCGGCGACGCTCGCGAAGGTCGAGGCGAACAAGAATCAGGACATTACGGCGTTCGTGCAGCGCCAGCTCACCAGCGTGCTCATCAATCCCTTCAAGGCCACCGCCGAGGGCAAGGTGCTGCCCACCATCTTCTTCTCGCTGCTGCTCGGCGCCGTCATCGCGAACATCGGGCCGCCGGGGGACCCGCTGGCGCACCTCTTCGCCTCCCTGAGCGACGTCATGATGCGGATGGTGGAGTGGATTCTGCTCCTCGCCCCGGCCGGCGCGTGCGCGCTCCTGGCCACGCAAGTGGCCGGGAGCGGCCTGGGAGTCCTCGCGACGCTCGCCAAGTACATGGCTACGGTCCTGACGGGCCTGGGCATTCACGCGTTCGTAACGTTGCCCCTTTTGCTGGTGTTCATCGGGCGCATGCCCATCCGCCAGTTTACGGTGGGCATCCGCGACGCCATCGCCCTCGCGTTCTCCACGAGCAGCAGTAGCGCGACCCTCCCCGTGACGATGGAGTGCGTCAACAAGAACCTGAAAGTGCAACCCCACGTCTCCAGCTTCGTCCTGCCCCTCGGGGCGACGATCAACATGGACGGCACGGCGCTGTACGAGTCCATCGCCGTGATGTTCATCGCGCAGGCCTACGGCATCGACATGACCCTGGGCCAGCAGATCATCATCTTCCTCACCGCCACGGTCGCGTCCATCGGCGCGGCGGGGATCCCCAGCGCGGGCCTGTTCATGATGGTGGTCGTGCTGGAGGCCGTCGGCCTCCCCCTGGAAGGGATCGGCCTCATCCTGGCGGTGGACCGCATTCTGGACATGTGCCGCACGACGATCAATGTCGTGGGTGATGCGGTGGGCACCGTCATCATCGACACGAGCGAGGGGGGCGGCGCGGCGCGCGCGGCGGCCGCCTAGAAGCGCGCCGCCGGGCTACAGCCGCATCTTCTGCGGCGTGACCACGGCGCTCGCGCCGATGGTGGCGCCGGCCGTGATGCCGATCACGGCGAGGATCGTCCCCCCTGCCAGGTCCAGTTGCGGGCTGGGATACCAGTGGGACACGCGGATGAAGAACTGCGCCGTGACTCCCAGGAGGCCGCCCGCAACCCCGAGCGAGGCAGCCAGCCCGACCGCGACGGGGACACCACGTGCCCGGCCCAGGGCGGCACCCAGCGCGCCGCCCAGGAGCAAGGCGCGGATCGCTTCCGCGCCGATCATGCTCACGGGCGAGTCCGTGGCCATCGCTTGCTGCGCACTGAACACCAGCCCCACCAGGAAGCCTGCCACGGCCCCGATCGCCGCGTACACGAGGATGTTTCTGGCTTCCGGTTCCGCCAACCCCCAGAAGGCCCCCACGCTGATGGCGAGGACCATCTGCGTCAGCAACGGGCCGGGACCGAGACCGGCGAATTCAGCCAGGGTAGAGGCCCCGACAACCAGGACCGTCGCGACCAGGGCAGCGCCGACACTGAATTGCAGGATGCCGGACGGGATGCCCCAGCGGACGCTGCCGTCCTGGGAATTGGGCGGCTGGTAGTGGCGCCGCTGTTTCTTCTCGGCGCCGCGGACAATCGGGCGGACCAGGGTCGAAGCCGGCCGGGGGCCCGGCGTGAGCCCGGGCGTGCGCACGTCGCCTTTTCGGACACCGGCCGGCGCGGACCCGTGCGACGGAATGGACACTCGGAGCGCCATGGATCCCTCCGAGGGCAGGGACATCCGGCCGCCCGCTACAGGACCGGTCCGGTTCGGGCGGGGGCCGCCTTGCGGCTTCCCGGTAACGCGGATCGAGGCGACGGGCGGACTGCTTAATTCTGAATCGGGCAGGGCGGCGGCCGCTGAGCGACGGCTGGCCTTCCGCATGCGATCGCGCCGGTCCCGCTCCCGGGCCACCCGGCGCCATTCCGGTTCGTTGTCCGTCTCGCGCACAGATCGCAACCCGGTCGCCGGTGCAGCGTCGCCCTCCAGGGCTTTGCGAAAGTCTTCCGCGCTCGCCCACCGGTCCCGCGGATCCTTTTCCAGGCACCGCAGCACGATCTCGTTCAGCCAGTCGGACACCCCCGGGATCGGCTCCGGCTCGTCTTCCAGATGCTGTTCTTTCAAGTTGCCGCCGACAAACGGTGGGTGCGTCGCCAGGACCTCGTACATGGTGGCGCCGAGCGCGTAGACATCCGTGCGGCCGTCGAGCTTCTCACCCAGGAACTGTTCGGGGGACATGTACGTGGGGGTGCCCGCATGCGCCTGCCGCACGCCGCCCTTGAGCGCGGTGGGATCCTCCACATGCGCGATCCCGAAGTCCAGAATCTTCACTTGCCCTTCCGGCGTGATCAGGATGTTGGAGGGTTTGATATCGCGGTGGATGATGCCGGCCTTGTGCGCGGCGGCCAGCCCGTCGGCCACCTGTTCGGCAATGCGGATCACATCCCGCTCCGTAAATCCCGCGGCCAGCCCATTGCTCAGCATCTTGGACAAACTCTGGCCCGGCACGTACTCCATGAGCAAGTACTTGGCCTGCGCCGTGTTCTCGAAATTGTGCAACCGGACGAGGTTGGGATGCGTCAGGCGGATGGCGGCCAACGCCTCTTCGCGCAATTGCGTCACCGCTTCGGGCCGGTCCGCAATGCGCGGGTGCAGCACTTTGAGCGCCACCGGCATGTCCAGCTCCTTATCGAGCGCCTTATAGACGATGCCCATGCCGCCGCGACCGATTTCCTCCTCGATCAAGTAGCGGCCGTCCAGGATCGCGCCCACCTCCTGCACCGTGCTTTCCGGAGCCGGGGTGTCCTCCCCCAAGCCCGCCCCCGGCCGCTGGGAGAGGTCGGCGCCGCAACTGAAGCAGAACAGGGCGTCATCGCGCGTTTGGGAGCCGCATTGTGTACAAAACATTATTGCCGTCCCTATACGACCGCGGCGCCCACGAGCGTGCGCCGCAAGAGTTCCAACACCAACACCGCCAGGCGATCCTGTTGCACCGCCGTCCGCCCGCCGAAGGGGAATACTCGCGTCTGCGGTGCATCATCCGGCAAGGCCAGGGCCACCCCAGTCTGCCCGCCTCCGAAGGCCGTCTCGTTGCCCGCCTCCGGTTCCCCGCCGGCCGAGACGCCGATCCCGACGGATGCGCCGTACGCGTCGCGGGCGCGTACCGCGAGAGCCGCCGCGGTCCGCTCCACGTCATCCAAGTCCAACTCCTCGCCGAGAAAGGTCTGCACGGCTTCCCGGGTGGGCAGGACCGAGCCGCCAAGGAAACAGGGCCGGCCCGCCGCCACCAGCCGCCGGGCGACGGCGCCGCCGGTGACCGTTTCCGCGACCGCCACGGTCGCGTCGTACTCGGTCAGCAGGCCGCAGACCACGCCCTCGAGCGTCTCCTCGTCCACGCCAAAGATCAGCTTGCCGAACCGCTGGCGCAGGTCCGCCTCCATGTGGCCGATGAGCGTATCGGCCTCGGCCTCATCGGTGCCGCGGGCCGTGATGCGCAACGCCGTGATGAACTGGTGCGCGAGGATGCCCAGCGTGGGATTCGAGGCCTCGCGCAACAGATCGCCCACCTGCGCGTCCACGCTGCTCTCCCCCATCCCGCAAATTTGCAAGGTCCGGGACTTGATGGTCCCGCCACCGGCCAGCTTCTGGACCCGCGGCACGACCTCGTGCTTCATCAGCCATTCCAGCTCCCGCGGCACGCCGGGCAGGCAGAAGATGCGATGGCCGTTCGCCGCCACCCCCATGAAGGTGGGCGCCGTCCCCAGCGGATTGCGGATCACCTCGGCTCCCGCCGGCACGTACGCCTGGCGCGCGTTGTTCTCCGTCATCGGCCGGCCGATCCCCGCAAACAGTTGCTCGATAAAGTCATGCAGCTCTTGGTGGAATTCGAGTTCGACGCCGAGCGCCTCGGCCACCACCTCGCGCGTAATGTCGTCCTCGGTGGGGCCCAGGCCACCGCCAGTAATGACGATGTCGCTGCGGCCCAACGCGCGGTCGAGCACCTCGCGCATCCGCGCCGGGTTGTCGCCCACCACACTCTTATAGAGCACGCCCACCCCCAACGCGTTCAGTTCGCGCGCGAGAAACGCGCTGTTGCTGTCCACGATGTGGCCGAGCAACAGTTCGGAGCCGATGCTGATCAGTTCGGCGTTCATACGGCGGCGTGCAGGCGCCCATGGTCGGCCCGCACCATGCGCTGTAACCACCGCCACCGCCGGGGGCCCAGAAGCGCGTCGGCTTCCCGCACGATGCGGTTCACGGCGTCGAACAGGGACGTGGGCCCCGCCCAGTGGTCGTGCAGCACCGCGAAGGGCACGCGGTGCAGAATCGCGTGGTACGCCGCGGCCAGCAGCGCCAAATCGTCGAACAAGCCCGGCACGCCGACGAGCGCTTCGGGAATGAGATCGAACGGGGTGAAGACGTAGGCCAAGACGGCGGCCAGGAGCGCGCGGTCCGCTGCCCGCACACGGGGGTCGCGCAGCACGTGGAGGGTGAGGTGAACGAAATCAGGTAGGAGAAATAGCAGATCGGCCCATGGGTGGACCCGTCCCCCCCGAGTGCTCCAGCGCTGGATCCATAATCGAAGTCGCTGGTACCAGTCGGGTTGCTGCGGACGAATAACGAGCGCAGTTGCGGTCATTTTTCCCATGAGTCTGGTCCGGTTCCGTCACTGGGTCCCTGGCGGGTAGAGGACTCTAGGTCATGATACCATAGACGGCACTGCTAATTCTGCTCTTTCCGGCATTGCGCAGGCGGCCGAGGGGCGCTAAACTCCGCCAAACCCCATGCGTCCCGTGCAAGCTTTCAAAAACTGGTTCTTCAGTGACTTTATGACAATGACGGTCCGGGCACTGGTCTGGTCTGAGGTGGGGCTGCTGTTGTGGGGCTTGAGCCAGTGGACCCGGCTCCCGCTCTGGGCCGGCGTCCTGATTTCGGCCGCGGCGGGGGTGTTCCTGATCCGCGTGCAGCCCCGTTTTACTTGGGGATTGCGGCGGCGGCACTTCGCCCGGCGCCTGGTGCGCTTCGCCGTGCGGGCGTACTTCGCCCTGTGCCTCGCCGCGATGCTAGCGGCATTCGTTCTCCTGCCGGTGGCGCTCTGCTATGCCCTCGGCTGGCCCGTGGCCCAGCTCCTGTCTACCGCCGCCGCCCAGTGGTGGGCCAGCGCCTTTCACGTTACCAGCACAGCGGCCGTCGCCCTCGCTTTCGGCCTGGTCCTGTATGGCAGCAGCATCGGCCAGGCGTTCGTCCGCCGGCCGCACACGCAGGTGCACCTGCCCCACCTGCCGGCCAGCTTCCGGGGCCTGCGCATGGTCCACATCTCCGACCTGCATCTTGGCCATCACATGCACGGTGCACAGTTGGAGCGGTGCGTGGCGCGGGTCAATGCGCTGGATCCGGACCTGATCGTCATCACGGGGGACATTCTGGATCACGACCCGGCCTGGATCGACCGCACCCTGCCCACCCTCGGCACCCTGCGGGCGGCCCACGGGGTGTTCGCCATCCTGGGCAACCACGACCGCTATGCGGGCGCGGACGACGTGGCGGCCGGCCTGACGCGGCACACGGACTTCCGGGTGCTGCGCGATGAATGGACTCCCCTCACCCTGGGGGACGGGACCATCTACATTATCGGGCTGGAGGATCCCTCGGCAAATTTCGGAGAGTGGGCCATCGATCATTTCCCCCTGGAACGGGTCATCGCCGATCTACCGGATGACGGGCCGGCCCTGCTGCTCTGCCACCGGCCGGACGTGTGGCCCCTGGCGGTGGAGGCGGGGATCCCGCTGACCCTCGCCGGGCACACGCACGGCGGACAGATCGCGGTGCCGGGCTCCCGCCTGTTCAGCCTGGCAAGTTTCATCACGAAGTTTCAGTGGGGTTGGTTCGAGCAGGACGGCTGTCACCTGTACGTGAGCCGGGGACTCGGCGTCGTCGGGTCGGCCATCCGTATCGGCGCCCCGCGCGAAATCGCGATTCACGAACTGCACCCGGCGCCGCACCACGCCCCGGCGCTCGAGCCCGCTCTGCAGCCCGCCGAGGCACCGGTCGAGTAGCCGGCGCCGCAACCAGGGGATGCCGGCCGCAGCCACGCGTGGGCTGCGGCCTTTTGCCTAGGGCGAGGGGACGGGTCGCGCGCCTAGGGGCGGCCGTTGCCCTGGCCGGGGTTCTCCACCGGCGGGCCCGAATTCACGCAGACCACTTCAACGATCGTGGTTTCGGCGCAGGGCCCGTGCAGGGCCTGCATGGCGTCCACGTAGGCGCGCAAGGCATCGAGGAACTGGCTCTCGGCCGCCAGCGCGTCACCGGCCAGGCCGGCCGCCTCCGCGTCGGACACGTCCTGGCCTAACAGGGCTCCGTTCACCACGGCCATCGCCACAACGCCCTGCACCTCTTCGAACAAGCCGTCCGCATCCATGTCGAGCGGCACCATCATGAGGGGGACAGTCTGGTCGCATACCAGCGCGCGCTCGAGGAACGCCCGCTCCAACCTGCGGCTGGTGCCGGGGTCACCGCCGTCCGCGGGCGGGGGCGCGGCGGCCTGGCAGGCGTCGCCCACCCCGTTCGCATCGCCGTCCGCCTGATCCGGATTCACCGTGAGCGGGCAGTTGTCGCAAGAATCGCCGACGCCATCCGAATCCGAATCCTGCTGATCGGGGTTGGGGTTCGTCGGACAATTGTCGCAGGCGTCCCCGACCCCGTCGCCGTCGCCATCCGCCTGATCCGCGTTCGGGGTGGCGGCGCAATTGTCGCAGGTGTCGCCCAGCCCGTCGCCATCGCCGTCGGCCTGATCCGCATTCGCCGTGAGCGCGCAGTTGTCGCACCCATCGCCGACGCCGTCCCCGTCCGCGTCCTGTTGATCGGGGTTGGCGAGCACGGCGCAATTGTCGCACGCGTCCCCCACCCCGTCGCCGTCACCATCCGCCTGGTCGAGGTTGGCCGTAGTCGGGCAGTTGTCGCAGGCGTCCCCCAAGCCGTCGCCGTCGGCGTCGGCTTGGTCGGGATTCGGGGTGACCGGACAATTGTCCACGCGATCGTCCACCCCGTCCCCATCGCCGTCCACCTCGATCACATTCAGGATGAAACTCTGATCGGTCGTCAGATGGAAGACGTCCTCCGCGGTGATGGTCACCGGATGCTGGCCCACATCGGCCGTGGTGGTAGCCCAGGCGTACGAGCCGTCGGTGAGCCGCCGCATGCCCGCGGGGCCTTCGGTCAATTTCAGAACCACAATGTCCCCCGCGTCCGCGTCTTCCACCACCGGGAGATACCTCCACGTCTCCCCCGCGTGCACCGACGTGGGCGGCTCGCTCGTGAAAGTGGGCGCCGTCTGGGCCCAGGCCCGGGCAGGCACGGCCAGGAGCAGGCCGGCGGCCACCGTCGTTAGGACGGCAAGACGAGCGAGCCAGATACCGGGCAGATATCGGTCCCAGGATGAATGGCGCTCGTGGCGCCGGATGGTGGGGTACAACATGAGGACCTCTCGTCCGCCTGTTCACCTACCATTGTACGATTCTTCGGTGTATATTTAGCATCAGATATGCTGTATAAAGCAAAAAAGTGAACTATTCAGAACACTCGACTTACAATATTGAAGTTCGAAGAGGGCAGTAATAGCAACCAAGACGGTAGCGACCAGGATCGGGACAATTCTGGATGGATCGGTGCAAATTGCGGCCGGCGAGCCCGCCAGTTTCTGGACGGCCTACGCGCGTCGGCAGTGCTCAAATGGGTACACCGCAGCTTCCTCCTGTGCGCGTAGGCCCGTGCTAGGCTGGCTGGGGTTGGCAAGCAAGGAGGTGTCGATGCGGCGGCGGGCGATCCGGCTGTGTGACGTGGCCACCAGTCTCTTTTACTACCTGATGCTCATCGATATCGCCGGCGTCCACGCTTACGCCGCCATCAGCAAGCAGCCGCAATACAAGCTGCCGCTGCTGGAGCAAGTGGTGCGACAGGCCCAGGCGCAGGTGAAGGCGTACGAAGCGCGCATCCCCGAGTCGGGCCCCGCGAAACCTGAGGAGCTGGCCGAGAGGCTGGACGACAAGGCGAAGGCGCTCCTGCGGCAACTTGACACCGTGGATGAGGCGTTAGCGGGAGAGAAGACGGACGCGGCGCGGTGGGACCAGGCCATCAAGGTGGCGGAAGATGTGCGCCAACTTGGGGAGAAGCTCGCAGAGGCCAAGGATGCTACGGAGCAGAAGGTCGGCCTCGCCCTGGCCCTTCGCGGGGCCCGGACGCAGGCGCGGGTGGGCCAACTCATCGCCGGCCTATCGAATGTCGCTCCATGGGGCTCGGTCGTCACCACCGGATCCCGCCGATCCCGCGCCCCCGCCGCGGACGGCCACTAGGCCCCTAGCCCAACGGGCGGCCCATACTCTCGGTGCCGGGGCGCTCCTTCTGTTGTCTCCCGAGAAACGCGGTGACCAGATCGGTGACCTTCGCCGCGCTCTCCAACTGCGGAACGTGTCCCACCCCCGCGAGGATCTTGACGCGGACTTTGTCGATGGCCTCGACGGTCGAGTCGATCGAGTGGCGGGACACGCCCGACGCTTTGCTTCCGAAAATGAGCAGGGTCGGGACTTTGATCCAAGCATCGCGAAAAGTGCGATAGGCGAGCAGGTTGCGCGGTGCCCCGTAGTAGGCCGCCGCGATGCGGCGCCGGCCCCGCGGAGCCCAGGTCGCCACCGCACGCTCCAACTCCTCGGCCGGGACGGTAAACCCCGGACCGGTCCACTCACGATAGAGACGCTGCACGACGGCCGGTCCGGCCGCCAGCAACAGGGCATCGGCCACGCCCGGACACCCGAGGCGCAGCGCACTCAGGAACGCCCGGGCCGGAAACCCGCGCAGCGGTGTCGAGAGAATGACCATGCGCTCTATCTGTTGCTGGCGATGCAACGCCAGCCAGTAGGCGATGGCGCCCCCCAGGCCCTGGCCGATGACGTGCAGGTGGCGCGCGCCCAGCGTCTCACAGAGGTTCCAGATGCGTTGCGCGCTCTGTTGGATGGAATAGCCGCCGGTCAGGGGGCGGCGGGACGGGCCCGTGCCCGCCAGGTAGGGCAGGATGACGAGATACTCCTGCGCCAGCGCTTCGGCCAAGGGCAGGAAGGTGCGGGGCGAGGCCGGGAACCCGGGCAGGATCAGCACCGGCGTGCCCCGGCCGCCCAAGTGCACGCTGAGGTCGGCGTCGCCCACCGGCACGCTGCGCGGGTGCGACCAGTTCAGGAGCAAGCGGTCAGCCGGCGGGGAGTCCTGTTGCGCTGCCACCGTGCCCGAGCATAGCAGAGGCGAGCGCCGGGCCCCGCGCCGCCCGCCGCGCGGGCCGCCGGGCTCAGCCCTCGGGCGCCCGGGGGGCGAAGCGGTCCAGGAAGCGGACGATCACCCGGCTGTAGGCGGGCCGGTCATCGAAGAACGCCGCCACGTGTCGCGAGTGCGGCGCTTCGAAGTACTGTTTCG
The DNA here is from genome assembly GCA_965371225.1 of uncultured bacterium. GTDB lineage: Bacteria > Abyssobacteria > SURF-5 > CBDUXP01 > CBDUXP01 > CBDUXP01. The sequence continues at coordinate 21,960 of CBDUXP010000032.1, read as the reverse complement.
GCTCGCCCGCGGCGGCGTACAACTCGCGCGCCAACTCCACGGGAAGCGCATCGCGCATCCCGTGGATCACGAGCACCGGGCGGGGGCTGATCCGACCGACGGCTGCGATGGTCCGCAGGCCCGGCACCCAAGCGCCCGTCCGCGCATACACCAGGGCATACGCGCCGGGGAGCACCAGGGGGGTGGCCGGCCCAAGGACGGTCCTGCTGATCCGCTCGATGCTCCGCAGCGGATAGGGAGAGGAGCCCTCGATCACCAGGCCGGCGATGCGCGGATCCCGGGCCACGACGGGCGTGGCGACGGTGCCGCCCATGGAGTAGGCGAACACGACGACCGGCGCGCCGGCCCCGCCGGGCAGACGGGCCTGTCGCACCAGCGTCGCCTCCACCGCCGCCTCCAGATCCCGCTGCTCGTGCACCCCGAGGGTGGCGACCTGGCCCCCACTCTCTCCATGCGTGCGCAAGTCGAAAGCGAACGCGGACCAGCCCACCTGCCGCAACCAGTGCAAGAAGGGTACGTAGGCGCCCTTGTTGTCGCCGTGGCCGTGACAGATGATGACGCTCGCGGGCCGCGGCCCCTGCATCCACCACCCCACCAGCGGGACGCCGTCCACGGCTGCGAAGTGCACGCGCTCCCAGCCGAAGCGTTCCGGTGCGTCCGCGTTGGACATGGGTAGCCGCGGTGTCGGGGTCACTATGCGCCGCGCTGCCGCGTCCGCCACTTGCAGATAGGCGGCGCCCCCTACCCACGCCGTCATCCAGACCAGGGCGAGCAGGAAGCCCGCGAGGGTCCGCAACCACTGCCGCCGCACGGGCGTACGTTCCGCCGGGATGGCAAGCCACAGCATGAACACCACGCCGAGCCCGACCGGGACGGCCCGGCCACGCACACCCGCGAGATGGAACACCAGGGAGCCGCCCATCCCGGCGACCGCGAGCGCAAGCGCCGCGGCGGCGCGCCCCGTGGACACGCCCGCCAGCAGCCCGCGCCGCCCCCGCAGCAGGAGCACACCCCCCACGGCCACCGCCGCGCCGCCCCACGCCGGAACTGTGTTCCACCCGCGTCCTACGACCCGGCCGAAACCGGCGGCGGCGGCGATGAACAGCACGCCGCCTGCGGCGCAGTACGCGCCCCACCGGCGTCCACCGGCCACACTCGCGTGTCGCGCGAAATGCCAGAAGGCCGCCGCGAGCAGCGCAGCGGCGGCGACGGTGTCCAGCTCATAGAGGTAGGCCGTCACGGTGAAGCCGATCTAGCTAATCCAGCCGAGGCCCGATGCTTTCGGTGCCGGATCCGCCCCTGCGCGACTGTCCGAGGCAGGCCCTCACCAGGTGGGTGACGACAGCGGGACGCTCCAGATGGGGGAAGAAGCCGACGTCTTCAAGCACGTTAGACGCGCACCTTTCCGCCCGCGCGGCGAAGCGGGTTAGCCGGCCAGCGCCGGGGAGACGACCGGAATGATCTGCGTCCGCTCCGGGCCCACGCCCACGTGCGAAATGGGACAGCCCAGGAATCCCTGCAACGCCTCCAGGAATCGCCAGGCGTTCGGCGGCAAGTCCTCGGCGGCCCGGATGTTCACCGTCGGCTGCTTCCAGCCGGGAAACGTCTCGTACATCGGCGTGCATTCGGCCAGAATTTCACTCTGCGTGGGCAGGTGTTCCAGCCGTTCCCCGCGGTACTCGTACGCGACACAGATCTTGATCTGGTCCAAGTCGTCGAGCACGTCCAGCTTGGTCACGATCGCTTCCGTCAGCCCGTTAACGCGGGAGACGTGCTTCGCCACGAGCCCGTCGAACCAGCCACAGCGCCGCTGCCGCCCCGTAGTGCTGCCGATCTCCTGCCCCACTTCGGCCAGGTACGCGCCCGTACGGTCATCCAACTCCGTCGGCATGGGGCCGTTTCCGACCCGGGTCACGTAAGCCTTCACTACCCCGATGCGGCGGGTGAGGTACTGCGGCCCGATCCCCGCGCCCACGCTCGCCGCGCCGGCCACGGTGTGCGAAGACGTGCAGTAGGGATACGTGCCGTGTTCCACGTCAAGCATGGTCCCCTGCGCCCCTTCGAACAGCACGTGTTCGTCCGCATCCAGCAACTGCTGGATCCGCAGGGACGTATTCGTGATGAACGGCCGGACCCGCTCGATGGCGGGCTGCAAATCGGCAATGATGGCGTCCGGCTCCATGGGCGGCAACCGGTACAGGTTGCGGAACAGGACATTTTTTTCCTGCAGCGCGCGCTCGATCTTCCTGCGCAGCACGGCCGGGTTGAGGAGATCGATAACCCGGATACCGATGCGGCCGTACTTGTCCGCGTGCACAGGCCCGATGCCGCGCTTCGTCGTGCCGACCGCGTCGCGGCCCTTCGCCCGTTCGCGCGCCTCGTCGAGCACCTTGTGATACGGCATGACCACGTGCGCGTTCTCCGACAAGAGCAGGTTCTCCTCCTGGATCGCACCCCGCGCCAGCAACTCGTCCAGTTCCGTACACAGCGTCACCAGATCGACCATCACGCCGTTGGCGATGATCGCCAGCGAATGGGACCGGAGGACCCCACTGGGGAGCAAGTGAAAGACGAATTTCTCGTCATCGATGACCACGGTGTGGCCCGCGTTGGCGCCGCCCTGGTACCGCACCACGGCCGCGGCGTCGTCCGCCAGATAGTCCACGACCTTGGCCTTAGCTTCATCGCCCCACTGGGCACCGAGCACAACCGTTCCGGGCATGATCTGACGGAGGTTCCCTGGTCGCGGCCTCTACGCCTAGAACGGCGGCGCGTCCGGTCCCACTGGCGCACCCCCCACCGCGGGTCCGCCCTGCGCCGACTGCACGCGCTGCACGTACGCCATCCGCAAGTCCCGGAGGAGCATCTGCATGAACTGCGCCTCACGCGCCGTCAGGTTCCCGCGGGTCTTCCGTTCGAGCATTCCGATCATGTCGATGAGCTGTTTCGCCTGGCCCAGGTCTTCGCTGACCAGCCCGGTCCGCGGATCCGGCGTCGCGCCGAGGAACATGGTCGCCTGGACCGCGAGACTCTGCACCAGCCCCTCGAACAGCGGTTCATCGGGCTCTTCGGCCTCCGGCGACAGTTCGGCGGGCGCCTCCGGTGCCGGGGCGGGTGCCCCCGCGGGGGGCGCCCCCGGCCGCACGCTGCCTCCGGGCGGCGGGGCACCGGCGGACATCCCGGGCGGTGGCGCGTCCAGCGACGGCTCCGTCGCCACCGGCTGCTGCCGTTCCCGGTCTACCTGCTCCTTCCAACTCTCGTCAACTTTTTTCTCAGGGTCCCGCATGGGTGCGTCTCCGGCGGTCAGGAGATTACCTTGTTCAGCGGGTATTCCACAATGTCCGTGGCCCCCACCTTCCGCAGGGCCGGGATCAGCCGCCGTACCTGCGCCTCTTTCACCACGATTTCGATCGCGTGCCACCCATCCCCGGCGAGCGGGGCGACCGTGGGATTATGCATCGACGGCAGCATGCCGAGTACGGTGTCCAGATCGCCATCGCGCACGTTCATCTTGATCCCCACCATGCTGGCGGCCCGGAGCGCGCCGGTGAGCATGAGCGCGATCGTCTCGATCTTCTCGCGCTTCCACGGATCCTTCCACGCGTCCCGATTCGCGAAGAAGCGCGTCGTGGATTCCATGAGCGTATCCACGATACGCAGGTCATTCGCGCGCAGCGAGCTGCCGGTCTCGGTGATCTCCACGATGGCGTCGGCCAGCACCGGCGGTTTCACCTCGGTCGCGCCCCACGAGAATTCCACCGTGGCCTTCACCTGATGCTTTTTCAAGTACTGCTTCGTAGCGTTCACCAGCTCGGTGGCGATGTGCTTCCCCTCCAGGTCGCGCACGGACTGGATGGCGGAGTCCTCGGGCACGGCGATCACCCAGCGCACGCGACGGTTGCTCACTTTCGCATACTCCAGCTCGCACACCTCGTGCACCTTCTGCCCGCTTTCCTGAATCCAATCGTGTCCCGCCAACCCGGCATCGAGCACCCCTTGCGCCACATACCGCGCCATCTCTTGGGGCCGGATGAGCATGAGGCGCAGCTCCGGATCGTCCGTCGTGGGGTAGTACGACCGGTTGTTGATGGACATGGCCCAGCCGGCGCGCTGGAACAGCGCCTGCGTGGAGTCTTGCAGGCTGCCCTTTGGAATGCCGAGCGTGAGGACAGGCGTGGGAGTCTGTTTCGCCATGGACGGCCGCCCGGCCCGCTGGGCCGAGCCCCGGGACTTACGTCCGCTTCTTCTTGTGGCGGTTGGCGCGCATCTTCTTCTTCCGCTTGTGTTTCGCGATCTTGGCGCGCCGTCGCTTTTTCCCACTTGGCATTCGGGCTGCTCCTGAGGCAGATACCGGCGCACAGTGCACACCGCACGCGCCGGCAAACAGCGAATTACTCTATTGCCCGTCTTTCATGGTGTCAACTGAACCGCGCGCGGCGCGGCGGGAGGGTGTGCGGCCGCCGCGCCCCCGTGCCGCCTCCGGGCCCCCCGCGTGCTCGAACCGCGCACGCAGGCGCACTGGAGATAACTACTGTCATATCACAAAGTTACATCATAGCCCGTGCAGCAGGATATCCTGTGGTATAGATTGTACGCCAGTCTCATACGGGGGGATTGAATAGGGAGACGTCGGTCGCCGTCCAAGAAGGCGAAGGACGGCACAACCACTCGTCGCGTAAGGGAGGACTGTCGTGCGCGCATCCCGCATTTTGCATCGTCATTCGCTGGCGCTGGCGCTCGCCGCAGCGCTGCTCGCCGGTAGCCAGGCAGCCCCCGCGGCGGCGGGCGACTGGATTACCGTCACGGGGGAAGCCGCCATCCTCAACGGGGACCACGCCGCGGCCAAGGATGCCGCCCTTCAACATGCGTTCCGCGCCGCGGTCGAGCAAGGGGTCGGCACCCTCATCGCGTCGGACACCATGACCCGAAACTACGCCGTCATCAACGACACGATCTTCACCAAAGCGCGGGGGTACGTGCGCCGGTGGAACATCCTGAACGATTACGCGCGGGGTGGGCGCTACATCGTCGAGGTGGAGTGCGAGGTCAGCGGCGAGAACATTAAGCACGATCTGATCGCGCTGAACATTCTCCAGGCTGCCAAGGACAATCCGCGGGTCATGATCCTCCTGCCCGCCACGCACGAGGAACTGAAAATCGTGACCCGGGCGGCGGAGAACACGCTCGTCCGCGTGTTCGTCGAGAACGATTTCGAGGTGGTCGACCAGGCGCAGGTGGAGGCCATCCGCCAGAACGAAGAGGTGGTGGCCGCGCTGAACGGTGACGACGCCATGGCGATCACCCTCGGCGACCGTTTCGGCGCTGAGGTCATCATCCTCGGCGAGGCCAAGAGCGTCTACGCCGCCAGCACGTACGGGATGAAATCCGGTAGCGCCACCGTGTCCGTGCGCGCGCTCAACTGTGATACGGGCAAGATCATCGGGTCCTCGACCCGGCGCAGCACCAAGGCGCACCTGGACGACCGCATCGCCGGAGACATGGCGCTGGAAGCCGCGGCCGAACAGGCCGCCGAGGAAATCCTGGCCTTCATCGCCAAGCGCTGGTCCGCGGATATCGCCGATTCCTTGCGCGTCCAGATTCTCGTGACCGGGATCGACTTCGGCCAGCTGCAGCGCATGAAGCGGGCCTTGGCGGGCCTGCCCGGCGTCAAGGCCGTGAACCAGCGCAGTTTCATCACGGGCGCGGCCAAGCTCGATGTGGACTTCCGGGGCAAGACCGAACGGCTCGCCGAGGTGTTGTACGAGGCGGACCTGGGCTTCGCGCCCGATATCACGGGCATGACCGCGAACAAGATCGAAATGCGCGTAGGAGGTGTCTGATGCGTCGCCTACTTATTTCTGCGCTGAGTTGCACGCTGCTGATCCCCGCGGTCGCGGAGGCGCGCACCGCCGAGGGCAAACCGGTCGTGGCGGTCGCGGAGTTTTCCAACAGCACGGGCCAGCCGGTCGACGTGGGGCGCGGGTTGCAGGACAAGATGCACCGCGCGCTCGAGGAGAGCGGCAAAGTCGTCGTGGTCGAGCGCCTGCGCCTGGACAAGGTCATCGAAGAGCAGAGGCTGGGCCTCACGGGCCTGGTGGATCCCGAGACGGCCGCGCGGGTGGGCGAACTCACCGGCGCGGACTTTCTGGTCGCCGGCAACCTCGACCAGTTTGACTACCAGGAATCGTCGCTCCCCTTTGGCGCAATCATCGGCGGCATCGCCGGGATTGAGGGGACGGAGGGCATCGGCCACCGGTCGTTCTCCATTACCGTCGGCGTCACCATCTCCATCATCGACGCGAATACCGGTCAATCCCAACGGGCCGCAGGCGCCGCCACGCGTAAGGGCGGCGGCCTCGGTTTCGATATCTACAATCCGAGCGGCATCGGGTGGGGCCAATTGAATCGCGGCATCGTCGGGGAGGCCATTCACGAAGCAATCAATCGTGCCGTGCGCGGCGTGCTGCGTGAGGTGTTCGTCCCTCACGTGATTAAGCGCTCCGGCCTTGAGATCTTCATTGATGAGGGCGCGAACGACCGGGTGCGCGTCGGCGACCGGTACCGCGTGTTGGCCGAGGAAACCCTGCCCGGCGGCCATGTCATCACGGACCAGGTGGGCGTCCTCGAAGTCGAACGCGTCTGGGAAACCGCCAGTCGATGCCGCATCCTCGAAGGCGCAGACCGCATCGAACCGGGCCAGCGGGTGGGGTTCATCCGACCCCCACGCCCGCCCGCGCCCGAGAAGAAGCGGACGGCGCGGCGACGGGAGAAGCGGAACTAATGCACCGCCGCACGACGATGCTCGCGCTCGCCGCCGCCGTGGCGGTCGCCGCGACACCCGCTCTGGGCGCCGGTGACGCGGGTCCGGCTCGCGTGGTGGTGCGGGTGGAAACCGTTCCCGCGCCCGGCGCACCGCCTCAAGTGCAGCATGCCCGCGTCGAAGTCACCGGGACCGGCTTGCCGCCGCGCCGGGTCGCCGGCACTGCGCAGGGACGGCTGATGGCCAGACGCGCGGCCGTCGTGGACGGCTATCGGAAGATCGCCGCTGCCACGGAGCGCTGGCGAGTCGAGGCCGGCGGTACGACCTACTACGAGCCGACCCGCACGACCGCCTTCGTGCGTGGCGCCGCGGTGGAGACGGAACGGTATTTCAGTGATGGTCGCGTGGAAGTGGACCTGAGCGCCCCACCGCCGGACGTTCTGGCCGACCCCTCTACACCGGACGGATGGCAGCACTTCCGCGAGACCGCGGGGCGCGCCGGGATCACTGTGGTCACGGAACCGGTCGGGTCGGCGGAGCGGCGCGAGATTTCGCGCGACGAATGGGAACAATTTTTTGCCGCCCGCCGGGCGGCCACACGGGACTCAGAGCCTAAGCCCTGAGCCCACGAATCAGGAGAGAAGGAGAATAACGATGCGACATCAATCGCTGCGCGGCGTCGGCCTGGCCCTCGCTGCTACCTGTATCCTTGCCACCGCCACGCCGGCGCTGGCGCAGCGCCCCGCGGCCCAGGCGCGCGTCATGGCGCGGCGCGGGGCCACAGTTGACGCGTACCGCCAACTGCTTGAACGGGTCAAGGGCCTGCAAGTGGATAGCCAGACCTACGTTCGGGATTTCGTCACCGAAAGCGACGTGATCGCCGCCGACCTGGACAACTTCATCAAGGGCGGCCGTATCGTGGATACCCGCTTCTTTGATGACGGCACGGCCGAGGTGGACGTGGAAGTCACAGTCCGGAGTCTCGAGGAACAGTTGCACAAGATCGTGCGCGAGCGATGGACTCTGCTCGGCTGGAAACGCCAGCGCCCCGAGATCCATGTGCACAAGTACTATTCCAAGCGCGTCATCATGGCGACGGGCAGTAGCGCGCTACGCGCCGACCCGGCCCCCGTGTATGGGGAGTCCGTGTACGACACACCGGCCCCCGCGCGGACCCTGCGGCCAGCGCACGATGCCCACCCGGATTGGGCCGGCGTGTCCGGCCAGCAACGGCTCATGGCGAAGCGCGCCGCGCAGCTCGATGCGTACCGCCAGCTGTTGGAGCGCGTGAAGGGACTCCGGCTCACGTCGAGCACCTACGTGCGCGACTTCGTGACCGAGAGCGATGTGATTTCCACTGAGCTTGATGAGTTCCTGCGTGGCGCCCGCGTGGTCGGCGCGAGCTACGTGGCCGGCCCCATCTGCGAGGTAGAGGTCGAGCTGAACATCGCGGACTTCGAGCAGCGGTTCGAACGGATCGTGCGGCGCCACGGCCGGCATAAGGATGTCACCGTGCGCGTGAGCGAGTTCTACACCCCGAAAGTGCTCAGCGCGATCGGGATGGCCGTCCCGGGCGGCGGCCCCGCACCGCGCCAGACAGCCGCGGCCCCGGCCGTGCCCGAGTGGGCCACTCAGATGATCATGGCCACCGGCAGTGGCGTCGCGCCGCGGGACGCGGAATCCCCCGAACAGGGTCGCCTGCTCGCGGAACGCGCTGCCGAACTCGATGCCAAGCGCCAGTTGCTCGAACGCATCGGAGGCGTTCGGATCGACAGCTCAACCTCCGTTCGGGACTTCATCACCCAATACGATGAGATCCGCGCGCAGGTCAACGGCGTCATCCAAGGCGCTCGGCGCGTGGACACGCGCTACAACGCCGACGGCAGCGTCGAAGTGGATGTGGAAACGCCACTGGACGGCGTGTGGCGCGCGGTCAGCACGCGCCGCTAGCCCCGAACACCCCCCACGCACGAAGGAGCATACCTGATGCGTCGATATACCTGGACCGCCGCCCTGCTGGCTCTCATCATCGTCACCGCGGGTTGCACGCGCACCGTGGAAGAGGTGACCATCGAACGGCACCACCTGGACACGGAGTTCATCGTCGAGTAGCCCCCCTCCCGCCACTCGGGTGGAAGCTACGGCCCGCCCTCGGTTGGGGGCGGGCCGGCGTCGGGCCGGGTCGTATGCAGCCGCGCGTCCACCCCCAAGACCCAGAGCGGAAAGGGCGGCGCGGGCAGGCGCGCCAGCCGCACGGCGTCCTTCTCCGTCGTAACCACCGCGACCAGTCCTTCGCTGCGCACGAAGTCGTGCGTCGCTTCCAGATCGCAAGGTAGATAGGCGTGGTGGTCCGGAAACCGGCGCACGAGCACCGTCTGAGCGCCAAGGGTGCGCACGGTTTCCTCGAACGCCGCGGGATTCCCGATTCCGGACAGGACCAAGACGCGCGCCTGCTGCAACGTCTCCAGCGGCAACGCCTCGCCCGCGGGCCACGCCTGGAGGCGTTGGGGTTCGTACGTCGCCCACTGGATCGGTGCGTCGCCGTTGTAGCGCCGGAGTTCTCCCTCCAGCACATCCAGATCCGACGCGTGGTCCGCGCGCGAAATCACCAGGGTGGTCGCGCGCCTTAGCGCCCGCCGCGGCTCGCGCAAGAGTCCGCGGGGCAGCAGCGCGCCGGAGCCCCAGGGATCCGAGGCATCGACGAGCACCCAATCCTCATCGCGCGCGAGCCGCCGGTGCTGGAAGCCGTCATCGAGCAGCAGCACCGTCGCCCCGAAGTGTGTGATGGCGTACCGTGCGCCGGCGACGCGGTCCGCGCAGCGCAACACCGCCGCTTGCGGGGCGCGCTCCGCCAAGAGCCACGCTTCGTCTCCCGCCTGTTCGGAAGACCAGCGCACGGCCTCCCCATCGCTGACCACGTGCACCGCCTCGGTGCTCGGCGCCGCCGCGTAGCCGCGGGTGAGGATGGCGACCCGTTCCCCCGCCGCGGCGTATTGGTGCGCCAAGGCGATCGTGACGGGCGTCTTGCCCGTGCCCCCCGCGGTGATATTGCCGATGGAGATCACGCGCGCGTCCACAGGTACAACAGGCCGCAGGCCGGCGTCATAGAGGCCGTTGCGCACAGCCACGCCGGCGCCGTAGCCCCATGAGGCCGCGCGCAACGCCGCGCGCAGTACGCCCGCGCGCCGCGAGCGGTCCGTTCCCGCCAAGACCCGCGCGTACTGCTGTCTGAGGCGGGGGCCCACGCTACCGGACGGCGCGCACGAAGTGTTTGCCCTGGAGCTGTCGGACGAGGCCCCGCAGTTCCAGGTTGAGCAGCACGGCCGCCGCCTGCGCTGCGGACAGCGCGCCCTGGGCCATCACGTCATCGATATGCACCGGGGCGAGGGAGAGTAGGTTGAAGACGATCTTTTCATCGTCGGGCAGGTCCCCGTCCGCCGCAACCGGGCCGTCCGGCATCCCCAGCGGCGCCAGCGCGTGCACGTACGGTTCGAGCGCGGCGCGGATGTCGAAGGGATCCTGGACCAGCGTCGCGCCGTCCCGCAGCAGCGCGTGCACCCCGTCGCTCAGGGAGGTAAAGATGTCGCCCGGAACCGCCATGACCTCGCGGCCCTGGTCCATGGCGTGCCGGGCCGTGATGAGCGCGCCGCTCTTCTGGCCTGCGGCGGTGACCACCGTGCCGAGAGCCAGGCCGCTGACGATGCGATTCCGCGCGGGGAACGCCCCCCTCTCCGGCGCCGCGCCCATGGGGCATTCGCTGACCGCCGCCCCGTGCGCGACGATCTCTTCGAGCAGCCCCACGTTGTACTTCGGATAGGGGACGTCCAGCCCCGACGGCAGCACCGCGATGGTGCGGCCTCCCGCTTCCAACGCGCCCCGGTGCGCCTCCGAATCCACCCCCGCGGCCAGGCCGCTGACGATGGTGAAGCCGAATTGTGCGCAGTTCATGGCCAGGTAGCGCGTCACCCGCCGCCCGTAGTCACCCGCCCGCCGGGGTCCGACGAATGCCACGGCATTGGCGTCCCGCGCATCCAGACGGCCCCGCACGAAGAGCACGGGTGGGGGATCGTAAATCTGTTTCAACAGTGGCGGGTACGCATCGCTGTTGAAGAGCAACACTTGAGCTCCACACCGGTCCGCCAGCCGCAACTGCTCGTCGGCCCTGTTGGCCGAGCGGGCGTGGATAATCCGCTGGGCGATGGTCTGCCCAAGGCCGGGAATTTCCCGAAGCGCGGCAGCGGGGGCGCAGAGGACTTCAGTGGGGGACCCGAGGCGCTCGACGAGCCGGTGGAACAGCCGGGGCCCCACGCCGTCCACTTGCGCCAACGCGATCCAGTCGCGCACGGGGCCCCCTACCGCAATCCGCGGAAGCGCAGAGACAGGTCCTTCGGGCTGGAGGCATACTCCAGGGCCGTCTGCTCGGAAATCTCTTCCGCCTCCCACAATTCGTAGAGATGGTCGTCGAAGGACTGCATACCATTCGTGGATCGGCCCTCGCGCATGAGTTTAAGGATTTCGGTGGAGTCCACGAATTCGCGCATCCGATCCTTGATGAGCGGGGTGGCGATTAGCACCTCGATGGCGGCCAGCCGCCCCGTCCCCTCGCGCCGGGGCACGAGGCGTTGCGAGATCACCGCGCGCAGCGAGTTGGCGAACTGCGTGCGCACCTGCACGTGCTGGTCGGGTGGGAAGAAGTCGGTGATGCGCTGCAACGTTTCGATCGCGTCCCCCGTGTGGAGCGTGCTGAAGACGAGGTGGCCGGTTTCCGCGGCCTGCAGCGCCGCCACCACCGTATCGGAATCGCGCATCTCCCCGACGAGGATCACGTCGGGATCCTGGCGCATCACGGTGCGCAGCGCGCTCTGGAACGAGTTGGTGTCCGATCCGATCTGGCGCTGCGTAATCATGCCGTTCAGGTCGGTGTGCACGAACTCGATGGGATCCTCGATCGTGACAATATGCTTGTAATAGTTGGCGTTGATCTCCGTCACCATCGCCGCGAGGGACGTGGACTTGCCCGAGCCCGTCGGGCCGGTGACCAGCACCAGGCCGTGCGGATTCCGGCAAATTTCCTCGAGAACACCGGGCAGCTTCAGTTCGCGAATGGTGGGAATGTCAAACGGGACCAAGCGAAAGACGATGCGCGTGTTGCCCATTTCCCGGGAAATGTTGACCCGGAAGCGCGACAGGCCTTCGATCGCGTACGAGATGTCCAGCTCGGAGTGCTGCCGGAACAGCGCTTGCTCCTCCGCGGTCAGGATCTGTTCCAGCACGTCCTCCAGATCATCAAACGCGAGGGGCGAGTAATCCAAGCGCGTGAGCTTGCCATCGAACCGGATGACGGGCGGACTCCCCGCCTTGAAGTGGATGTCCGATCCACACTGGCCGACCACCGTATGCAGAAGTGCTTGTAGGTTCATGCCGCGACGACCCTCTCAGATGTGCACGGGGGCGGACTGCCCGGCGTGCAGAGGTGTTCCTCGTACTGGAGGAGGATCTCGAGCGCCGCGTCCGCGTCCGGCGCCCGATTCAGGGCGTGACGCACCGGGGCGGACCCCGGCAGCCCTTTCGTGTACCAGGCTCCATGTTTCCGCAACTTCAGGTGCGCGGTGTGGTCCCCCTGCGTCTCGCGCAGCAGCGCGTAATGCCAGCGCAGCACGCGAAAGCGTTCCGCGATCGACGGGGGCGGCAGGGGGACTCCCGTGGTCCACAGATGCGCCGCTTCCCGGAACAGCCAGGGATTGCCCATGACCCCGCGCGCAAAATGCACCCCCGCGCAGCCGGTGTCCCGGCGCAGGCTCACCACGTCCTCCGCCGTGAACACGTCCCCACTCCCCGACACCGGAATCTCCACCGCCTCGACGACCTGCGCGATGATCTCCCGGTCCGCCGCGCCGCGATACCCCTGCTCGCGCGTCCGACCGTGCACCGCGATCGAGGCCGCGCCCGCATCCTGCAGCCGCCGCGCCACCTCCACCGCATTGATCGACCGCGCGTCCCAGCCGGTGCGGATCTTTGCGGTCACCGGTCGCTCCGTGACCTGACACAGGGCGGCCACCAGGGCCGCGGCCCGTGGCGGATCCCGCAATAACGCCGACCCGCACGCGTGGCCCGCCACTTTGGGCACCGGACACCCCATGTTGATGTCGAACACGTCGATGGGGAGATGCGCGATCCGGTGCAACCCCTCGACCATGATCTCCGGCGACGGACCGAACAGCTGCACACACACCGGCCCCTCCGCCTCCCGGCGCAACTGCAACAGCCGCTGCGTCTTACGATCCCCGTGCACGAGCGCCTTCGCACTGACCATCTCGGTGCACACGAGGCCGGCCCCGAACGATTTACACACCAGGCGAAATGCGAGGTCGGTCACCCCCGCCATCGGCGCCAGGATGTGTGGCGGATCGAGGGTTAGGGTACCAATGCGCATGTGGCGCCTTCGATGGAATCCGGCAGGGGGAGCGCCGGATGTGCGTTTAAGGTCAAGTCCGCCTGCACCCCTGCGCAGAAGCGCGCGGCGCCTGCGGCGGCGATCATCGCACCATTGTCGATACAGAGCGCGAGCGGGGGCACGCTGACCTCCGCGTCGCACTCGGCGGCCAGTCGGGCGCGCAGCTCGCCGTTCGCCATCACGCCGCCGGCGCCAACCACGTGCCGCGCTCCGGTCACTTCCAGTGCGCGCCGCGTCTTCGCCACCAGCACATCGACGATGGCCGTTTGCACATTCGCCGCGATCTCGCCCACCGCGTCGGGCGCGGGCGGGACGGGATCGTTCGGCCGGTCGCCGCGCACGTGGTAGAGCACGTGTGTCTTCAACCCGCTGAAACTGAAATCCAAACTGGGGTCGTGCAACATGGGGCGTGGAAAATTCAAGGTCGTGTTCGGCCGGCCCTCGGCGGCGCGGCTGATGGCCGGACCGCCCGGATAGCCGAGACCGAGCAACGTCGCCAGCTTGTCGAAGGCTTCACCCGCCGCATCGTCACGCGTGCGGCCCAGCCGCCGATGCGCCAGCGGTCCCGTACTGTACCAGAGTTCCGTGTGGCCGCCGGACACGAGGAGCGACACGAACGGCGCACCGGGCGGTGGACGGTCGAGCCAGTTCGCCCAGAGGTGGCCCTCCAGGTGGTGCACGGGGACCACGGGCAGGCCGCACGCGTAGGCCACCGCCTTGGCGAAATTGAGGCCCACGAGGAGCGCCCCTACCAGCCCGGGCCCCTGGGTGACCGCCACCAGGTCCAGGTCGGCCAGCGTGCATCCCGCATCTGCGAGGGTGCGCCCGAGGAGGGGCGGCAGGGTGACTTCGTGTGTGCGCGAGGCCAGCTCGGGAACGACGCCGTGATAGGCGGCGTGCAGATCGGTCTGAGACGCCACCCGGTTTGCCAGCAGGCGTGGCCCGTCCGGCCCCGTCTCCAACACGGCGACGCCGGTTTCATCGCAGGACGTTTCGATGCCGAGGACGCGCATCTCAGTTTACGAGGGCGGACACGTACACGAGCTGGACCCCCGCCGCATCAAACTCGGGCAAGACCTCCTGCAGCGCTTGCAACGTGGCAGGATGGGCGTGCGCGATCCCGATTACGTCGCCTTGCAGGAGGGCGAGGGCCACCAATTCGCGACATTTCTGCTTAATATATTCGACGTCCTTGACATTGTCGAGGAACAGATCGTTCTCGTTCGTGGGGAGACCGAGTTCCTCGGCCGTCGCCCGGGCGATCGTGCCTTTCGTCGTCCGACTGTCGATGAAAAACAGGTTCGCGGCGCGCACCTGCTCCAGGATCCGGGTCATCGCCTCAGCGTCGGTGGTCATGATCGACCCCTGGTGATTGTTCACGCCGACCACGCCCGGCAGCGACTCCAACGCCGATTCCCATTCCGCGAGCAGCTCCTCGTCGGCCATGTCTCCCCGGAACGTATGGAGGTTAACGTGGCGCGCTTCCGATTCCATGGGCAGGTGCATCATGATCTCGCGGCCGCCGGCGCGTGCCACAGCCGCAATCCGACTCGAGTGCTCCAGGTGGGGAAACACGGCGAGCGTTAACGGTCTATCGAAGTCGAGGAACGCGCGCGCCGTCGACCAGACGTACCCCAAGTCATCGATGATAATGGCGGCCTGCGGCGGGCACGGCCGGAGCACCGGCTGATAGGTCAGCGGTGGCAGGGCCGCCAGCGTAACCAGGCCGCCGTCCGGCGCGTGAACGGCGAACGTGGACGCCGGCCCGGCGCGCTTCGGCTCTGGGCCCTGCGCGGTGTCCCCGTCCAATGGCGGCTCCGTCAGGCGGACGAGCACGCGCACGAGCGGCTTCCCGCCCTCCCGCACGGACCAGCGTTGCATGGTGTGGGCGTCTTCTTCCCACTCGCCATCGTCCGCCAGAGTCAGGCCGAGGGGGAGCGCCAGCGCCCGCGCGCGTTCCCGCAGCGCGGCGGCCACCGCGCGTGGCGCGGCCAAGACGAACTCCCCTTCGGACCAGGTGGCCTCCGCCGATCGCCGCATGGTGACGTCGCGCCGCTGCACCGCGACCGTCCCCGCGGGCGCAGTGGCGATGGCGGTATTCACGAGGGCAATGGCTTGGTCGGCCAGGAGGGCCCGTTCCGCGCGCTGCCAATCGCTCCGCAGGCGGAGGCCGACCAGCACGAGCGCGCCCAACGCCAGCAGGACCCCGGCCGCGATGAAGATCTGCATGGCGCGGTCGCGCATCTTACAGGGGCCTCCACTCGACGGAGGTCAGCGGGCAGCCGAGGAACGCGGCGCCGGCGCAGGCAAAGGCCTCCGGCGCATCGCTGGCCATGGCGCGAATAGTGGGCACCGATGCGGGGGGCTGCCACCCGTCGGGCGCCACCAACGCGCGCAGGGCCGACGCCGACGCGGCCGCCGAATCGATCAACGTGATGCCCGGCCCGACCCGTGCCTGCAACAACGGTTTGAGTAAGGGATAGTGGGTACAGCCGAGAATGATGGTGTCGACCAGCGGATCCAGCGCCGCGAGATAGTGGTCCGCCACCTGCTCCGGCACGGGCCCGCTCAGCCACTGCTCTTCCACGAGGGGCACGAAGAGCGGGCACGCGATCTGCTGGACCTGCACGTCGGGGCGGAGCCGCTGCAATGCCTTCGCGTACGCGCCGCTCCCGACGGTGGAGGGGGTGCCGAGCACCGCGATGCGCCCGCTGTGCGTAGCCGCAATCGCCGCCTGGGCGCCCGGTTCGAGGACGCCCAGCACCGGCACGTCCACGTGGGATTGGAGCGCTTCCAACGCGACGGCGGACGCCGTGTTGCACGCCACCACGAGCACACGCGCGCCTTCACCGAGCAACACCCCCGCGATCTCACGCGCGTACCGGACCACCGTGGCCGGGGACTTCGTGCCGTACGGGATGCGGGCGGTGTCGCCGAAGTAGAGGAGATCCAATCCCGGGAGTTCGCGGAGAATCGCTCCGACCACCGTCAGGCCGCCGAGGCCGGAATCGAACACGCCGATCGGGCCGAGGGGATTCATGAGGTGTACTCCGGAAGAATCCAGTCGGGATTGGCGCGGAAGGGAAACCGGGTATCCACGTGCCCGTTCAGGGTCTCGATCTCTTCGCCCTCCACCAGCAATTTCACGGCGTCGACGGCGTTGAAGTTGTGCGTAATCGTATTGACCAGGGAGTAGATCGTCAGCAGCTCGTTGATGCTGCCCCCCGTATGGGTCGTTTGGATCTCCGCGCTGAAGTCGAGCACGACGGTGCGGTCGAGCACGTACACGTTCAGCAGGCGGACGCGGGCATCGACCGTGGGCGTCAAGTCCCGCCGCGGACCCCCGATGAGCGCTTCGACGGAGGCCCGAATGTCGTCCGGGGCGGTCGCCAGAATCGGGAGCAGCCGCGCCTCGCCCCGGAGCCCCTCCGCGCCGGGCACCGCGAAATACAACGTGATCGGCCGCTCGGTCGGCTGCTCCGGCGGCGTGCCGGCCAGGACGCCAAATACCCCCCCCGCCTCGCCCCCCAGCAGATTCCGCACCAGGATGGCCCCCAGCAGGAGCAGCAGCCCCAGGCTGAGGCCCCAGCCGGCGATGAGCAATCGCCGAAGGCGCGGGGTCGGGCTCACCGGCGGTCGCCCTGCGCCAGACCCAGCCGGCGCTCGTGCCGCGCCTTGTACTCCGCCACCGTATTGGTCAGGGCCGCGGCCACGTCCTTCTGGAATTCGCGACTCTGGATAGTCACCTCCTCAGTCGGGTTGGAGATGAAGCCCACTTCGATCAACACGGACGGCATCGCGCACCCGCTCAGGACGAGAAACGGCGCCTGCTTTACCCCGCGGTTCTCGATCCTCAGGCGCCGCCCCAGGTGCTCCTGGGCGAGGACCGCGATCGCGTTGCTCTCTTCCGTGAACGCGGCGAACTGCAGGTCCCACAGCACCTCGCGCAGCAGGTCATCCGCTCCGTCCGGTGTCGCGGAGTCGAAATCCACCACGGAATTCTCCAGCGCGGCCGTGGCCTCCGCGCTGGGGTCGACCGCTTCGGACACGAAGTAGGCCTCGAATCCGCTGGCACGCACGCTCGCGATAGAGTTCGTATGCAGACTGATGAACAGGTCGGCCGGGGCGCCCGCCCGCGCCGTGTTCGCGATCTGTGTGCGCTCGGCCAGGGACACGTGATAGTCCCCGGTGCGGGTCAGCACCACTTGGAGACCCAGCTGGGCCTCCAGGCGCGCTTTCAGCTTCTCCGCGATGGCGAGCGTGACCGTCTTCTCGAACAGGCCCGCGGGGCCCTGTGCACCCGGATCGCGCCCGCCGTGGCCCGGGTCCACCACCACGGTCGTGAATTCGGCCGGAGGCTCCACTTCCACGGTCGGCTGGTCGGCCTGGGGCACCACGGGGGTGCCGCCTGTCCCCGGCACCACGAACGGGGCCGCCTCCGTAGCGCGCTGGAAGTCCAGGATCAACCTGATGGGATCCTCTAAATAGTACGCGTCGTACTCGGCGTCCGCTTTCGCCACGACGATGGTGATTTCGGCGCCATCGCCCCGGTCCCGCCACCCGACCGTCTGCACCACCTCATCGCCGATCTGGAGCGGCCCGGGACCCGCCGCCAGAAGCACGTCCGGGACCGTGATCCGCACCCGACCGTCGCGCTCTTGCACCACGTCGTACTGCACGGGCTCGTTGAAGGTGAGCACGATACGGGTATAGCGGGGGTAGGGAATGCTCCGAACGTTCTGCAGCGCCGGCTTCTCCGGTGGCGGGGGCGCCTGCGGCACCGCCGGGCGCACCGGCCCGAACAGCGCAGCGACTTCCGCCGCCCCCACCTCCCGGCCGAGCGCCCCCCCCAGGATCGTGGCCAGGTCCTCGATGAGCACGACGGGCACGTCCTGGTATTCGCGCAATGGGCCGTGGCCGAACACAAACCGCCCATTGATCAGCCACCGGGCGCTGGTCAGCCGCCCCTCCACCCGCCGGTCATCCTTGCGCAGCATGCAGATGCCCGCGGCGGGATTCCAGTCCAGATCCACCTGGTAGCGCTGGCACAGCTGGGGCAAGAAAGCGTGATACTGCCCCTCGATCTCCACGCGCGGGATGGGCGGCGCCTGGGCAGCCGCGCGGGTGGTGGGGCCGGCAGCGGCCAGGACGGCGGCGCCAGTGGCCAGCACGAGGCAGCGCACGATTGAGTTCGACACGGGTAACGTGGGGATGGCGCGGGGCTCTCTGCTGTAACCTATTGTGGCAACAGACGTTACAGCTCAGCTCATTCTACCACTGCGGCGGCGGCGGCTCAAGCCTGTTCCCGCGCATCCCTCAGACCTTGCCAGCGGGAGACTTTATGAAAACAATGAGGCTCCCGGCTGCGCGCTACGCCGCGAAGGAGACCCCCATGAGCCCCACGACCACTGAAACCACCACCCTCGTGTCTCGCGTCCTGGGCCGCACCGGCCGGCCGGTGACCACGTTCGGACTGGGCGGGCAAGCGTCCATCCAGTGGACGCCGGAGGGGATGGATCCCGTGGCGATCATCGAGAAGGCCTACCGGTGCGGCGTCACGTACTACGACACGTCGAACGTGTACGGCCCGAGTCAGGAGAATTTCGGGAAGGCGTTCCGGAATCTGGGGTTGCACCGGGACGCGCCGGAGTACGATCCGGCGGCGCGGGCGGGCATCTTCCTCGCCTCGAAAACGCACATGCGCACCACGCGCACTCCGGAGGGCGAGCGATTCCGCACGAGCTTCAGCGAAGGCATGGGGCCGGACTTCAACGTGCAATCCGCGGTGGACGACGTGCGCCGGTCGCTGAGCCTCATGTTCGGCGACGGCCAGGGAGGCTATCCCGAGGACGCGTACCTGGACTGCATTCAAACCCACAACATCAACTCCATGGATGAAGTAGACATGCTCTACGAGGGGCTGGACGATCCCAGCCCGGACCGGCCCTGGCTTGGCGCCCTGGCGGGCTTGCTCGACCTGCGGGACGGGACGAACCACACCGGGACCAATCCGAAGCACGAGCAGCTGGTGCGCCACCTCGGGATCACCGGCCACTGGAGTTCGCCCGCGCACATCTACGCGATCCAGCGGGACGAGCAGCGCATTCTGGATACGATCCTCGTAGCGCTGAACCCCAGCGACCGCCTCTACTGCTGCCATCAGCACAATGCGATTCCGGTCGCGGCGGCTGCGGGCATGGGCATTATCGCCATGAAGGTCTTCGCGGACGCGGCGTACTACCACAAGGACGCGAAGTTCTCGAGCGAGAGCGAGGACGTCTATCGCGAAGTCGGCTCGGAGGTGCTGCCCAGTGCACCCCTGGTGCAGTACGCCCTGTCGATTCCCGGCGTCACGACCGCGATCCTCGGCATTGGGCAGATCGACAACTCGGACGACGCCAGCAAGTGCCAGCTCACCGCAAACATTGCCGCCGCGCAACTCGAAGTTCCCCTGTCCCACGAGTCATGCGCGGAAGTCGAGGAACTGGCGCGCAAGGCGCAGGTGGACGAAGCCAACAGTTACTTCCAGCGCCCCTTCGTCGGCCTCACGGCCCCGCGCAACGTGGGGGCGGAGGTGGATACGAGCATGCACATGTTCGCGCGGCGCGCCGTACGCGTGTCCTGGGACACCGCGTACGCCGGGAGTCACGCGATCGACCGGTACGACGTCCTGCGGGACGGGGAAGTGATCGGGAGCGTGCCCCATACCCCCCAGTGGACCCGGCATCGCTTCCTCCTCGATGATGCATTCGACTACGCCGGGGACGCGGGCACCCACACGTACGTGGTGCGCACGGTAGATACCGCGGGTGAAACCGCTGACGCCTCGGCGCTCACCGTCAGCGTGTAGCCGAAGGGCTCAGCGCCCCAGGCTTACGCGTCTTTCACCTTGAGATCGGCGCGGATGGTGCGACTCGCCAGATAGAAGTGCGTCGCGGACCAGAGATTCGCCACCACAATCACCAGGAGCGAATAGCGCACGGCCTCGTCGCCAAAGCGGGCAAACACCAGGTCGTTCATGATGCCCACCGCCTGCGGACCAAGCCCCAGGCCGATCAGGTTGATCACAAACACGAGGATGGCGGACGCTATTGCGCGCATGCGCAGCTTGGCCAGCCCCTGCGTCGTGGCGAAAATGGGGCCAAACCACATGGCCCCCAGAATCGCGTTCGGAACCAGGAACAGCAGGGACGGGAGTTTGGTCGGCGCGAGCAGAATGACGAAGACCGCGGGAATGGAGGCGATGGTGGCGATGGCGGGCAGGTACATTTGCCAGCGTTGATCCCGTTGGGCGAGGCGGTCCGCCATAATCCCGCCGAGCATGGAGCCCGCCGCACCCCCGAGACCCAGGGTAATGCTCAGCCAAGTGCCGATTTCCCCGGGGGACATGTGATGCACCCGATGGAAGAACGCCGGCCCCCAGTTGGCGAAGGCATACCCGCCAAAGGAATGCAGAGCGGCGGCCAAACAGAGATGCCGGAAGGAGCGTAAGCCCCACATGAACCGGAACACTTCGCCCGTGGACACCGTATCGGCATCCATCGCCACCACCTCGGAATGACCGCGGGGGGGTTCGCGTACCGAGAGGCGCACAATCACGGCCATGACCAACCCCGGCAGCCCCACGACGACGAACGCCATGCGCCAACTGGACAGCTCCGAAATCCATCCACCGATGAGGAACCCCATCGCGACGCCGACGTAAATGCCCATGGAGAACACTGCGAACGCGGTCGCGCGGCGTTTGGGGGGGAAATAGTCGCTTATGAGCGAGTGCGCGGGGGGAACGAAGGCCGCTTCGCCGATCCCGACGCCGATGCGGGCGAGCGCGAGCTGCGGGAACGTCCGGATAAGGCCGGATGCCGCGGTCATGAGACTCCACACCGCGATGCCGATCGAGATGATCGTGCGCCGCACGCCCGAGTCCGCCGCACGCGCGATGGGGATCCCCGCGAAGGTATAGAAGAGCGCAAATGCGAACCCAGTCAGGAACCCCATTTGGGTGTCGCTGGCGCCGAGCTCTTCCTTGATGGGGTCGAGCAGGATGGCGAGGATCTGCCGGTCGATGAAATTGAAAATGTAGACGACAAACAGCAGCACCAGGACGTAGTTCGCGTACCCGGGTGTGGGGGCGAACCCCTCCGCCGTGTTCGCCGCTGAGGCCGGCGCCGCAGGTTCGGGCGCCTGGTCGTCGCTCATGCTCCCCCTCTCGAAGCGGGGGCAGCCTATCCGATCCGCCGGGCGGGTGCCAAGCTTTCGGGCCGCGATCCGGGTCGGTGCGGCCTAGCGCGGGGCCATGCGGATCGCGCCGTCCAACCGAATCGTTTCGCCGTTCATGAAACCGTTTTCCACAATTTCGGTCGCCAGCGACGCAAATTCGACCGGTCGGCCCAAGCGCGACGGGAACGGAATCGCTTGCTCCAGCGCCTGCCGGGCCGGATCCGGCAGCATGGCGAGCATGGGCGTGTCGAACGTGCCGGGGGCGATGGTGCACACGCGGATGCCGGCCTTGGACAGGTCGCGGGCGATGGGCAGGGTCATGCCCACGACGCCACCCTTTGACGCCGAGTACGCCGCCTGCCCGATCTGCCCGTCGTACGCCGCGACCGACGCCGTGTTGACGATGACGCCGCGCTCGCCGCTGTCGCCCGGCTCGTTCGTCAGCATCACGGACGGCGCGAGCCGAATCACGATGAACGTTCCGATCAAGTTCACACCCACCACCGGCGTGACCATGTCCAGCGGC
>CBDUXP010000031.1:0-44937 GCA_965371225.1 uncultured bacterium | reverse complement strand
CGGCCGAACCGGAGCCGGAAGCCGCGGCAGCCGCTCCCCCCGCAGAGCAGGTTGACCCGCAACCGGAACCGCCGCCGCCCGAGCCGGAACCGCCGCCGCCCGAGCCGGAACCGCCGCCGCCCGAGCCGGAGCCGCCGGCGCCTGAAGCGCCCGCCGAGCCACCGCAGGCGGGAGGCCGCGTCGCCATGCCGGCCCAGCCACGGCGCCCGCCGCCACCGGTCGAACCGGCAGCGGAAGAACCGCCACCACCCCCAGAGCCCCCGACCGAACCGGAGCCGGAGCAGCCGGAACCCGACGCGCCCGTCGAACCGCATGATGCCCCCGCTCCGCCCGAGCCACCCGCTGCATCCCAACCGCCCGGGCGCCGCGTCGCCATGCCCGCGCAACCGCGGCGCCCGCCGCCACCGGCCGAACCGGAGCCGGAAGCCGCGGCAGCCGCTCCCCCCGCAGAGCAGGTTGATCCGGAACCGCCGCCGCCCGAGCCGCCGCCTAAGCCTCCGGCCAAGCCAAAGAAGGAACCACCCCCTGCGCCACCGGCGCGCCGCGCGCCGCCTCGGCGGCCCGCGCGCGAGCCCCGCGCGCCCGGGAAACGCCGCCGCAGTCCGGTGCGCGCTTTGCTGCTGCTTGTGCTGCTTGGTGGCCTGGGCGCGGGCGGGTTCGTCGCGTGGCAGCAGTTCGGTCCCCGGCCCGGCCCGGTGGAGCCCGTCGGCGCCCCGGCCCCCCCGGCCCCGGCCGTGCCACTCCCGGCGCAACAGGAGCCGCAGGCCGGACCGGAGGAGGCGCAGCCAGAGGCCGACGCCCAAGCGCAGCTCCTCGCCGCGAACGCGCTGGCCACGGCGGGTCAACACGCCGAGGCGGTGACCGCATACCGCGAGCTGCTTGAGACCGACCCGGACGACGCCGCGGCCCAGTTCGGCTTGGCCAGCAGTCTGCACGCGCAAGGCGCCTTGGACGACGCCGTTGCGGAATACGACGGTGCGCTGGAGTTGGACGATACGAATGCGGCGTGGCACGCTGCCCTCGGCCGCGCGCTGCTGGAGCAGGGAGAGGCGGAGGCCGCCGTTGAAGCGCTGCAGCACGCGGTGGCGCGGGACGCCACCTCACCCGGGACGCAACTGTTGCTCGCCCGGGCGCTCGACGGCGCGGGGGATCGGGCCGGTGCGGTGGACGCGTACAAGCAGGCGATCGCGCTCGCACCACGGGACGCGGACGTGCGGGTCGCTTATGTCGCGGCCCTCACCGCCGCCGGTGATACGGCCGGCGCGCTCGCCCAGCAGCGCGAGGTGGCGCGGCTGCGTCCGACGGACGGCGCCGCGCGCATGCAGCTCGCCGGCGCGTTGGCGAAGGCGGGGCAATCGACAGAAGCGGACCAGGCGTACCTCGCCGCCGCCGGGATGGGCGCGAAGATGGCCGACCTCCTCCCAGTGGCGAAGGGCATGGTGGACGGGGGGCGCCCGCAGGCGGCGATGGACCTGTATCGCGCCCTGGCCGATGCGCATCCGTCCGCGGTCGAGCCCCTCGTGCACCTCGGCAGCCTCCACTACCGCCGGGGAGACCTGCGGCGGGCCACGGCCGCGTTCGAGGAAGCGCTGCAACGGCAGCCGGAGCATGGGGAAGGAAAAAGGGGGTTGGCGCAAGTCCAGGCGGCGACGCAGGCCCTGCTGGATCGCATCGCCTCCTACCAAGCCTCCATTCGCCTCGACCCGTCGAACGCCTACGCACACTACACGCTCGGGGTAGCCCTGGCGAAGAACGGCCAACGTGCTGAGGCACTCGAAGCGTGGAAGCGGGCCGCGACCCTCGATCCCGCCTTTGGCGCGCCGCACTACCAACTGGCGCGCACCGCACTCGAGGAAAACCAACCGCGCGAAGCGTGGCGCCACCTGAAAGCCGCCCGCGCGCGCGGCTATACCGCGGACCCTGGGTTCGAGCAGCGGCTGGCCGCCGTCCTGCCCGAACCGGAATAGCCGCCGAGAACCCCGAGCCGCGGGGCCTACGTCGGGTCGGCGCCCGCGGCGGCTGGCGCGGGGGTGGCGGCCGGCGGGCGGGTGGCAGCGATGTTCAGGCGCACGACGACTTCATCGCGGATCAGGTCGTTGGCCATACCGTCGTACACGATGTTGAAATCGCGGCGGCGGAAGGAGAATTCCGCCTGCACGGTCACGCGCTCCTCACCCACGTCGATGGTCGCGGGAAACGTCAGGCTCTTCGTGACGCCCTTCAGTTCCAGGTTCCCCGTAATCGCGTATTCGGGTCCCGCGCCCTGCGCCGTAACCTGCGTCGACGTGAACGTGGCGGTCGGATAGGCCTTCACGTCGAAGAAGTCCGCGCTGCGCAAATGCGCCGTAAGCTTGGGATTATCCGCGCCGAGCGAGGTGGTGTCGATCTCCACCTGCACGCGGGACCCCTCGGGCGTGCCATCGACGAGACGGATCGTCCCCGCGAACTTGCCGAACCCGCCGTCGTGGCTCCGCGTCACCTTTGAGCCGACGAACTTCACGCTGGAATCCGCCTGACCGAAGATGAATTGGCCCGCGGCCCCGCCGGCAGGCAGAGCCGGGACCGGTTGGGATTCGGAAGTCTCAACCGCAGGGACCGAATCCCCAACGGACGCGGCGGGCACGCTGTCCGCCGGATTGCTGCAGCCACCGGCCATCGCCGCCACCGCGGCCGTCACGATGCATACACGCACAACTTGAGTCATCACGAGTAGCCCCTTTCGGAGGTGCCCCACCACCGCCTAAACCTAACGCGGCACGCGCGGTCATGCCAGGTCGAATAGCAGCACCTCCGCCGGCCCCGCGGCGCGCACCTCAAGGCGCGGCTCGTCGCTTACGGCCGCCCCGTCGCCCGTCTCCAGTCTTTCGCTGTTGAGCTGGACCGCGCCGCGCACCACCTGGAGCCACGCGTGCCGGCCGGACGGCAGCGCGTAATCCACAGTCGCATCCGGCGTCAGCCGCGCCGCGAACACGCGCACGTCCTGATGAATCCGGACTGCGCCGCCGCCATCCGGTGGCGCCGCGATGGGGCACCAGCCGCCCGGCGCGGCGGCGAAATCCAGCACCTGCTGCTCGTAGCCCGGCGCGAGGCCCAGCGCCTCCGGCTCGATCCAGATTTGCAAGAAGTGTACTTCCTCGGCCTGCGAGTGGTTGAATTCGCTGTGCGTCACCCCGGTGCCCGCAGTCATCCGCTGCACTTCGCCGGGGCGGATGACCGCGCCGTTGCCCATGGAATCCCCATGCTCCAAGGCCCCGTCGAGCACGTACGTGAGGATTTCCATGTCCTGGTGCCCGTGCGTGCCGAACCCCTGCCCCGGCTGCACGCGATCCTCGTTGATCACGCGCAGGGCGCGAAAGCCCACGTGCGCCGGGTCGCGGTACTCCGCGAACGAAAACGTGTGGAACGTGTCCAGCCAGCCGTGGTTCGCATGGCCGCGGTCGGCGTGTCGGCGAATGGTGAGAGTCATAGGGTGCGCCGGTCCCGGGTCAGGTTCCGGGCGCCGCGCGCACTTGTTGTTCGAGCGCTATACGCGGACAGATGTTGTTGTGAATGTAGTCCAACAGCCGCGTACCGACCCCGCGGATACGCTCCTCGATGGCGGAATCCAGGCAGCGACCTTCATCATCGAACAGTTGCTGGACGCCCGCGACGGACACGGGCCCGGGCAGCACGATGGCGCCCACATGCGAGAGCACGCTGCGGAGATGCTCCAGCGCCTTGATCGCGCCGATCTGCCCGGCCGCCACGCCCAGGAGCGCGATAGGCTTCCCGGCGAGCTGCGAGGGAAACCCCAGGTTCTCGATCACCAGCTTCGTCACGCTGCTGTAGCTGCCGTGATACTCGGGCGTGGCGAAAATGACGCCGGCGGCCGCGGTGACGGTGGCACGCAACCGCTCCCCCTCGGCCCCGTCGCCGTCCTGGCCGGGCAGCGGCAACGCAAGGTCGGCGGGATCGATGGTGTCTACCGTCACTCCATCGCGACCCGCCAGTTCGTCGATCGCGAGGCGCGCCGCCCGCGCCGTGTAGTTGGCCGGCCGCACGCTCCCCAAAATCACGACGATCCGAATGGTCCCGGGCTGTTCCGGCATGACAGGTTCCTCCCCCGCGGTCGCGCTGCCGAGGGCGCGTCCTTGGATTATTGCGCCCTCCGCGCCACTCTATCCCGCTGCTGGCACTGACGCTACCGGCGGGCTACACTGCCCGAGCGCATAGCCCGGGGCTCGCGCACTCCCTGTCGCGGCGTGGAGTGCAGGCTGGGTCCTTCGCAACGGGTGCCGGCGGAACTCGGTCAGGTCCGGAAGGAAGCAGCCGTACGTTGGACGTCCGTGTGCCGGAGGGGTGCCTAGCCTGCATTCCGCACCGCGGCGACTTTTTGCAGCTGCGGCGCAGCCCCCGCTAACGCCACCCGCCGGACCTCCGGTGGCTGTCAACCACGCGGGAGGCCCGGCGGACGTAGAGCGCACTCGCGGCCGGCGCTACCAGTGCCAGATGTGGTCGTACCCGTCGATGAACCCGGCCAGGTCCATGCGCGACACCTGCTGCACGTCGCCGATCATGGCCTCGGCGGGAATGCCGCGCTCCGCCGCGTCGTCGCCGATGTAGTACACGGGCACCCCTTTGCCGGCGAGGCTGGCCAAGTCCGCGTCCAGCTTCGGCGGATGGGGAATGCCGGCCTCGCCGAACGAGAGCGGAGCCGCCTGCTGGCCCTCGACGGCGTAGTTCACCGCGTTGCCCGTGAGGAGCACGGTGAGGTCCGCGCCGGCGCCCTTGCACGCGGCGGTGAACCACAGCGCGGTATCGTCCTGCTCCTCCAGCGTTGCGCGGTACGCGGTATCCACGACACACAGAATCTTGTTCGCCACGCCGCCCTCTTACCTGGTCGCGATGACGACCGTGGTGTCGCTCTCGTTCAGGCAGTTGATGAAATCCGCCGGGGTGCCGCGGGTCGGTCCGGGCACCCATTCCCCCATCCCGCGCTCGTCCACGCACAGCCCGCAGTTGATCCACTTGAAGGTCTGACCTTCCTGCACCATGCCGAACAGCCCGCTGACCATGTCCTTCGGCAGGGGGTGTTCTTCTTCTTCGACGGACGTGCCTTTCACCGAGTTCGCGTGCGCCTGCTGGTTCGCGAACGACAGCGCCACCGCCCCCTCGTACGCGAACACGTTCACGTTGTGGCCCTTGCGCAGCGCCGACTCCAACATGCGGAACACGGTGGTGGACGTCGCCGATTCGTACGGCGGGTCCATGATGAGTACCGACAGCGTTTTCGCCATGACGCCTTCCTAGTGCCACACGACCTTGGGCGCGTCCTCGAGCATGAGGTCGACCAAGGTATCCATGGTGGAGACGGTCACACCGGCACTCAGCCCGTCGGGGGTGATGCCGCGCTCGCCGAGCGAATAATCATCGGCGAGCACCGTGACCTTTCCCCCGCCGGCCAGGCTCTGCAACGCATTGGCTTTCGCCCCGGACCGCGCACCGAGCACGGCGTTCTGCACCAGGAAGACGGTCACGTCGTGTCCCCCGCCGCTCAACTCGCCGGCCAAATCGTAGAGCTGCCCGACGTCCGCAAACTCGAACGGATCCCGGGTCTCAACAAACAGATAATTCGACATACGCCTCCCCACGTTTCGCACTGCGCCGCCGCACATCGCCTCGGACGACCGCGTTCGCGGCGCATCATACCACCCCGCGCGGGGGCCGCCGAACGCGCGGGCACGCGCAGACCCCCACTCTGTCCCCGGCACGCGGGGAGCGAAAGCGGGCGCAGGAAAATCCGGAGTCGCTTACACAGCCTGCCGGTGGGGCGTGGCGGCGGTCGCATCTTCGGGGCGGCACTCCCGGAAAGGCGCGCTGTTCGGGCCGCGCCGCGGGTGCAGGCGGACCGGCTCAGGCCCTGCCCCCCGGCCCCGCACCACCCTTGGTATACTCGCCGCGACCGGGCGCATATGGGACCGCCCCGTCTCACCCGCCATGCCTTACGAAGTCCTCGCCCGCAAGTGGCGCCCGCAACTGTTCGACTCCGTCGTCGGGCAGGCGCACGTCACGACCACGCTGCGCAACGCCCTGCGCCTGGACCGGCTCGCGCACGCCTACCTGTTCGTGGGCCCGCGCGGCGTGGGCAAAACCTCCACCGCCCGCATCCTGGCCAAGGCCGTGAACTGCGAGCAGCCGGGGGCGGACGCCGAGCCGTGCGACGCCTGCACCACGTGCGTCGGCATTCGCGAGGGTAGCGCATTCGACGTGATCGAAATCGACGCCGCGTCGAACAACTCGGTCGAGGACATCCGCGAGTTGCGCGACCGGGTCCGGTTTCCCCCCGCCGCTGCTCGGCGGAAGGTGTACATCATAGATGAGGTGCACATGCTGTCGGCGGCCGCGTTCAACGCGTTCCTCAAAACCCTGGAGGAGCCGCCCGATCATTGCCTGTTTGTGATGGCCACGACGGAAGTCCACCGCATTCCGGCCACCATCCTGAGCCGCTGCCAGCGTTTCGACTTCCGGCGCATTACGACGCGCGACATTGCCGAACGGTTGGGACAGATTTGCGCGGACCCCGAAGCGGGCGTGCCGCACGAGGCGCCCCTGCTGCTGGAGATCGCCCGCGCGGGCGACGGGTCCATGCGCGATGCGGAGAGTCTGCTGGACCAGATCATCGCCTGTGGCGACCAAGCGGTCACCGCCGCGGCCACCGAACTGGTGCTCGGGTCCGTGAGCTTCGAATGGCTCCACACGACGGCGGACGCCATGCGCGCCGGCGACGCGGCGGCGCTGCTCAGGCTGATTGCGGACGTCGCCGAGGCCGGCAACGACCTCCACCAAGTGGTCCGCGACCTGGCGGGCTACGCGCGCAACCTGATGGTGGCCGGCGAGACGGACGGCACCGCGCTGGTGGACCTGGGGGAGGACGATGCCGCACGCGTGCTCGCACACGCGCGCGAATGTCCGCCCGGTTTCGCCCTGAAGATGCTCGACGCGCTCGTGGACTTGGACGGCCGGTTTCGCTTCGCCGCGTCCGGCCGTGTCGCGCTGGAGCTGACCGCGCTCAAACTGGCGCGGTGGGGCGGCGCGGTGGACGCGACGGATGTCATCGAACAGATCACCGCCCTCGAAGCGAAGCTGGGCGGCGACGGGGCACCGCCCCCGACGGCGGACGCACGCGGCGGCACCGGCGCGCCTGCGGCTTCGGGCAAGCCGCGCAACCGCGCAGCGCCCCGGTCGGGCGGCAGCGGGAGCGCGACGGCCTCAGCAGTCGCCGATGCGGTCCCCCAACCTCCGGACAGCGGGTCCCCGTGGGGCCGGTTCATGAGCGTGGTCAAAGAGACCAAACGCCCCGCGTTCTATCACGCGCAGCACGCGCGTCTCGGGGCGGTGGATGAGCGCACCGTGCAAATTGTTCTGCCCGAAACCGAAATCTATAATAAGGATTACCTGACGAGCGCGCCGATCCTCCCCGTGCTGGAGCAAGCGGCGGCGCAGGTGTGGGGCGGCCCGCGGCGCTTGTTGGTCGTTCTGGAAACGGAACTCGCGGCCGGCGCTCCGGTGGCGGACGGGGATACGCCGGAGCCTGAGGTTGCGGCAGCGCCGGAACCGGCCGGGGACGTGGCCGCGGACGCCTCGGCGGGAAGGGCGCGGGACCTGGCGCGGGAGGATGCGGTGCGGCAGGATCCCATCGTGCAACACGTGCTCGAGCGCTTCGAAGGGCGCATCACGAACATCGGCGGCTAGGGGCACCGCCGGAGGAAAGGACCGCGACCGTGAAGAACATGGGCAAGATGATGAAGCAGGCCCAGCAGCTGCAACAGAAGATGCTCGAGATGCAGGAGGCGCTGCAGCAGCGGACGGTCGAGGCCACCGCCGGGGGAGGCATGGTGACCGTCGTGGCCACGTGCGGCCAACAGATCCAGTCGATCAAGATCGCACCGGAAGTGGTGGATCCCAGCGATGTGGAGATGCTGGAGGACTTGGTGGTGGCCGCCACGAACGAGGCGCTCCGCAAGGGCCAAGAGACCGCCGCCGAGGAAATGGGCAAGCTGACCGGCGGCCTCAACCTCCCGGGGCTCACGTAACGCTCGATGCGGCTGGTCTTCCTGGGCACGCCGGCCATCGCGGTGCCCAGCCTGGAGGCGCTCGTGGGCGCAGGCCACGAACTCTGTCGCGTCGTTTCGCGGCCGGACCGCCCGCGGGACCGCGGCCACGCCCTGGCGCCGACGCCCGTGCACGCCGCCGCACAGCGGCTCGGCCTCTCCGTCGCGCAACCGCCGACTCTCAACGACCCGGACGTGCGTGACGCCCTGCGCGCGCTGAGGCCCGACGTGTTCGTGCTCGTGGCGTACGGCCGCCTCGTACCTGACGCATTACTCGACCTTGCGCCGGACCGCTGGATCAACCTGCATCCGTCGCTGTTGCCCCTGTACCGCGGACCCTCGCCCATCTACGGACCGTTGGCGAACGGGGACGCGCACACGGGCGTCACCACCATGGTGTTGCGGCCGGAGATGGACGCCGGCGAGATTCTGTTGCAGTGGGAGACGCCCATCGGCCCCGAGGAGACGGCCGGCGAGCTGCACGATCGCCTGGCGGACCTGGGCGCGGAATGTCTGATCGAAACCCTGGCCGGACGGGAGGCCGGGACCATCGCACCGCGCGAACAGGATCATGCCCGGGCCACGTTCACGGCGAAGCTGACTAAGGCCGACGGCGTACTGGATTTTCGCCAGCCCGCCCCCGCCCTGCGCAACCGCGTGCGGGCGGTGACGCCGTGGCCCGGCGCCACCGTGCACCTCGACGACCTGACGCTCAAGCTCTGGCGCGTGGACGCGCTCGCCGAGGGGCATACCGCTCCAGCGGGCACGGTATTGCGGGCCGATGCAGACGGCATCGTGGTCGCGGCCGGCGAAGGCGCGCTGTGCATCCGCGAGCTGCAGCGCGCGCACAAGCAGCGCATGCCGGCCGACGCGTTCCTGCGTGGCTGCCCCATCGCCCCGGGTGCGCGGTTCCGCCTCCCCGACACCGCATGACGCCGCGCAACCGCCGGCCCGCGGGCGCCGTCGTGGACCGGGTGCGCGAGGCGGTACTGCACATCCTGCTCCGCGTGGAGCGCGATCGTGCGTACGCCAACCTCCTGCTGGAAGCGGCGGCCGCGGACCTGTCGGCCCGGGACGCGGCGTTCTGCACCGCGCTGACCCTGGGGACGCTGCGCCGCCGGGCGCAACTGGACTGGGTGCTCGACCGGCTGCTCCGCCGCCCCATTACCGAGGCAGCCGTGCACGTGCGGCAGGTCCTTCGCCTGGGCGCGTACCAGATCCTGCACATGGATGTGCGGAAGGCGGCCGCGGTGGACGAGGCGGTGAAGCTGGCGAAGGCGCACGCGTCCCCGAACGCCGCGAAGCTGGTGAACGCGGTCCTGCGGCGTGTCGATCGGGACGACGCCTTCGCCGCGCTGCACGCGCTGGACGTGCGCCGGGTGTCGCACTGGTCGGTGCTGACCGGCGTCCCCGAGTGGTACGCGCGCGCGGTACACGCGGTCTGGCCGGGGGAGCGCGGCGCGGCTGTCTGCGCCGCGGCGACGACCGAACCGGCACTCACCGTGCGCGTGAATACTGCGCGGACGGACGCGCCGGGCCTGATCGCCGCGCTGCGGGACGCGCACATCGGGGCGGGGGCGCATCCGCTGGTTCCCGGCCTGGTGACCGTCTACTGCCCGGCGCCCGTCCTCGTCCGCTCCGCGCCCTTTACCGCCGGCCTCGGCCACGTGCAGGACGGGAGCGCAGCGCTGGCCGCCCTCGCGCTGGGCACCCAACCCGGGGACCGGGTGGCCGACCTGTGCGCGGCGCCCGGCGGCAAGGCCGCCATCCTGGCCGCCCAGGCGGGTCCGGGCGGCTCGGTCACCGCGGTGGAGAAGGTCCCGCGCCGCGCCGCCCTGGTCCGCGACCTGGCGCAGCGGGAGGGCCTGGCGAATCTGCACGTGATGGAAGCGGATGCCACCGCACCGGCCGCGGGACTCGAGGCGGGCACGTTCGACCGCGTTCTGGTGGATGCGCCCTGCTCGGCCCTCGGGATCGCCCGCCATCGGCCCGACCTGCTCTGGCATCCGGCCCCCGACCCGGCCCGCGACCACGTGCCCACCCAGCGCGCGCTCCTGGACGCGGGGGTGCGGCTGCTCAAACCGGGGGGGGTGCTGGTGTACAGCACGTGCACGTTTGCGCCGGACGAAGGGGAGGGGGTGGTGGCCGCCGCGCTCGCTGCGCAACCGGACGTGACGCCCGATTCCCTCCCGCCGGTGCTGGACCGCTGGACGCAGCGGCCCGGACATGCGACCATTGCACCCGGAGATGGCGGACTCGACGGATTCACAATCGTCCGGATTCGGCGCGCTGTTTAGGGCCGGGCTCTCGGGCCAGCTCGTCCGGGGCGTCGTGTACTCCACCGCGCTCGGGGCGGCCATCGTCGTTGGCGCGCTCCTGTCCTTGCGCCTCGTCACGACGGGGGCGGGCACGGTCGAAGTCCCCAACCTGTACAACACCTCGCTCGACGAGGCGCTGGACCTGCTGGCGGAGCGGGAGCTGGAGCTGCGCAAGGGCGAGTCGCGCTACAGCCCGGTCATTCCCCGGCTGCACATCATCAGCCAGGACCCGCTACCGGACACCGTGGTGCGCCGGGGCCGGCCGGTGGTGGTGGTGGTCAGCAAGGGGCATCAGTACGTCACGGTGCCGAACGTGACGGGCCGGGCCCTGCGGGCGGGCCGCATTGCCCTGCGGCAACAGAGCTTGAAGAGCGGCCGCATTTCCTGGATGCACCACGACACGGACGCCGATGTGATCCTGGCCCAATCGCCGGGGCCGACCGACCCGGCGGTGCGCGACAACGCGGTGGACCTGCTCGTGAGCCTGGGGCCGCGCAAGCGCGTGTATCGCGTGCCGAACTTCGTGGGGAACAACATCGAAGACTCGACGAAGGTGCTCAATCGCCTCGGCTTGGAAATCGGGGAGGTGGAGACGAAAGTGGACCCGACCCTGCCACAGGGCCAGGTGCTCGAGCAGACGCCCGCCTCCGGCGCCCGCATTCTGGAGGGGGAGACGGTGAAGCTGCTGATGAGCATCCCGACGGAGGTGGGGCGCGGCGCGGAGGACAACTTTGGCGCGCTCATCTTCCGCAGCACCCCGGGCTTCTTCAAGCGCCAAGTGCGAGCCGAAGTGATCGACAATCAGGGGTCGCGCGAAGTGTACCGGCAGATGCACCTGCCGGCCGAGGAGATCATGGTCCCGTTCGTCTACCGCGCGCCGGCCACCATCCGCGTGTACCAGGACGACGTCCTGGTGCTCGAACGGGCGTACGAATAGGCCCGGCGGCGCGCGCTGTGTGATAGCGTGCGTCCATGTCTGATCTCGTCTTTCGCTCCACGGTCGAGCTGGCGGCGGCCATTCGGCAAAAGGACATCGGCAGTCGCGAGCTGCTCGACGCGTACCTCACCCGCATCGACGAGCTGAACGGCCCCATCAACGCGGTGGTCACGCTCGACGCGGCGGGCGCGCGCGCCGCAGCCGACGCGGCGGATACCGCCCTGGCGCGCGGCGAAGTACTCGGGCCACTCCACGGCGTGCCCGTCACCGTGAAGGACAATATGGAGGTGGCGGGCATGCGCAGCACGGCGGGGGCAACGGTGCTCGCGGACCACGTGCCCACGTGCGACGGATTGATAGCGGAACGGCTGAAGGCCGCCGGCGCCGTGGTGTTCGGCAAGACAAACATGCCCACGTTCGGCTTGGACATGCAGACGTACAACGATGTCTTCGGCCTCACGAAAAACCCCTGGAACCTGGACCGCACCACGGGCGGATCGTCGGGAGGCTCGGCCGCAGCGCTGGCGGCCGGGCTGACGGGATTCGAGGTGGGGACGGACATCGGCGGTTCCATTCGCTGCCCCGCCCACTACTGCGGCGTGTACGGCCTGAAGACCACCTACGGCATCCTGCCCCGGCGCGGGCACCTGGGCATGCCCGGCGCGCGCAGCTACAGCGACATCTCCGTCATCGGCCCCTTGAGCCGGGGCGCGAAGGATCTTCAATTGGGCTTGGACGTGTTGGCCGGCAGCGACCCGAAAGATCGCGGGGTGGGCTGGCGGCTCGAGCTTCCGGCCCCGCGTCATGCCTCCCTCAAGGACTATCGCGTGGCGGCGTGGCTGGACGAGCCGCCGTACTCGCCGTCGCAGGAGGTGGCCGCGCGACTGCGGGACACGGTGGAGGCGCTGCGCGGCGCGGGAATCACCGTCGACGAACGCGCGCGGCCCAACTTCGATCCCCAGGAGGCGTATCGCATTTACATGCAGATGCTGTTCGGCGCCATCTCGGCGGGGCAGAGTGCGGAACAGTACGAAATGGCGAAGGCGGCGGAGGGATCGTTGCCGGACGATGACGGCTACTTGGTGATGATGGCGCGGTACAGCGTGCAGCGGCACCGGGAATGGCTTCTGGGCCACGAACAACGGGAACAGTTGCGCGCGCAATGGTACGAATTCTTCCAGAACTACGATGTACTGCTCTGCCCCGTCTCGCTCGTGTCGGCGTTCCCGCATAACATCGAGGGCGAGATGTACGACCGCACGGTCGCCATCGACGGGCAGGACCGAGCGTACCTGGATTTGCTCTTCTGGGCGGGCGTCACGTGCGCCTATCATCTTCCCGCCGTGTCCGCACCCGTCGGGCGGACGGCCGACGGCTTGCCAGTGGGCATCCAGATCGTCGGGCCGTACCTGGAAGACCGCACTCCCGCCGCGTTTACCGAGCATCTGGAAACGCTTGTCGGCGGGTTCACGCCCCCGCCGGGATACTAGCGGACCGTCAGCGGAGCGCCGCGCGTGGTGCACGCGTCGGACAGCCGGCCGAGAAAGTCCGTCGCGGCGGGCAGGGCTTTCAGATGCGCGTCAAAGTGCGCGAGCCCAGCGCCGCGAACGACATCGTGCGCCGGTTCTTCCGCGAGCAATTCCCGCCAGGGGACTATGCGCGTGCGGCTGACGCGTAACGCGCGGCCCGCGCCCAGCAGAAACGCGAACGCCTGGTGTGATTGGTGCGCGCGGTCGCAGAAGTGCACGTGGTCCGTATCCGCCAGCACGGCTAACCGGTGCGGCGCGCCCAACGCTGCATGCAACCGCTCGATGCCCGGCAGCCGACAAATGCTGTCCCGCTCGGCCGCAATGATGAGCGTGGGTGGGCGGCCGGGCCACGGCAAGTCGAACCGCCCGTACGCGTCCTGCCCGCCGAACGCCGGGTTGGGCCCGACGCCGATGGGGGCGAGCGCGAGCGCGCAACCGATGCGGGTGGGAACGCTGGTGACCCCGATGCTGGTCCACCCGCCGAAGCTGTGGCCCGCGATGCCCAGCCGCCCGGCATCCACCCGCCCGGCATAGGCGGGCAGCGCGGTGGTAAACGCCTCGATGAGGGTGGGCACGTGCTGCAGGCGCGCGTCCGCGGCCGTGGCCAGCACGTCGCGCACGGCCGTCACGCCCACCCGCCGCAGGCTGGCCATGTCCGCGAGCGTGCTCCCGCGATGGTCGGGCGCGACGACCAGGTAACCGTGGCTGGCCAGGTGCGTGGTGAGGAACGTGGACTGGCGCGCGAAACTGCCGAGCCCGTGGGAGAACACCACTAGCGGCAGGCCGATCGCGTCCGCCGGCGGGGCGTCGCGCACCGCCGCCTGTCGCCGCCGGGGCGCGACGCCGAAGATCCGATAGCGATCCTGGCGGCGGCGGTCCAGGTCCGCGCCACGGACCGTGGCCGCCGCCGGATACCACACTTCGACGCGGATCGTGCCGTCCCGCGCGGGGTCGGGCACGTCGAGCGTGCGCACGCCCACCGGATGCGGGCCGCGCGCAAACGGATCGTACGCCGTGCTCGGGGGCGCGTCCGGCTGCTCGGTCGTCGAAGAGGAGGCCATGGGTGTGGTGGGCAGCCGCCGCGGCAGCCACGTGAGGCCCCCGGAGGCTACTGCATGTAGTTTACGGGATCGCTGCCGTCCCAGCGTGCGCAGGTCTCGCGGATGTACGCGAAGAACTGGCCCTTGAGGCCGCTGATCTCCGACAGCTCCACCACCGTGCCCGGGTGCGCCTCCGTGGTGAAGTAGACGAACCGCCCGTCCTTGCCGCCCACGCAGCCGGACTGGCCGACGGTGTACCCCATGCCGAGGAACCGGTCCAGATCGGCGTCAAACTCTTCCGTCCAGTACGCCACATGCTGCAGCCCTTCGCGCCCGGCGTCCAGGAACTCCCGGTACATGGACGGCGCATCATTCCGCTGTTGGATGAGTTCGATCTGGAGCGGCCCCGAGTTGCTGAGCGCGATGCTCACCTTGATGTCCGACGGCGCGCCGCTGTAGCGGAAATCCTCCATGGGCACGTCCGCGAAGTAGAAGAACGGCCCCACCCCGAGCACGTGCGTCCAGTGCTGCATGGCAGCCTCGATGTCGTGCACCACGTAGCCGTTCTGCCGGATGTCACCGAAGATGCGGCTCATGGCCGAGCTCCCTCCACCCCCCCGCGGGCGCCGACAGGTTGACAGAATACATATAAAATGTCAATCTGTCGTCCCCGCAGGCCGGGGGACTCTTATGGGGCGCCGGGCAGCAGTTGCACAGACGGACAAGCAGGTGGCGATTCTCGATGCCGCCTTCGCGCGCTTTTCCCAGTACGGGTACCGGCGCACGTCCATGGAGGACCTGGCCCAAGCGGCCGACATCTCGCGCCCGGCCCTGTACACCCACTTCCGTAACAAGGAAGACATCTTCCGGGCCCTGGCGCGGCGCGTGCAGGAGCAGGCGCTGCACGGGGCCGCCGCCGCAGCGGCCGCGGAGGGGAGCGTCGAGACCCGCATGCGCGGCGTGCTCGAGGCGAAGCTCGGGACGTTCTTCGAACTCGTACAGCAGTCGGCGCACGCGCGGGAACTGTTGGACGAGAACAGCCGCGTGTGCGGCGATATTTCCGCGGAGTACCAGCGGAAGTTCCTGAAGGTGTTGGAAAAACTGATCGCGGAGGGGACGGCCCGGGGCGACCTCGCTCCGGACCGCGTGGGGCTGCGCCCGGCCGCCGCCGCTGACATGATTGTGGCGTCGGCGCAGGGCCTGGAACAGGCAGGCGTCCACGCCCCGACCCGGCAGAACTACCGCCGGCGGCTCGGCCAATTGGTTCGCGTGCTGGTCGCCGGTCTGGGAGGGACTCCGGCGGCGTAACCGAGCCGGCTTCCCGCAGCTGACGCGCCGGGCGCCTGGGCGACCCGGCACGTGGAGGGCGGAAGATGAGTGACATTTCCAAAGCCGTGCTGATCACGGGGTGCTCGACGGGGATTGGCCGGGCGACGGCCGAACGGCTTGCGCAGCAGGGCTGGACCGTGTACGCGACGGCGCGCAAGGCGGACAGCATTGCGGACTTGGCCGAGCGCGGGTGCAAGACCCTGGCGCTGGACGTGTGCGATGAGGATTCCATCTGCGCCGCCGTGGAAGAAATCGAAGGGGCCGAAGGCGCTATCGGCGTGCTGGTGAACAACGCGGGCTATGGGCAGGAAGGCGCGTTCGAGGATGTGTCCATGGCGGACGTGCGCCGACAGTTCGAGACGAACGTGTTCGGGCTCATCCAGCTGACGAAGTTGTGTCTGCCGGGGATGCGGCGCCAGGGGTGGGGCAAGGTGGTGAACATGAGTTCCATGGGCGGCCGCATGACCCTGCCCGGGGGCGCGTTCTACCACGCCACGAAGTACGCCGTGGAAGCGTTAAGCGACGCGCTCCGCTTCGAGGTCCGCGGGTTCGGCATCGACGTCATCCTCATCGAACCGGGCGCCATCAAGACGCAGTTCGGCAATACCGCGGTGGACAGCATCACCCGCAACGCGGCCGACGACTCGCCCTATGCGGACTTCAACGCGCAGGTGGCCGAGCTGATCAGGGACGCTTACGATGGACGGATGGCGGCGCTGGCGGTCGGGCCCGAGGTGGTGGCGCGCGTAGTGGAGCGGGCGATCACGGCGGCGAAGCCCAAAGCGCGCTATCCCATCACCGCCGCGGCCCGCACCCTGATCGGGTTGAAGTGGTTGCTGCCCGACGGGGCGTTCGACGCCTTTCTGCGCACGCAGTACCGGACACCGGTGGCCAACTAGCCGCGCTACCGCAGGACGCTCCCCAGCACGTAGAGGCGGTCGGCCGAGTAGCGTTTCATGGTGCCCTCGTACCAGACCATGTCGCCTTCGCTGACCCTGAGGGAGGAGACCAATTCCATCGGCCCGCCGCCAATCATGTAGTTGAACACCACGTCTGCGGTCTTGTCGTCATCCACGTCGACCCAGAGTTGGAGGTGATTGCCCGCCGCGATGCCGACGATGACGCTCGTCACCACCCCTTCGCCGGCGACGGGCTTCTCGTCATACTCTTTCTTCCAGAGCCCGCGGCGCTTGAACATGCCCCCCGCCTCGCGCATCGCCTTGACCACGTCGTTCCCGTAGAACGTCCCGGCCGGAATCGGGTAGAGGGGGCGGGGCGGAGTAAACCCGCCGAACGAACCGCCGGGCCCAAACGGACCGGCGGCCGCGGGTGGGGATGGCTGCGGCGTTTGCACTTGGCCGGGAGTCTGCCCCGGCGGCACCGGTTGCGCAGGCTGGGCCGGCGCGGGGGCGGGTTGGGGTGTTTGCCCGTCGCCGGAGAAACTGCGCGCCAACTCGCTCCCCACGCGCAAGCCTTCGCCGCACCCGGCGCAGAACACCAGGGCAAGTAATACCGCAGCCTGACCGGCGCGTTCCCTCGCGTGCATGACCAGCCGCCTCCGGGCCTCCACAGTGTACCGGCAGAACCCGCCGCGTGTCCCCATCACTCCGAACGGGTGGTGCCAGCCACGCTATAATCCTGTGGCGCCGGAGTTCGCCAGTCTGCCCGGGCACTACACGGACGAGCCGACCGCGGAACTGGTGGCCGCTATCGCCTTCTTCGGCTTTCTCCATCGGTGGAACGACATACTGGCAACGGACTTGGAGGGTGTGCCGCTCCGGTTCGCGCAGGCGCATTTGGCCGAGCAGGGCTGGGAGCCGGGCAGGCACGCCGGCTGAACCGCAGGGCGCCTGGGCCGGGACCTAGATGGACTTTGACGCGCGGCGCGCCGTGGAACAGAATAGGGTGCATGCGGGGGGTTCGTTATGACGAGTATGCCTGAAATTCAAGTCGCCCCGTCCCTCTTGAGCGCGGACTTCGGCCGCTTGGCTGAGGAAGCGCGGGCGGCCGAACGGGCGGGGGCCGACTCATTGCACCTGGACGTCATGGATGGGCGTTTCGTGCCCAACATCACGTTCGGCCCGCCGGTCATCGCGGCGATCGCGCCCCGCTGCCGCTTGGTGCTGGACGCGCACCTCATGATCGTCGAGCCGGAAAAGTACGTGGCGGACTTCGCCGCCGCCGGCGCCCAGCTCATCACCGTGCATGCCGAAGCGTGCACGCATCTCCACCGGGTAATCCAACTCATCAAAACGTTGCGCACGGCGACGGGCGAACGCGTCCGCGCGGGTGTCGCGCTGAATCCCGGCACGCCTCCCGAGGCGGCCCGCTACGTGTTGGATGACGTGGACCTGGTGCTGGTCATGTCCGTGAATCCCGGCTTCGGCGGCCAGGAGTTCATCTCCGGCGTGCTCCCAAAAATTCGCCAGATTCGGGAGTGGGGCGGCCCCGGCCTGGATATCCAGGTGGACGGCGGCGTGAATCCGGAAACCGCGCCCGTGGTGGTGGATGCGGGGGCGAACGTGCTGGTCGCCGGCAGCGCGGTCTTCGGCCAGGCGGACTACGCGCAGGCCATCGCCATGCTGCGCCCCAGTCGCAGCGGCGCGGTCCACTGAGCGCCCCGCCGCCTCACCCCGAGCACGGGGAGTCGCGGGCGAGGTAGGATATCGCTGACCGACAGACCAACGGGTGACCCTGCCCCAGCGGGCGGGCGCACCGCCGACGCATGCGACGCGCACGGACGCGCCGCGGGCCGTCGGAGGCGCGCCCCGCAGTGGAGACGATCATGCAAATCACCGTCAACCGCATTCTCTTCCCCACCGACTTCTCGGACGACGCGGTCAACGCGCTCGACTACGCGGCGTCGCTGGCCGAACAGTACGGGGCGGAGTTGTGCTTGCTGCACGTGGTAGAAGACGTGGTGGTGCCCGCGTACTTCGGGGCGCAAATGTCGGCAGGCTATTTCCCCGCCGCGGAACTGGAAGAGGCCGCCCGGGCGGAGTTGGCCAAGATCCTGGCCGAGGGCGCGCCGGCGGGCGTACAGGTGAAACGCCTTCTGCGCCGGGGTGCGCCCTACGTGGAAATTCTCGCCGCAGCGGCGGATGAAGAGGTGGACCTGATCGTCATGGGCACCCACGGCCACAGCGGTCTCGCCCACGTGCTCCTGGGCTCGACGGCGGAACGGGTCGTGCGCAAATCACCCGCGCCCGTCCTGACGATCCGGCACCCGCAGCGGGCGGAGAAATAGGGGCGGCGCCGGCGCGAACACGCTGCACTGATGAGCCGGCAAGACGACCTGACGTTTCCCGCGGCGGACGGCCGCGCCATGCGCGCGTCCCTCGCCCTGCCGGAGGGGGCCCCCGGTCCCCACCCTGCGGTGCTGGTGATCCATGAAATCCTCGGGCTGAACGACGACATCCGCCGCATCGCGGCCCGGTTTGCCGACGCGGGCTACGTGGCGCTCGCGCCGGACGCGTTCGACGGCCCGGGCCCCCGGGTGGTCTGCCTCCTGCGCGCGCTCCGCACCGTGCGGCAGTGGGGCGGGCCGGTGGCCGACGATCTGTTGGCCGCGCGCGATTGGCTTGCGGCCCGGCCGGACGTGGACGGGAGCCGCATCGGCGTCGCAGGATTCTGTATGGGCGGGGGATTCGCCCTCTTGCTCGGTACGATTGGCGACTTCGGCGCCGCCGCACCGTTCTATGGCGAGGTTCCCCACGCGGCGGAAGCGATGGAAGACATCTGCCCGGTGGTCGCCGGCTACGGCGCGCGCGATTTGATTTTCGGCA
Source organism: uncultured bacterium (assembly GCA_965371225.1). Taxonomy (GTDB): domain Bacteria; phylum Abyssobacteria; class SURF-5; order CBDUXP01; family CBDUXP01; genus CBDUXP01. Next base: position 25,909 of record CBDUXP010000031.1, on the reverse strand, counting down.
AACAGGGGCACCGCCTGGAGCAACACCTGGAAACGCTCGGCGTGCCTCACGATGTCCGCACGTACGAGGGGGTCGGCCACAGCTACATGAGCCGGCACGGCGGGAGCCTCTTCATGCGCCTCGGCGAACTCGGCCCCTTGCGCGCCGGGTACGACGACGCGGCGGCCGAGGACAGTTGGGAGCGCATGCTGGCTTTCTTTGCGACGCATCTCGGCCCCGCCCCCGCGGCCTAGCGCGGCCGGTGCGCGCTATATAATGAAGCGCTTCCGGGGCGGCGCCGGCCCAGGCGCCCCGCGCACCCCGCCCCACGCGTGGACGAACGAGGCCTTCCCATGAGCGATCGAGTGGAGAACGTAGTCATCGTGGGCTCCGGCCCCGCGGGCCACACGGCGGCTATCTACGCGGCCCGGGCGCGCCTGGAGCCGCTCATGTTCGAAGGATTCATGGCCGGGGGCGTGGCACCGGGCGGTCAACTCACCACCACGACGGACGTGGAGAACTATCCCGGATTTCCGCACGGCATCGACGGCCAGCAGCTCATGGCCGAGATGCGCCAGCAGTCGCTCAACTGCGGCGCGCGCATCGAGACGAAGACGGTGGAGCGCGTGGACCTGGGGACGCGCCCTTTCCAGGTCTTTACGGACGGCGAGCCGGTGCAAGCGCGAACCCTGATCGTCGCCACGGGGGCCACGGCGAAGCGCATGGGCGTCCCGGGGGAGGAACGCCTGTGGACGAAGGGGATCTCCGCCTGCGCCGTGTGCGATGGCGGGCTGCCGATTTTCCGCGACCAGCATCTGGTGGTCATCGGCGGCGGGGATACCGCGTGCGAGGAAGCCACGTATTTGTCGAAGTTCGGCAGCCGCGTGTCCATGCTCGTGCGGCGCGATGAGATGCGCGCATCCAAGGTGATGCAGGAACGGGTTATCGCCAACAACAAAATCGAGGTGGTGTGGCAGACGCTGCTCGAAGAAGCGCTCGGCAAGGAATCCCTGGACGGGGTGCGCGTGCGGGAGAAGACGTCCGGCGAGGAACGGGTGCTGGCAGCGCGTGGCTTGTTCTACGCCATCGGCCACGTGCCGAACACGGAATTCCTGGGCGGGCAGGTGGAACTCGACGACACCGGCTACATCGTCACCCGCGGCCAATCCATGGTCACGAACGTGGAGGGCGTCTATGCCTGCGGCGACGTGCAGGACAAGGTGTACCGCCAGGCCGTAACCGCGGCGGGCACCGGCTGCATGGCCGCCCTCGAAGCCGAACGCTGGCTCGCCGAACGGGGCGAATAGCGCGGCTAGGCCGAACCGCGCACGGCCGCGCGCACCTGCCGCAGCAACGCGGCGCGCTCCCGCTTCGTGCTCACGCGCAGGCGCGTAAACGCGGCGCCGTCCAGGCGCACGTCGGCGAACAGCCCCGCGGGATCCTCATGAAAGTGCAGGAAGGCCTTCGACTGGACGTAGAAGACGCCGCGCGATTTCTCCCGCAACTCGTCGAACGCGCGTAAACGCTCAAGCACGTCGTCCAGCGCGTCGAGGGCCTCGGCGCGGGCGTGGCGCATGACCGGTCCCCTTCCTCCGGGACCACCATAGCGAAGCCCGACGCCGCGCGCTATGGATGCGCAGTCACGCCGTGCTGGCCCCGCGCTGACGGCGGAGGCCGAGGCCCTGGAGAATCGCGAAGACGAGCACCACGTCGGCCACCACGACGATGGCCCAGGTCCCAGGCCGCGTCAGGCCCAGGGCGTTCGCGAACAGGATCGCCAGGCCGCTGCCCAGCACCCACGCCATATCCATCGCGACGGCGAGTTTCGCTTCCATGAGGCTAACCCGCTCCCGCGCGCTGTTGTGCACCAAGCCGGCAGCAAAAAAAAGCAGCGACACGCCGGTCACCACCATCAGCCACGGCGGCACGGAACCGAGAAAGGCGGCGAGCGGGCGTGCGGCCACGATGAACGATACACCGGACACAGCGGAAAACGCGGCGTTGCCCTGCAACGCGCGGCGCAAGAGGGTGGAAGAGGTCGAGTGCTGCATTACTGACATGGTCATGCTCCTAACGGGCAAGGGGCTTCTTTCCTAGCTGCCAACCGCTACCGGAATCGCATCCCGGCCGGCGGGCGACGCGGCGAGGCTCAGGAGCCGGTCGCGCATGATGGTGCGCGCGCGGCCGAACGCTGCCTCGTCACCGAACAATTCGCGCGCCCAATTCGTACTCAACAGGCAGCCGTTCATCTCGAACGCCAGCCCGTCCGGGTCCACGCCGGCGTCCAGCTCGCCGCACTCCTGCGCGTGGCGGGCGGCCAGTGCTAACGACGTGAGCCACTGCCGCGACTGCTCCGCGATGCGGTCGCGCACCGGACCCCGGCGGCTGTCGAACTCCGCGCCCGCTGCGGCGAAGAAACAGCCGCCGCGAAATACCCGGCGCTCCACATACGACAGCCACGCGTCGTACAAGGCCCACAGGCGGGCCATCCCCCGCGGCGCGCTCAGCCCGGGCTGGATGACTTCGTCGAGAAAGATGGCGCCCGCCGCGTCCACCGTGGCCAGTTGCAGCTCCTGCTTGGAGCCGAAGTGCGCGAAGAGGCCGCTCTTGCTCATGCCCAAATCCTTCGCGAGCCGGCCGATGGTGAGCCCCTCCAGCCCCTCGGCCGAGGCCTGGTCCACTGCCGCCCGCAGCACGGCGTGGCGCGTTGCGTCCCCCTTGCGGGGTGACCGAGCGCCCTCGCCTGGGCGTTTGCGCCGAGTTCGGGTTGCCGTCATTCCCAATTAATAGCACGAACGTTCGTATTTTTCAAGCCCCGAACAACTGCCGAGACAGGGCGGCGTGATGGCCAACCGCGGCCGATGAGACCCGTGGGCCGGCGGATTCCACGCGATCACCAGCGGGCGGCGTCCCATTGCTACGCCGGCCGGCCTGAGCCGCCGCGGGGATCAGCCCTCGACCGGTTTCAGGCCTTCCAGGGCCACGCCCATGGTGTGCATGCCCTTGTCCACGTACAGGACTGTGCCCGTGATGCCGGACGCCAGCGGGCTGCACAAGAATGCCGCGGCGGCGCCCACTTCGCTCGCGGAAATAGCCTCGGGCAACGGCGCGTTGGCCCGCGCGAACGCGATGATGGGCGCGATGAACCCGGTGGCCGAGGCCGCGCGCGAGGCCCAGGGTCCGGCGGAGATGGCGTTCACCCGTATGCCGTAGCGGCGCCCCGCCTCGAACGCCAGCACCTGCACGTCGGACTCCAGCGCGGCCTTGGCCGAGGACATGCCGCCGCCGTAGCCGGGCACCACCTGCCGGGACGCCACATACGTCAAGGTCAAGAAGCAGCCGTCCGGCCGCAGCAGCGGCGCGAACCGCTGCACCATGGAGACAAAGGAATAACTGCTGGCGGACACCGCGCCCAAGTACCCCGCGCGGCTCGTGTCCAGCAGCGGGTTCTTGACCTCCGGCCCATTCGCGAGACTGTGCACCACGATGTCCAGCGGCTGCTCCCCGAAGTCCGCCACCATCCGATCCGCCACCCCCTGCACGGAAAAGTCCGCGTGGTCCTTGTACCGGCGGCTGTCCCGCAAGTCCGCGGGCGCCTGCTCCAGCGTGTCGTACTCCGCATCGAGCCCATAGATCCGCTCGAACGCCAGCGAGTTCCCGTCCGACAGCCGCAGGGACTCCTGGACTTTGTCCCGCTTGAGCAGCTTGGTGAAGATGCCGTAAGCCGGCGGCCACGTGCCGGCGCAGACGGTGGCGCCCCCTTCGGCAAGCTGTTTGGCAATGGCGAACCCGAGGCCCCGGTCGTCCGCGATGCCGGCCACCAGCGCCCGTTTCCCGGTCAGATCGATCGGTAACATCCGCGTAGTCCACCACGGAACGCCGCCGCATGCAAGGGGGGCCTCGCCATGCGGCCCGCGGGAGGGCACCATAGGGGCGTGCAGCTTCCGGAGGAGATAGTCGATCGCCTGCTGGCCGGCTGGCCCGTGGCGCGTCTCGGCACGGTCGGCGGTGATGGTGCGCCGCACCTGGTGCCGGTGGTCTTCGCGCGGGCCGGGGGCGTGCTCTGGTCGCCCATCGACGGCAAACCCAAGCCGGCCCGCGAGCCGGTCAGGCTACGCAACGTCCGCCGGACCGGGCGAGCCACGCTGCTCCTGGACCGCTATGACGACGACTGGCGCACGCTCTGGTGGATTCGCGTCGACGCCACGGCGCAAGTAGTCACGGTGGCGGATGCCGGCGCCGATCCCGCCACGGCCGCCGCCGATGCACTCCGCCACAAGTATCCGCAGTACGCCCGGGTGCCCCTGTTCCACCAGACGCCGACGCTGATCCGGCTCGAGCCGCAGGCGATCGCAAGCTGGTGCGCCGGCCCGGCCGCGCTCGCGGCCACGGGCTACGGGTAAGTCTCGATCCGGCTGAGGGGCGTGCCCGCGCGATCCTTGTCCGACAGGATCGGCGGTGCGCCGTCGACGAGCGGCCAGGCGATGCCCAGCTCCGGGTCGTCCCACTGCAAGGTTCGCTCGTGCTGCGGCGCATAGAAGTCGGTGCACTTGTACGAAAAGTCCGCCGGCCCGCGCGTCACGTAGAACCCGTGCGCGAACCCCGGCGGGACCCAGAGTGCATTCCGGTTCTCATCGGACAGGCTCTCGCCGACCCACTGGCCGAACGTGGGTGAGCTGCGGCGCAGGTCCACCACCAAATCGAACACTTCGCCCGCCAGCACCCGCACGAGCTTGCCCTGCGGCTGGCGAATTTGGAAGTGCAGGCCGCGGAGAATCCCCTGCGCCGAGCGGCTGATGTTGTCCTGCACAAAGTCCGCACTGATGCCCGCCTCGGCGAACACGCGCTGATTCCACGTCTCCATGAAGAAGCCGCGCGCGTCCCCGAACACGTCGGGCTCGATCCGGATCACGTCGGGGATGGACAGCGGGGTCGCGCGCACGGCAGCCAAGTTCCAGGTGGGCCCCCGGCTGGGCCGGCGGCGCGCAAACTCTACCACGCGACCGCGCAGCTCCCCCGCGCAGGCGGCTACGCGGTCACTTGCGGATAGCGGGGCGGGCCGTCGCCCTCCTGCCACAGTTCCAGCAACGGTTCGCCGAACGGATCCAGCCCGCGAATCGGCATGGACCCGCGGCGGATGGTCCAGTCCTGCGGCGCCAACTCGCCGGCGCGCACGAAATGCCGCTCGGCCGCCGCCGTCTCCCCCGCCTGGTGCAGGTGCCAGGCGAGAGCAAACTCGGCTTTGGCCACCTGATTGTCCCAACTGGGCAGCGTCTCCTTCTCGCGCACCCCGGCCTCGTCCAGCTCCAGGGTGCCGTCCTTCACCCACGCGCGGATGGCTGCCAGGTGGCCTTCCGGGCGAATGCCCGTAAGATCCGAAAAGAGATCCGTGCCGAACTCGGTTGCCTTTGGACGGACGATCCGCCCGGCCTCATCGATCCACACCACGGTCGGCACGTTGATCATGCCGTAGAGGTCGGCCACCCGATGCTCGGTATCGATGAGGGACGGGTGCGTGGGATTGGCGCGCTCGATGAACGGGCGCGGATCGTCCGCGCACTTATCGAGTGCAACCGTGATGACGGTAAAGCCGTCGTCTTTCAGTTCTTCGTACAGTTCCTGCCAGACCGGCAGGTCTTCGCGGCATCCTCACCAGGATGCGTACACCACCAGGAGAATTTTCTTCCCGCGGAAGTGGGAGAGGGAATGCTGCGTGCCATCCAAATCGGGCAGGGTGAAATCGGGCGCCTCCAGCGACCGCAGGGGCTCGCGCCGCGCGTCCGGCGAGGCAGTCAGCACCGCGACCCCCGCGTCGGCATCCAGAGCCAAGGGCCGCTGCAACACCTCGGCCACCGCGGCCAGATCGATCCCGCCATCCGTCTCGACGCCCGCGCGGTCCCGCAGCGGCACGCACGCGTCGTCCCTGCACAACCCCTCGGGCTTCAGCTCCCAGCCGAGCGCGGCTTTCAGCGCCCCCGGGGCCAGGCACACGCGGTCACCCTCACGCGTCGCGGGTACCTCCGTCGCCCTTCCATCGTCGATCACCGTGAATGTCGCATCTGCCATGACTCGTCTCCCAGGTATAGGTTTCGACCGCATCCCCCGTACTTTCGGACGGGGTCAGTGTAGCCGACCCCGCCGGAGGGTGGCTATTTGCCGCAGACATAGTAGTTATTGCCCGGGTCGGTGGGAATGCGGTTGATGTCGATCGTACGGAAGCCGGCGTCGCGCAGCATGTCGCACGCCAACTCTTCCCCCCAGACGGCACCGAGGCCGGCGCCCCCTTGCGCGAGCGAGACGGTCATGCAATGCATGGTCGAGATGGTATACAGAACCGTACCGATCTGCCGTTCCTGGTTCTTATGCAGATAACTGGAGGCGGCGATGTCCTGCATGATATACACGCCGTTGTCGGCCAGCGCGCCGGAAATATTGCTCAGCACCGCCACGGGATCCTTCTGATCGTGGATCGCGTCAAACGCGGTGATGAAATCGAACGGGGCGTCGGTGGGGAAATGCGTGACGTCTTGCACGGCGAACTCGAGGTTCGTCAGGCCTTTCTCCCGCGCCTGTTCGTTGCCGTTGCCGACCCCTTCTTCGGAGAGGTCGTAGCCGGTGAAGGTGCTGCGGGGAAACGCTTCCGCCATGATGTTCAGCGCGTGGCCGCTGCCACAGCCGACGTCCAGAACGCGGATGCCGTCACGCAGCCGGTCCGTGAGCCCCGGCGCCAAGGGCAGAATCGTGTCGAGCAGCGCGGCGCCGACGAGTTGGACGCTCCTCTCCGCCATCACGTCGTGGAAGCGGCCGAACTCTTCGTAGGGGACGCCGCCGCCGTTCTCGAAGCACTGGACGATCTTGTCCTCGACGGTGGCGAGCAGGGGAATGACTTGCAGCCGCCGGGCGATATTGTACGGGCCGGCCGCACGGGTGAGGCTGGCTGCGTGTTCGGGCGGCAGGCAATACGTCTTGGTCTCGGGGTCGTAGTCTACGACTCCGCCCGTGACCATGGCGCCCAGCCATTCGCGCACGTACCGCTCGTTCAGACCCGCGGCGTCGGCGATCTGTTGGCTGGTCGAAGGGGCCAGGCCGGCCAACGTGTCGAACAGCCCCGTGCGGTGGCCGATGCTGGACATGATCGCCAGAGCGCCGGCCTTCATGACGCCGGTCATCTCGCCGGCGAACTCCTCCAACTTCGCTTCATCTAGATCAGGAGGTAACGGGGTCATGGGTTGCACTCCTCCGCTCGGATCACGCCGGTAAGTTCTCGGGCGGGAGGCGCTACCCTATCCGAACGCGCCGCACGCTGCCTACTGGGGCGTGGCGCGCCCCCGCCGCTCCACCATGTGCGACGCGAGGACGACCCGCAAGTCGCACCAGCACTAATTGGCCGGCGCGCCGTCTCCCTCCAGCTCGTAGCGTCCCCCCAGGTAGCGGGCCAGGAATCGCTCGGCCGCGGCCCTGAACCGTAACCGGTTCTCGGGCTTGGCGAGGCCATGCCCCTCATCGGGGAACAATAAATACTCGTGCGGGATGCCCCGCTGCTTCAGGGCGGCGACGATCTGGTCGGACTCGGCCTGTTTCACGCGCGGATCGTTGGCGCCCTGGGCGATGAGGATGGGAATGGTGATCTGGTCCACCTTCGAGAGCGGCGACCGCGACAGGAGGAAGGCGGCGTCCGCCTCGGGGTCGCCCACGCGCGTCGTCCAGAGCGCGCGCAGCGGTTCCCAGTACGGCGGGATCGACTGGAGCAGCGTGACGAGATTGCTCGGGCCCACCAGGTCCACCGCGCAGGCGAACAGGTCGGGCGTGAAAGCGGCCCCCACGAGCGCGGCATAGCCCCCGTAGGAGGCGCCCAAGATCGCGATCCGGTCCGCATCGGCGTAGCCTTGCGCCACCGCCCAGCGCACCGCATCCACCAGGTCGTCGTGCATCGCGCCCGCCCACTCGCGGTTGCCCGCATTCAGAAACGCCTTGCCGTAGCCGCTCGAGCCGCGGAAGTTCACCTGCAGGCAAATGTAACCCCGATTCGCGAGCCACTGGGCGGTGCTGTGGTAGCCCCACGCGTTGCGGCTCCAGGGCCCTCCATGCACGTTGAGCACCAGGGGCAGATTATTGCGCGGCAGCCCGACGGGGAACGTGATGTACCCGTGCAGCGTGAGCCCGTCGCGGGCGGGAATGGTGACGCTCTCCATGGGCGCAAGCGGGTACTGGTTCAGCGCAGGCTGGTGCTCGAAGAGCTTCGTCGCCGCCCCGCTTCGCGCATCGTAGAGGTAGGACACCGACGACCCGGCGGCACGGCGAAAGGTCAACAGCCACCAGCGGTCGCCCGGCGTCCGCCCGGCGATGTAGAGCGTGCCCGGCGCGATGGCGCGCATGCGGGCGAAGTCCGCGCGGAGGGCGTCATCGAGCACGATCCACTCCGGGCGTTCGCGCGTGACGCCGGCCGCCTGCGGTTCGAACGTGTCCGGATGGCGCAGGATTCGGCCCATATCGTACGTCTCGTCGTGCGCCAACACCGCGGCCTCGTCCGAGGCCAAGTCCAGGCGAACCAGGCGGGTGGTGTCTGCTCCCCGGGAATCCTTCAAGATCAGGGCGCGGCCACCAGCGGTAAAGGCGACCGGCCCACTCATGGCGCTGTCCTCCATACTCCAACGCACGCGCGGGGTCCACGGCGCGTCCTCGGCGGCGCGGACCAGCAACTCCTGGCCGCCGTCCGCCGTGAGGCGCACCGCGCCCAACACGCGCAAGTCCGGATCCATGGTCCACTCGATGATGCCCCCCGGATTTTTCGCCACGAGGCTGAGCGCGCCGCTCTCCAGCTCGAGGCGGTACACGTCGTGGTGCCGCGCATCGTCCTTGTTGATCGCGATGAGGATGGCCCCCGGCACCCGCCGCGCAGTCCCCACGATGCGCACCTGCACGTCGTCGTATGGCGTGTAGTCCTTGACGGCGTCCGTCTCCAGGTCGAGGCCGTAGAGGCGCCAGTTCTCGTTGCCGTCCCGGTCCTGCAGGTACAACAGGTGGCGATCGTCCTGTGCGAACCGGTAGCGGTGAATGCCACGGCCCGTGTCGCGGGTCACCGGCCGCGCCGCGCCGCCGACGGGGCCGACCCAGACGTTCTGCACCCCGTTCAGCGGCGCAAGATACGCCATGCGCCGCCCGTCCGGCGAAAGGCGCGGGTTCGCGCGCTCCGGATTGCCGAACAGCACCGTGCGCGGAATCAGCGGCACGTCCCACGTGGCGAGATCCGCCGCAGCCACGGGCGCCGACGCCGGTTGCGCACCCGCCGGCCCGGTCCACGCAAGCGCGCCGGCAGCGAGAAGGAGCCTGAATGTCGCGGTAAACGGGCGAGGTAGGGAGAACGTCATCGGGCTGAAGGGTAGCGCGAGGGGCCGGACTGTGCCGCGCGACGACGGCGCGACCCGTTACCCGCCGGGCGCGTACTCCGCCAGGGCGCGGGCCTGGACCGGCAGGATGAACTCACTCTTGGCGTCGGCGTACGCCTCGCGGTCCCCGTGCACGTCCACGCGGTAGCCGGGGGCGATCCGGCGCTTGAATGCCGCATAGGCGTCCGCCACGTCGGGATGCGCCCGCAAGTAGTCGCGAAACGCCAGGTGGCGCCGCTCCGTCTCGCTGCCCGCGGCGCACACGTGAATGTGGTACGCACGCGGCGGCACGGGCGGTTTGCCGAAGAAGGGATAATCGGGAAAATCCGGATCGAGCTTGAATCGATACTCGAGCTGTTCCAACGGTTCGCGGAAGACCGCCATAGGCTCGAGCCGGGCCACGGAAATCTGCATGTCGACGATCGGTTTTGCCGCGAGCCCCGGCACCGACGTGGACCCCACGTGATCGATGCGCAGGGCCACCTCGCCCAGCGCCTCACGCAGTACCGCCGCCTCGCGCGCGAACCTGTCAGGCCACGCGGGGTCGTACGGCACGATCTGGATCGAGTTGGACATTGGCGTGCGCCCCACGGTGCGACCGGCGCGACCACGCGGACGGGAATCGCCTACGCGCCGACGGTTGGCATCACCGGCCGTGGGTCGACCACGTAACGGTCCAGGAACAGCGCCATCAGTTCCACGCACTGGCGTCCGTACTCGGGCACCACATCGAACCCGTGCGGCGCGCCGCTGTACACGTGCAGGTCGGCCGGCGCGCCCGCCTCGCACAGCAGCCGATGCATGTCCACGGTCGCCTCATGGGGCACCAGTTCGTCCTGGGTGCCGTGCACCAGGAGCGTGGGCGGAAAGTCCGGCCGCGCGTAGGTGGCGGGGCTCGCCGCGCGCAAGGCCTCCTCCGTCATACCGTCACCCATGAGTTCCTGCACCTGCTCGGTCAAGTGCATTCCCTGCCCGAGCACGGTGGGCGGGTAGAACGCGATGACGGCGGCGACATCCGTGGAGACGCCGGGGTTGCCCCCGTCCCCTTCGAACTCCGCGACCGCCGGCGTGCCGGCCACCATGAGCGACAGGTGCGCCCCCGCGGAATTACCGGAAAGGCAAATCCGATTGGGATCGATACCCAGGTCCGCACTGTTAGCGCGCATCCAGCGCAGGGCGGCCTTCACGTCGTGCAATTGGGCCGGCCACTGCGCTTCGCCGGACAGGCGGTACTCGCACGCCACGCACACGAAACCGCGGCGCCCGAGCTGAATGCCGTAGCCGCGCAACTGCGTGCGGTCGTTGTTGCGCCAGGAACCGCCGTGCACGAGCAGGACGGCCGGCGCGTTGTCCGGTTGCTGCGGCGGCACGTACACATCGCAGCGCAACTCGCGGCCCCCGCCCGTGCCGAACACGACGCCTTCGTCCACGGTGACTCGCCCAGGTTGAATCTGCATGCCTACGGGTCTCCCTTCGGCGTCTCCCCTGCTCTGCGCAGCGCGCGGGGGGACACCGCCATCATATCGGGCTAAGGCTGTTTCGGCGGAATGCCGAGCCGGTGCCGCACCGCCCCCACGGTCTCGTCCAGCGTGGCCTCATCGAACGGCGCATGGTACAGGCTGCGGCTGCGCCGGCCCCGGCCCCACGCGCGCCACACCGCCCGCGGGAACAACAGCACGCCGACCAGGCCCGCCCAAAAGTTGAGGACCCACGCCGCCCAGTACGAGCCGCACCCCGACGCCAGCTCCCACGCGGCGATTTCCGCCTCCCCCGTCCAACTCGTGTCGTATTCGGTCAGGACGTGGTGCAGGTCGTGCACCTTCACGGCCTTGCGCCGCGACATCGTGTTCGGGAAGACGACCACCGGCACGCCCCCTGCATACAGGACGACCCACCGATCGTTGTACCCGCCGTCGGACGGCAAGCCACCCTGCTCCCAATATTGCCGCCGCGCCGCACGCAGGGTCAGGGCGGGATCGTAGGTCGGCATCGCGAGTAAACCACGCCGCGGAACACACGGCGCGCTCCCCTTAGGATACGGGAACGGGCGATTGCTCGCCGAGTCCTGGCAACCTGCCCCGGGGTGCGGTACCCTGGGCGCGCGCGTCCGGCGGCGGCGCCCTCCCACATGACCCAGGTTCCCGATTTCGATGCGGCGCGGTTGGCCAGGCTCGTCCGGTCCAGTTACGACCGCGCCGCGGCGCGTTATACGGAACTGTTCGCGGACGAACTCGCGGGCAAGCCCGCGGACCGGGACCTGTTGGACGAATTCGCCAGGGCCGTGCGGCCCGGCGGGCTCGTGGGCGAAGTGGGGTGCGGTCCCGGGCACGTGGGGCACTACGTGCGCGCGCGCGGACCCAGCGTGTGCGGCATCGATCTGTCGCCCGCCATGTGCGCCGCAGCGCGGGGCCTGACCGGGCACCCCGCCTACGCCGCGGGCGACATGCTGGCGCTGCCCGTGCGGGATGGCGCCTTGTCCGGCCTGCTGGCGTTCTACGCGGTCATCCACCTGCTCCGCGCGGACGTCCCGCACGCATTCCGGGAGTTCGCGCGCGTGCTGCAACCGGGGGCGCCACTGCTGTGCGCCGTGCACGCCGGCGATGGGGACGTGTACGTGGAAGAAGTGTTCGACCTGCCGGTGCCCATGTACGCCACGTTCTTTGCGCGCGCCGAACTCGTGCAGTACGTGGAACGTGCAGGCTTTACCGTCGAGCAGGCCGTGGAGCGCGACCCGCAGCCCGGGGAAGTAACCACGCAGCGCATCTACCTCCTCGCACACCGGTAGCGGCGCAGGCCGGTGGCGCCCCGCCGGCGGACGGGGTAGGGTAGGCGCCCATTCGCCCGCCGCCGAGCCGCCCCTGCCCGTTGGGCCAGTCAAAGGAGTCCACCCCATGCGCCCCACTTCCCACGCCACTCGCTGGCTCCGCCGGAGCCTTATGGCCTGCGCCGCCGTGTTCGCGGGGGCGCGCGCGGTCCAGACGCAAGCCTCCGCGCCGACGCAGTTCACTTCCGAGGTCGATCGCGTGAGTTACACCATCGGCGTCCAGTTCGCGAACAGCGTGAAGGCGGACGGCGTGACCCTCAACGTGGGCGCGTTCGCCCAGGCCCTCACGGACGTGCTCGGCGACCGGCCGCTGGCCATGAGCGAGAGCGAGATGGTCGACACGATGCACAAGTTCAGTCGGGACCTGACGGCGCGGAAGCAGGCGGCGCAGGCCGCGCAGGCCCAGGCGCAGTTGGCGGAGAGCGAGCAAGCCCTGGCCACGATCGCCGCGCAGGAGGGCGTGCAGGTGCTGCCGAGCGGCCTACACTATGTAGTGCTGACGGCGGGCGGCGGCGCGTCACCGGGCGCGACGGATACCGTGCGCGTCCACTACCGGGGCACGCTGCTCGATGGCACCGAATTCGACAACTCGTACAGTCGCGGCACCCCGGCGGAATTCCCCGTGAACCGCGTCATCGCCGGCTGGACGGAAGCCCTGCAGCTCATGCCGATGGGGGCCAAGTGGAAGCTCTGGATTCCCGGCAACCTGGCCTACGGTCCCGCGGGGCGGCCGCCCGCTATTCCGCCGAACGCCATCCTCGTGTTCGAGGTGGAGCTGCTCGGCATCGTCGGCGAGTAACGCGCGCCGGCCGCACAGGCGTCAGGCCGGGCGCAGGCGCAGGAGCGCCGGCCACCACGCCTCGCGAAACCGCACGAGCAGGAGGCTGCCAACGACGGGCAGCGCGCACAGGCAGAGGTACGCCGTCGCGACGATGCCCAGGTCGACGAGCAGGTAGTCGATCGAGAGGCGGCTAAAATCCATCCAGTGCCCGCCGCCTTTCGCGTCCTCGTACATGGCGCGATGCATGGGGCTGCTGATGAGCCGGAACGCGAAGCGCACGTTGAAGACGACGAAGTACCACCCCAGCGTCGTGTACAGCGGCCGCTCGATCCAGTAGCGGCACGCCGTGCCGCTCATGCCGCGATACAGGAAGATGGCGGCGAACAGCAGTTCCGTCCCGTGGCCCATGAAGAGGATGACCACCTGATGCCCGCGGGTGATCGCTAGCCCGGCGTGCACCACCGCGAGGATCGCGACCAGGGCCACCGCGCGCCGATTGTGCCGCACCCAGACCCCGAGCCCCAGGAAGCCGAGATAGATGGCGAGGAGCAGGCCGGCGCTCCGGTTCATATTGATCGTGACGCCCCCGCCGTACATGAAGTCCAACGCCGGCACCGCCGGATACCCGAACGCCCAGTTGCACGCCGCGTGTCCCAGTTCGTGGATCAACGTGCCGAGGATCTGCAGGATGAACCCCAGCCGTGCGGCGGAGAGGAGCAGCAGCGCGGCGATGAGCCCGGCCACGAAGATGTTCCAGCTCTGCAGCCCGAAGGCCGGCTCCGGCTCCCCCTCGGGTTCGGGCGGGGCGAACGCCTCGACCGGCCACTCGCTGAGCAGCAGGCCGCAGCGGTTACACGCAAACGCGACCGCGGGCACATCACTGCGGCACCTGGGGCAGCAGAGGGATAGCGTAGCCGCAGCCGGTTGGGACAAATGGGCCAAAACAGGCCCAGTCTAGCAAAAATAGCAGTATTCCGGTACCCGCGCGGGCAGCACAGGCACCAAGCAGGCCACCGCCGGGGGCCTGCGGTGTTACGCGATGGCGGGGACCTCGCCCAGGCGGGCGAACTCGGCGAGGATCGCCTCGCCGTCCGGGAGGCTCTCCAGCTCCCGGCGGATCTGCTTCATCCGGTGGTTGCGGATGCGGTCGCGCCCGCCGCCGATCCCCCGCTCGCGGGCGCGCGTGACGATGGTGTCCACTACTTCGCGGCCCGATAGCTCGTTCCCGTCCTGATCGATAAGGGTCCGGCACCGCGCTTCCCCGAGCGCGCAGTTCAGGTAGTCCACGTGAATCTGTTCGTCCGCCTGAATGTAATCCACCATGCGCGGCGCCCACTCCGGTTCGGCGGAGCAGTCGGGCTGCGAGAGCACGTGGCGCGCCCAGTTGAAAGTGTTATACGCGCCGCACTCGATCACGAGAATTTGCGCGAGCCCGCGCAGCACGATCTCCACCATCGGATTGAGCGTGGGGAAGAACGACTCGAACCCTTGGCTGGTCGGCCCGAGCGCCTCGGGATCCGCCTTGGCCGGCCCCTCATACCCGGGCGGCGGCGAGATGGGCAGGTTCTCGTACATGTCCGGGGTCACGGGCGGATTATCCAGCGCCGCATCGCGAATGGCGAACCACATGGCGTCGTGCCCCGCCTCCGGGCCACCGGCCTCGTCCATGCCGTGCGCGTCCAGGAGGCCGAGATACAAGTGCCCGAGGCAGGTGTCGTCCAGCGGCTCCTTGAAGTACGGCTGCAAGGGGGGCTTGGGCATGGCGCGAATCCCGTCGTTGCCGAATCCCTCGATAAGCCCGACGAGCGTGAGGATGCGCGTCATGGAGCTGCGCGCGCCGTGGCGCAACAGCAGGCAACTCTGGTCCGCGTTGGGGAAAAACTCCGCCACGAATTGCTGCGGCTCCATCACCCGCGCCGGCTGGCCGGCGGCTTCCAGTTGGCTGACCCACGCCTGGATCGCGGAGATCCGGTGGAGGGACCGGGGCGAAACGTAGGTGCCCGCCGCATCCAGCCCGCCGTGGTAGACGGTGTCCCCGCGGGTCGTTCGCTGCGCAAAGTCGTGCTCGGCCAGTAGCTCGTCGCGCGTGTACTGCAATTGCATATTCGTTCGCTCCCGCCCCCTACCTTATCCCATTCGGCGGAGGGCCGCAGCGCCGGCCGGTAGTGCGGGGCGCGTCACTGCTTCGGGTAGAGGATCAACTGCGTGCAGCGGAACAGGGCAACCTTCTTGCCGCCGTCCTCGTGCGCGACCACCGCGTCCCACACCTGCGTGGTGCGGCCCCCGTGCTGCAGGGTCGCCTCACAGAGCAGCGTGTCGCCCGCCCGCGCGGTCCCCAGCATGTTGACCTTCAGTTCGATGGTGGTGAAGCTCGCGCCCTCGGGCACGGTGGCAAACGTCCCGCCCGCGCAGCACATGTCCGCCAGCCCGATGGCGACCGACGCTTGCATGTACCCGTTCGGGGCCATGTGGCGGTCCTGCACGACCATCCGCGAGCGCGACACGTTCCCTTCGAAGCCCAGGTTCTCGTGCCCCACGTACGTCCACAAGCCCTCCCGGTCGTCGGCGGGGCGTTCGGGCTCACCGCTCATGCGCGGCTCCACGCAGTCGAAGGCTCGGCCGCCGTGCGGTAGACCCGGTCACGGCGCTTGCGAGATGTGGATGGTCCATACGCTCAGGTCCTCCGTCAAAAGTTCGAGCGAGTAGGTCCCCGCCGCGGGATACCGCGCCGCGCCGCGCCCGGTCCCTTGCTGATGCTCGGTGCCCACGCGTTCGTCGAACTCGTCGAGCACGGTAATGCGTAACACTTGCCCGGTGAACTCCCACTGCATCTGCCAGTTGGCGTCGACCGCAAACGCGCGCGTCAGGGTGGGGCCCGTTCCCTTGAACGTGTGCCCCCGCTCGCCTGCACACGCGACGACGAAGAGGCACACCGCGCACGCCACGAGCCGTGCCACGTTCCGCGTCCGCTGCATGCGCGCCCTCCTCCCCATCTGCGCGACGCCGAGACGCAGCGCGTTACGTTTTTTTCTCCCACCCCAATGCGAAGGGAGTATAATGATGTCTGAGAAGGGAGGCGTTATCAAGGCAGAAGACTCCACTCTCAGTGGTGGCGTAAGCCGTGGCGCTCCTGGGCGCGCCCGTACAGTCGGGCGATTCCGTAGCGCCACCCGCCGTGACCTCCTGCGACTTGGCTGGGCCGCCATTCGCTAGCGAGCCCGCCGCGCGCGACGCGTAGTCCCGCATGAGTCCGGGTAGGGATCACCCCCGGCTCACGCCCCACGCCGATGATGGGACGGGTTGCACGGTCGACCGGCTGCGCCCACAGACTACGGACGCTGAGGCTACCGCCGAGCCGAGCCAGCCGCGATAACCCGTCCCTTCTTTTGTCCGCGCCTCCAGGCAACTCCTTCACCGCCGCACCAGCCGACTAAATCCCGCGGTGCGAGCTATGGGCGCCGGGCGGAGCCCCACTCACGCGCCCGAGCCGGCCGGCATCTGGGAGGTGTCATCCGTGATGTCGTGCCACGGCGCCATGCAGTCGACCATCTCATGCAGCATGGGCCGCACGCCCGGGTCGCCGTCCAGCGTACCCATGTGAATGACCATGATCGGCCGCTCGGGCTGTTCGACGCTCGTGGTGAAGAGGCTGCTGCCGCACCGGCTGCAAAACACGCGCGGGGCCTTGCCCGGCGTCTCGTACGTGCGCAGCAGGTCGTGGCCCTCCACCAGGCGGAACTGCTCGTGCAACACCGCCATGTGCGTCGTGTGCGCCGCTCCGGTCCAGCGGCGGCAGCGGGAGCAATGACACTGCCCCACGTACGGGATCGGTGGCGCGATCTCGTAGCGCACCGCCCCGCACAAGCACGCACCGGTGATGGGCTCATCCACGCGGGCGGCCTCCGAATTGCGGCGCGTCGTCGGTGATGTCTTCCCACACGGCCTTGCTGTCCACGAAAATGTGCGCGGCCACGCGCGGCACGGCTTGGTCCCCGTCGAGGAACCCCATGCGGACGTTCACGCGGACCTCCGCGCCGGCGGGCCACCGGGGCGTGGTCAGCAACCCGCTCCCGCAGCGGGAACAGAAGACCCAGTCCTTGCGGTCTTCCCAGCGAAACGCGCGCAGCAGGTCCGCGCCCGCCGTCAGCCGGAAGCGGGCTCCGGGGACCGCGATGATCGGCGCGTTCGCGGCGCCGGAAAAGCGGCGACACAAGGAGCAGTGGCAGCAGCCGGCCTGCGCGGGCGGGTCGTGCACTTCGAATCGCACGCCGCCGCACAGGCAGCCGCCGGTTAAACGCGCGGACGATTGCCCTCCCGGGACAACGCCGGGCGCGGCTGAAGCATCGCTCACGGCGACACCCGCGAGAGCTCCACCACTGCTTCCGTCATGCCACGCATCCATCCGTTAGAATTTCTGGATGAGCCATATGAACCGGGGACTGGATACCGACCTGGCCGACCGGATTCTGCTGGTCGAGCTGCTCGATTGCCGCGACAACCTTGGCCTGATTGAGGGCTCTTCGCTGTTTATGGGCCTGGACAAGATCACTGCGGCAGCGTGTCGGAGTTACAACCATCATCGCGCACCGGACCGGCGCGAGACGACACCCCACCAATTCGTCGAACGCCTCACGCCGATGGAATCCGATGATCTTGTGGAGATCCGCCACGAAGGCAACAAGAAGAGTGTGACACTGAAAGCCAAGGGCGTGCGTCACGCCGAACAGGCGGCACAGCATGAAGGATCGCTGCGCGTTGCAGAGCGCGACATGGCCCAGGAACTGAACGCCGCCGCCGGCAGCATTGCCCAGGCGGCTGCGGATGTCGTGAAGGGCGCCGAGGACACGGCAGAAATCCAGAAAAAGGCGCTGTGGATTTCCTGCATTAGTGCTGCTGCAGTGTTTGTGTCTGCGGTCGCCATGATCGTGACCGCGCTGGCCGCGATTCGGTAGGGACAACTGGCATGCTGCAGGGAACACGTCGCTCACGGTCGCAACTCGGCGTACTGGGGCAGATCGTCCGCAATCTCTTCCCACACGGCCGTGCTGCCCACATAAATATGGTACTGGAGGCGCACGCCCGGGTCGTCGTCGAAAGTGCCCATGCGAATGCTCACGCGCGCGTCGTCTGCCGGCGGCCACCGCGCGACTACGCACAGACTGCTCCCGCAGTGCGAGCAGAAGACGTATTCTTTGCGGTCTTCCCACCGAAACGCTCGCACCAGTTCGTCGCCCGCCGTGAGGCTGAACTGCTTCCCCGATACGGGCACAGCCGCTGCTGCAGCATTGCCGGAGAATCGCCGACACAGCGAACAATGGCACGAGTATGCCTCGCCCAGCGGTGGCGTCACCGCGTACCGCACGCCGCCGCAGAAACACGCGCCTGTTACCTCTTCTGTGGCAGCGGCAAGCGGCGCGGCGGCGCAGGCGGGGTCGTCGTTCTCCAGCACGTCGCTATCCAGTTCCACGGCGAGTTTCGGCAGCGCATCCTCAATCGCCACCCACGACGCCTTCGACGCGACGTGCCCGTGCGCCATGGGGCGCACGCCGGGATCCACGTCCGGGTCCAGGGTCCCCGCGGTTACGCCGACGATCGGCCCGCCGTCCCCGCCGCGGTAGCCCCAGAACAAGCTGCTGCCGCACTGCGTGCAGAAGTTCCGGCCCAGGTACTCGCCGAGCGCGTCATCGCCTTGCACGAGACGCACCGCCTCACGCACCAGGGTGATCTCCCACGAGCAGGCGCCGCCCGTGAACCGCCGGCAGCGCGAGCAGTGGCAGTGGCCCATCATGGGCGGCGGCTGGCTCAACTCGTACCGCACCGCGCCGCACAGGCAGCCGCCGGTTAGCACATCACTCATGGCGTCCCCATGTCCAGACGCGCCATGTCGTCCCGCGTGGCGCGCCCCGCGAACTGCGGCAGATCGTCCAGGATCGCGTCCCACGGCGCCTTGTCGCCGACGAAGGTATGGAACTGCGGGCGAATGCCGGGGTCGCTGTCAAGACTACCGAAACGGATGGACACTTCCTTGCCGTCCGGCCACGACCCGCCGAACACGCCCGAGCCGCAGGTGCGGCAGAACACCTTGGCCGCGTGCCCGTCCTCCCGGTAGTTCACGAGTCGGTCCGCACCTTGCGCCAGGGTGAAATGTTCGCGCAAGACGCGCCCCTGCGTCAGCCCGTACGTGCCCGAATGGCGGCGACACCGGGTGCAATGACAGTGGTTCGCGCGCAGGAACGGGCCGGTGATCTCATACCGCACCGCGCCGCACAGGCACCCGCCGGTCAGCATGCGCGCGTCCGCCGCGTCCCTAGCCGGGCAACTCCGCGAACTGCGTCAGCTGGTCGGTAATGTCGTGCCAGTCGGCCTTGCTCGCCACGTGAATGTGCATCTGCGGCTGCACGCCCGGGTCGCCGTCCACGGTCCCCAGCGGCACCGCGGTCATCGGTCCGTCCGGCCACTGCACCGCGAACAATGTCGAGCCACACGTCTTGCAGAACGACCGGTTCGCCCAGCCCTCGGGCCGGAACGTCTCGATGTTGTCCCGCCCCTGCGTCACGTTCACGTTATCCGTCGCCACGATCGCCACCGCGGCCGTCGCCGCACCCGTCGCGCGCCGGCACCGCGAACAGTGGCAGTACCCCGTCATCATCGGATCGCCGGTCACCTCATAGGTCACCGCGCCACACAAACAACTGCCTTTCATCGTCATCCCTCTCTCTTAACCGGGCATTTCCGCATGCTGCGGCAGGTCGTCCGTAATCGTATGCCACGACGCCATGTGCGCCACCTGAATGTGCATCATCGGCTTCACGACCGGCTCGCCGTCCAGCGTGCCCATGGTGATCACCGTCGCGGGCATCATCGGCGCCAGGTGCGAGAAGAGCGACGACCCGCACGTCTTGCAGAACACGCGGGTGGCAAAGCCCTCCGAGCGGTACTCCTGCAGCTGGTCCTGCCCCTGCGTCACGGTCAGGCTGTCCTCGGGCATGACCAACGCCGCTTCCGCCGCCGCGCCCGTAAACCGCCGGCACCGCGTGCAGTGGCAGTACCCCGACATCATCGGATCGCCGGTCAGCTCGTACTTCACCGCACCACACAAACAACTTCCCTGCATGTCCGCCATCTTGCGACTCCTCCACGTGCCCCGGGCCAGGGCGGGCCGCAATCATACCGCGCCCCGGACGGGAACGCGACCCGCAGGGAACCCCGAGGATCGAAACCGCCGATGCACGCCGATACACGCAGATCAGGCAGACATAGAAAAAGGAACCACAGATGAACACGGATGAACACAGATAGGACACCCCGGCCTAGAACCGTGCAACCGCAGATGCACGCCGATCCACGCAGATTCCCAAACCGCGGAGAGTTGGAACCACAGATGAACACGGATAAACACGGATAGGACACCCCCGACACCCCAACTCTCTTAGTCTTGCCTGGTGTTCACCGTGCCTTCGGGATTTCCCAGGTCTTTCTCATCCGCGTGCATCGGCGTACATCCGCGGTTCCAGTCTCTTGCGGTTTCTTCGGCCGTCTCCGTGCTCTTGGCGTCTTGGCGGTTAGTTTTCAGCCGGTCCTCGATCTTCGTCTTATCCGTGTGTATCCGTGTTCATCTGTGGTTGCAAACTCCTCGTCTTTCTTAACCGTTCCCCCGGTTTTGTCCCATCCGCGTGCATCGGCGTGCATCCGCGGTTGCAGACTCTTGCGGTGTCTAGGCGACGCGGCGGTTCAGGACGCGCCGGGCGCAGGCTCGCGTGCGAAGGAGATCAGGAACCCCAGCTTGATCGTCAGCACGCCGGCGAACAGCACCACGCTGAGCATCAGCTCGTGCATCCACAGCGCCCACATGAGCCCCGCGAACATGGCCGTGAGCAGCAGGCAGACCGGCACCACCACCAGCAGCATCGACGACTGCTCGAACCACCGTCGCGTGCCGGCCACCACGCGGCCCAGCCAGCCGTGCGCCTCCCGCGGCGGGAACCACCACGGGTGGACCACCAGCACCACGCTCAGCACCACGATCGCCGCCACCGCGTGGAACCACACCGCCGGCAGCAGCGCGCACAGCAGCACCACGCGCATCCACAGGATCCACGGGTTCGTCATCCGCGCCATCATGCTGTCCCACATCCGAGGAACCATTGCTGTAGTCATGTCCATACCTCCTGCACCCGTCTCTCCTCTATGGTACTCCTCCCCCGGCCCCCCCATTCACCCGCGGGCCCCCCAACCGCCAAGCCGCCAAGGCCGCCAAGCAGCACGATCTGGAGCTACAAACCCCTGTGTCTCAAGGTATTCCACAAATCTGCGTCCATCCACGCAATCTGCGAACTAGACTCCTTCGTGCCCTTCGTGGATGGGTCTCCTTACTTGGCGTTCCTCCTTGGCGTTCATGGCGTCTTGGCGGTTGTCCTCGTTTACCCTCATCCGTGTTCATCCGTGGTTCCAAACTCCTCGTCCTTCTTCGTCTTTCCTAACCCTATTCCCCCGCCTTTCTCCTATCTCCGTTTATCCGCGTTCATCCGCGGTTAACTCTTCTTGGCGTTCATGGCGTCTTGACGGTTCAATCCTGAGCGTCTTGGCGGTTCACTCTCCCGTCATCCCTGTTAACCCGTTTCCCCGGCCCGCGCGCGGAACCCCCCGCCGCTGCGTCGCTTACGCCCCGCCCCACCTGCCATGGGTTCGTTTCGTAAAAACCGATACTGCCCGCTCCCCCGCCCCGCCGTTTTCCAGGCTTCGGTCGTATCCGTGTCCATCCGTGTTCATCTGTGGTTCCAAACTCCTTCTCCTTCCTAACCCTGTCCCCCGCCTTTCTCCTATCTCCGTTCATCTGCGTCCATCCGCGGTTACCTCTTCTTAGTGTCCTTGGCGTCTTGCGGTTTTCTTGGGTCTACTCCCATCCGTGTTTATCCGTGTTCATCTGTGGTTTCAAACTCTTCCGCGGTTAGCCCATCCTGGTCTTCCCCGCACCCTCTCATCAAATCCACCGTGGCCAGGCATCGCGACATTCCTCCAGCCCAAGGAAACCACGCCCCCGCCCGCAAGACCACGAAGAAATCCTTGAACAATCCGCAGATCACGCAGATTGCGCAGACCCGGTTTCGTAGGGGCGGACCCGTGTGTCCGCCCGCGTAGGGGTGCGCTTTGCGCCTGCCGTCCCGAGCAGTCCGTTAGCCTACGAAGAGCACCAAGCCCCCGAAATCCCTTGAAACCTTGTCGCTTCGGTACATTCGAAAGCATGACCAAATTGCTGCACTGAAAAAGAAGTAAGCCCCTTCGTGGCAGACTAGGAGATAATCGATCCAAATTCACTCTTGACATGCCCTGCGACTACAAAAGCTTCCGAGCGAAATTCTCCGCTCATCTTATACAAGTTATACAAGGCGTGACTGCAGCGCGCTGTATACACGCAACTTGACGTATGCTCTCATCATGGCATTGCTGAAGGCGAATCTATATCTTCTCCCCGCAGGAATTCGTCGGAGCACCGTGCCCCTCTCATCGTCGCAAAGCTTCCCAAGGTGGTATGTGTACCCTGTCGTCTTGATATCGAGCCCCAAGTCTTCCTTCAACGGCTGCGCCAAGTCGCTGGCCCTGAATGATTCCTGTTCATCTACCTCGACTAAAGCACAGGCATAAAGAACATCGCGAAACCTAGTGCCAGTTTGCGTTGTGGCGGTGGCACGATGATATGCTTCCCGCAAACTTTCTTGACTACGTTCAATTGCTTCGTCAACCGCTAAAGAAAAATGAAATTCCTCAACTTCTAGGCTTCCGCGAGATAAGGCTGCTCTTGCACACTCTTGAGCAAGCAAATGTGTGAAATGCGGGTATCCGTCTGAAAATTGGATTACGCGTTCGCGAACGGTTTCCGCGATTGTCATTTCGAGGTTTTTGAATCCGACGTCAATAATCTGGGCGATTTCCAAGTCTGTCATTTTCGGCAGTTCGATCTGCGTTAGGCATCTCTCTATTGATGCGTGATCCCGAACTAGACCTCCAACGTTAGTACCAACCCCGACAATTATCATTGTTACGTTTGCACAACTGTCCGACAAGGCCTTAATCGTGCTGGCTATTTTTCGGTTTGTTTCAAGGTTACGTACTTGGTCGAATTCATCAAGAATCACGACAACATTTGCCCGGATTCTTTTGAAAACCGCCAGTACATCTCCAGAATCGATCTCCTCATCCTCAGGTAGCCAAAATTCGAGTTGAAGTGGTTGTTCATCAACGTTTTCCAGATACCCGATCTTTTTGTTGGAGACTATTAATGAAATACGCCTGCAAACGTTCTTCCAGATGTCTTTGAAGCTATTGTCAGAGTCACATGTAACATTCACTACGACCATTTCAGGCGAACGAAAAAAAAGTCTCGCAATATTCGCTAAAGACGTTTTACCTACTCCTCTATCTCCATAGAGAACGGCGTGTCCACCGCGCTCCCCA
This sequence comes from uncultured bacterium, assembly GCA_965371225.1. Classification (GTDB taxonomy): domain Bacteria; phylum Abyssobacteria; class SURF-5; order CBDUXP01; family CBDUXP01; genus CBDUXP01. The sequence goes on along the minus strand of CBDUXP010000031.1, from coordinate 2,487 downwards.
ATCGCGCGTCCTATTGCCTCTAAGTGCGAAAGTCGCCCCTGAAAAAATTCACGAATTGTCACTGGTGCGGAGGGAGTGAAAACGGCATTGACTGCCGCGAGCTTCTCGCTAATCTTTTTGCCGGAAGGATCAGGCATTGCTCGCCCCAACCTTATTGGTCGAGGTGGTAGCTTCTAAATGGACGGGATTATTGTACACATGATTCCTAATCAACCCTGAGAGCAAACCAACCGTGGAACACTGGTCCCCAGCAGAGCGCAGTGGCGGTTCACACGATCCACATTGACCCGCCTTTAACCGCCTGCGGATATCACCCGCTTGGATGGAAACCGAGTGCCGGAACGGCACGGGGCGTTTTTTATGCGCGAGCAAAGGGGGCGAGAAGCTGCAACGGACGCTGAAGGTGCTCGGCGGTAGGGCGAGGGCAGCATTTAGAGTTCGTTGACCCCCCTTTAGCCCCCTGCGTATACTACGCGCTTGTCTGGAGGCCGGGTGACTATCCGGCACTGGCCATTCCTCATGCTGGAACAACTGGGTGACAAGCTTCAACGCACGCTGAAGGTGCTCCGCGGCCAGGGGCGCCTGACGGAGAAGAATATTAAGGATGCGCTACGCGAGGTGCGCCTGGCGCTCCTGGAAGCGGACGTGAACTACCAGGTGGCGAAGGACTTCTGCGCCCGCGTGGAGGAGCTGGCCCTGGGCGCGGAGGTGCTGAACTCGGTCACCCCCGGCCAGCAACTGGTCAAGATCGTCCACGACGTGCTCGTCCACACCCTGGGCGGCGCGCACAAGCCGCTGGACCTGCCGGGCTCGCCGAGCGTGGTGATGCTCTGCGGCCTCCAGGGCTCGGGCAAGACCACCACCGCGGGCAAGCTGGCGCTTCACCTCATGCAGAAGAAGAACCGCCGCCCGCTCTTGGCCGCGGCGGATGTCTACCGCCCCGCCGCCGTGAAGCAGTTGCAGGTGCTCGGCGAACAGATCGACGCGCCGGTGCTGGCGCTGGAGGAGGGCGCGGACCCGGTGGCCATCTGCAAGGCGGCGGTGGACCAGGCGAAGCGCACCAACCGCGACGTCGTGTTCCTGGACACGGCCGGGCGGCTGCACATCGATGACGAGTTGATGCAAGAGCTGGAGCGGATCAAGGCGGCGGTGAAGCCGCACGAGGTGCTCTTCGTCGCCGACGCGCTGACGGGCCAGGAGGCGGTGAACGTGGCCAAGGCGTTCCACGAGCGGCTCGGGCTGACCGGCGTGGTGCTGACGAAGATGGACGGGGACGCGCGCGGCGGCGCGGCGCTGTCGATCCACCAGGTGACGGGCTGCGCGCTGAAGTTCATCGGCGTGGGCGAGAAGTTGGACGCGCTGGAGCCGTTCCACCCGGAGCGGCTGGCGGGCCGCATCCTGGGCATGGGCGACATCGTCTCGCTAGTGGAGAAGGCGGCGGATACCGTCGACATGGCCCAGGCCGAGAAGATGGTCGCGCGGCTGACGAAGGCGGAGTTCACGCTGGAAGATTTCCTGGAGCAGTTGCAACAGGTGAAGAAGATGGGGCCGCTGGGGGACCTCATGAAGATGATGCCCGGCGCGCCGCAGGGCATGCCGGACGTGGACGAGAAACAGGTGACCCGAACCGAGGCGATCATCCAGTCGATGACGCTGCGGGAGCGGCGGCGGCCGCAAATCCTGAACGGCAGCCGGCGCAAGCGGATCGCGGCGGGCAGCGGCACGCACGTGGCGGACGTGAACCGGCTGATCAAACAATTCACGCAAGCGCAGAAGATGATGAAGAAAATGCTGCGGCCGGGCAAGAAGGGCCGGCGGCGCATGGCGGGAATGCCGGGGCTGCCCGGCCTGCCCGGCATGAACCTCTAACGCACGACACCTCGACCGACGTATCCACCGGCGCCCCACACCGCGCCACCAGGAGCAACAAACCACCATGGTGAAGATTCGACTGCAACGGATGGGCCGCAAGAAGCGCCCGCAATACCGCGTCATCGTCGCGGAGTCCGCGTCCCCGCGCGACGGGCGATTCATCGAGAACATCGGGCTCTACTTTCCGCTGGAGCCCACGGACAAGCAGGTGCGCCTGGACGTGGACCGCGCGAAGCACTGGCTGAGCGTCGGCGCGCAACCGAGCGACACCGTGCGCGGGCTGCTGCACCGCGTGGGCGTGTTCGAGGGGAGAGCGCCAAGCCTGGGCAAACCGGACCAGGTGAACAAGAAGGAAATTCGCGCCAAGGAGCGGGCCGAGAAGGAAGCCGCCCGGGCGAAAGCCGCGGCCGAGGCAGCCGCCGCGAAGGCCGAAGCCGACGCGGCCGCCAAGGTGGAAGCCGAAGCCGCCGCCAAAGCCGAGGCGGAGGCTGCCACTGCGGCAGCGGCAGCGGCTGAAGCCCCGGCTGCCGAAGCGGAACCAACAGCTGATGCGCCGGCCAAGGCGGAGGCTGCCACTGCGGCAGCGGCAGAGGCTGACGCCCCGGCTGCCGAAGC
>CBDUXP010000030.1:0-45701 GCA_965371225.1 uncultured bacterium | reverse complement strand
GCTGGCTTCCGCCAGCGTACCGGTCACATCCGTGGCCAAATCGACGGGGTGGACGCCCCCACCGGTGGCCCCGCCCACGCGCAGGAATTGCATGCTGCACGTGCCACCGCTTTCGGCGGTGCGGCTGTAGCCGAACGTGGTGGCCGTCGGCGTCGTGGAACCGACCGCGACCCCTGGCGTTGCCGATGGGCTGAGGTAGCGCAGGCCCAGCGTGCCGGCCGTCACCTTCACGGTAATATCGTCCGTCGTTTCCACCGGCACGGACTGCCCGGTCGAGGCAGCCTGGAAGACCACCCCGACGACGACGTCGTCCGCGGCCGTGGTGGTGACCACCTCGCCCGCCGCGTCGAAGGTCACCACATCCCCCGCCACCAGGTCCGCGCCGGCCACGTACGTGGTGGCGGCGGACGCCGGGGCGGCCCAGGCCACAAGGCCGAGCAGGCAAATGCGCGCGGCGCGGCGCATGACGGGCCCCTACGCTCCCGCGCGGGTGCTGGCCACCACGACCAGGCTCGCCGCCGGTGACGTGCCGCCCAGCGTGACCACGGCCCGCACGTAGCTGTGGAAATCCCCGAACACCTGCGTGTCGTTCCCGACGGCGGTGAACTGCGGGAGCGGACTCCCCAGGTCGTACCACACCTTCGCGTCGGGACTGTGCTGCAGCTTGATGTCCACCGTCGGACTCGTGCCGCTCAGTTGCTGCACGTCGGCCGTGACGATCAAGCGCACGTCCTCGGGCATGGATTCATGCGCCGCGCCGTTGGCCGTGCCGGCGCCGCTGAACGTCTGGAACGTGAACAGGAAGTATTGGTTAATGGCTGCCATGGGAAGCTCCTTACGGCAAGTTGGGGAACACGCCGTGTTGAATAATGCGCCCGGCCAACCGCCACCGCGTCGCGGTCAAGGTCGCCAGGAGCGTGAAGTCTGGTGCAATGCCGCCGCGCACCCACCGCACCTCGCTACCGGACCGGGCGGTCCCTTCCGGGCCGGCCCCGGTACCGAGTAAGGCGTTAATCTCCTCCACGCCCGCCACACGCACGTCGCCGCTCCCGTCGATTTCCAGAAGCCGTGCGCCGCTGGGCGCGGAGTAATACAGGGTCAGCGAGGCGGCGTCGTACGTTTCGAATTCCGTGGTGCTGCCCGCCGCAAGGACCGCGTGCCGCACAAAGCGTCCGGCAATCCACCAGTCCCCGGTCATGGTGATCCGCGCCACCGTCGTGCCGTCGATGACGTAGCGCAGCCCATCGCGGCTCCACACGAGCCACGTGGCGGGATCGAACACGCGCAGCAGCCGCCACGGCGCCAGCCGCACCACGTACGCCGCTGCATCCAGGCGGCGCTCCTGCCACGACCCGGGCGCGTACCGCTCCGCCATCACGCGGCCCGGCGCATCCACGAGCCCGACTTGCGCATCCGTCAGCCACACCACGTCCCCCCGCTCCACCGCGAGGTGCTGCCAGTACGCAGGCCAGCGGCAGTCCACCGGCGGCCAGGCGGCCTCATCCAGCCGCTCGGCGGCCAAGGCGGCGGCCCACGCGGCATCGCGCACGTGGCGCAGGCGATCCGTGCGCACGCGCCGCTGGTACGTGGCGATGGACGCCGCGTTCTCCACCACGACGCTCTGACCGAACGACCGGGGACCGCCCGACTCCGCGCCGTAGTCCTCCGCGTAGAGGAGCGCGTGCACGTTCGCCACCGCCGCCACCCCGGGCCGGTCCACCGGGGCCGGCGCATCCGCACGGGTCGCCGCCGTCAGCACAGCGGTGGGCGGGGCATCGAGATCCTGGCGAATGCGCACGCCAACCGTGCCGCTTGCAACAGCGAGTGAACCGCCCCCCTCCGCAGCGACCCGGTGCACTAACGGGAGCATCGGCTCCGCACGCGTCAGGGCGAAGTCCACGCGCGCACCCTGCGCAGCCGCGTCCGCCGCAGCCTGCACGAACGCCGCGCCGTCCACCCGCGCCGGCGCGAGACCCAGGCGGACGGTGAGCAGGTCCTGCACCACGTCCGCCGGGTTCGTCACCAGCACACCGGTCCCGTCCCCCTGGTCGTCAACACCGGAGACCGTGGCCGTCAACAGCCCGTCGCTCACGTAGGTGAAGGGGGCGAACTCCACGTCCAGGTGCACGGAGGCGATGTACATCTGCGTGGCATCGTCCGTGCCGTTTACGACGTAGCGCGCCAGCGCGATGGCATCGTTCAGCGCGCTCCAGCTCCCGCCGACCTGCGTGCTGACGTCGAAAATATTCTCGTAGACGATCGAGAGGAGCTCTTCCGCGTTCTGCACGGGCGCCATGGTCCCGTCCAGACTCACCTCCGGCAGCACGGTCATCTCCGTCTCCAGAAACGTCGTGCTCGGTTGGGAAAGGCGCGGCGCGATGGTCACTTCCCAGAGCCCCGTAAAGGTCTCCACGACGATCTGGCTCGCGGCCACGTTCTCGACCCAGAACTGGAAACGGTTGAACGCGTTCGGCCAATTGGCCCACTGATTGAGAAAGCCCGTAATGTTGCTGGTCACGTTCAGGGTCAGCACGCCGTTGAACGAGTCGCGCGTGAGAAAGGCACCGTAGGGCAGGCGGTAGTGCAATCGGAAGATACCCACCGGGTTGAAGCCGGACGGGGTGGACGTAATGGTGATGGTGAGGCGAGCGATGGTCGCCTGAATGATCTCGTCCGTGGAGTGGGGCGGCGTGCTCGAGCGCGACAGCGTCTTGGGGTTGGTGCTGCTGAACGCGTTGCCCGTCTCCGTGTCCGTGTCCACTTGGCGCACTTGACCGGGCAGTTGATGCTCGTGCGTGCGCGCGATCGGTGCCACCGGATGGGAGAGGTCTTGGGGGTGCGTGTGCACCAGATCGACTTCCCCGCCGGCCCCGGTGTGATCGATCGGCTGGGTGGGATCCAAGGTGCCGAGCAGTTGGCCGTTCCATTCGACTTCCACCACGTCGTCGACCAGCTCACGGTCTTGGCGGAAATGCACCACGAGAAACACGCGGCGCAGGTCGCCGTAGCGGGCGGGGCCGTCCCCCAGGTCCGTGGTCTGCTGCAATGCGAGGACCGGCTGGGTGCCGTTGATTTGCGCCACGAACGTCGGACGCGGATCGATGGCGTTCCCCCACGCCACGCCCGCCGAACTGCCGCCGTCGGCGTCGAAGCGCGCCAGCAGAAAGCGCGATCCTTCGGCAAACCGCTTGACCCGCGGCCGACCGCGCGTGGCGATGGTGGTCAGGGACCGACCAAGGCTGGGAAACGTGGTGGTGTCGTTGCGGTCGACCCGCACATCGGCGGCCGGCAGCACCGTCCCATCCAGCCGCACGTCCGTTACGGCGACGCACGCATGGTCCGCGACTACGAACACGTGCGGGCCCGCCACCAGTTCCACCAGTGCGCCGTGCAGGTGATCGGCTGCCCGCGTCGTGATGTCGTACGTATCGCCACCCGCAATGGGTTCGGGAAAGGCATAGTCCACCGACAGGGTCTGGGTCGCCGAATCGAACGCCGCGATCACGCGCTCAAGACCGACGTTGGCCGACGTGCCGCCGGTCATGATCAGGACGAAACCGACCCACGCGGCGTCGGGCTCGATCCGCACCGCGTCCACCAGCGACGTGGAAGTTCCGCTGTCCGCCGTTGCGGCCGTGACCGCATGGGCCCCGCGCGTCGTCACCGCAAACGTGTTGCCCGAAAAGCTGCCGACCACATACTCATCGTCGATGCGGAGCGTGATGCTGCCCGCGGGGAACGCCGGCGGGCTTGCGGCATCCTCCACGTCGAAGCTCGTACTGGCGGCGGCCATGCTGCCCTGGAGGCGGGTCACGGCGGCGGCCTGGACGGGGACGGCCGGGAGGGGCGCTACGGTCCCGTACACCACCGGGAGCACGCGGCCGACGCTGGCCGGCGGCGCATCGGGAAACGTCGTCAGGTCCACGGCGTGCACGGGCAGGACCGGCGACAAGCTCGCCAGGATGGATTGGAGATGCAGACGGCTGGTGCCGTCCGGCTGGTTTTCGACTGACGCCAGATCCCCGCCGATCAGCCACACGACATCGGCCCCGGCGGTGCCCACCGCATACACGCCGATGCGAACCACGGCCCCGGCCGAATCCCGGCCACGCAAGTCGGCCCACAGCGCGCCGGCCTCCTCAGCGACCAGCCCAACGGTCCACGCAGGCACCGTCCCCGCGTCGGCCACCTCCAACGGGAGCCAGCGCGCGACCGCCGCGACGTACGTGTCCGCATCCACCAGCACCGTCCGGTCCGCATAGCGGCCGGTGCTACCGTCGGGCCACTGGATCTCGAGGAGCCAGGCGGAATCGAGGTGGGCGCCGGCGAGCACCGTGCTCATGGTCGGACTCAGCGCGCGCATCACGCCTCCACCCGCAAGGTCAGCGTGCCGGACCACCGGTTGCGATCGTCCCGCTGCCACTGCAGCGTCTCGTCCACCCAGCGCACGGTGTACGTGGTTCCGTCCGGCTCGGTCGCGGTGAACGTGTTGGTAGCGCCTTCCGCTTCCGTGAGGAACCAGGCCTTGAGGGCGGTGAAATCCTCATCGCGCACTCCCGTGAACTGCCGCACCAGGACCGTCTGCGCCGCGGCTTTGCGGTTCGTGACCGCGGCACCGGACGCGGTGCGCCCGACGAGCACGCCGGACTCCTCGCGATCCTGCACGGGGAAGCGGTACAGCGGCAGCAGCAGCGAGTTCGCGCCGCGCGTGAAGGTGAAGTTCGCCATGCCGGGACTCAGACGCCGAGGCGCGGTCGCCGGTACGCCGCCAGCAGCGCAGTGACACTCGCGGGCAGCGGCACCGGCTCAAGAGCGTCCGACTGTTGTGCGACGCGTTCGCTGTCCAGCCCCTCGCGGCCCCGCCGCGTGAACTTGAACGCGACCAACTGCACGCATGCGTCTTCGATGTCCGCGGGTGGATCGGCCGTGCCGCTGTCGTAGAACCCCGCCGTGTAGGAGACCGCCACGTTCCGCGCGCCGCGGGTCCAGACGCTGCCATCGGTCAATCGCAAATAGTCGGGATACACGGTGACGGTGCTCAGGTCCACGGCCTCGTCGTCCCGCGTGATCGCGGTAACACTGACCAGTGGCGACTCGGTCGGGAACAGCACCGGCGTCCCGCTCCCGTCCAAGGCATCCGCATAGGCCGCCTGCGCAATCCCCCGGCCGCAATACGCATCGATCTGCCGGCTGGCGGCGGAAAGCAAACGGGTCAGCAGGGTGTCGAAGGTGGTGTCGCTCGCGGCCTGATCCAAGTGGGCTTTGACCGCAGCCAGGGTGGTGTAATCCGCCATGAGGTGCTCCCAGGGAGGGCGGCGGGGACGCCCCGCAGGGCGCCCCCGTGCGCGCTAGGCCGTGAGGTTGTTGCCGAGCCCGACGATGGCCTCGGTGCTCGTGTCGTAGACCGGTTGGAAGTCCAACCGCTGCGTGGCGATGGCCACGTCCTGGTCGCTTTCCATGTACAGGTCGTGGGACACGCGGACGGACACCGCCCGGCGGTCGCCGTACAGAAACGCGGGGGTGTAGACCAACGGGAGCACGCTCCGATCGGTCGTGATGCCGTCGTACACGCCGCTCGCGTTCAGGTCCTCGCGGATGAACTCACTGACGATGATGGGAATGCCATCGAACTTCGCCAGCTCACCCGAGAGCAGGGTCGCCTTGTCCCCGTACTGGTCCACCGTCTGCACCTCGGTCAGGCCGAGGAACTGGTGGAACGCGCGGAAGCCGGCCACCCAGGCCAGGTCGTTCGGGTTGATGCCGTATCGGCCCATGGCCTCGCGAATGCTGCGCAACGTGGTCACGTCAAACGTGGACACGTCCACCGTCGCGGCCGCGAGTGCCAGCTTGCGGTAGCCCTTCCAGGCCTTGCGGGCATCGGTCGCCGAGGTCACGTCGCTGTCTTGGTGCGTGCCGGAGTCGTCGCCGTTGATCGCGGCGTCTTCCTGCGCATCCGCGAGCGCCCGCACGATCGTGTCGAGCAGGTACGGCATCACGGCGATGATGCTGTCCTCTTCCAGTTCCGTGGAGACCAACACGCGCGCGGCAAGTTTCACCGCGTCGAAGGTCACGTTGGTCGTCCCGGGCGTGGACGCGGTGATCTTAGTCGCCGTGTCCGACGTGGACTCCGCGAAGAGGTACGCGACTGCGTCCGCGCCTTCCACGGGCAGCTTGAACGGGTTGCTGGGCATGCTGATGCGCCGGTGCAGAGCCGCCACTTTGAGGCGTTGCCGCACCTTTTCGATCAACTGCTGGCTGAACCCGGTCGGCACCCACTCGGCGCCTTCGCCGGCGGTCGCGGTGTCGAGCGCTTTGCGGAGGCCGGACGCGCGCCGTTCGAACGGCAACCAGCCCTTCAACGAGCGCGGTTCACGGCGCAGCAGCTTGCTCGCCAGATAGAGCCCGTCGGCCTGTTCTTGCAGGTCTGCGGGGAGCTCTGACGTGGCCGCGTCGTACGGGAGTGCGCTCGGCGCGGCAAACTCTCCCTTGCGGTGCGTGCTCCCGCGCGTGGCCGCACGCGCAATGGCTTCGTCCAGCAGGGGCCGCACCGTCCGCGCGTCGCCGCCCTGTTCGACTTTGGTCTTGAGGTCGCGCAGCAGCCGCATCAGGTCCGGCGCCGGCGTATCGATCTGTGATGTCATGCGAGTATCCTTCCTTGCGTTACGCCGCTTGGCCGGGCCAGGCGACCAGAATGTCGTCCAAAAGCGCACACGCCTCGCGCAGCTCGGTGGGGCTGAGCACGAGGCCGGGGGCCATCGGGCCGACGCAGGCGGGACACAGCAGATCGGTGCCGTACCGCAGGGCCTTGCCGATGGAAAACAGACAGTGCTGGTTCGCGGGAATGCTGACGATGGCCACCTCGTACAGACGCAACCGCGTGATGCGATTTGCGCCCGCTTCGAAGTGTTCTTCGAGCACGTCGTACCCGATGCTCAGCGCGCGCAACATCCCCTCTTCGATGAGCGTCCAGACTTTGTTCGCCGTCTGACTGAGTTGCGCGGAGATCGCCAGTCCCCGATCGTCGATGACCGCCTCCGTCACCTTCCCGATGGGATCCGCCCAGTTATGCATGTACGTGAGGATCGGGTTGCGCATGAACGCGTCCAGGCTGTCGCGGAACGCGGCCGGCTCCACCACGTCCCCGGTGTGATCCAGGTCCCGAGTGCTGGCATAGCCGGCGATGGTGCGCGCCTTCGCGTCCGTCGTTACCAGCTTCGCGTGGAACTGAAAGCGGCGGCGTGCGGGCTCGGTCGCCCACGGGACCGCCCGGCCGAGCCCGCCGGAGTGGCCGAGGCCAGGCTCCGACGGACCCGGAATGGGCGGAGGGGAGACGGGACGCGCGTCCGGCGCGGCGGGCGGGGAGAGAGGCGTGGTCATGTGGACTTCCTTTCGGTCGCGGGGCGCACGGACGTGGGCGGATGCCAGACGTCGCCCCAGGGCACAGGCGGCAGCCCCTCGGCCGCGCGCCGCTCGTTGATTGTCTGCAGCCCGGCGCTCACCACGAGCGAACTCACGCGGGCCTGTTGCCACTGGTCCGCCTGCAAGGCGGACACGCCGCTCAGGTCGAACTGCACGCGCCACCCGGAGCCGTCGACTAGCGCGCGAAGCTGGTGGTCGAGCGCCACCCGGAGCCGTTGTTCGAGCTTGCGGGTCTTCGGGAGAATGGTGTGCGCCCAGAAGAACCGCTCCTGCTGTTGCGCGTTCGCGTAGTTTGCGTACTCGAAGAGCCCGACGATGGCGGGCGGCACTTTGAAGGCCGCGCAGATTTCCTCGCGGGAGATGCGCCGCTGCTTGAAAAACTCCATGTCCTGCGGCGAGAGCGACAGCGGCCGGTACGTGAGCCCCTCTTCCAGAATGGCCACCCGGTGGGCGCGCCCGAGCCCTCGGTGCGCCTCTTCCCACTGCGCCCGCAGGCGGCGGAGCGTGTCGTCGCTCAGAGAGCGTTCCGTCTCGAGGATGCCCTGCGGCCGCGCGCCATTGCGGAAGAAGCTCGTGTTGTAGGCCACGGCGTAGCTATCCGCGATGATGCCGTGGCGCGCAGCCGCCAGCGGGCCTAACCCGTAGTACTCGTCTAGCGGATTGAAGTACCGGAAGTGAATGACGTCATCCGGCGCGAGCGCGACGGACCGCCCGTTCACTTCGTACAGGTAACCGCGCACATAGTCGCGCACGTCCGGCACGATCCGGACAAAGTCCGGCCGCAGGGGGTAGATGGCCACCGGGCGGCCGGCCGCGTCCCGTTCAATCTCCCAGTACGCATTGCCCGCCAGCTCGAGACACGTCACCGTGTGTTCCCACAGGTCGTACCCCGTCACGTGCCGGTTAGGCGCGCGCAGCAACCTCTCCAGGGCGGACGCGGGTTCCGCCCGCCCGTCCCGCTGCACGCGCAGGGGCAGACCGGCCACGGCACTCGCGATAAGGCTCGCGCACGCGTGCACCCACACCACTTGGGCGTAGGCGACGGCATAGTCCTCGAAATCCTCCGGCCGGTCGTGCCCGGACTCGAGTTCGAATTCGGGAATCGCCACCGCGCGCGTGCGGGCGGACTTCGCGTATCCCAAGCGCTGCACGAGGCGATCGAATAGGGCCATGCGGTAGCGTCTCCTTTTGGGCCGGTGGGCGGCCGCGTTCACGGAGCAAGGAAACCATGCCGGCGCCGGCGTGACCACGACATTGCTTTTTACACACGCGGGGCCACCGCCGGAACGCGTGTCGCGCGCGGCGGTTACGGGAGACGCGGGGGGGCGGCGCCGGCCGCCGGCGTCAGCGGGAGAGGGAGCCGGTTAGCACGTCGGCGAGCGCAAAGCCCGCGCGCATCACGGGTGACGTCACCGCGTCCGCGGCGAACTTGCCGGAGAGGGCGGCGGCGGGCACTCCCCCGGGCCAGAGCGACCAATGGCCGGCCGTGAGCAGCTGGCGGACCGGCGTGCGGATATTGAGAAACTTGCCGTTCAATAACGCGTGCTCCGGGTCGAACGTCCAGCCCGCGCTCGCGCCGCCGCGGTTCATGGTGAAGCGCTCCGCGCTCAGCGGCGATCCCACGTCCAGCCACGCGGTGCGGTCGCGCAGGTGCGGGATCAGCGCCACCGCCGTGTCGCACATCTGCCGGCCGACCGTGCGTTTGAGCGCCCGGTAGCTGCTGCGGCCGTTCCGGCCCGGCCGGTTCCAGTGGTCATGCCACGCCGCATGGGCCATCGTCTGCAGCACCACCGCGCTCTTCCCCGCGGGAGCCAGGGACGGGTCCGTCAGGCACGGCGCACTGATCTCCAGCCAACTGTTCGCGTGCAGTGCGGGGTCATCCAGCGTATCCGGATCGTGGGGCGCATACGACGGGAAGTAAAACGTGTGGTGCGCCTGCAGGCACTCGCGTAGCGCATCCACCGGCAAGTCCAAACCCACGTACGTGGACGTCAACGCTTCGGACGGCTTGCTTCCCGCCACGCGGTCGCGCCACCGCGGATCGACGGCCTCAGGCGGCAACAGGTCGGTCACCAGCCTCGTGGCATCCCCCGTGTACACGACCCACGGCGCGCGAAACTCCCGTCCATCCGCGAGGCGCACGCCGGTGACCCGGTTGCCGGCAACGGTGATGGCCTCGACCGTCGCCTTGTATTCCATCACGGCGCCGTGTTCGGCGGCGCTGGCGGCCAAGGTGTCGCAGAACCCTTGCAGCCCCCCCTCCGGGTACCAGTAGTCGTGCGCCCAGCAGTACACGAAGGCGGCGAACACGAGCATGCTCATGTTGCGGTAGCCGATGCGGCTGAAAAACTCCCCTAACGCGGAATCCGGCAGATAGTCCCGAGACAGGTCCGCGCCGGTGCGGCGCAGCATGCGCGCCAGCTCGTGCCGGTGGCGGATGATGCGCCCGGCGAGGCCGCCGAGGGTGCGATACCGATCCCACCCCTGGTGCCACATGGGGTTCGCGTCGCGCGCGAAGTTCGGCTTGAGGATGTCCACGTATCCCTGGATCTCGTCGAACATCCGTCCCAAGCCACTCGCCTGCTCCGGAAACGCGGCGACGAACGCCCGTCGGAGCGCGTCCTCGGTATCCATCATGGCGTCCACGTCCGGCGTGACCAGGCGATACCACGTGCGCTCGAACCTGACCCGGTCGGTCAGCCCCAACTCGTCGAGCAGCGGAAACACGACGCCCCCCTGTTCGAAAGACTGATCGCCCGCGTCGAAGTAGAACCCCTTGCGCCAGATGCCGGTCAGGCAGCCGCCCGGCTGATGGTTGTGTTCGAGGACGGTGACTGCGCAGCCGCGGCGCGCGAGAAAGTTGGCCGCCATGAGCCCGGCGACGCCGGCGCCCACGACGATGACATCGCGCGAGGGTGCCACTTCCAGCGTCAGGCGCGGCTCGGCTTGACGAGGGGAAAGAAGTACAAGCCCGGCACCTTGAGCATTTTGCGGTACAGGGGCACGAACGCCCGGTGGTCGAACACGTTGTACCCGTTGCGTTCCACCGCGGTCAGGATATCCGCGTAGATGGCGCCCATCAGCTTCACGCACAACTGGCTGTCGCGGTTCAGCAGGTGGATGTGGCTGAACGCGTCCGTGTACGCCTCGCGCGCGCGGTCGATCTGAAACTTCAGCAGGCGCACGAAGTTCGGGGTCACCCGGCGCTGCAGCAGGTCGTCCTCGCTGCAGCCGAATTGTTCGAGTTCATCCAGCGGCAGGTAGATACGCCCCTTGCCGGCATCCTCGCCGATGTCCCGAATGATATTCGTGAGCTGCATGCCATGACCTAATTGCTCGGCGAAGCGGCTCGTCCCGGGATCGCTATACCCGAAGATTTCAATCGTCATGAGGCCGACGACGCTCGCGACCTTGTGGCAGTACACGCGCAATTCCTCGTACGTCGCGTACCGGCTCTTGCCCAGGTCCATGGTCACGCCCTCAATCAATTCCAAGGCGTGTTCCTCGCGCACCGAATACCGGTGGAGCATATCCGCCCACGCAAGCATGATCGGATGGTCGGGCGATTCGCCCGCGTACACCGCTTGAATGTCCCGCTGCCACCGCGCGATGGCCGCCGCGACCGCCTCGCGGCGCGTGCCCGCCGGCGCTTCGTCGATAATGTCGTCCGCGTACCGGCAGAACGCGTAGACCGCGCACACGGCCTCATGCTTCCGGCTCGGCAGAAACGAGAGCGCGAACGAGAACGTCTTCGCGTGCTCGTTCGTGATCGCGCGGCAGTAGCGGTGGGCGGACGCGATGGCCTCCGGGGAGACCGTGGGCGGGGCGGCGGCTGGCATGGCGGGTCGGGCGGGCGCCATTCTAGCCCGCGGCGCCCCGGCGAGCAAGCGCTTAGAGCAGCCGGATATTCACGGGGCGCTCCTCCGCGATGGCGAACGCATGATCGAGCGCATCGAAACCATCATCGTGGGCACCGTCGGGGAACGCCCGCAGTTCATCCGCCAGCCACCCGGCGGCGGGCGTAAACACGACGTCCCCGCGCTCGAAGCGGGCGCTCAGCCGCCAGGCCCGCGTGATCTTGTCGCGGCCCGTGTGCACGCCGGCGGCCGGCACGGTGGTCGTCGACCACACGTGCTCGAGTTGCGCCGACTGGTACGCATTCGTCTCGATCCCCACGCGCTCCGCCTCCCACCGGGCGGCCAGGTTGGCGATGACCCGCGTCTGTTCGTGAAACGAGCACCGGTCGCGAAACGCATCCAGCACGTACACCTCCCCCGTTGGGGCCAGGCCGATCGTCACCACCGCAAACCAATCGGCGCGATCGTGGGTGGCGATAGCCAGGTCCACCCCCTGGAACACCCGAAGCGCGAGGCCGGTCGGCGGGGCGCCGAACCGGAACGTCCCCGGGCGGAAGATGCGGCCGGTCATCCGCCGCGTCGAGTTCTGATATTGCGCATCGAAGATGATGGGCCCCGCCGCCCGCCGCAATTGATGCAAGTACGCGGACGAGAAGTGTTCCGGCCACGTGGACCGGTCCCGGGCGTCCAGGGCCGGCAGAATCGTATGGCACTCCTGAAACATCCCGGTGAGCAGGTGCCCGTACAGATCGTTCGGATGATAGCGGGTGCCGAGCACATGCAACGTCCCGGCCGGCTCGAGGCACGGCAGGAGCGTCGTAAAGAACCAGCGGCGCGTGAGGTCCCGCTGGTGCGGGGACGCCGCCGAGGCCTCATCCACCACGTCGTCACACAGGATGAGGTCGTAATGCTTGGAGATGACGGGACCGCCGACGCCCACGGCCGTGATCGTCGGCTCCTTCGCCGTGCGCGTCCGGTCCGACAGGCACAACGCGGTTCGGGTCCAGGGCGTGCCCGGGATCAGGTGGAACACGGTGCTGAACTCCGGGTGGGGGCCCAGGTAGCCGGCGATCTGCCGGAGGAAGCCTTCGGCCTGCGCCTCCGTCCGACTCACGAGCAGGACGCGGACGTTCGCGTCGCGGATGACGCTATGGAGCGTCTTCAGGATCGTCCGGATCGTCGTCTTCCCGAAGCCCCGGGGCGCCAGCAGCAGGTGGCGCGGCGCCCGATGTTGCGCCAGCATCCGCCGGTGTATGCGGTCCAGGCGCAACCCCAGCAGCCAGGCCAGGCTCCGAATGTCCTGGCGGCACCGCTGCGCCAGCGCCGCCCGCAAGCACGCGGCGGGCGGCGCGGCGGAGAGCACTGTCGATGGCGGAGTCTCCGGCGTCGGTGGGGGCACGTTCGATTACCTCGAGTTCTTTGGACATGCGTTCCTTGACCTTTCGTTTCAGTTCGAGCAGCCCGGCGCGGGAATCCTTGCCGCTCGTCCCGTGCCGCAGGAGGCGATCCAGCAGCCGGAGATCGTGTACGTCATCGCGGAGGCGCTGTTCGCGGGCGCACGCCACCGTCATGTTTGGCGCAGCGGGCGCCGTGTCGGCGAGCGAACGCCGCAGGAAGGCGGCGTACGCGGCCCGCAGCTGCGCGCGCGGCGGCGGGGCACCCGGCAGACCGCATGCCCGCCACTGTCCCGCGGCCACCAGATCGTCCGGCCGCACCCCGAGCAGAAACACGGGGTCCAGCAGGGGGCGCAGCCCCTGGGTCACCTTCACGATCCGCGAAGTATTCCACGCAGCGGCCGGCGTGCCTACGCAGAAATGGTTAGCAATTCCGCGCAGCGGGCCGCCCGGCGGTGGCGCCCACATGGCAACGGGGGGAAGCGGCGGGTAGAATGTGGCCCGTCGGGTGGAGAAGAAACGAGGCTGTCCCCAAATGCGACTCGAAGGCACACACGCGCTGGTCACCGGCGCCGGCTCAGGGCTCGGTCAAGCGATCGCCCTGGCCATGGCCCGGGAAGGGGCCAACGTAGCGATCAACGATCTGGACCCCGCCGCCGCGGAGGCCACGGCCGAGGCCGTGCGGGCCGCCGGGCGGACCGCGTCGGTGCACGTGGCGGACGTGAGCGACAGTGCCGCCGTGCGCGCCATGGTGGCGGCCGCCGCCGCGGAGATGGGAACGCTCGACATCCTGGTGAACAATGCCGGGTACGCGCAGATGCCCGACGGCGTGCAGGAACGGTCCGAGCAGGCGATCCAGGAGATGCTGGCGGGCGGGGGCGGGGAGGTGCAGATCCTCGCCACCCAATCCCTGACCGACGCGGAATGGTCGCGCATGCTGGCCGTGCACTTGAACGGCACGTTCTTCTGCACCCGCGAGGCGCTGAAGATCATGGAAGCGCGGCGCGCGGGCAAGATTATTAACATGGCCTCCATCGCCGGGACCACCGGCCTGCCGACAGTTCCCCATTACTCCGCCGCGAAGGCGGGGATCATCGGCTTCACGAAAGCCGTCGCGCGCGAGGTGGTGCGCTCGAACATCCAGGTGAACGCGATCGCGCCGGGGTTCATCGACACGCCCCTGCTCTCGCCGCTCTCCCAAGTCATGCGGTTCGCCACCGTGGCGCAAATTCCCATGGGGCGCTTGGGCGTGCCGGAGGAGGTGGCCGAAACCGCCGTCTACCTGGCCAGCGCCGATGCGAACTTCCTGGTGGGACAGGTGCTCAGCCCGAACGGCGGCCAGGTGATCTAGGCATGAACGCGCCGCTCGTGCTGCCCCACGCCGTGCCCCTGTTTCCCCTGCCGAACGTGGTGCTGTTTCCCGGCCAAGCCTTGCCGCTCCACATCTTCGAAGAGCGGTACAAGCGGATGACGCGCCAGGTGCTGGAGACGGATCACCGCCTCCTGGGGATGGTGCTGTACAAACCGGGGTGGGAGAGGCAGAAGGAGTTTCCCCCCGTGTATCGCGTGGGGTGCGTCGGCCGGGTGGGCGAAGTCGAGCATCTGCCGGATGGCCGGTTCAACCTGATCCTCCAAGGTCTGGCCCGGGTCGAAGTGCAGTCCTACGAGCAACGCACGCCGTTCCGCATGGCGACCGTGACCGCGCTCCACAGCACTGCCGCGGTCGACGCCGACTTTGACGACCAACTCGCCAAGCTCGCCATCGCCATCCAACGCGTGCTCCCGCTGGTCAGCCGCGGCCTCACGTGGGAGCGCGTGCAGCCCATCCTCGAGCAACTGCCCGATGCGGGCGCGGTCACCGATTTCGTCGGCGCCTACTTGCCGGTGGACGTGCATCTCCGTCAGAACTTGCTCGAAACCCTCGACGTGGAGCAACGGCTGCGCCGCATCCTGGACTTGCTGAGCGGCCTGCTCAGCGTGCTCAACTAATCGGCAGTCGCCACGAGCCGTTCGTACGGGCGGTACTCCGTAATCGCGGGGCGCGTCTCGCTCGTCCCATCCCACGCCGGGCGCGCATCGGCCGCCGGCGGGGCGCTGCCGGCGAATTCCGCACTGGGGCCCACTTCCAGCTCCACACGGCGGATTGGGCGTAGCCGGGGTGCCGCGCCGGCGGGGAGGGCGAGCACAGCCACAGTCTCCAGCACGGGCGTTTGCGGCGGGTAGTGGGGCGCCCCCCAGGGATTCGGGGCGAGAGAGAACCACGGATAGCGCACCGGGGGCCGGCCGTCGGCGCGCACGCGCAGCAAGAAGCGATCGTCTCGCCGCACGCACCCGAGCCGAATGTCGGGCATCGCAGCGGTCGGGGCAGACAGGGGGACGGGAACACTCGCCACGCGATACCCCATGGATCCGGCGTAGCCCAATTGCAGGACGTGCGCAGTCCCGGGCCACGGCCCTGCCGGATCGAGTCCGGCAAGCGTGATCTCCATGCGCTGGAGTTGATCCAGGAACAGCGGCGGGTGAAACCGCACCACCCCTTCGGCGATCGCGATCCGCGGCAATCCCTTAACGCCGGTGTCGGCGCGGGCCGCACCCCCGGCGAATGGCCCCCGACCCGCGTTGCCCCACGTAGCGCCCGCCCGCCGGCGCGCCGCCCGTTCCGCTGCGGCCCGCTCACGCCAGAGCCGCCGCACGAGCCGCTCGGCGCGGCGAGACGTGGGGTCCGCGTGCAGCGCCAGCCCCGCGAGCTGAATGCGGCGCCAGGGGTCGATCGGGGAATCCGATACAGGCTCGTCCGGGCTGACGCCGTCCGGCGCCGGTGCGCGCCCCTCGACCGCCCACGCCAGCAGCTTCTCCACCAGGGCGGCGCGGCGCGGCGGCCACTCGGGCGCCGCGTACCCGTGTGCGCGCGTCAGCGCCGCGCGGGCGACGTGGAAGTCGCCCGCCTCCGCGGCGGCCGTCGCCTCATCCGCCGCGCGGTCGGTCAGCAACCACGCGGTCTCTCCCAGTTGACTGTCCAGGGCCGGCGGGCGTTCGCTCACCGCGCGCGCGGGTGCGAGCGTTCGCCATGCGTCCATCCAGTCGCCCGCTTCCACCTGCTGCTGCGCGACTGCTTGAAGCGCGTCCACCCGGTTCGCTGGAAGCGCGCGGACCACCTCGAAGTGGCCGATGGACAGTGGGCCGGGATCCGCGCCGTCCGACGCACCGCCAAGGGGCACGGGGGCCGCGGTGTTCGCATCCTGAAGCACGAGGCCCACGTCGTACGTACCGGACGGCAAATCCTGGTCGATCACCAGCGGGATCTGGTCCAGGATGGCCGTTCCCGGCTTCCAGTGCACGGTCCGCGCCCAACTGTGCAGCGGCGCCCGCCGCTGCCGCGTGACCGCGCCCGCCGGCGAACGCAGATGCAGTTCGTACACCCAGTCGCCGGGGGGGGCCGTGGGCAACCACGTCAGGCGCACCTGCAACCGTTGGCCCGGCCGCACCACGGGCGGCTCGATGGTCCGCTCCCGCAGTTCGAGCACCTCACCGAAGACAGCGCTGGCGGGCGGCAGGTCGGCCGCATCCCGCTCGAACAGGTCGCGGCGCACATACCATCCATCCACGGCCTGGGGCGCGTCTCGCGCGTCCGGCGGCGCCCCGACCAAGAGATACCCGTCGCGGAACCACCGATTGCGATCCAGGGCCAGCGCCTCGCGCACCAGGCTGTGCAGCTTGATCGCGTCCGGCCGCCACACGTCCCGCACCAGCCGGTCGACCCGTTCGTACCGCAGGTGCGCCACGTGGAGGCTCGCCAACCCCAGGGGATCCAACACGCGCAGCTCCGTGACGAAACTCGGGTAGCCGAGTTCGGGAATGACGACACGCGCCCGCGGCCCGAGCGCGGCCGCCATGCCATGCAACGCTGAACGGTATGGCGCCCAGGCGGCACCGGCAATGTCCACACTCCGGTGCCCCCGCACCCCGCGCCAGGCCGCCGGCCAACTGGCGGCCCACAGCGCCGCGCCGACCATCACTACCGCGACCGCAAGGCGCGGCGTAATGCGGGCAACGCCGGTCGCCAGGTGCGCCGCCCCCACACCAGCCAACACGGCCGCGAAGGGTGCCAAGGGTGTGACGAAGCGAAATTGGTGCATCCAATCGCCGCCCACTTGCACGATGAAGACCGCCTGCGCCAGTACCAGGGATGCGAGGAGCAATACCGGATGGTGCACGGTCTGCGCCCGCCCACGCACCAGGAGGGGGATCACCGCGAGCGCGGCGAGCACGCCGAAGCCCGCTTGCCACGCGGTCTGTCCGAGGTAGCGCGCACCGTTGCCGATGAGCAGGTTGTTGCGCTTGGCGTAGAAGGTGTTGGGCAACCATTCGCCGAAGGTGGCATACCGCCAGACGACCAGCGCGCCAACGCCACCGACGACCACTGCGCACCACGCCAGGGTCGAGCGCCGACTCACCCGCCACGCGCTGAGGCGCCACACCGCCGCGACCGCGGCGAGGCCGAAGGCCTCGGGCCGCGTCCAGATGGCGGCGACCCACCACCACGCTGAGCGCGCACCGCGACGGCCGCCCCAGACTTCGCGCACCACGCCGAGGGTGCCGGCCACCAGCAGGAACCCGTACAGGGCGTTCTCCATTCCGGACACGGTCCACAGCGCCAGGGGCGGCCAGGTGGCCAGGAGCACCGGCCCGGCCCATGCGCCCCAATCGCTCCGCTCGCGGACGGCTTCGGCCAGGGCGGCGGTCGCCAGAACCAAGAGCACCCCCGACACGACGCCCAGCAGTTTGGCGCACATGACCAGGTCTGCCCCGACGTGGGCGGCGACGATCAGCAGCCCCACCCAGAGGGGACTGGAGAAGCCCTCCACGGGCGGGAGACCGGCGCTCGCGACCCAGCCGTCGCCGGCGGCGCGCCGCTGCGCGAAACTGAAACTGATGAACGCATCGTCGGGGGTGTAGGCGCGCAGGGCCCACGCCGCGGCCGCAAGCAGCATGGCGGCGCACACACCGCACCCCCACGTGCGGAGCGAAGCGAGCCGAAGCAGGGGCACCAGGGGCTACGGGCCGGTGCTCGCCAGGAAGGCCGTCACCTCGTCCCGGTGCGTCTGCAAGTAGGCGGCCAGGTCGGTCTCCGTGAGGCCGGCTTCCACGAGGCAGCGGCGCAACGCCACTTGGGCTTCGTCGGACAGATTCCCCTCGCGCTCCAACCCGACGCGGACGGCGGCAAACGCGAACAGACGCTCGTCGCGTTCGTCGGTCGCCGCTGCGGTCGCGCGCGCGCGCCGCAACGCCTCGTACTGGATCACGTCCCCCATGCTGTCGCCGCCCGCGGACTCGGCGGGCCGATGCTATCACAGGGGCCGAACACCGGCAACGCGCCGCGGCGCCGCGTGTTGACCAGGGTCGGAGGCCCCTCTATACTCGCGACAAGGCGTCCGGGCAGATGCACAGACCCGGCGCTGACTATAGAGGAGACACGCAATGCCCCGCACCCAGACGACCAATATCCTGCTGGTGCTCGTCTTCCTGGCGCTGACGGCGAATGTCATCGTGACGCTTTTCCGCCCCCTCCCGGCCTACGCAGTCCGAAAATCCGAGGTGGCGGAGGAGGCCGTGGGCGTTTCGAACCGGGTGGCCATGGACCGGGTCCTCGGCGACATCGGCCCGGCGGTGCGCGAGATGGCCAACGGGAACCGCGAGATGGCCCAGGCGATTCGCGACCACGCACGGGCGACCCGGGAAATTGCGCGCGCAATCCAGGCCAGCGCGCGGCAAGCCGAGTCGCGCAAGTAAACGGCGGCCCGCGACCATCGTGCCGCGTTCGTGCCGCGCCCTGCGGTGCATGGTGGCCGGCGTGAGCTTGGGGCTCATCGCGGTCTTCGGCTGTTCCACGAGTGGAGAGTCGCCCCCCTTCCCCCGGCTCGGGTTCTCCCGGGCTTCAACGGCCGATGATCCCGTGTACACGGGCAGCACCGATGAGGTGTACCGCACGTGTTTTGACGCGGTGCTGGCGGCGTTCAGCACGTCCCCGCGCATCGTGAAACCGGAACGGGGCTTGCTCGTGTTCAGCGAAGAGGGCACGGCATCGAACACGAGCATCGTGGTCACGACGGCGGGCGAGAACGCGGCGGCGGTCCATATCGAAACGCGAGGCGATGGCGGCGTCCTCCGTGGGCGCGCGGGTTCGTCGATTCGCAAGCGCCTCATCGCCGCGCTGGACTCGCGCCTCACGCGCGCGGACGTCGTCGCGCCCCCGCCGCGCGCCCCCCGCGGCTCGTCCGCGCTGGCCGAGAAAGAGGACGCGCTGGAACGGATCCGCCGGGGCTTGGGGTTCGAGGTGGTGCCCGGGTACCTCGTGGACTTGGAAGCGCAGGACTTGCGGCGCCTCGCCAGGGCCATCGACCGCCGGATCGGGGTGCGCGCATTGACGGCGGAGGAACGCCGCGCCAGCACCGAGGTGGCGCTGGCGCTGGGGAAGGAGTTGCACGACCTGGGCCGCTATGAGGAAGCGCGCGACGCGTTGCAACACGCGGTCGCGTTGGCACCGGCGAACGCGGTAGCGCAGTGCAACCTCGGC
Organism: uncultured bacterium; assembly: GCA_965371225.1. GTDB lineage: Bacteria > Abyssobacteria > SURF-5 > CBDUXP01 > CBDUXP01 > CBDUXP01. The sequence continues at coordinate 26,457 of CBDUXP010000030.1, read as the reverse complement.
GAGATCTACAAACACCTGCGGGACTACGGCGCCTGCCTGCGCCATCTTGCGGAGGCCGAGCGCCTGGATCCGCAATACCCGGAAACGTACATCAATCTCGGCATCGTGTACGACGACTACGTCGTCGACGAAACGCTGGCCTTGGAGAATTACCGCAAGTACTTGGCGCTGGGCGGCACCGACCCGCGCGTGCCGGACTGGATCCGCACTCTCGAAGGCGCGAGGTAGGGTAGGGGCCTAGCGCGGCCGGCGGCGTTCGCCGCGCTCGCGCGCGACCGTCTGTTGGCGGTCGGCCACGTACCGAAAGATCCGCCTGGCGAAGGCGCCCGTCACCTCATCATCCTCCGTACAGTTGACCCACGCGATGTGCAGGACCGTGCCGGCGGCGGCGCCCCCGTCGCCCTCCGTGATGCCGCAGACGCGGGCGTCGAGCACGATGGCGTTGGCGTCCTGCGGCGTGAGGCGAAACGTGACGGTGACCACGGTATGGATCGGCGGTTCCCACTCGCGCGGCTCGTGCATCGCCATCGACATCCCGGAGCCGCTGATGTTCTGCATGTGGCCGGCGTACGGATAGTCCGTCGCGAAGAGTCGGTCCTCCGCACTCTCTTCCTCCGTTACGATGCGCAGGCGCACGGGCACCGGCTGCGCCGGCGGCGCGGGCGCCCGGAAATGCGCACGGCGCTGCACCTTTAGCAGGTCCGGCGGGAAGTCGAGCAACACCGCACTGACCGTCCGCTGGTCGTTGAGGGGATACTGCACCCGCTCGCGGACCGTGCCGGGAAAGGCGTACCCCACGCCATCAACCTCGAAGAAGAACTCCAACGCGTCGCCCGCCACGAGGGGATACGGCGCCGTCCGGCGCAACGGGATCGACAGCACGAGCCGCCGCGCCGACTTTGTGCCCAGGTCGAGCACCGTGGAAGCGAAGCCGGTCCCCGTCAGGCCCTCGGCCCCCCTGAGGAATACCTGTACCGCCGCCGCCTGGTCGCGCGCGCGGATGAGCACCCGCAGGCTGGCGACACGCTCGATCCCGTTCACGGGTTACAAGACGCGGCTGTCGTGCCCCGCCCAGAAGCGCTCCCGCAGATCGCGCTTCAGAATCTTGCCGGAGGGATTGCGCGGCAATTCGTCCAGGAACACGAACGACCGGGGGCGCTTATAATCCGCCATCTGCGCGTCACAGTAGGCGAGCACCGCCTCCTCGGTCAGCGTCGCGCCGGTGTGGGGCACGATGAACGCCTTCAGGCTCTCTCCCCATTCCGAGTCGGGCACGCCGATGACCGCGGCCTCGAAGATGTCGGGATGCTCCTGAAGCACTTCTTCCACCTCCGCGGGATAGATGTTCACGCCGCCGCTGATGACCATGTCCTTCTTGCGGTCGACGATGAAGTAATAGCCGTCCTCATCCACCCGGGCCATGTCGCCCACGCTGAGCCACCCGTCGCGGAAGGCGGCGCTCGTCGCCTCCTCGTTGCCATAGTACCCGTCCACCAGCATTTCGTTGTGGATGAATAGCTCGCCCACTTCCCCTCGCGGCACCTCGTTGCCCTCGTCGTCGAGCAGCTTCAACTCGGTCCCGGGGTACACGGTGCCGCAGGAGCCGGGCTTCTTCCGGTGGTCGTCGGGCCGCATGAGCGTATTGATCGCGCCCTCCGTAGAGCCGTAGAACTCGTACAGCGTGGGCCCAAAAATGTCGAGCATGCGTTCCTTCGAACCCTGTTGGCTCGGCGCGCCGGCGACGATGATCGACTGCAATGACGACAAATCGTAGTCCGCGAAGAACTCGTCGGGCATCGCCACGAGCCGGTTGCACATGGTCGGCACCAGGAACGTGGCTGTGATCTCGTACTCCTGCACCGCGGCGCAGAAGGCTTCCGGCGAGAAGCGGTCCAGATGACAGACGGTGTTCCCGAGCGCCATGGCGAGCATCGCCATCGCTGGCGGCGCGCTGTGGTACAGGGGGCAACACACCAGGTGCGCGCCGCCCGGCGTCACGTTGAACGCCAGGATCGCGTTCCCCGCGAAATCATTGCTGCGGGGCCGGGGCTTGCGGAATGCGCCCTTCGGCCGCCCAGTGGTGCCCGAGGTATAGATGATGGAGGAAGTCGTGGTCTCAGTATCCACCTCCGGATCGCTGGTCGCCGCCGCCGCCAACGCCGCCTCGTAGTCCGTGCCCCCCGGGAGCGGTTCCCCGCCCACGCAAATCCAGCGCGCGGCGGGCACCTGCGGGCAGCGCTCGCGAATGTCGGCGATGAGTTCGGTGAACTCGCCGCCGTAGACCACCGTCGAGGATTCGGAGTTATTAATGATGTACTCCACCTCCGGCGCCTTCAGGCGATAGCCGATGGGGACGGAATTCGCCTTCACCTTCCCGGCCGCGCTGGCCACCTCCCACCAGGGAATCCCGTTGTGCAAGAGGATGGCCATCCGCTGGCCGCCTTCGACCCCGAGGGTACGCAACGCGTGCCCGGCGCGGCAGATGCGCTCGGCGTGCTCGGCCCACGTCCGCTGCACGGCCCCGTGCCGCATCGCCAAGCGATCAGGCATGTGCAGGACTTTGTATTCCAGCGTAAACGGATTCGGCTGCGTGTCTGGCGTGGCGTCGCTCATACTCGGACTCCCCCGGGTGGTTACACGAATTTTCCCCGGCCCTTGATTTCAAAGACCCGTTCAATTGCGTTGTTGCGCACCCCGTAGTAACGGTCGTGCAGGTTGATGGTGGTGTCTCCGTGCATGGGCAAGAGTTCCAGCGGCGCTCCCACCTCCAGACCGGCCGTATCCCCGGCCACATGCCCATGCTCCTCGCTCAGAAACACCACGTCCAGGTTTTCATGCCCCAAGATGCGGGGCATGCCCATATCAATCGTCAGCGCCTTCATGCCGCAATCCGTGACCCCCGTGTCGCCGTTCACACTGATGACCGTGATCGCGAGCGTCAGGGCGCAGTCGAACTCCGGCCGCACCATTTGGTACATCCCGTCGTGGAAGATGTACGAACCGCACTCCAGTTCGGTGACGCCCGGGTAGGTACCCGTCACGTCATAGGTACCGGTGCCCCCCGCGCTCACGATTTCGACGGACAGGCCCGCGGCCACGATCGCGTCCCGCGCCGCGAGCAGTCGCGCCATCGCCGCCTCGGCGGTGGCCCGGCGCTCCTCCGCATCACCAATGAACACCGCGTGTCCCTCGTAGCCCATGAGGCCGCGAAACGCGAGGTGCGAATGATCGGCAATGGCGCGGGCCAACGCGACGGCACTCTCCGGATCGCGCACGCCGCACCGGTGCATGCCTACGTCCACTTCCACGATCGCGTTGAGCGTGACGCCGGCTGCCTGGGCCGCCGCCCCAAGCTGCGCGCAGTTCTCCACGTGCGCCACGGCGACGGTGACGTCGCTGTGTTTCGCCAGCTCCACGAGCCGCGCGATCTTCAGCGGCGTGACGATCTGGTTGGTGATGAGAATGTCGCGGATGCCGCCCTCGGCCAGAACCTCCGCCTCGCCGACTTTCGCGCAGCACAGGCCGATGGCACCGCGGTCGAGCTGCATGCGGGCCAGCTCGGGCGTCTTGTGCGTCTTGAAGTGCGGCCGCAACGCGCACGGCTTGTCCTGTACGAACGCCGCCATGCGGTCCAGGTTGGCCTCCATCCGGTCCAGATCGATCACCAGCGCGGGCGTGTCCAACTGCGCGAGCAGCTCGGGGGAATGGGGTATCACAGAATTTCGCCACCTGGGCAAGGCCAACTATTCTAGGCGGGGATCGGTAGGGTGCGTCAACGCGCGGAGGGCCGGCCCGCGCGGGCACGTCCCTAATTCAGCAGATTCTTGAAGATCTGGCCGTCGCGCATGACCAGGCGCACATTATCGGCATCCTGGAGCAGGGTGATGTCGTCCAGGGGGTTGCCGTCCACCACAATCAAGTCGGCGAGCTTGCCTTCCTCCACGGTGCCGATCGCGTCGGCCATCCCAAACAGCTCGGCGTTCGTTCGCGTGGCGGACAGGATCGCCTCGTGCGCGCCGAGCACCTCGGCCTTCAACACCAGCTCCATACTCTTGAACGGCTGCATGGACGCGAGCACGTCGGAGCCGGAACAGATCGGCAGGCCGGCCGCGCGCGCAACCTTGAGCGAGTCCGAGCCGCCGGCCTTCGCCTTGTCGATCTTGTCGATCATCTTCTGCGGGATGCCTTCCGCCGCCCCGTGCGCGCTGATGAGGTGGTACGTGGTCAGCGTGGGGACGAAATAGGCGCCCGCCGCTTTCATGCACGCGGCCGACTCTTCGTCGAGAAAATTGCCGTGCTCGATGCTCCGCACCCCCGCCTCGACCGCGTTCATGATGCCCGCCGGCGTGTAGACGTGCGCCAGCGTAATCTTCTCCACCGCGCGCGCCTCGTAGCAGGCGGCGGCCATTTCATCGATCGTGAACTGCGTGTGCTCCAGCTCATCCGTCGGGGACATGCACCCGCCGCCGGCCATGAGCTTGACGCCATGCGCGCCCATGCGCAGCATCTCGCGCGCACCGCGCCGCATCTCGTCCGCCGTGTCGCACACGCGCGGCATCGCCACGAGCCCGTACTGGCTCTTCAGGGGCGCCTCCTGCGTGTGCACTTCCCGCAAGTCCCCGTGCCCCCCGGTCTGCGTGAGACAGCTCCCGACGAACAGGATGCGCGGCCCCCGCACGTAGCCGCGTTCCGTCGCCTGCGCGAATCCCCAGTCCAGGCCGAACGCGTCGCGCACCGTGGTGAATCCGGCCTGCAACGTCTGCTCCAGGACCTCTTTGATGCGGAACGCGACGGTGGCCGCCGACTCCCGATTGGCTTTGCCATAGTGCGTTTCGATGATGGCCGCGTGCACGTGCGCGTCCGTCAGGCCGGGCATCAGGGTGCGGCCCGCGCAGTCGAGGACCGTAGCATCCTTCGGCAGGTCGGGCTGCCCGTCGCGCACGACGCGGCGAATGCGCTCGCCTTCTACGATGACCGTGCAGCCAGGCGCGGGCTCCGCCCCGGTGCAATCCAGCAGCGTGCAGCCCTGGAGAACGGTGGTGCTCACGCGGCGGGCGTCGGGTCTGCCGGCGGGTCGACCTGCCCGTTGCCGCCTGCGGGCGCGCCTTCGGGCACCAGCACCAGCAGCTCCCCGGAGCGGTACACCTCCGGCTCAAACACCATGGGCTGGTAGATGCCCTGGAGCCACAGGGGTGCCTGATCCGCATAGTGCGGGCTCAAGGGATTGCCCGACTGCCCGGAGCACGTGATGATCCACGAGTCGGCGAAGTCCGCAAGATTGCACACGAAGCGCAACCCGGGCCCGCTGGCGTGCGTGAAGGGATCGCGGTAGAAATACGTGCCGTTGTTCACCGTCAGGCCGTCCCCGCCCGTCGGCAGCGGGCCGATGCCGAAGAGGGATTTCAGGATGCGCACCTGGCTGAGCGGATGGGGCAGCACCAACCCGTGCAGGTCGCCCCACTGCCACTGTGCGGGGTCCGCGCCCAGGCGATTCGTGCACTGCCACATGGCTTCGCCCAGCGCGTCGCGGAGGACCCGCACCCGGTCCAGTCCCTCCCACCACGGGCTGTCCGCGTCCCGGAGGATGGCGGCCGTGGGAGAAATACATTCATTGAGAATTTCCACGTAGCCCGCCCAGAGGTTTTCGCCCAGCGCGGTGGCGAACAGGCGCTTCAGGATGAGGAAGTGGAACTGCGCAAATAGCGGCGCCACGTTGTTCGCCGCGTGGTACTGCCCGCCCCAGCCCAGCAGGAGGTCGAGTGCCCGGTCCAGTTCCGCGCTACCGCCGCGCAATTCCGCTTCCAGCGGCCGGAGCACCTCTTCCACCACCGACCGCGCAAACACGGAAACGGTATCGAACTGGAAGAGGCGCATGTCATCGGCCGTCAGGTGTTCGCGCGAAGCGAGCAACTCCTGAATGCGCATGCTGCGGTGCGGCGGCTCAAAGAAGTCGCTGATGTAATGGGGGTAGGACTCGTCAACCGTCTTGTTGTTTGCGGTGACGATGTACCCTTCCGGCGGGTTCAATGCACAGGGCAATTCCTCAAACGGCACGTAGCCGTCGTCCCACTGGTACTTCTTCTCCCAGCCGTTCACCGGCACGCGGTTGGGTCCGTTGGGGCGCAGAGGCAGCCGTCCCGTCATCTGGTACGCGATATTGCCCTCCACGTCCGCATACACGAAGTTGAAGGTCCCGGTGCGCCAGCGGGAGGTGGCCTCGCGGAATTCGGCGTAGTTGCTGGCCTTGTTCAACAGCAGTTGCGCGTCGAGGCCCACGTCGGGCTCGTGGCCGGTCCACTTCAGGCTGAGCCCAAAGCCGCCCGGCGGTTGGGCGAAGTCGGCCAGCAAATCGGACAGGAGCGGCCCGTTCCGGCTCGTGCGCACCAGGCAGCGCCGCGCCGTGCCGTTCTTGACCCGGATGACCTCCTCGCGCACCTCCAAGTCCGCCCAGCTCCGCCCGCTCTTCACCTGATTCGCGTTTTTGGGATTGAGCTTCTCCAGGTAGTAGTCCGCGTCGTCCGCGGTCACGTTCGTGATCCCCCACGCGATGTGGCGGTTGTGGCCGATGCCGACGCCGGGCAGGCCGGGCACGGAGGCGCCCACCACGTCGAAGTCCCCGCCCTTGAGATGACACTGGTACCAGACGGTGGGCGCGGTAAGGCCCAGGTGCGGATCGTTGCACAGCATGGGCCGCCCACTTGCGGTCATGTCCCCGCTCACCACCCAATTGTTCGAGCCCGCATGACTGCTCGCCCATCCCGCGAACGCGCGCGTGGCAGCTTCCAATTCGGTCAGCTCGGTCGCCGCCGCTTCGGTCGCCTCCGCGCCCAGGTACCGGAGGATCGTCGGCGCCTCTCCCGGATACGCGAAATCCAACGCCTCGGCCTTCGCCGGTTGCGTGGCGAGCCGCGCCGCGATGCCCGCCCGGGCGAGCTTGGTCCGCCAGCCGAAGCAGAGTTCGAATTCCAGCCCCTTGGCCATCAGGAGCGAGTCGGCCAGGGTCCACGGCTCCGGCTCGTACCGGAGGATGCGGAACTCCGGCGGCAACCGGTCGGCGTAGTGCCGCAGGTACAGGTTGATCCCCTCGGCGTACGCCTCGAGGAGGGCGCGGGCCTCGGCCGGGAGCAGCGCAACGCCCGCGGCGGCCGTGTGGTGCAGCCCGACGGTCCGCATGAACGCGTCCAGCTTCGCGATGGTGAAGTCCTTGAAGTGGACGGTCGTCTCGCGCCACTGCACCGGCTCATCGCCGAAGATCTCCGCCAGGCGACCGCCCAGGACGCGCCGGTTGAAGTCCAGTTGCCACAGGCGATCCTGCGCGTGGCAGAACCCCTGGGCGGTGACCAGGCTCGCCTCGTCGGCCGCTTCGATGTGCGGCACCCCGCGCGCGTCCCGGTAGATCTCCACGCGGGCGCGCAGCCCCGGCAGGCGCACCACGCCGCTCGTGGGCGTCAGGCTCCGGCCCGCCAGCAGGCGGCCCACGTGGCGGGCGAGCGGACGGGGGTATTTCATCGGGGCCGGGTGGGCGGATGCGGGCGGGTCACGGCGGCAGCATTCTATACCAGGGCCGCAGGGCGGGGACCGGGCGGGGAGGGGGTTGCGCGAACGCGCCGGGCCATTACAATACGCCTGCGCCGCGGCGCCCGGCCGCGGACGGAGGTGCGGAGATGCTGGACCGATCGGCTATTGGCAAAAAAGGCCCGAAGACTACCGTTCCCGTTGAGGACCTGCACATTCGCCGGTTCGCACGGGCCATCGGTGATGACAATGTCCTGTTTACCGATGCGGCGAAAGCGAAGAAGACCCCGCACAAGGGGTTGATCGCGTCGCCGACGTTCGCCACCATCTTCGGGTTCGAGAGCGAGGGCGCGCGCGGGGACCTGGAGTACGACCGGGCGAAGCTGGTCCACGGCGAGCAGGAGTACGAATACTTCCGGCCGCTGAAGGCCGGCGACCGCATCACGGTCCAGTCCCGCATCACGGACATCTATGAGAAGGAAGGCAAGGCCGGCACGATGGACTTCATCGTGACGGAGATGACCGGCGTGGATCAGCGGGGCCGCAAGGTCTTTACGGCCCGCAGTACCGCCATCATTCGGCCGTAAGGGGGCACGCCATGGCCACACTGTATTTTGACGACGTTGCGATCGGCGATGCGGTCCCGCCCTTGAAGAAGGGACCGGTCACCCTCACCGATCTGGTGAAGTACTCGGGCGCGTCCGGCGACTTCAACCCGCTGCATACGGTGCCGGAGTACGCGAAGCAGCGCGCGGGGCTGCCGGATGTCATCGCCCACGGCATGCTGAGCATGGCCTACGCCGGGCAGCTCATCACCAATTGGATTGGGACCGACGGCGAGGTGAAGCGGCTGAAGGCGCAATTCCGCGCCATGACGTTCCTCAACGACGAGGTGACGTGCGAAGGGATCGTGGCGGACAAGCGCCAAACGAAGGACGGCAACCTGGTCGACGTGAACATCGTGCTCAGCGCGGGCCGCGAGGGGCGCAGGACGGTGGTGGGCAGCGCCACGGTCGCCCTCCCTGCCCGGGCGAAGCGGAAGACGGCCACGACGGCAACCAAGAAGAAGGCCGCCAAGAAGAAGGCCGCCAAGAAAAAAGCGACTAAGAAGAAGACCACGAAGAAGAACCCCACGAAGAAGAAGCCCACGAAGAAGAAGACCGCGAAGAAAAAGGCCGCGAAGAAAAAGCCCGCCCGGAAGCGGCCGGCGAAAAAGAAAGCCGCCAAGAAGAAGGCCACGAAGAAGAAAGCCGGGAAGCGCCGCCGCCGCTAGGGGGCGTGGCGTTGGGGTGGCGCCTCGTTGGGTCCCGGGGCATACTTGACGGAGCCCTTTTCCCGGGAGCGCCGGTCATGCAGCACGTGAAGATGTACGCCACCGCCTGGTGCGGATACTGCGCCGCCACCCGCCGCCTGCTCGAGGCGAAGGGCGTCGAGTGGGAAGAGATCGATGTGGACGCGCAGCCGGACGAGGGGCGCCGCATCCACGAGGAGACCGGCACGTCCACGGTGCCCCAAATCTTCATCGGGGAGACGCACGTGGGGGGCTACGACGACATCACCGCCCTGGATCGCGCGGGTAAACTGGACGCGCTCCTCCACGGCTCCGGCTAACCGCCCCGCGCATCGCTCCGGGCGCGCCGGCCCCCGCGAACTCGTTGCTATTTGCCGGCAAACTCCGGTTGGCGCTTTTCGAGAAACGCCCGCCCGGCCTCCGTCGTGTCGTCGGAGGAACGGACGATCGCCTGGAGCGACGCTTCATAGTCGAGCGACTGCGCGAGCGAACTGTCGAGCGCAGCGTTCAGCCCCGCTTTTGCGAGCGCGAAGGCCTGCGTGGGCCCCTCGCTGAGTTCCTTCGCGAGCGCGCGCGCGTCTTCGATGATGGTGTCCTGTGGGCAGAGCTTGTTCGCCAGGCCGATGTCCACCGCTTCGGGGCCCATGACTTTGCGCGCGCTGAAGAAGATCTCTTTCGCCCGCCCGAGCCCCACCAGGCGGGGCATGAGCCAGAGCCCGCCGAAGTCGGGCACGAGCCCCCGCTTCGCGAACACTTCCATGAAATAGCCCTCTGCGGACACGTAGCGAATGTCCGCGCTCAGGGCCAGATTGCACCCGGCGCCGGCGGCCGGACCGTGTACCGCCGCCACGACGGGTTTCTCCAGGTGGTGCAGCTTGGCCACGACGCTGTTGATGTGCTTGAGCCAGTGGCGGAATTCGAGCGGGCCGAAGGTGAAGATGTCCGCGCCGGCGACCAGGTCGGCCCCGGAACAAAACCCGCGACCGGCCCCGTGCAAGAACAGGGCGCGCACCTCGGCCCCCGCGGCTTCGTCCGCCATAACCACCAGCTCGTCGAACATGGTGGGGTCCATGGCGTTCAAACGCTCCGGGCGGTTCAGCGTCACGTCCATCAGCGCGCCGTCGCGCTCTACGATGAGCGTTTTATAGCTCATGACATACCTCCGGTCGCCGCCGCGGGCACGAGCACCAGCGTACGCGCGGCGGGCGGGGTTTCGGGCGAGAAATCCATGATCATCGGGTGATACTCTCCGCGCAGCCACAGGGGCACCTGATCGCGGTAGTGCGGGCTCGCCACGTGGCCGCTGTTCCCCGTGCTGATGACGCCGATGGCGCCGCGCACGTTCGCCATGTCCACCACGTGGCGGAACGAGACGCCCCACACGGGATCGAACATCCCGTTCACATACCGGTTGTAGCTCGCACGCAGCGTACTCCCGGAGCCGGCGAGGGGGAACGGGCCGGCGCCGAGGAACTGGTCGGCGGCGACATTCCGGAGCCGCGCGAACAGGCCGGTCGTATCGGCATCCCGTTGCGTGACCGACTGCCAGGGGGCCACTTGGGAGAAGGGATGCAAGAATCGCTGCTGGTGCACGCGCCCCCAGGTCCAGCCGTCCACGTCCCCGCCCAAGTGCGACGTGAGTTCCGCCACCGCCGCCTTGAAGGCGCCTGCTAACACCGCGTCCGGCGTTTCGATGGCCTCGGTCCACCGGTCGTCCCACAGGGCGGCCGCGAAGCCCTCATTGCACATGCGATCCAGCAAGCCGAGCCCGCCGCCCACCTCGGCGTACAGTTCCGGGGACAATTCATCTTCCACCACCGCGTCGCTCAACGTCTCCAGCATCACATGGAACACGGTCGCCCCTACGGAGTCCACCGTGGCGCGGTAGTCCCAGGCCTCCAAGGCGGCGAAGGCTGCCGCTTCGGCGGGTGACTCCGTGCCGGCGGCGCGGGCGGCGCGGATGAAGTGCGGCGCCAGCCGGCGGCCGGCCACCATGTAGTCGTCCAATTGCATGCGGGCCATGTCCTGTACCGTCAGCCCGCTCGCGGATTCGAGGAGTTCGCGGATGCGTGCGGCCCGGTGCGGCGGGGCGGCCCTGCCCTGGAAGTAATACGGATAGGCGGGCGGCGCGACCTTGTTGTTCGCGCTGCCGATGTAGCCCGCCGGCGGATTGTGCACGGTGGGCAGCTCATCGCGGGGGATGTAGCCGAGCCATTCAAACTCATTCGTCGCGCCGGGCACCGGCCGACCCGGATCGTGTCCCTGCCCGCGCACCGGAACCCGGCCCGCAGCCACGAACCCGATGTCGCCATCGATGCACGCGAAGACCCAATTCTGGATGGGCGCGTCGATTTGGTCGATGCCCGCTTTGAATTCCGCCCAGTTCGTTGCGCGCTGGATCGCCAACCAGGGCGCCAGCGCATCGCCCGGTTCGGCGCCCGCCCAGCGCAGGGCGAGGGGCGGGCTGTCCAGCGGCAGGGCATCGACCAGCTCATTAATGATCGGCCCGTGACGGCTGATGCGCACGGTCAGGTCCACGTACCGCGTGCCGCCGCTCGGGCCGCCGCCCTTCACAAGAATGCGTTCGTTGATCACGTGATACCGCTTCACCCCGCCGGGGACCACGTACGTGTGCTCCGGGTCGGCCGGATGGGGCGTCTCGATGTACAGATCCTGCGTATCGGCGATGGTGGTGGTGGCGCCCCAGGCGATGTACCGGTTGTGGCCCAGCACGATGACGGGGGTGCCCGGAAAGATGACGCCGCTGACGTCGAAGCTGGGCGACTTGACCCGCGCTTCGATCCACACCCCGGGCATGGGCATCGCCAGATGCGGATCGTTGGCCAGGATGGGTTTGCCCGACGCGGTCTTCGAGCCGTCTACCACCCAGTTGTTACTCGCGTAGCCGAACGGCGGCGCTACCGGGCCGCCGGGGGCGGCAGCCAGCAGGGCCGCGGGCAAGGCTCCCAGTTGGGACAGGGCGGCGGTCTGCGCCCGGGCCGCGCGGATGGACGGCGCAGTGCCCGTGTACTCCCGCTGCTCGGGATTGATGATGTACGGCCCCCAGGATTCGAGGCCGGGCATCAGCAGGGCGGCCACGTCGGCCCCGCGCTCCGCCTGCACCGCGGCGCGGCGCAATTCGTCTTTCCAATCCATGGACAGGCCCCACGACTGAAGGTTGCCGATGGCGCCGGTATCGAGAACGGTCCACGGCTCCGGGGCATACCCCAGCACCTGAAATTCGATCGGCAGGGGCGCGTCCGCGATGAACGCATTCACCCCGGCCACATACGCGTCGGTGAAAGCGCGCGTTTCGGGCCCAATGTGGGGCAGCGACGCATCCGCCATGCGGGCGAACCCGACGATCCGCGCAGTCTTGTCGGTCGAGAGCGCCCCGGGCCCGACAATCTCGGCGAGCCGGCCCGTCGCCACACGCCGCAGCAGGTCCATCTGGAACAGCCGCTCCTGCGCGCTCACGTAGCCGATGGCGAAGAACGCATCCGCATCGGTCGTCGCGTAGATGTGCGGCGCACCCCACGCGTCCCGGTACACCGTCACGGGCCGCTGCAGACCGGCGAGTTCGACGCGGCCGTGCAGCGCGGGCAGCGGTTCATGCGTGGCGCGGTGGACGCGGTCCTCAACAGCCACGGTCCCGAGGGCGACCGCGAGCAGCGCGGTCAGCGAGACAATCTTGGACAAGCGCACGACCATGGGCATGGGCTCCTTCGGCGGGGCGGCCAGGGAACGCGACGGCGGCGACGGGCAGGTCCGCCGGCCACCCGTGGGCGGCCGCGGCGCGTGAGGCCGGGGCCCGGCGGGGCCGCTCCGCAAAAACCGCGGCGAGTCTACCGCAGGCCCGGGGGGAAGTCTAGCCGACGCGGATAGCGACGGCCGTGATGTCGTCGTGTTGCGGCGCGGCCCCCACGAACGCCAGCGTCTCGTCCACCACCGCGGCCACCAGCGCATCCGGATCGGCGCGATGCTTGGTCAGCATGGTGCGGAGCTGCGCATCGCCCAGCTCCTCCTTGGCACTGTTCCGCGCCTCGGTCACCCCGTCCGTCGTCAGAAAAATCGTATCGCCCGGCTGGAGGGTCACCGTGGCCTCCTCGTAGGTCGCCACGGGCATGATCCCCACCGGAATGCCCCGCGCCGAATGCAGCTCGGCGACTTCCCCGCTCTGGGGCAGCAAGAGGGGTGATAAATGCCCGGCGTTCGTGTATTGCATGGTCAAGTCGCTCGTGTCGATCACGAGATAGGCGAGGGTGATGAACATGCCGCGCATAGTCGCGGGCGCGAGGACGGCGTTCAGCTCCGCGACGGCGGCCGCGGTGCTGGTACGGCAATCCACGGCGCGGCCACGAAACTCCGTCATCGCCTTCACCATCAACATGGCCGCGGGCACCCCCTTGCCGGACACGTCGCCGATCACCACGGCGAACAGGTCGTCGCCGAGGTTGAAATAATCGTAGTAGTCGCCGCCCACCTCCAGCGCTGGGACGTTGCGCCCGCACAGGTGGATCTTCGGGTTCACCGGGACGTGCGTCGGCAAGAAGTTCTGCTGGATCTGGCTGGCGATTTCCAATTCGTGCTCGATCCGCTGCCGTTCGATCAGCCGGTCGCGCATGCGTTGGTTCGCGAGCGCGATGCTAATGTCGTTCGCGATGGTCGTGAACAGCCGCAGGTCGTGCTCTGAAAAGGCGTTGTGCAGGGATTCGCTGTCCAGATGCAACACGCCCAGCACTTCTCCATGCGCGACCAAGGGCGCGCAGATGACGCTGCGCACGCTGCCGAGGCGTATGCTCTCGGCCCGCTCGAATCGCGGATCGTTCTGCAAGTCGGAACAGAGGACGGCAACGCCGTCATCCACCACCTGGTCCAACACGGTGCGGCTGATCAGGGCAGTGCCGATGTCCTTCGACAGGCCCGGCCGCTCATACTGGGCGCGCACTTGCAACTCGCCGGCCTCGTCGTACAGCAGAATGAAGCCACGGTCGAAGTCTTTGAGGCCCGCCAGCTGCATCATGATCTGGTCGAGCATGCCATCCTGGTCCACCGCCGTTGCCACCGCCTGATTGACTTCGTGCAGGATAGCGAGCCGTTCGTGGGCGGTTTGCAGTTCCGCGAGGTTCTGCGTATCGGGTTCGCTGGCGCGCAACTGGGTGTCGCCGATCGCCAGCGTCATATTGACGCTCGGGGTCGCCGTCATGTCCGAATCGTCGGCGATCAGCTGCACCGTGTCCATGTTGACCGCCGGCGGGCCCGTGGTGGTGGTCATCTGTTCGAACCGCAGGACCGCTTCGCCGAACCGAATTTCGTCCCCGTTCCGCAACACGACCTTCGGGGTGAACGCCCCGTTCACAAAGGTGCCGTTCGTGCTGCGGTTATCGGCCAGCGTGAAGCCGCCCCCGTCGAAGGTCACCGTCGCATGCCGCCGGGACACTTCCGCGTCGGTCAGACAGACGGTGTTTTCCAGGGAGCGGCCAATGGACCAGACTTCGCCGACGCGGCAGGTCAGCGGAATCGAATCGCCGCGCCGGGTGCCTTCCACCACGCGCAGCAAGGCAACCGGCTTACCCGTCACCCGGCTCCCCCTCGCGCGACGCGATCAGCCCCCGCGCGGTTTCGGCGTCGTGTGCCGCCACGAAGATGCGGATCTCCTCGAGCGAATCCACGTGGAGGGGCAACACGTTCTGCGGCACGCCCGAGTGCTGGCTGCACGTGATGTCATTCGCCTCCAGCAGGCCGGCCACCACCTGGGCCTCGGAGGGATCCTGCGTAGCGAACACGTCCAGCACGTGCTCGTCGGGGTGCGTCGTGCGTTGCGCGTCGGTTGGGGGCGTCGCCTGGAGGGGCACGTCGCAATCGGTGCAGCGGTCCACCCCCGGGACGAATTCTTGACCGCAACTGGGACAGTACGGCATGTCAGTCCTCCGCCACGCGCGCGTACGCGTCCTGAATGGCCACTACCCGCTCGTGCGCCAGCGCCTGGAATTCGGGGCTGAGGTGCGACACCTTGTCGGGGTGGTATTGCGATAGCAGGGTCCGGTAGGCCTGCTTGAGTTCCTCGGCACCGGCCCTGGGGTCGACGCCGAGCACGACGCGCGGGTCTGCGGACCCGAATCGCGCGTCAAACCCGGGCGCTTCGGTCCCCGCCTCCGGCGCCGCGGAGGCGCCGGGGGCCGGCGGCGGGGTGCCCCACCGGAGGCCGCCGTGGCGCGGCAGGTACACCGTGACCACGTACCCGACAGTTAACAGCACGAGCGCGTCGTCGATCCATCCGATGCCGGGAATGTCCGGAATGAGATCCAGCGGGGACAGCACGTAGCCCAATGCGGCCAACAGCAGCAGCAGCAACGCGCGAACAGACATGGCACAAGACCCCCCCGGAAGCAGCGATGCTACGCTAGCACCGGGTCCGAGACAAGTCAACGGGAACGGCGCAGTATACTGCCCGTCGCAGCGACACGACGCACGCACAGGAGAGCACACCCATGACCGCTTCCACCGCGCCCCGCGGTCGCCACCGTCCCCGCATCTCACTGGAGTACACCCACACCCTGGCGGACGCCATCGGCGCCCGGCACGGGTTGACGGCGCACGCGTGGCAGCAGGCCGTGCGCGCGGCGGCCCCGGCCCTGGCGCACTTTGCCACCGACCGCAAGGCCGGGGCCATGCCGTTCCACACGCTGCCTTACGTGCAGGACGACGTGGTTCGGCAGATCACGCGCACGGTGCGGGCCGCGCGCCGGTTCGACGATCTCCTGGTCATCGGCATCGGCGGCTCCGCGCTGGGCAACCGCATGCTGCAGGCGGCCTTGAACCATCCGGAATGGAACCTGCTGTCCAAGGCGAAACGCCGGGGCCGGCCGCGGTTGCACGTGCTGGACAACGTGGATCCGGAGCGGCTCGCCGCGCTGTTGGACGTGCTGAATCTGAAGAAGACGCTGGTGAACGTCATCACCAAGAGCGGCGATACGGCGGAGACCATGTCGAATTTCATGGTGGTGCGCCAGCGCCTGCTGCGCGCCGTCGGCCACGACCGCCTGGACCGCCACATCATCGCCACGACCGACGCCACCCGGGGCAACCTGCGCGCGTTGGTGGAGGCGGAGGGGTACACGGCGTTCGACGTGCCGGACGGGGTGGGCGGGCGCTACAGCGTCCTCACCCCGGTCGGGCTGGTCAGCGCCGCGTTCTGCGGCATCAACATCGCGCACCTGCTGGCGGGGGCCGCGGCGATGGAGCAGCGGTGCCGCACGAAGATCGTGGCCAAGAATCCGGCCGCCGTGCATGCGCTGCTGCACTACCGGTTTGACGTGGACAAGGGGAAGCGGCTGTGCGTCCTGATGCCGTACAGCCACCGCCTGCGCCTGGTCGCGGATTGGTTTGCGCAATTGTGGGGCGAAAGCCTGGGCAAGAAGCACGACGCGGCGGGCGAAAAAATCGTCCACGTGGGGCCCACGCCTATCGGGGCCCTCGGCGTCACGGATCAACACTCGCAGTTGCAGCTGTACACGGAGGGGCCCAACGACAAGGTCATCACACTGCTCGCGGTGGACCGGCCGGCGCGCGACCTGCGCATCCCGCGCGGCTTCGCCCGGTATGAAGGGCTCGCCTACCTCAGCGGCCACACGCAGGGGGAGTTGTTCGCCGCCGAATACCAAGGCACGCTGCGCGCGCTGGTGGAGAACCAGCGGCCGGTGCTGACGCTGCGCGTGCCGGAGATCAGTGCGTACACCCTGGGCCAGCTCATCATGTTCTATGAGATCAGCACCGCGCTTGCCGGGTATCTTTACGGCGTGAATCCGTTCGACCAGCCGGGGGTGGAGCTGGGCAAGCGGTACGCCTACGCCCAACTGGGCCGGCCCGGGTTCGAGGCCGAGCGCCGGCGGCTCGCGCGACCGGGCAACACACCGGCGGTGGTCTGAGCGCGGCGGGCGCCCGGGCGGAGTCCCGGGCTACGGGTTGACAGTATCGGAAGCGCCTTTCTAGACTCTTTTTTAGCCAACCGGCCAGAAAAAACCCCCGCCGCAGACCATGCCCAAAATCGGTGTCGCCCCACAGCGTCGAGCCCAGATCATCGACGCCACATTTTTCTCCATCGCGCTGAAGGGGTATAGCTCGATCACCATGCAGGATATTGCTGATTCTGCTGGCGTGTCCAAGGGCGTCATCCATTACTACTTCAAGAACAAGGAAGAGCTGTTCATCAGCGTCCTCGAGCAGCTCATCCACGAGCTGGACGAGTTCACCACCGCCCGGCTGGCCGAGGCGGAGAGCCCGCTGGAGCGCTTGCAGGCCATGATCGCGGCGGTGTTCGAGAAGTGCGTCGAGAACAAGAAATTCCACACGGTGGTGCTGGACTTCTGGGCGCACGCCACCAAGCATCCGGCGCTGCGCCATGCCAGCGCCAGCCAGGCGGCGCGCTACCGGCACCTCATCGCGAAGATCCTCCAAGACGGCATCGCGACCGGGGATTTCCGCAAGGACGTGGACACCAACTTGGTGGCGTCGGCCCTGCTCGGCCAGATGCAGGGGCTGCTGACCCAATGGACGCTGAACGATCAGGCGTTCGATCTTATGGAAGCCACCGCCATCTGCCAGCAAACGGTCCTGGGCTACCTGGCCCCGGCGACCGACGGGCATCCCGACCGCACCTGATAAACCGTCGGCTTCGGCGAGCCGCACCTGGGATGCAGGCTCTCGAACGCTGCGGAACAACTCTATGAATGTGAAAGTTTGGCGAGGTTGGCCTGAGCCATTTCAACCACCAGCAGCCAGGGCGACGCCGAGCCAGGGGCGCGTTGACACCCCTTCGGGGGCGCGATAGGATGCGATTTACGTAAGGTGGACCTGGGGATTCCGGCAAGCCACATGCCCGTTCCGCGCGCGGCCCGGTGTCGCGGACGCGGGCGCTGCCGACGGTGAAACAAAGGAGTGGTGCCTGATGGATCAGTACGGTGTGTTCATTGATGGGGAGTGGCGCGAGCCACAGTCGAAGAGCTACTTCACCACGTACAACCCCGGCACGGAAGAAGCCCTTGCCGAGGTAGCGAACGGCAGCCGCGACGACGCCAAAGCCGCGATCCTGGCGGCGCGCAAGGCGTTCGACGAGGGTCCGTGGCCCCGCATGGCGCCCCAGGAGCGGAACGAGGCGATGCAGGACCTGGCGGCGAAGATCATGGAAGCCGGGGAAGACCTGGCGACTCTGGAGTCCAAGGACTCCGGCGCGACCCTGCGGCGCACGCAGATGATGGACGCCAACCAGGCGGCCATGCAGATCCAGTACTACGGCGCGACGGGCGCGGGCATCGACCTGAAGGAAGAGATGCCCACGAACGAGATGACCGGCGCGCAAGCGAACTACATCCTGCGCGAGCCCATCGGCGTGTGCGCGGGGATCATCCCCTGGAATTTTCCGCTGTTGATGGCGATCTGGAAGATCGGTCCCGCCATCGCCATGGGCAACACGGTGGTGCTCAAGCCGGCGAGCTACACCCCCCTGAGCGCGCGGCGGCTCATGCAGTGCATCGACGAGTCCGCCATCCCCAGCGGGGTGGTGAACTTCGTGACCGGCGGCGGGTCGACCGTGGGTGAGGAAATGGCCGGCAGTCCGCTGGTGGACAAGGTTTCGTTCACCGGCTCGACGGAGGTGGGCCGCCGCATCATGCAGTTGGCGTCGGGGAACATCAAGAAATGCACGCTGGAGCTGGGCGGCAAGAGCGCGAACATCGTGCTGGACGACGCGAACATCGATTGCGCCGTAGACGGCTCGCTGTTCGCCACGTTCTTCCACCAGGGCCAGGTCTGCGAGTCCGGCACGCGCCTGTTCCTGAGCGAAAAGGTGCACGACGAGTTCGTCGACAAGATGGTCGAGCGGGCGAAGACCATCACCATCGGCGACCAGATGAACATGATGAACACCATGGGGCCCATCGTGAGCGAAGCGCAGCTCCAGACGGTCGAGAATTACGTGAATATCGGCCTGGACGAGGGCGCGAAGATCGCCTGTGGCGGCAAGCGGCCGGAGGGCGCGGAATTCGAAAAGGGCTACTGGTACGAACCCACGATCTTTGTGGACGTGGACAACAAGAGCCGGATCGCCCAGGAAGAGATCTTCGGGCCCGTGCTCAGCGTCATCAAGTACGCAGACGTGGATGACGCCATCCGCATGGCCAACGATTCGGTGTACGGCCTCGGCGGCGGCGTGTGGTCTGAGGATCTGGACGAGGCGCAACGCGTGGCCGCGAAGATGCAGACGGGGACCGTGTGGATCAATGATTACCACCTGATCGACGTCAACTACCCGTTCGGCGGGTACAAGCAATCCGGCATCGGCCGGGAGCACAGCCCCCTGGGCCTGAAGGAGTACACCGAAGTGAAGCACGTCCACGTCTCGAAGGCGCAACGCGAGATGAAGATGTGGTTCAACATGACGGTGAACTAACGTCCGCGCGGTGGCCGCCGACTGCCTGACCCTGGACGCGACGGAGGCCGCCCTGGCCGTCATCGACCGGGTGCGGGCGGAGCGGGGCGACGACCTGACCCTCGTCTTCGACGGCGGATGCTGTGAAGCGACGTCGCCGTACCTGTACGATCGCTACGTGCTCGGTACGGATCGGGTGCAGATCGGCGAAGTGGGCGGCGTGAAGGGATACATGCCTACGTGGCTCGCGGACCTGTTCACGACGCCGGTCCGCCTCACCATCGAGGTGCACGAGGGCGTGGTGAGCGACAGCTTCTCGGCCGAGGTGGACCTGGGCTGCCGGTTCGTGCTGACGCAGACCAGCGGCCCAAACGCCTGAGCGGTTCCCCGGCCAGTCGGGGCAGAGCTGTGGTGGTGCGTGGCGCGTCAGCAGAATTCGCTACGGAACGAGTGCTATGCGTTCGAAGGCAAGCACCATGTCCCGCTGCCCTTCCACACGCACATGCAGCCGGCGCACGGGCCGAAACATGCCAAACTGGGGATTGCTGTTCAACGGTAGCCAGACGTCATGCCAAGCCCCGTCCAGCGGGACCCAACAGGTCAACGAGGGCCACAGGGTGGTGTCAGCGATCGCAACCGTTTCCCCGAATACGCGGACCACTGCGGTCCCCGGTCTTCGTGCCGTCAGTTGGATCCGGAGAAACACGGACCGAAACCGCTCTTTGCTGGCTGGCATGAGGGGGCCACTCAGCGTAACGGTCGCGTCCGTCGCTCGCCAGACGCCGCGTTCGTTCGGGAGGCGGCGCAAGGAGATGTTCCCCTGCCACGCGCGAAACCCGGCGTCCTGTTCCGCCGCCCACTCGCGCGGACGCGACGCTAAGGGAAGCACGTGTGCCGCCATGGGGTCAGGCAACAAGCGCCCCTTCTCCCACACGAACAGCGCCAGCGGCCACGCCGAGCGCTGTGGCGGCTCCAGCCACTGGAAAATCCAATGGGGCACGTTCGGCACCTCCCCCCCCCAACTCGCGACACGCACGTCACCGGCCTGTGGCCACGGCAACAGCCCGCGTCCAAGCGAGTCGGCCGTCGTGCCCATCGGCCACCCTCCCGGTGCAAACGCGGGCATATCCCGCACGAGGACATAAGCCGGCCCCTTGTCGGTCGGCACCGCACGCTGCAGTTCGCGCGCGAACTCTCGTTGGGCGGCCGCGCGTTGCCCGACCGCCCGGACGCGCCCGACCGCGTTCCCGGCTTCGAAGAGCACCAAGGCGAGCATCGCAGCCTCCACCCTGACCCCTCGTACCGGCTGCAAGAGGGTGAGGAGCACGAGCCCGAGCCCCCAGGTAGCAAAATACAGCCCCCCGGTCAGCTTGAACACGCCGGTCAGTGGAAGCAGCAAGGCAGTCGCAAACGCCGCCGCCGCACATCCCTGCACGAGACGGCTACGCACCGCCGACCAGTGCCGGACCACGGCCAGGGTTATGGCGCCCAGGATCACCGTCGGCACGAGCCAGGATCCCGGTGGAGGGAACCCGAATGCCAGCGCCGCCCCCCAAGCGTCAGTCAGGGTCCGCAGGACGGCGCTGGTCACTCCCCAGAGTGGGCCCGCGGTGGCACCGGTCAATTCATCGGGAACGCTGGCGTAGTAGTGGTACTGCCCCAGCACGCCAAATCGCACGCTGGCGTACAGCAGCGTGGGAAGTGCGAACACCACGCTGGCGCGGAACCGTGGGCCGCAGAGCTGCCGGAACGCGGGCGCGCCGTTCCGGATGACCGCAGCGCAATAGCACAACACCGGCACCATGAGTTGTAACTCGTAGGTGAATAGCCCCACCGTATCCGCAAGCATGAAGGCCAGCAGGTGCTTCCGCTGACCCGTGTCCCACCAGCGCATCCAGCACCACAGGCTCAGCAGCAGCCAGAGCCGCGCGTGTCCGGTGCGGTACACCCAGGGAAACGGAAAGAACGCGAGACTCGCCAGCAACGCCAAGAGCAGGGCCTGCCGTGCGCTGCCCAGCACCCAGCGCGTGCAGACGTACAACATCCAGAATTTCGGTACGAACAGGATGGAACCCAGGACAATGAGCGCACGATCCGGTTGGTCGCAGACCCAACTCAGCCCCCACGGTAGAGCGAAGACTAAGAAACGGTAGGAAATGTTCTGCACGGGCCAGAAAAGGCCCAGAAACTCCCCCGGAGGCAGGCGCCGGCATTGCGTGAGCACAAAGTAGTCGTCCCCATCCATCCCCACGGTGAGCAGTACCCCGAGGCCGACAACTGCAAGGGCGAGCGCAACGCGCCCAACCGTGCGCGTGTCCTCACCCGCCACCTCGCTCTGGCGATTCGGCGCCTCTGGCACACCGCCACCAGTTGCCTCCGTCACAACGGGGTTGCCATGCTACTTCGGATCCGGTCGGCACCCGGTAGCAGGCCGCTGCCGCTCCATCCATGAGCCACATGGCGGCTGAGAATATGGAAAGAGGGGCCCGCTGGTGACCAACCGCCACGACCTCCGCGGACGGGCGCAAGGGCGAGGGCCAGCCCAACGCTTAAAGCGCGGCGCACTGCGCGGCCTCCACGTCCCGCTCCGCTGCCTGTTCCGGTGTGATCGTAGCCAGCAGCTTGCCCATGGCCGGGGCCACCTCGGTTACGGGCTCATAGGCCATGGAATTCTTTGGCAGGGTCCCCTCTTCGTACGGCCATGCGCCTTCCGTCGTAAACGCGATCGCAGGGCCGTGGCGGGGATGCCGGGGGAAGACGGCGCCATGAATGATCCGCGGCAAATCGTTCTGCTGGACTAACATGCGGCTTCCTCCGGGCAGGGATGGGACCGGTATTGAACACCGCCGCCAGGCGGCGGCGCAAGCCCGGGTGCTAGTAGGTTTGCACCAGCCGCTCCACCCGCCCGGCCAGCGTGTCGTCGTCCATAGGCGCGGTCGGCCGCAGGCGCAGGTGCACGAACTGGTCGATCACGTCCGCCTTGTCGGTGGCAATGCCCTGTGACCGCTGCCACTGCGCCTCGCGCAGCAGGCACGTGAGCTGCAGCACGTCCGCCATGGCGTCCAGCGTCGCCCGGATGTGCCGCGCGGCGTAGGCGGTGTCTCCAGCCAACACCCGCTCGGCCCGCGCCGCCGTGTCGTCCAGCAGGTGCCCCGCCGCCTCCGTCGCGGCCTGCAGGGTCCCGTCCGCCACCGTGTCCAGGAGCGAGCGCAGGCACGCGAAGAAGCCGGTGTGGAACGCCTGCTTCTGCATGTCGCGCAGCACCTGTTGCGCCAAGACATTGTGCGTGCCTTCCCACATTTCGCAGACGAGCGAATCGCGCAGCAGTCGCGGCAGTACGGAGAAGTCCTCGATCGCCCCGTTCCCGGCCAGAACCTCCATCGCCTCGCGGATGATACCGGTACCCTCGTACGAGGCGCGGTACTTGTTCACGCCGACGCCGATCCGGAACGTCGCCCGTTCGACGTCGGTGGCTTCGCCACGGACGATGCGGTCGCCGAGATGGAGCAGGTAGAATGTGGATGCCGCGTTGGCCTGCGTCGCCGTCTTGATCCGCGCCAGGGAATCCTGCACCAGCGGGTACTGGAGGATCACGTGGTCGAACGCGGTGCGGTACCGGGCGTACGTGGTCGCTTCGATCAAGGCGCGGCGCATCATGCCCACGTTGGTCGTCGCGTTATACAGGCGCGAGGTCGTGATGACAAACTTGAGCGCGTTCTTGAAGCTGCCCGCGATGGGGCCGATGGGATACGCGACCGCCTCCCGCAAATCCATCTCGGCCGAGGCCATGGACCGCGTGCCCAGCTTGGACTTGAGCCGGCGCAGGTACATTCCATTGATGCGCCCGTCCTCAAGCACGCGCGGTACCAGGAACATGGCCAGACCGGGCGTGCCCGGCCGCGACTGGTCGGCGCGCGCAGTCACCAGGTACAGGTCCGCATCCGCAACAGAACAAAACCATTTCTCGCCGTTCAGCCGCCAGGTGCCATCGCCCGCGTCCTCCGCCGTGGTCGCGTTCGCCCCCACGTCGCTGCCCCCCTGCACCTCGGTCAGAAATTGCGCGCCGCGCAGGTAGCCACCCGGCTCCGTGCGGAACAGACCGGGCAACCACCGCCGCTGCAACTCCGCGCTGCCCACGTGCTGGATGGCCTTGATCAGTCCGGCCGTGCACGCGAGCGGACAGTTATGGCCCGCCTCCCCGTTCTGGCAGGAGAGATAGAACAGCCCCATCTGCGCCAGTTCCTGGCCGGGCGTGGCGTACCCGGCCATGATGCCCGTGCCCCACGTGAGATCGCCGATGCGCGGGTAGAGGGGATGGTGCACGACAGTTTCCGTGCGCACCCCCAGAGGGTCGTACCGCCGCAATTGCGGCAGGTGTTCGTCGCGGTTGTTCTCGATGACCGCCGCGTTGATCTCGCCCGCACACGCTTCGCCAAACGCGTGGTACCGCGGTTCCCACTGGGCATACACCTCATCGCCCAAGTACATGCGCAGGCGATGCTGCTGGTCCGGATCGCACGCGAAAAAGTTATCGGGCTTCGCGGCCTGCCACGCCAGCAGGGCGGTGCGCCCGACGTCGATGAGCGAGAGAGCAGTCGGCTGAGACACGGCACACCTGCCTTCCGGCTCGCGCGGCGACGCGCGGTCCCAACCGGGCGAGCGTCTCATATACTACATCCGATTTCGGAGGACCACGCGGCGTGAATCCTGACGTACAGACCGTCACCGTCGCCGGCGCGGCAGCGGCCTATCGCGAGTGGCCCGGCCCCGCTGACGCCGAGGACCGCACGATCCTCTGCCTGCACGGGTATCCCACGTCCTCCTACCTGTGGCGCAACGTGGCCCCGCACCTGGCCGCCGTCGGCCGCGTTCTCGCGCCGGACCTGCCGGGGTTCGGCGACTCCGAGCTGGGCGGCCGCGCGGGCACGTGGGAGGAACACGTGCAATTCGTGGATGACTTCGTCGGCGCCCTGCAAATATCCCCGGTCGACCTGGTCGTTCACGACTGGGGTGGGCTCATCGGACTCTGGTGGGTGACGGAGCATCCGGAGAAGGTACGCAGCCTGGTGATCACCGACACGGGCTTCTTCAGCGACGGGCGGTGGCATGCGTTCGCGAAGACCTACCGCATTGCCGGCGAGGGGGAAGCGCTCGTCGACTCCATCACGCAGGAGGGGATGGGCGGCATGCTGCGGGGCATCTGCCCGACGCTGCCCGACGACGCCATCGCCGAATACTGGAAGGGCCACGCCACTCCGGACCGGGCCGCGGCCAAGCTCGCCCTGTACCGGTCAGGCGATTTCGCGAAGCTCGAGGGCCGGGAGTGGAGGCTGGGCGAGGTCGCGCCCCCCACGTGCATCATCTGGGGCGGGCAGGACGTGTTCGCCCCCGTCGGCGGCGGGCACCGGTTCCACAAGCGCATCGCGGAGTCCGAGATGCATATCCTGGACGAGGCGGGCCACTTCCTCCAGGAGGATGCGCCCGCCGAAGTCGGCCGCGTCGCCGCGGACTTTCTCGCGCGCCACTAACGGTTGGCGAACCGCGGCTCCTCCACCATCGTGTGCATGACGACGGCGGCGAGGAGCAGGCACCCGAGACTGATCGCAAAGACCGGCTTGTAGCCCACCGCGTCGGCCAGGAGCCCGCCCATAAACGGCGCCACCCCGCGCACCGCCTCGCTGGTCATGGAGGCCACCGCGATGCGCTGGGGCCGGTCCTCCATGGTGCCGAATTCCAGCACGAGATTGTTCGTCGCCATCATGTAGCCACCGGTGGCCGGCCCGACGAGTGCGAACACCACATGCATCAACCCCAGGGTGGGCGGCATCGCCAGCAACAGCACGGTGGCGATGAGCCAGAGCACAATGGCGAACAGGAACACGAAGCGAAATCCCATCCGGTCGGCCACCTGCCCCCACACGATGGAGGCGGCCGTCTGCGCGATGAAGAGGGTGCTCGTGACCACCGCGATATCGGCGAAGTCCAGCCCGAGGGATTCCGAGGCATAGATAATGTAAAACGGCTGCGCCACAAAGGCCGCCGTACTGAGCAGGCGCGCCACGATGTAGTTGCGGTAGCTGGGGTCGGCGTGCGTCATGGCCCACATGAGACGCAAGCGCTCGCGGGCCGACGGGGCCGGCGGGTGGTCGATCGGGGCGGCCGGCTCCCGCGTCAGCGAGAAGAACCCAATGCCGATGACGGTCAGCACGAACGCCGTCACGTACGTGTACGAATAGGACAGGGGAAACTCGAGCCCCTCGCTGAGCCGCCCCGCCAGCCGCGCCACGAAGAACGCAGTCAATCCCCCCAGGAAATTCCGCATCCCGATAAACGTGCCCCGAATCCGCGTGGGGATCACTTTGGACATGGTGGTGTTGTAGAGCACGTTCTGGTAGCCGAGGAACAGGTTGAACAGCGCATAACACGCGAAGAACGCGATAATGTTGATGTGGGTCGGCAGGAAGAGGCCCGCCAACGCCATGAGCAGGATCTGGCTCCGCATGGCCAGACCCATGCCCACCACGCGCAGGCGCAGGTACCGCGCCTCGGCGAAGGACACCGCGAACACGGGCGAGGTGGTGCGCGTGATGGCGCCTACCAGTTGGAGCAGCCCGACCACCGTGTTCGACCCGCTGAGCGCCTTGATGTACTGCGGCACGAACGTGGGGGCCATGATGAGCCGGAACCCCGTCGTGCCGAACAGCCCGTACAGCAGGTTGACGATGTAGTTGCGGCGCAGGTGGGTGGCCACGAACGCGTCGAACTCCGCCTGCCGGTCTCCCCCCGCGGCGTCTATGCGCAGTTCTTCAGTCTGGGCCATCAGTACTTACATGGGCGTGCAAAGGAAGTAAAAAACCCGCGGCGCCGACCGCGGCCGCGGGGCGAAGGAAGCCCGGCGCACGGCCAGGCGACTCAGAATCCTCAGTGACCGTTGAACCCGATGGTGACCGTGCCGTCCTCAACGATGATGGGCACGTGGCGCTGCCCGTCCGACCACTTCAGGGCTTCGGCTTCGATCTCCGCGCTCGCCTTCACGTCCCGTTCGTCAAAGGCCACACCGCGGCCCGCGTAATCTTCCATCGCGGCCGCGCAGTACGGGCAGCCGGGCTTGGTGTATATCACTGTGGCCATGGCGGATTCCCACCCTCCCTTCGGGCGTAATCGCGCTATTCAACCACGCAGGCCCGCGGAACGCAAGCGGGCGGCGTGCGCGCGGACGATTCAC
>CBDUXP010000029.1:0-45813 GCA_965371225.1 uncultured bacterium | reverse complement strand
GTGAAGATCCGTTTCATCTTCTACATCGCCGGATACTGGATCGTGTCGGGATTGACGGCGGCGCCGAACCGGGGGGGGTGGGGCGTCTGCAACGGGCGCGGGCGCGGGCGCACGTTCTCGAACTGGAAGTGCTTGCCCTTGAAGGTCACGCTGTCCTGCGTCCACGCGGCGCGGATGATCTCGAGCGACTCGTCGAACAACTCGCGGCTCTCCGCGAAGGGGATCCCGTAGCCCGCGAATTCGCCGGGCTGATAGCCGCGGCCGACCCCGAAGTCGAGCCGGCCCTCGGAGAGGACATCC
Organism: uncultured bacterium; assembly: GCA_965371225.1. Classification (GTDB taxonomy): domain Bacteria; phylum Abyssobacteria; class SURF-5; order CBDUXP01; family CBDUXP01; genus CBDUXP01. The sequence continues at coordinate 45,513 of CBDUXP010000029.1, read as the reverse complement.
AGAAACGCAAACTCTTCAGCCACGCGAATGGGGTTGTGGAACGGGAGCACGACCACGCCCGTTCCGATACGGATACGTTTCGTGCGCGCGGCGATGAAGGAGCCGAACACCTGCGTGGACGGCATCACGCCGTAGTCGGAGAAGTGGTGCTCCGCCAGCCAGACCTCGTCCAGGCCCACCTGGTCCGCAAACTCGATCAGCTCGAGGTTCTCGTGGTAGTACTGCTGTTCCGTGCGTCCGCGGGGCGACTCGAACAGGTGCAGCAGACCGAATCGGGGGTTCATCGCGTACTCCTCGGCAGGCCGGGCAACGAGACCGCCGGGCGCCGGGCGGCCTCAGACGGGGCCCAGCGTATCAAATGTGCCCCGCGCGGTCCGCATGGCGGAGCGGTCCCCGGGCCGGCGCCCCGGCGGGGGCCGCGCCCGTAGCCCCAGCGCCGCAGTCCGCCTCGTGCCCGGACCGCCTAGCCGCCGCGGATGACCATGATGACCCCATCCCCATTCGGCATGGGCCCGGGCATGCCGTAGATGGGCTCTTTCGTCGAGATCCGCAGCATCCGGTCGTCGTAATCAAATACCCGGCGCCCGTCGCCCACGGTCGGTCCCCCAGGCCCGTAGTCGTTCTCGCCGGCGTCGATCGCGCCGTTGCTTTCATTCAGGGAGAGTTCGAACCGGACCCCGTTGTTATTGGAAACGGCGCTGGGCGTCGCGCTGCCGTTGTCGAAGGGATCGCCGCGGTAGTTGTCGGGCCCCAAGTCGTCGCTGTAGTCCATGGTCGTCGTGTAGTAGTTGTGCAGGCCGTGGTCGGACGCGTCAATGGCGATGCTGTACACCACGCAGGCGTTGTACATGGGCTGGCCGCGCTGGAGCTGCTGGTAGGCCAGAATGGGCGTGGCCGCAGTGATCGAGGGAGGCCCGTTCTTTAAGCCCGCGTAGTAATGGTAGAGCTGGGTATTGTCCCTCGCCCACTCATCCACCATGCCGAACCGCTGCGCGTCGGCCGCGAGGGCGCCCACCCGGGCATAGAACGTGCCGTCCAGCCGCCGGTTGCCCTGGGTCCCGTTGGCATCGACCGCCCCGGCGTTCAGGTCCAGGCCGATGTCCTCGCCGGCGTCCAGGCGATAGTTCCCTTCCGTGCCGTTGGCGTCCGGGCCGGTGTAGTTGGACGGGGCGCCGTTGACCGTGAAGTGGGGCACCCACTCGGTCCCGTCGAAGAAGTAGGGCCCGACCCCGTCGGAGCCCACGTCTTCACTGGGGAAGAAGATGAAGCGCCCATCAGCGCTGGCGGTGCCGTTGGGGCCCATCGCCTCGGCCCCGTTCGGGCCGATGCGGACCCAGTCATTGCCCATGGGCGGATAGGTCCCGTTCCGGGCGAAGTACGCGTCGCAGGCATCCGCCAGCGCGCGGACCTCGGACCGGGCCTTGGCCATCCGGGCATCGAACCGCGCCCGCCCCAGGGCGGGCAACAGGAATCCGGCCAGGATGCCGATAATCGCGATCACCGTGAGCAGCTCAACGAGCGTAAAGCCTTTACGCTGAACACTTTGTGCGTGCATGAGACCTCCAACGACCCTGCGGGTCTCGCCCGTGGTGTACCTCGCCCTCACCAACAGGCCGGATGCCTTTCCCCACCCCGCAGCACACCCTGCCCTGCGAAGTATAGCGCTGATATTCGAAGGGTGTCAAACGTTGTTAGTCATTGAAAGCATTGGAATTATGAGCATATGCTCGACCGCCGAATCCGCCGCCGCGGTCGCCGGGGACCCCTCGGGCGGCCTGTGCCGTGTTACCCTGCGAGGTCCGTCGCCGATGCCCGCCGATCTGTTAGCCAACCTGAATCCCCCGCAGCGCGAAGCGGTGATGACCGTGGACGGGCCGGTCCTCGTGTTAGCGGGCGCGGGCAGCGGCAAGACCCGCGTCATTACCCATCGGCTGGCCTATCTCGTTGATGCGCATGGGGTTTGGCCCTCCAAGATCCTGGCGGTGACCTTCACCAACAAGGCCGCGGGCGAGATGCGGTCCCGCGTGGCCGCCCTGATCGGGGGGGCGGAAGCGGCCCGCGCGTGGGTGGGGACCTTTCACGCCACCTGCTCCCGGTTCCTGCGTCGGGACGCGGACGCCTTTGGGGTCAGTGCCAACTTCAGTATCTACGACACCGCCGATCAGCTTCGCCTGGTCAAGCAGGCCCTCAAGGCGCTGGGCATCAGCGACAAACAGGTCCACCCCAATGCCGCGCTGAACGAGATCAGCCGTGCGAAAAACCGGCTGGAGGGGCCCCAGGTGTACGCGGAAACGGCCACGGGCTATTTCGAAGGGTTCGTCGTCGATGTCTACGCGCACTACCAGGCGGCGCTCGAGGCGAACAACGCGCTGGATTTCGACGATCTGCTGCGCCGCGTGGCCGATGGCTTTCGCGATTCGCCCGCGCTGCTCGCCAAGTATCAGGAGCGGTTCGCCTACGTGATGGTGGACGAGTATCAGGACACGAATCACGCGCAGTACCAGATCGTGCGCCTGCTGACCCGCGCGCGGCCGAACCTCTGCGTGGTCGGCGATGACGATCAGAGCATCTACGCGTGGCGCGGCGCGGACTTGCGCAACATCCTCGACTTTGAATCGGACTATCCCCATACGAAGGTCATCACGCTGGAGGAGAATTACCGCAGCACGCAGAACATCCTGACAGCCGCCAACTGCGTGGTGGCGAACAATCAGACGCGCAAGCCCAAAACGCTGTGGACCGGGAAGCCCCCCGGCGAACTCCTCACGGTGATCGCGCTGGCGGACGAGCAGGAGGAAGCGGAGTGCATCATCGACCGTCTGCAGGAACTCCGCCTCGCGGACGACGAGCCCCTGAAGGCGTTCGCGATCTTCTACCGCACCAACGCCCAGAGCCGGGTGTTGGAGGATGCGCTACGCCGGGCGGACCTCCCGTACGTGCTCATCGGGGGCACGCGGTTCTACGACCGCCGCGAGGTGAAGGATATCATCGCCTACCTCCGCCTGATCTCGAACCCCGTGGATGACCTGTCCGCCTTGCGCATCGTGAACGTGCCCACCCGCGGCATCGGGAAGACCACGGTCGGTCGCGTCCAAGGCTGGGCGCTGGCCCAGGGCCTGTCCTTCTTGGAGGCGTTGCGCCGGGCGGCCGAGGTGCCGGGCGTCGGCGCCGGCGCGCTCAAGCGGCTGCGGGCGTTTGTGGACCTGTACGACGGCCTGGCCGCGGCCGCGCGCGACCTGGAGGTGCCCGCGCTGGTGGAGCACGTCCTGACCGCTACCGGGTACGTGGAAGGGCTGGAGCGCCAGAACACGGGCGAGGCCCTGGACCGGTTGCAGAACCTGGAGGAGCTGGTGTCGGCGGCCGCCGAGTTCGTGGAACGCGCGGACGAGGTGACGCTGGACGCGTTCCTGCAGGGCGTGGCGCTGGTGTCGGACGTGGATCAGTTGGACGATTCGAGCGGCGCGGTGACGCTCATGACCCTGCACAGCGCGAAGGGGCTGGAGTTCCCGATCGTGTTCATGGCGGGGATGGAGGAAGGCCTCTTCCCGCACAACAATGCGCTGTACGGGGAGCGGGACATCGAGGAAGAACGCCGGCTCTGTTACGTGGGACTCACGCGGGCCATGGACCGGCTCATCCTGACCCACGCGTGGCAGCGGCGCATCTACGGCATGGCGGAGGTGCAGGCGCCGAGCCGCTTCCTGGACGAGCTGCCGCGGGAAGTCGTGCGGTTCGAGGGGGTGCAGCAAGCGCAGTGGCGGCCCGACGCGCATGCGAGCCTCGCCGGCCACGCCGGGGTCGCCCGCGCCTTCGGCGCACGGGGCGCTGCCGCGCCGGTCACGCGCACCGCCGATGGGTATACGCTCGAATATGAAGATGGGGCCGAGGCCGATGGCGGCCCGCGCCCGTATTACGTGGGAGAGGTGATTTCCCATGCCATGTGGGGCCGGGGCCGCATCGTCGAGACGCAGGGGAAGGGGCCCCGGCAGAAAATCGAAGTCGTCTTCGGCGGCGAGGTCGGCGTGCGCATCCTCCGCGTGAAGGACGCCCCCATCGAGCGCTTGGTACAGTAGGGCATGGGTGATCGAGAACAGGGAGCCGCGCCGGATCACCCGAATGTGGTCGCGCCGCCTCCCGGCATCCACCTCGCTTTTATATTGGTGGGCGTCGCGGTGCAGCGCGGGTGGGCCTGGCATATTGCGCCCGAGAGTGGTGTGCGCTTCGGCTTGGGGCTGGCGCTTGTGGTGGGAGGGCATGTCATTGTCGGCCTCTTCTTCCTCACGTTTCACCGGGCCGGGCAGAACCCGCTTCCGAACACCCCGTCCCCAGCGGTCATTACCGGTGGCCTGTACCGCTTCTCGCGGAACCCGGTGTACTCGGCGAATGTGGTGATCCACGTGGGCATCGCGCTGATGCTGGACAACTGGTGGATTCTGTTGTTGTTGGGCCCCGCCGTGGCCGTCATGCACTACGGCGTCATCGTGCGGGAAGAGGCGTACCTGGAACGCACGTTCGGCGAAGAATATCTGCGCTACAAAAACTCCGTGCGCCGCTGGGTGTAGGCTGCGGAGTCATCCATGAGCCTCGACGAACATCGCAAGGCCATCGACGCGCTGGACCAGAAGCTCGTCGAGCTGCTGAACGAGCGCGCGAGACACGCGCAGGAGATCGGCAAGATCAAAACCGCCGAAGGCGACGTGGTGTACAAGCCCGACCGGGAGCAGCAAGTGCTCGACCGGGTATGCGGCGCGAACGCGGGACCGTTTCCGCACGAATCGCTGCGGAATATTTACCGCGAGATCATCTCAGCTACGCGGGCGCTGGAGCAGCCCCTGCGCGTGGCCTACCTGGGCCCGGAGAGCACCTACACGCATCAGGCCGCGCTGGCGCAGTTCGGGTCCACGACGGAGTACCTTCCGGAACGCGACTTCGGCGAGATCTTTCGGGTCGTGGAGCGGCAGGAGGCGGACTTCGGCGTCGTCCCCATCGAGAACACGACCGAAGGCGTCGTGACGCACACCGTCGACCAGTTCATCGATAGCGACCTGCTCATCTGCGCGGAGATCGCGCAAAACATCACGCACGTGCTCATGGGCAAGTGCGCGCTTGAGGACGTGCAGACCGTGTACAGCCACCCGCAGGGGATCGCGCAATGCCGCGGCTGGCTGCTGGCGCACCTGCCGAACGCGAAACTGGAGGGCACGAGCAGCACCGCCGGGGGCGCGCAGCAGGCGGCCGCGGACCCCCACGGCGCGGCCATCGCCAGCGCCCTGGCTGCCGAGCACTTCGGGCTGACCGTGTTGGCGGACCGGATCGAGGACATTAAACAGAACTTCACGCGGTTTTTCGTCATTGGACACGAGCGTCCCGGCATCAGTGGCCGCGATAAAACCAGCATCGTCTTCAGCGTGCAGCACAAGGTCGGCGCGCTCAGCGAGATTTTGCGCATTTTCGCGAAGGACGAACTCAACCTGACGCGCATCGAGTCCCGCCCGTCGCGCCGGAAGGCGTGGGAGTACGTGTTCTTCGTGGATATTGAGGGCCATATGGATGATCCCAAGGTGAAAGCCGCCCTCGACGACGTGGCCGGCCACTGCATGTTCCTCAAGCACCTGGGTTCCTACCCCGCCGCGGACACCGTGAGCCGGGCGTAACGATGACGCGCCTCGTCGGAGTACTCGCGCTCATCCTCGGCGGTGGCCTTGCGGATGTGAACATGCCACCGCCGCCGAAGCTGTTGCCCGTCAACGAAGTATCGCAGAACGAGAGCTTCGCGACGTTCTGGAAGCGGCTGGACCGGGCGGTGCGAGAGAAAGATGCGGAATACGTGCTCAGCATCGTCGAGGAGAACATCAAGCTGAGCTTTGGCGGGAGGTATGGGGCCGAAGCATTCCGGGAATGGTGGCTGATGCCGGGCACGGAAACCGACGGGTCCACCATCTGGATCGAACTGGGGGAAATTCTCGCGATGGGGGCGACCCAAGAACCCTGGGCCCCCGGCTCACCCAGGTTTGTGGCGCCGTATGTGTTCAGTCGCTGGCCCGATGCGTACAACGCTTTTGAATACGTGGCCGTGGTCCGGGACCAAGCGCCGTTGCGCGCCGAGTCGAAACCTGACGGGGCGGTCGTCGCCAACCTTAGCTACGACATCTTGCGCGTGACCCAGTGGCGGGTAAACGGCTCAAGCGATTGGAACCAGGTCGAGACGCTCAGCGGCCAGACCGGATATATCCGCTCCGCCCACGTGCGCAGCCCCATCGACTACCGCGTGTACTTCGAGAAGATCGACGGCGCGTGGACGATGACCATCTTCGTCGCCGGCGATTGACCCCTGCCCGGGGCGGCGGGCGAGAGCCTATACCGTCAGAAACTCGATCACGCGGGGATAGGCGGCGGGATCTTCGTTCAGGAAGAAGTGGCCGCCGTTGAAGGAGGCGAAGGTCGCGTTGGCAAGCTGCGACGCCGTCGCCTCCATATTCCGGGGCGGGGCGATGCCGTCGTACGCGCCGGACCCCACCAGGACCGGCGCGGTGATGTGCGCCAGGCGGCCGAACACGTCGTGCCCCTTGCGCGCGCCGAGCTGCAGCTTCGAGCCCTCCCGCTCGCCCGTCCCGCGCGAACCGAACTCGGCCACGACCTGCTTCGCCACCTCTTGAAACGCCTCCGGATTCGCCTCCTGCCAGCTCTTCGACTGCCGCGTGTCGCGCAGGGCGATGAACGTGCTCAGCCGCTCGGCCGGTTCCAGGGCGGCCAGTGTCTCCACGGGATAGGAACTGCCCCCGGCCCCGCCACTCGACGTTGCGCTCAACACCAGCCGGTCCACGCGCTGGGGATACCGGATCGCCACTTCTTGCGCCACCATGCCGCCGAACGAATGGCCGATCACGTGGCACTGGTCCCAGCCGAGCGCGGCGAGCAGCGCGTCCGCATCCGCCGCGTAGTCGGCCATGGTGTACGGGCCCGGCGGCGTGTCCGTCTGCCCGAGTCCGCGCTGGTCGTACGCGAGCACGGTGAAGTGCTCCGCAAGCGGCGTGTCAAACGCATTCGGATGTTCGCGCAGGTCCCCGCTACTCCCGCTGATGTACAGCAGCCGCGGGCCGCTCCCCCGGGTCTCATAGTTGATGTTCAGGCCGTTGGCCAACGTAAGCGGCATGGCGATTACTGTACCGCTTCCGGTGAGTCTTCGGGAGGCGGCACGAATACCGTGTACCCGGTCGGCAGTTCGAAGAGCGCCGGGTCTTGCGGGCCGACTGCGATGTTCTGCAATTCCATCACCGGCCGGAGCGTCGCCGCGCTTTCCATGACTTCGCCCTTGAGCGCGATACCGTTGTCCATCACCCAGATGATCCCCCGGTTCCGCCTTCCATCGGCGCGCGTCGTGACGATCTGATACTTCGTCGTCGCCGTCCCGTCGATCGTCTCGAGCCCCAGCGCGGTCGCTTCCTCTGCCGTGAAGCCCGAGGCGTGGAACCCGTCCCACAGCCAGTTCCCCGCGTATGGGTTGGTTTCCGCGTACTGCCGCTGGACGGGCAGCAAATGCCACATGAGGCTTTGCTTGTACCGAATGATCTGCTGCACCAGGATCGGCCGATTCTTGCCGAACAAAATCTCGCGCCGCTGCATTCCGGGCGCGCTGTAGACCTTACCCGTGAGATGCATGGCGCCGGCGGTGATAGACACGTCGGCCGAGTAGGCGACGGTCGGACTCGGCAAGCCCCCGGCCCACGCGGTGGATGTCCACAGCAATGCTACCGCGACTGCGAGCGGCAACTCACGCATGCGATCCCCCCTTCGCGAAACGTCAGCCCTTAAACGTCGATGGTCCGAAATCGCCGAACGGATCGTCCCGTTCGTGGACGGCGGTCTTGAAGCCCTTTTCCGCGGCCAGCGCCTGGAACGCGTAGCCTTCCTTCGTGTGCCGCGTGATCCCGTCGTAGACCGTGCCCATGATCTGCGCCGCATGCAGCCCCTGCGCCGTGAGCGTCTGGTTCATGTGCAGCTTCATCATCATGAGCTGATTGATCGGGACGCGCGCGATGCGGTTCAACAAGATGTCGAACCGCTCGTCCAACTGGTCCCGCGGCGCGCACTCGACCGCCAGCCCCCACTCGACCGCCTCCGTCCCGCTCAGGCAATCGCCGGTAAACAGGAGCCGCTTCGCCCGCGCCACCCCCAGGCGGTACGCCCACATGGACGACGTGGGGCAGCCCCACACGCGCGCGGGCGGGTAGCCGATCTTCGCCGTGTCCTCGATCACGATCAGGTCCGCGCACAGCGCCATGTCCGTACCGCCCGCGACGCAGAACCCGTGCACCTTCACCACCACCGGCTTGTTCGCGTGGAACAGGCTCATGAACCCGCGCACGTTCCGCGACATCATCTGGTAGTCGATCATCGGATCCCAAGTTTCACTCGGATGGTGGTTTCGCGCTTGCACCGCCGGATCCAGCGCGCTGCCCTTCACCGTCTCGAACCGGGCGTTCGTGTATCCGCCCGGCCCGGAATTGGTAGAGCCGCCGGGCCCGGCATCCCGCTCCGCCCCTGCGGGGCGACCGCTTTGCCGGCTCTCCGCACCGTCGGTGCGACCGGCTTCCCTCAGGCTTTCCCCCCGGTCCTCCAGCATGCGCTCCGCGCTGGCCACCAGGTCGTAGCCGCCGCAGAAGCCCTTGCCGTTGCCCGCCAGCGCGATCGCGTGCACCGCGGGGTTCAGGTCCGCGCGCTCCACGCACGCCGCCAGCTCCCGCGGCAAGTCGAACGTAATCCCATTGCCCCGCGCGGGACGGTTCAGCGTAATCCGCGCGATCCGCCCCGTTACCTCATAGGTCATCGTCCGCAGCGTGTCCATGGCCTCCTCCTCCGCGCGCCCCCCGGGCGGCTCCGCCAGTCCGCGCAGCCTAAGTCTTGGGCTCCGCAGCGTCAACCGCCCGTGCCATAATGGGCCGATGGGCGGCTTGCCGGAACCCGCGGTGCTGCGGATTATCGACGCGAACGCGAATCGCGTGCGGGAGGGGCTGCGCGTGGTGGAGGAGTACGCCCGCTTCCGCTGCGACGATGCGGACTTAACCGCCGCGCTCAAAGACCTGCGCCACGCGGTGTCGCACCTGCTCAGCGCGCCGGAGCTTGCGGAGGCGCTCGTGGCGGCGCGGGACGCCAGTGGCGACGTGGGGGCGGACAGCGCCACGCCCAGCGAACAGGACCGCGCGGACGTGCAGGCTGTCGTTCGCGCCAACCTCAAGCGCGTGCAGGAAGGCCTCCGCGCGCTCGAAGAGTACGGGAAGCTCCTCGACCCCGCCGTCGCGGGGGGATTCAAGCGCCTGCGGTACGACGCCTACGAACTCGAACAGCGCACGATTAATCTTTCTCGGGAGCCGTAAATTAACCGGTTGTCTCAGAACTCAGGTGACTTGCGAAGCGCCAAAAGCGATCAGAACGCTTGTTCCACGCGTCCGCATGCCCATCGAACCCGTAGTCCGTTCCGAGGAGGGCAAGGCACACTGCGTTTACTATAGGAATCGTGTCTTTCAAAAGCACATCCCCGTCCCCGTATGTGGTACCAGTGAGTGGTTTTTGATGCAACGAGCTATGCGCGAAGTACTCATGCCGGAGTCGCCTTAACCGCTTAAGAACCGGTTGACACTCCAACTCGGTGTATATCATCTGGCTGTTTATAATCAGCCAGATGGTTCTGTGATAAGTTGCAATAGCATCTTTGTCGAGGTCATGTTCGATGAATTGTCGTAGCTGATCCTTGTCAGCTTGCTTTACAACGTGTGGTCCGTAATCAATTTGAATGGGTCTATCAAGTCGTCTCTTGAAAGCATCGTACTGGAAGTCCTTTAAGACACTTGGTGATTCCAGTATCTTGAAAAGCGAAGGCAATGAGACGGTTCCCCCTGTATGATCATGTATTCGCAGGAGAGTAACAATCAGTTCTAGAAATATAGAGTCAACAACAATACCGTATCCCCATGTTTCGATAGACTTCTTGAATACCGCGCGAATGTCCGTTTCGTATGCGCCGCGCGCGTGGACTTCAGCAAGCGCTATTGCTTTTAGTGTGTCATCTGCAAGGCGGCGTGCCATGTTTCTGGCGCGCTCCATGATTCTGGCATGATTCTTTTCGATCATGCTTGCCTCGCAGAAGTATTCTTGAACTAGGATGTTGGCGGTTTGTGTGGGGCGTCCGGCCGGGTGAACCAGTAGGCCCAGGCGATGGGAATCGCCTGCAAGGGGAGCCGCAGCCACAGCATCATGGGGTCGATCGCCGTGTCCCCCGGTTGCACGTTGTTCACCGCCATGTGGATGTTCGCGGGAAACACGGCGACGTAGAGCGCAATGAGCCCCCACGCGGCGGCGCGGCGGGTGCGGGGCACTAGCAGACCTACGCCGCCCGCGATCTCCGCCACGCCGCTGATGTACACGAGCGCCGCGTGCCACGGGAGATACGGCGGCACGATTGCCACGAAGAACTCGAAGTTCGTGAAATGCGACACGCCGGCGAAGACCATGACGCCGGCCAGCACCCACCGCAGGACGTTCTTCACCGTGCGCAGCATGAGGAGGCCTACCGCGGCGTGTCCGCCGTGTCGCGCGCCGGGGCCCGGCGGCCGAAGATGCGCAGGGCGAGGCCGCGGCAGCAGGGCAGCACGATCATGGCGGACAGGTAGCACATGAACACGCCGATGGCCATGACCGTGCCGAAGCTGGACAGGCCGCGGTGGGTGCTCAGCGTGAGTATCCCGAAGCTCACGCACGACGTGAGGGACGCGAGGAAGACCGCCTTGCCCGTGCTGCGGAACACGGTTTCGAACGACGGTTGGTCGGGCGCGCGGAAGCGGTGCAGCACGTGCACGCTGTTGTCGATGCCGATGCCGAGCAGCAGCGGGAACGCCAGGATGTTGATCGGGTTGAACTCCATGCCGAGCCAATGCATGACGCCGACGACGCTCACCACCCCCAGCGCAAGCGCGGCGCAGGCGCCCAGCACCGGCCGCGGATCGCGGTAATCCGCAAAGAGCACAAGCAGGATCACGACGCCCACCCACGTGCCCACCTGCCGCGGCGCCGCGCTCGCTTGCACGAACAACTCCCCGAGCAGTATGCCGATACCCGTGACCTCCGGCGTGACGGTGTGCACCTCGGCGTTGAACCCGAGCAGGAACTCGATGTCCCACAGCGTGTCTGTCGGGATCACGTAGACCGCGTGGCGGCCGGAGCTGCCGATGAAGCGGCGGCGCAGTTCCACCGGGAGATCCGCGAGCCCCGGCGGCGCGGGCGCGATGTCGTCCAACCGCTCGGCGAACTCGAGCCAGGTGGCGCTGACCGTGTCGAGGAACGCCGCGTGCCGGTAGACCCACACGTCCCGGCTCAGATTCTCCCGCGCCGCGCGGATGCGCTCGACCGCACGCACGATGCGGCGGATGCGTTGCAGCGTGGCCTTATCCTGAATGCTGAAGGACGCGCGCTCGAACGCGGCGAAACGCATGCGGATGAGATTGAGGGTCTTGTCGATCCGCTCCAGGTCCGTGCCCGTCGGCGGTGGCGGCGGCCGCACCTGCATGGCCGCGGCGCGCACCTGGGCCACGAGCGCATCCCGCTCCGCGTCCGGCGGTGGCACCAGCTCGCCCACGTGCATGCTGTGGCGCACCGTGTCGAGCGTCTCGGTTTCCGCCGCGAGGCGGCCGGCCTCTTCCGCGTCGGCGCCCAACAACAAATTGAAATGCGGCGCGAAATTGGTCGTGGCTGCCAGAATCTCCTCCGCCTCGGGGAACGGCGAGCCGGCCGGCTGCAGGTTCAGAAACGTGTAGTCGAACGGGACGCGCCCCATGTTGGGCACCGCCCACGCTGCCAGGCCGAGGCCGAGCGCCGCGCCCACCCACTGGTGGCGTTCGAGCCGCCGGCCGAGCCCGCCAAACAGCCGCTCCAGGGGCCCGGATTCCGCATCGGTGTGGGTGAGGGCCACCCCGCGCGCCGCGGCGCGCCGTTCACCCGCCATGAGCAGGGCGGGCAGGACGAAGAGCATCGCCAGGAGATTGCAGCCGATCCCCAGGGCGGTAATGGTGCCGAGTTGCGCGAACGCGGCAAAGTCGGCGATACCGCACAGCGCGAACGCGGCGGCGGTGGTGGCGCCGCCGGTCAGGATGCCGTTGACCCCCCGTGCGAAGGCAGTCGCTAGCGCTTCGGCAGGTTCGTGATGGCCCCGCGCCTCCTGATAGAGGACGACGAGATAGATGCCGTAGTCGATGCCGAGGCCGATGAGGATGAGGCCGAAGACGCTGGACAGCAGGGTCAGGTGCCCGACGGTCAGCGCGGTCAGGCCGAGGGTCCACACGATGGCGAGCAGCAGGGCGCCGCCCGCGTACAGGGCGGGGCGCAGGGACGGGAACGCGGCGCGGAAGATGAGCACGAGACCCACGAGGCTGAGCGCCGTCAGCCACGGAATCTCCGAAGTGATGACTTCCAGGTCCTGGTACGCGTACGCGGACATGCCCGTCAGCCGCACCGCCACCTCGGGCACGTTGACCTCCGCCGTCTCGATGGCGTCGTACAGCGTGGTCATGAACGGCAGGAGAAAGGCGGCCGCATCCTCCCGCTCCGACCGCGGGTCGATGAGCATCAGGTGGCGCGCGCCGTCGTTCGAGATGAGGTACCCCTGGGCGTCCACCGGGGTCAGCCCTGTGTGGGCCGCCAGGGGCGAGGCGAGGGGAAACGCGAACGGCTCCGCGGGCATCTCACCCGTCTCGACGATGCCCGCCCACCGCTCGGCGATTTGCACCACCGACTCCAGCGCCGCTGCATTGTTCGGGTCGTCCAGTTCCGCCGTCCCCATCGTCCGAAGACGCGCCTCCAGGATCTCGAACGCGGCCGACCACGTGGGGGTCGTGTCCCCCTCCAGGGTTTCCAGCGCCGTCTGCGCCGTTTCCAGCACGTCCGTGTCCAGGTAGTACGCACCGAACGCCTGCTGGAATTCCGCGTCCACCCGGTACAGGACGTTGCGATAAAGATCGTGTTCGCGGGTGTGGAGCACCTCCGCCAGGACGTCCACCGCCAGCCGCCGCCGGGCGGGCGTGCCCCCTTCCAAGAGCAACACGATGCCGTTCGGCGACCCGAAGTCCCGGCCGAACGCCAACCAGTCGCGCGCCACCGGATGCGAGTCCCCCAGCAGGTCCACCCGGCCGGCGCGAATCTCCAACTGCGTCGCCGCGCCCACCGCCAGGACGGTCAGGACGCCCGCTCCCGCGAGCACCGCGCGGTAGCGCCGCGCCAGCCAGTGGGCCCAGGCGTGGAAGAAGGCCTGGCGGTACGCGCTCATCGGCCCCCGCCCGTCCGGACCGCCTCACGCCGCACCGGTTCACCTCCCGCGTGCACGGGCGGCGCACTCCCCGGGCCGGGGCGGTAGCGAGGTGGATGCGCGCAGAGTCCGTCGAGCATGTAGCAGCCTTCCCTTAAGAATAGGGCGGCGGGGCGCACTCGGCAACCAGCCCCCGCGTCGGCGCCGCGATCCCCGTGCGCGCCGCGGTCGCCGCGCCCGGTCGGGTGCGCTACACTGGAGCTTCGGGCGCACCCTCCCGTCCGGCTCTCCATGCTCCACATCGAAACGCTGACGAAGTACTACGGTGCCACCTGCGCGGTGAACGAACTCACGTTGCACGTGCCGCCCGGGGAGTTCTTCTGCTTCCTGGGGCCGAACGGGGCCGGCAAGACTACCACCATCAAGACCACGTGCGGCCTGTTGCGGCCCACGAGCGGCGTCGTGCGCGTCGGCGGCCACGACGTGGTCAGCGATCCGGTGCCGGCGAAGCGGCTCATCGGCTACGTGCCCGATAGCCCGTTCCTCTATCCAAAGCTCACAGCGCGGGAGTTCCTCAAGTTCGTCGGGGGCCTCTGGCAGATGGACCCGGGCGACGTGGTCACCCGCAGCGAGGAAATGCTGGAGACCTTCGGCATTCTGGACGTGGGCGACACGCTGACGGAAGACTACTCGCACGGCATGCGGCAAAAGCTCGTGTTCAGCGCCGCGTTTCTGCACCGCCCCACCCTGGCGGTGATCGATGAGCCGTGGGTCGGGCTCGACCCCAAGAGCATCCGGAACGTCAAGACCTTCCTCAAGGAACGCACGCGCCACGGGGTCACCGTCTTTATGTCGACGCACACCCTGTCCATCGCGGAGGAACTGGCCGACCGGATCGGCATCATCCACGAGGGCCGGCTGATCGCGTGCGGCACCATGGAGGAGCTGCGGGCCGGCCGCGCCGGGGACCTGGAGTCCCTCTTCCTGCGCCTGACTGAGGATGCGCCGGAGGAAGGCGCGCCCGTCTAACCCTGCGGCCCCCGGGCCGGCGCCCCGCCGGGCCCCGGCACCCGTGCGGTAGGGTTGCCGATCCGGGCTCTTTATTCCAGGCTCTATATAATGATGCGCTCTATGCCCGAGGTGCTCGCGGGTTCCGGAAACCCACTCATCCTGCTGCTGGTCGGCGCGGCCATGGGCATTGCCGCCGTCCTGGCCGTGGGCGGCCTGTATTGGGTGAGCAACCGCCGCCGCCTCGCCACCCTGCGCCAGCAGGCCGAGCGCATCATCGCCGACGCGGAGCGCGAGGCCGAACAGGCCCTGAAGGCGGGCACCCTGGAGCTGCAGGAGAAACGCCTCGAGTTGAAGGCGGCCTCCGACCAGGAAGCCTGGGAGCATAAGCAGGAGCTGGACACCCGCGCGGGCGCGCTGGCGCGGACCCAGGAGGAGCTGAGCGGGAAGGCCGGGGCGCTGGACGGACGGATGCAGGACTTGGCCCACCGGGAGGGCGACGTGGCTGGCCGCGAGACGGCCGCCCGGGCCCAAGCCGCCGAGGCGGCGGCGCTGCTCGCCGAACAGCGCACCAGTCTGGAGCGCCTGTCCGGCATGACGGCCGCGGAAGCGAAGGACGCGCTGCTTGCCCAGTTCGAAGCGGAGACGAAGCGCGAGTTCGGCCAGCGGCTGCGCCAGATGGAAGAGGACTTGCAGGAGCAAGCGCTCAAGAAGGCGCAGCACCTCATCACCACCGCCATCGAACGCTGCGCGGTGGATACCGTGTTCGAGTCGTCGGTCACCGTCGTGAATTTGGCGAACGACGAGATGAAGGGCCGCATCATCGGTCGCGACGGGCGCAATATCCACGCGCTCCAGAACGTGACGGGCATCGATTTCGTGGTCGACGACACGCCTGGGGCGGTCATCCTCAGCGGCTTCGATCCCGTCCGCCGGGAGACGGCGCGGCGGACCCTCGAGCGGCTGCTCGCCGACGGCCGCATCCACCCGGCGCGGATCGAAGAGGTCTATGCCAAGGCGCAGACCGAGGTGCAGGAGACCATCGAGCAGGCCGGCGAAGAGGCGTTGCGCGAGCTGGGTATCACCGGCGTGCATCCCGAAATCGTGCGCCTGCTGGGCCGGCTGAAATACCGCACCAGTTACGGCCAGAACGTGTTGAACCATTCGAAAGAGGTGGCGTATCTCTGCGGCATGATGGCGGCCGAATACGGGCTGGACGACGCGAAGGCGCGGCGCGCAGGGCTGCTGCACGACATCGGAAAAGCGGTGAGCCACGAAGCCGGGGGCGCGCATGCGCTCATCGGGGGCGAAGCCGCCCGGCGCTTCGGCGAGCCCGACTATGTGGTGAACGCCGTCGAAGCGCACCACCACGATGTGGAGCAGACCAGCCCGTACGCCGTGCTGGCCGAGGTGGGGGATGCGATCAGCGCGGCGCGGCCCGGCGCCCGGCGCGATCAGTTGGAGCTTTATCTGAAACGGCTGACGGCGTTGGAAAAGATTGCGCTTGACATGCCCGGGGTCGAGCGCGCGTTTGCCGTTCAGGCCGGCCGGGAGCTGCGCGTCGTCACGGATGCCGAGCAGATGACCGACGCGGAGATGCTGCAACTGTCGCGCGACATCGCCCACGCCATCGAGGAACAATTGGAATACCCCGGCCGCATCCGCGTCACCTGTATCCGCGAGACCCGCGCGGTCGAATACGCGATGTAACGGACGCCGCCCGGGCTCAGGTCACGCCGGCGAGGGGAAGGTCGGCCTGCCGGCCGGACTGGGGCGCGTGCTGTTGCTCGAGCGCGAGGAGCGCCGCTTTCGCATCGAGCCCACCGCCGAATCCGGTCAGCTTGCCCGTGCTGCCGATCACGCGATGGCAGGGAACCACGATGGGGAGCGGATTGTTGCCGTTCGCCGCGCCTACCGCGCGCGAGGCGGTGGGCCGCCCAATGCGGCGCGCCACGTCGCCGTACGACCAGGTTTCGCCGTAGGGAATGTCTTGCAGCGCGCGCCACACCCGCCGTTGAAACGCCGTGCCCTCCAGCGCCAACGCCAGCGAGAAGTCGTGCAACGTGCCGGCGAAGTACGCCTCGATCTGTCCGATCGCTTCCTCCAGGGGGCCCCGGTTCTCTTCCCAGTCCCGTTCAGGCAGGCGCTTCTTCCGCCCCGTCGGGAAGCTGATGAGCCGCAGACCGGCGTCATCTCCCGCGACCAGCAGGCGTCCGAGGGCACTCTCCACAAAGCTGTAGTACATGGTGTTCATCCTGTTCTGCCTCCCGACCCGGTCCGTGCCGCGCGCGGCCGTCGTGCACCGGTCTGCTTCGGCTTGCGGCGACGCCCCGGCGTGTGGCCGTTGCGGCTTCGCGCCGGCGGACTGCCGATGCCGTCCGCGTAACGCTTCCATAAATACATCGCGGCGTAGGCCCGCCACGGGCGCCACGCCTCCGCCCGCGCCACCAACTGTGCGGCGGTGAGCTTCCGCTTGCCGGTGGCGGCGGCGCGCAGGAGCCCCAGGTCCGTCGCCGGAAACGCGTCGGGCAGACTCAGCGCCCGCATCGCCACGTATTGCGCGGTCCACTCGCCGATGCCCGGAAGCTGCGTGAGTTGGCGCACACATGCCTCTAAGCCCACGGACGTATCGAAAGATACCTCGCCTGCAGCCACCGCCCGGGCCAACCCGCGCACGGCGTCCGCCCGCGCCTTCGGGAGGCCGATGCGCGTCAAATTGGCGTTGGCGAGGGCCTGTGGCGTTGGGAAGATCATGTGGAGTTCGTCGGCGCCGCTGCCGACCAGGGGTTCACCGAAGGTGCGGGCCACCCGCCCCGCCAGGGTGGTGGCTCCCTTGACCGTAACCTGCTGTCCGAGAATTGCCCGCACCGCCAGTTCGAACCCGTCCCACGCCCCCGGGACGCGGATGCCCGGATACGCTCGGACTAACGGAGCCAGGTCGGCGTCGGTACGCAGGTGCGCGCTGATGTCCTCCGGGTCGGCCCCCAGGTCGAAGATGCGGCGCACCCGTTCGACGATGCGGAACAGGGCTTGCGGATCGGGGAACGTGATCTCCACGTCGAGGACATGCGCCCCCGCCCCCGGCCGCACGCAGACTACGCCCTGCCGACCGTCGATCGCGATGGTCCGCCGGTAGGATTCCGCGTCCACCGCCTCCACGCCGGGCGTGGCCCGCAGTGCCAGGAACCCCAGCAGCGATCCCCAATCGAACGGCGGCCGGTACCGCAGGCGCAGCGTGAATGCCCCGCCGTTCGCCCGTGGGTGCGCCCGGCCGCCGGTCCTGCGGGCCGCGCGCCGCAGGTCGCTCGGCGTGCGCCCGTAAGCCCCGCGGAAGGCCGCGTTGAATCGGCGCACACTGTTGAAGCCCGCAGACAGGCCCACCTGCGCCATGGGCAATTCCGTGTCGTCAATCAAACTTTTGGCGAAGTGCAACCGCCGCGTCTGCGCCACCGCCAGGGGCGAGGCCCCCAGGTGCTTGACGAACAAGCGGGACAGATGGCGGGGCCCGATGCCCAGACGCGCGGCCAACACCTCGACGCCTCCCGCGTCCAACTCGCCGGCCGCGATGAGCCGCAGCCCACGCGTCACGGTCGCCGACGTGCCCAACCAGGCAGGCGTCCCCGGCGAGCATTCCGGCCGGCAGCGGAGGCACGGCCGAAACCCTGCCTCCGCCGCGGCCGCAGCCGTGGGGAAGAAGCGCACGTTCTCCGCCTTGGGGGGCCGCACCGGACACACCGGCCGACAGTACACGCCGGTCGTCACGACCCCGGTAAAAAACCGCCCGTCGAACCGCGCGTCCCGCGACAGGCGCGCGCGCTCGCAGACGTTGGGGTCAAGATGGATCACGCGGATATTCTCGAACGGTTCACCGGAAAGCACACGGCCTCGGTCGCTCGCTGTTCCACGCCATCACCATACCCCGCAGCGCCCCCCGCGTCTGGCCATTTTCGGACATGGTTCACGCCGCGCCGGGGCGGGGCGGGGTCGTGCCGCGGCTGCTACCCTGGCCCTGGAGCGCTCCGCAGCCGGACTCAGATCCCATGGACCTGCTGGCCGGTGAAAAGGGCAGCCCTTTCTCCGGTGGCGGAGGTGCCGGTAATCGCTTATAATATGTTTGTCTCACATGACTTAAGACGTGTTGCGACGCTGCGCGAGCCCCCCGCCGCTCCTTGACGCCCCTCGGTGTGCATGATATTCTCCACCACAAGATATACACTATTTTGCGCACGTTGGCGGCAAGTACCCCATATTTTGTGGTGTGGCAAATCCCTCAGGATGGGTTCGCGTAAGGGGAGCTGAATGCGGGTCACCCAGCTCAATCTCGTCGGCTTCAAATCCTTCGCGGATAAGACCCGCCTGGAATTCCCCCCCGGCGTCACCGCCATCGTGGGGCCGAACGGCTGCGGGAAGAGCAACATCGCTGACGCGATTCGGTGGGTCTTCGGCGAGCAGCGGGTCAAGGCTCTGCGTGGCAGCACCATGGAAGATGTCATCTTCGCGGGGACGGAGCACCGCCATCCCCTCGGCATGGCGGAGATCACGCTCACCATTGACAACGCGGACGGCCGGCTGAACACCCCGTTCACGGAAGTAAGCGTCGGGCGCCGCCGGTATCGTTCCGGCGAATCCGAATACCTCGCGAACGGGGCGCTATGTCGCCGGCAGGACGTCATCAGTATTTTCCAGGACACGGGTATGGGGCTGGACGCGTTCTCCTATATCGAACAGGGCCGCATCGACATGGTGCTGTCCACCAAACCCGAGGACCGCCGCCACATCTTCGAGGACGCCGCCGGCATCGTGCGCTACCGCAAGCGGCAGGCCGAAGCGCTCCGCAAACTGGACCGCACCGACCAGAATCTCGCACGGCTGACCGACACGATTCAGGAAGTGCAGCGGCGCTGCCGCTCGCTCAAACGGCAGGCATCCGCCGCCCAACGCTACCGCACGCTGCAAGACGAGTTGCGCAGCCACGAACTGCGGCTGGCGCGCTTCCAGTATGACCAGGCCGCAGACGAATTGACCGCGCGTACCGACGCCCTGCGGGCCGCCACCGACGAACTGGGAGCGGTCGGCGTCCGGGTGAACGCCGGCGAAGCGGCCATCGAGCAGGCGCGCCTGAATCAACTGGAATTCGAGAGCCGGCTCAGCCACGCGCAACAGGCGGTCTACGCTATCGAGACCGATATCGACCGGGCCGAGGCGCACATCCGCGTGCTGGAGGAAAAGCGCCGCGCTGCCGAAGAACGCGCCGGCGCCGCGACCAAGGAAGTGAATCTGCTCACGGGGCGCGCCGCGGAGTTGGCCGAACTGGCCGCCCAGGTCGTCCGGCAGGTGGAGGGTGGTGAGATGGCGGTGGCCGCGGCCGTCGCCGCCGTGCAAGCGGCCGAGGTCGACGCCGCCAGCCTGGTCGATCGCATTACCGCGGCGGAACGGCAACTCGAGCAGGACCGCGGGGACTCCCTTAACGCGCTGAACGACCGCATCGGGGCCGAGAGCCGTGCCGCGAGCGTGGCCAGTCAAATCGAACTGGCCGCGGGCCGCCTAGCCCGGGTGGCAGACCAGATTCGCCACACGGAACAGCAGGTCAGCCTGCACGCGCGGCGGCTCGGGGAATCCCGCACGCAGGTGGAACGGCTCACGGCTGACCGCACCGCCACGCGCGCGTCCCTGGCCACCGCCGAGGAGGAACGCGAACAATGCTACGCGCGGCTGGCGGGCGCCGAGACTGAGCTGGCCGCACAGCGCGAGACGCTGAGCGCGGCGCGCTCGAAGCTGCGGTCGCTGGAAGAGGTGCGCGACCGGTTCGAAGGATTTCAGGTCGGGGTGAAGACCGTGTTAGCCGCGAAGCGCGATGGCGCCGCGTGGACCTCCGGGGTGCGCGGCGCAGTTGCCGACCTCGTGGGGACCGATCGCCAATATGCGGGAGCGCTGGAAGCCGCCTTGGGCCCGTACCTGCAGAGCATCGTCACCGACGGGACTGCCGATGCGGATCGCATCATTGCCACGCTTCGGGACACCGGCGCCGGTCGGATCACGTGCGTGCCGCTCGACGACCTCCGCGTCGCGCAGTGGGATCGCCCGGCGCTCCCGGGCAGCGGGGCGGGCGGTGTCGTCGGGTGGGCCACCGATCTCGTGACCGCGGCGCCCGCCGTGCAGCCGGCGGTGGAGCATCTGCTCGGGAACACGCTCGTCGTCGAGACCGAAGACGTGGCGGAGCAGTTGGCCCCGCACCTGACGCCGCTGCCGCGCTTCGTCACCCTGGAGGGCACCGTCATCCACCCCACCGGCATCCGCAGTGGCGGCGCGCCCCAGGAGGGGGTTGGGCTCATTGGTCGCCACAATGAAATCGCCGCGCTGGCCGAAGAGGTCACCCGCCTGGAAGGCCAGGTGGCCTCCCGCACGGACACGATCGCCGCGCTCGAAACGGAGCTGCACCGGATCGACGTGCTCGTGGCCGACCGCGCGCAGCAGGCCGCGAATCTGAACGTGGACATTCGTGGCCTGGAGCAGGACTGCGATCGCAGCGTGGAAGCCCTGGAGACCGCGCGGACGCAAGCCCAGGAGGTGCAGGCCGAGTCGCGCACCGTGCTCCTCGAGCGCGCGACGCTGCTGGCGGAACAGGATCGCATCGGACAAGACCTGGAGGCGTTGCGCTGCGTGGAAGAGACAGTGCTGGCTCGCCTCGATGCGGCGCAAGGGGCGTTGAACACCCTGCTGGTCGACAAGGATACGTTGAACGAGCGGCTGACCAGCTCGCAAGTGGAGCGGTCCGCCTCGGAGCATGCGCTGGCCGCCTACCGGCGGGAAGCCGAGCGCGTTGAGGCGCTGCAGGCAGAGACGGCGGAGCGCCTCGACGCCCGCCGCGCGGAAGGACAGCAGGCCCACGACACGTGCCACCAAGTGGACCGCGAAGTGGCGGACACGCGCGAACAGATCCAGCAGCGGAACCTGGATCGGCAGGCCGCGCAGCAAACCGTAACGGACCTGCAGCAGTCCCGGGGCGCCGTGGTCGCGGAAATCGGGAAGCAGGAACAGGCGCTCCGCGAGGCGCGTGCGGCGTACCAGCAGTGGACCGACCACGCGCACGGGTTGGAGCTGGAGGTCACGCGCCTGCGCGACCGGTTGGACGGCCTGCGCGAACACATCCTGACCGCGTACCAAGTGGATCTGGCGGAGGGGGCCGAGCTGTTTTCCCACGAAGAGTTGAGCGCCCTGGCTGGCGACGCCGCCCGACAGGCGGAAGGCGGCCCGGACGCGGACGACGCGGCGGAGGTCTGGAATCCGGAATCTGCCGCTCAGATCGTGGCCGACCTCAAGCAACGGCTGGAGCGCATGGGGCCGGTGAATCTCATCGCGATCGAGGAGTACGAAGAGTATCGTGCACGCGCGGAGTATCTGGAACAGCAGGATGCGGACCTGCGCGCGGCGCGCCAGACATTGCTCGATGTCATCCAACGGATCAGCACCACGATCGAGCAACGGTTTCTCGAAACGTTCCTCCGGGTGCAGGAACATTTCCATGACGTGTTCCGCCTCCTCTTCGACGGGGGGCGCGGCCGCATTTCGCTGGACGATCCCGAGCACCCGCTCGAGTGCGGCATCGACGTGGACGTGCAACCCCCCGGGAAGCAACTGCAGTCCATCTCGTTGCTGTCCGGCGGGGAGCGCGCCCTGACCGCGGCGGCGCTGCTGTTTGCCGTGTTCAAAACCCGGCCGAGCCCCTTCTGCATCCTCGACGAGATCGACGCGCCGCTGGACGACACGAACGTCATCCGCCTCTGCCGCCTCATCGACCGCTTTTCCGAACAGACGCAGTTCATCGTCATCACGCACAACAAGCGGACGATGGAGCTGGCAGACACGCTGTACGGCGTAACGATGGAGGAGCGGGGGGTCTCGCAGGTGGTGTCCGTCCGCCTGACGCGGGAGCCCGACGTGCCCGGCACCCGGGTCGATCTGCCCATGGGTATCGCGGCTGCCTGACGCGGCCGACGTATAATCCGCGCCATGGCCGACGAGACGGCCGCCCCCCGGCGCGGCCTGTTCACCCGCTTCCGCACCGGACTCACGCGATCCCGCGCGGGCATTGCCGAGCCTGTCCGGCAGGTGTTCCGCCAAGCACGCGTCATCACTGACGACACGTGGGACGAGTTGGAGGCCCTGCTGATCCAGTCCGACATGGGGGCGCCGCTGGCGCTCGAGCTGGTGGGATTTCTGCGCGACTGTGTGCGCGCCGAGAAGCTCACGGACCTGACGCAACTCTACACGCGCATGGAGGACGAACTCATCGCGCGCGTCCGCGACGCGGAGGACTTCCACGACGAACAGCATTTCGACCGGCTCGACGTGGCGCGTGGGCAACAGCCCGCCGGGGCCCCCCACGTGACGCTCGTCGCGGGGGTGAACGGCGCGGGCAAGACGACGACCATCGGCAAGCTCGCGAGCGCGTGGTCGCAGGCGGGACGCAGCGTGGTCGTCGCCGCCGCGGACACCTTCCGCGCCGCCGCGCTGGAACAGCTGGAGGTCTGGTGCGAGCGCGCGGGCGTCCCCATCGTGCGGCAGCAGCGGGGGGGCGATCCGGCGGCGGTGTGCTTCGACGCGTGGGCGTCCGCCCAGGCGCGCGGCGCCGATGAGTTGATCATCGACACCGCCGGGCGTTTGCAGACCAAAGTCAATCTGATGGAAGAACTCAAGAAGATCGTGCGCGTCCTGCAGAAGCAGGACCCCACCGCGCCGCACGACGTGTGGCTCGTCATCGACGCCACCACCGGCCAGAACGGCATCAGCCAGGCCAAGCTGTTCACCGAGGCGCTCGGCGTGACCGGCATCATCCTGACGAAGCTGGACGGCACGGCCAAGGGCGGCATCGTGCTCGGCATTCAGCGCGAACTCAGCATTCCCGTGCGCTACGTCGGCCTCGGTGAAAACATTGACGACCTGCAGCCGTTCGACCCCGAAGTGTTCGTGCGCGCGCTTTTCGAGGACGACGACTTGGGTCACCCATAGGCGCGCCCTCATGCGCCCCCGTATCCGGTAAGATGCCGCGGGGCTGCACGGCGGAGGGGGAGGCGAGGCACACCATGAATCAGGCGGCCACTCCGGTATCGCATGCTGTCGCGGATGCCCGAGCGGGGGCGGATCCCGTCGCGCCGGATTGTCGGGGGCTGAACTTTTACGCGATCGACCGGGGCTTCTGCGAGGTGCTGAAGCTGTACCTGGAGCCCACCCTGCACGCGCACCTGGAGCCGCACCTGCAGCGGCTGGGGGAGTTGGCCGGCGGGCGGCTGGATGAACTGGCGGAGCAGGCGGACAAGCACGAGCCGGTGCTCCATCGCCGGGATCGGTTCGGCCGGGACGCGGATTGGATCGAGTACCACCCGGCGTACCGCGAGATGGAGCGTATCGCGTTCGACGACTTCGGCTTGCACGTCATGAGCCACCGGGGTGGCGTGCTCGGGTGGCCGGAGCCGTTCCCGCCGCTCGCGAAGTATGCGGTCCAGTATCTGTTCGTGCAGGCGGAATTCGGCCTCCTCTGTCCCGTCAGCGTGACCGACACATCGGCCATGCTGATCCGGCGCTACGCGGCGGATGAGATTCGCGAGCGCTACCTGCCGCGCATGCTCGCTGAAATGCGGGCGCAGATGTGGACCGGCGCGCAGTTCATGACCGAAAAGATTGGCGGCTCCGACGTGAGCCGCGTCGAGGTGCGCGCCGTGCCGGAGGGCGACCACTGGCGCATCCATGGCGACAAGTGGTTCTGTTCACACGCGGACGCGGACCTGATCCTCATGCTCGCGCGGCCCGACGGCGCCCCGGACGGGAACGCCGGCCTCGGCCTGTTCCTGGTGCCGCGGCAGTTGGAGGACGGCACGCGCAACGCGTACCGCATCATCCGGCTCAAGGACAAGTTGGGGTCCCGCTCCATGGCCTCGGGCGAAGTCACCTTCGAGGGCGCGGTGGGCTATCACCTGGGCGAGCTGAACCGCGGGCTCAAGCAGATGATGGACCAGGTAAACCTGTCGCGGCTGTCGCACGGCGTGCGCGCAGCGGGGATGATGCGCCGCTGCGTCAACGAGGCGTTGCAGGTGGCGCGCCACCGTACAGCCTTCGGCCAGACGCTGATCGAGATGCCGCTCGTGCGCCGTCAACTCATGAAACTCATCCTGCCAACGGAGCAGGCACTCTCCATGTGGCTCTTCACGGCGCGCACCATGGAGCGCGCGCAGGCGGGCGACGCCACGGCGGTCCGCACGTTGCGCATCGTGACGCCGCTGCTCAAGTTCCGCGCGTGCCGCGACAATATCCCGGTGGCGACGGGGGCCATGGAGATGCGCGGCGGGAACGGGTACATCGAGGACTGGATCAACGCGCGGCTCGTGCGCGACGCGCACCTGGGCGTCCTGTGGGAAGGCACGTCGAACATCAACGCCCTCGACGTCACGACTCGCGCCATCCGGAAGGAGCGCGCGCACGAAGCGCTCGCGCAGAGCCTGCACGAGCAGGTGGATGACACGCCCGGCCTGCCCGGCCAGTTCGGCGGCCGCATTTCCGACATGCTGGACCGGGCGGTGCAGTTCGCCGACACGGTGGCGGCCGCGCCCGAGGGGGCGCCGCTGGCGCGCCGCGCGGCCGACGCGCTCTACCATGCCACCAGCGCCGCGCTCTTGGCGTGGGAAGCGGCGACGCTCGGTAGCGCGGGTGGCGACGCGCGCCGGTTGATCCTCTCGCGCCTCGTCCTCGATCACCGGCTGGGGCCGGACGATCCCCTGCGCGTGCCCGATGCTGCGTGGGACGCTGCGGTGGCGGACGCTGTCCTGGGTGCGGCGCCCGTGACCCTCGCCCGCGCCGGAGAACTCGCGAGCGCCTAACCGCGTCCGGCGGCCCAGGCGGCAAGGTCCGCGGCGGACCGCCGGCCTTCAAGACCGTCGGCGACGGCCTCGCCCATGAGCGCGCCGAATTTGAAGCCGTGGCCGCTGAAGCCGGTCATGATCCAGGCGCGGTCCTGTTGCTCGATGATGAACGCCTCGTCGCGCGTCACCGTGTAGAAACAGGTCTGTCCCATGGCGAGGCGGCACCGGTCCAGGTGCCGGAACCGCGCGCGGGCGAACTCGAACAGGCGCGCACACTCTGCTGCGCCGGCGTCCCGGTCCCGATCGGGATCCCCCGTCAACGAGAACGTATGGTCGCCGATCTTCATCCCGCCACCGTCGATGGGCGGCAGCGTGTAGATCCCCACGTCCGCGGCCAGGTCCACCACGATCGGGGTGTGGACCCACGCCGCGCGCAGGTCATCGGGTGGCTCCACATAGATCACCACCTGGCGGGAGAGGGTAATCCGCTGCGCGAGATCAGGCAGCAGCCGCGCGACCCATGGGCCCGCCGCCACGACCAGCGCATCACCGGCGATCTCGCGTCCGTCGTGCAGGCGCGCGAACGCGCGGGCCGGGTCGACCTCCGCGACCGGTGATCCCTCGAACACGGCGGCGCCGTCCGCGCGCAACCAGTCCGCCAGCCCGCTGACGATGCGTTCCGCGAGGAGCGCGCCGCCGTGCCGCGTCTCCACAACCGAACGCACGCCGGTCAAATCCAGGTGCGGGTATCTGCGCTCAACTTCCTCAGGCCGGCTCCGTTGATACGCGTGCCCCAGGCGGTCCATGGTGTCGGCAGACTGGTCCGTCCAGTCGCCCGGTACGCAGCAGAGGCACAGACACCCGGTTTCGACCAGATACCGTTCGCCCAGATCGGCCCACACGCGGTCCCAGGCTGCGTATGCGGGGCCGACCAGGGCGGCATAGCCGGCCATCGCGCCGTAGGGATATCGAATGACGCGATGCCGGTCCACGGACGAGCCGGCCGGGTTCGGAATGGGACCCTGTTCCAATAACGTGATGCGATGCCCGCGCTTCCGGAGCGCCCACGCGGCGGAGAGGCCCATGATCCCGGCACCGATGATGACGATGTGCATTGTCTGACGCGGTGTGAGGGGGTTGCGGCAACCGCCCGGCGTCAACGCATGATATCGCCGGGCGTTTTGGTTCGGAACAGGCGGGGTATCTGGTAGGCTCTTCGCGGAACCCGCACGTGCCTGCCCCATCCCCGGACCCCGCACCGTCTGCCTCCACCACCCGGCGGTCTTTCCTCAGCACCGCGTCCTCTCTGGCCATGGGCGCGGGGCTGGTGTCCGGTTACGGAGCCTTCGGCGCCATCGCCGCCCGGTACCTGTACCCCGCGCGGCCCGACCGCACCCGGTGGATGTTCGTCGCCGCGACGAGCACGTTGCACCCGGGCGACGCCATGACGTACCACACCCCCGCGGGGGCCGGGGTGACCATCGCGCGCCGCGCGGACGGTGGGACCGTCGACGATTTCATCGCCATGTCTACCACGTGTCCGCATCTGGGGTGCCAGGTGCACTGGGAAGGTCGCACGTCGCACTTCCGGTGTCCCTGTCACAACGGTATCTTCGACGCCGATGGCCGTGGCGTGTCGGGCCCGCCGGGCGAGGCGGGGCAATCGCTGCCGCGTTACCCGCTGCAAGTGGAACACGGGCTGTTGTTCATCGAAGTCCCCACTGACCCGATCCCCACGCCCACACCTGGGCCGGCGCAATCCGTCTGACATGGGGATGCTCGGCAACTGGGTCCGCGAACGCGTCCCGCTGGACAGCGCGTGGTTGCGCGAACTGACCAACGAACCCGTCCCGAATCATCTGCGGCACTGGTGGTTCTGTCTCGGGGGCACGCCGGCCTACCTGTTCATCGTGCAGATCGTGACGGGGATTCTGCTGGCGGTCTACTACGAATCGTCGCCGCAAGCGGCGTACGGGTCCGTGCACTACATTACGCACGAGGCGGCCTTCGGCTGGTTCCTGCGGAGCGTGCACAAGTGGGGCGCCACGTTTATGATCGCCGCGGTGATCCTGCACCAGATGCGCGTGTTTTTCACGGGCGCGTACCGCAAGCCGCGCGAACTCAATTGGATGCTGGGCATGGTACTGCTCATCTGTACGCTGCTGACCGGGTTCACGGGCTATGCGCTCGTCTACGAGCAACTCAGCTACTGGGGCGCCACTGTGGGCGCGAACATTACCGAGACCGTGCCCGTGGTCGGCGGGTTCCTCAAGCAAATGCTGCTGGCGGGGGACGCCTACAACGAGCGGACGCTCCCGCGCTTCTTCATCCTGCACGCCGCCGTCCTGCCGGTCACCATGATGACCGTCCTGGCGATGCACATCGGCCTCCTCCGGCTGCACGGCGTCACGGAGTTCACCTTTGGCGACGAAGCGGAGGGGGAGCCGCGGCACTTCAATTTCTTTCCGGACCATGTCCTGACGGAACTGACCATCGGCCTCATCCTCATGATCCTCTTGAGTGTTGTGGCGACGATCCTGCCGGCGACCATGGGCCCACCGGCCGATCCCCTCACCACGCCCGAGGTGATCAAGCCGGAGTGGTTCTTCTACGTGGCGTTCCGGTGGCTTAAGCTGTTCACCGGGACCGCGGCCGTGCTCAGCATGGGCTTCGTCGTCTTTGTGATGTTCGGGTGGCCCTTGGCGGACGCGTGGATTCGGCGGCGGTGGCCGGCTTCCGAAGCCAGCGTCTGGATCGGCGTGGCCGCGGCGCTGGCCATCATGACGCTCACCGTGTGGGAGGCCGCCGTCGCGCACTAGCCCCCCGCCACGCGGGAAGGGGAGACACGCATGTCACTTCGCAGCAAACAGATCATCATCGCCGCGCTCGGGTTCCTGTTCCTGCTGTCGCTGATGTACGTGCAGCGCATGGAGGTGGCGCGCAAGGAAGTGGAGAGCGGGCTGCGCACGGCCCCGATCGTCGTGCCCGATAGCTCCATCAATTGCGTGACCTGCCACACGCAAACCACGCCCGGCATCATCGCCCACTGGCGGAACAGCACCCACGCGGAAACGGGCATCGGCTGCGTGGAGTGTCATGACGCCGAGAAGGACGACGTGGATGCCTTCAACCACTACGGCGCCATCATTGCGACGGTGGTGACGCCGCGGGACTGCGCGGGCTGCCACGATCGCGAGGCGAGCGAATTCGCGGCCAGTCATCATGCGGCGGCGGGCAACATCCTCGCGTCGCTCGACAATTTTCTTGCGGAAACCGTGGAGGGCTCGCGCGTGCCCTTCCGCCCGCACTCGCCCACCCCGGGCAAGGCGGTGGACACCGTGAACGGGCTGGCCAGCGCCTTCACCGGGTGTCAGCAGTGCCACGGCAGCAAAGTAGCGCTGCTCGCCACGGACGGGGGCATGATTACGTTCGAGGACCTGCAGCCGGACGCTGCGGGGCAGCCCACCAAGGCGGAGGCGGTCGCCCGCGTCGTGAAGAACGAAGACGGACGCCCCATCTTCCACCCGAGCACCTGGCCGAACACGGGCATCGGGCGGCTGAACCTGGACGGGTCGCGCGGATCGTGTTCCGCGTGTCATAGCCGGCATGATTTTTCGCCGCGGCGGGCGCGGCAGCCGGAAAACTGTGGCAAGTGCCACCTGGGGCCGGATCATCCGCAGAAGGAAATCTACGAAGAGTCGAAGCACGGGGTGGCATACCGGGACCTGCGGGAGGAGATGAACCTGGATTCGCGGACGTGGGTGCTGGGCCGGGACTATGCCCAGGCGCCCACGTGCGCCACGTGTCATATGTCCGGCCACTTGCGGAATAACGGCAAGGTGACGCACGACCCGGGCGAGCGCATCTCCTGGACGAACCGGCCGCCGGTCAGTCTGGTCATGGATACGGACGTGAACCACGCGGTGGTCACCGAGACCGATCCGGCGAAGCGGCGCGAACTCATACACGACACGGCCGAAGCAAAGCGGCGGCGCATGATGGACGTGTGTCTGCACTGCCATACGCCGGATTACGTGAACGCTTTCTACACGCAGTACGATGACTTCATCATCCTCTTTAACGAGAAGTTCGCCAAGCCGGGCCGGGCGATCGTCGCGGCGTTGCGGGAACAGGACCTGCTGACGCCGACGCAGTTCGACGAGAAAATCGAGTGGACGTGGTTCTACCTGTGGCATCACGAGGGGCGCCGCGCGCGCCACGGCGCCGCCATGATGGCGCCCGATTACGCCCACTGGCACGGCATGTACGAGGTGGCCGAGCGGTTCTACATGGAACTCATCCCGCAAGCGCGGGAGATCATCGCGCACGCCGCCGCCGCGGGGCAGACCCGCGAGGCGGAAGCCGCCGCAGCCGTCGTCGACGAGATACTCCGCCGCCCGGAACACAGGTGGCAGGAGCGCGGTAAGACGGAGTAGCCGGCCTCGCGCAGTAGCGCGCACTGGTCCCAAACGGCCTTGCGCGCGCCGCCGCGCGGATACACATTTGTGGCAGGGGGGCGGCCCTGCTCCGGGGCCTTCTACTCTCATGTTAGGCTATACCTGCTGGCGCTTTACACGGCGCTCGGGGTAGGAGAAGTCCCGCAAGGAAGCAAGTTGTGACGGGAGCGCAACGACGGACGGGGATGGTAATGGGGCCGCGCCCTTGGGGCCGCGCGGTCGTCTTGGCCGCCCTTGCCTGCGGGCTCGGCGTCGCCTCCTGCCAGGGCACCTCGCCGGAGCAGCGCCTTACCCTCGCGGGCCCTCTGATCCCCGGCGCCGAGTATGTGGGTATGGAGCTGTGCGTGGAGTGCCACCGGGACGTGGCGGAGCGGTTTCGCCTCACCTCGCACGCTGGCCGGAGCCTGGAAGCAGGGGAGCGGTACGTGGGGGAGGCGTGCGAGTCGTGTCATGGCGCGGGCAGCCGGCACGTGGAGAACGTCGGTGATCCCACACTGATCTCCCGCGGCACCCCGGACCGCTGTTTCGTCTGTCACGTGGATAAGCGCGCGGAGTTCCAGCTCCAGTACCACCATCCGGTACCCGAAGGGTGGCTCTCTTGCACCGCCTGTCATACACCGCACGGGGACGACGTCGGCGGCGCCTGGGCGCTGCAGGCCGTGCGCGGCCCCAGCGAGCGCTGCACCCAGTGCCACAAGGAGCAGAAGGGGCCGTTCGTGTTCGAGCACGATCCCGTGCGCGCCGGCTGTCGGGAGTGCCACAATCCGCACGGCTCGGTATTCGAGAAGCTCCTGGTGGCGGACGGCCGCGTGCTCTGCCTGCGCTGCCATTGGGAGCCTTCCATTAACACCGCCCCCGGGTTGATCGGGGATTTCAACCATGCGAACTTCCACGTGGGGCGCGGCTCGGACTGCGTCGACTGCCATACCGCCCCCCACGGGTCCAACATTGAGCGCGCGTTCCTGCATTGAGGCGCGGCATGCGGATGGCGCCAACACGCGGCAACGGATCCCTAGCGCCGAGGCCCGGGAGGCGGATGCGGTGGGGCCTGCTCGTGGCGCTGACGGTGCTGCACGCGCGTCCCCTCTCTGCCCAAGACGCTGACGCGCAGGCCGACCAGGAGGGATGGGCCGACGCGCCGGAGCTCACGCTCGACAGCACCTACCGCACGCCCAGGCCGGTGGAGCAGTTGGGCGGGTGGGCGTACCCCTACCCGGTGTCGGAAGCGGGCAAGGCGTGGTCCGACTTCGAGGGATGGTCCATGGAGGTCGGCGCCGCCTACTACGAGGTGAACGGCGACCGCGGGCGCTTCCGGCAAGATCGGTTCGCGGACGACCGGTGGACCGGCGGCCTGGATGAGCTGTTCTATTCCAGCGAGGAATTCAAACTGCGGTTGCGGGCGATTGCGGAGGACGACTTTCTGGTCGATGCGACCTACGTGAAGGCTGATGCGTACCGACTCGACGTGGAGTATCGCAAGCTGCGGAAGTATTACGACGGGTCGAACGAGGCCTGGAATCCCGGCGATTTCCTGCTGCAGAACGAGTTTGCCGACCGGCCGGACGGCAACATCTACGCGGACCGGATGGATGCGAATGTGGAATGGACCCTGCTCGTACCGGACGCGCCGCAAGTGAAGGTCGGCTGGCACAAGTGGCGCCGCTTTGGCGACGAAGTGCTCCTGTGGGGCGGCCTGGCGCGGAACGACGGATTGCCCGTGATCCAGCGCGCGCGGTCCATTCCGGTTACCAACCGCCTCGACGGCTCGAGCGACACGCTGTTCATTGAAGTGCCGTTCACGATCCGCGACACGTACAACGTGACGATTCGGCAGGAGTGGGAGAAGTACCAGGACAACCAATTGTCCGCCGCGCCGACATATCGGGTGCTGGCGGGCGTGCCGACGTTCCAGGAAACGCTCACGCACGATGACGATCTCGAGTGGCGCGAGTGGCGGACGCTGGTGGGGGCGGACGCATTCCTCACGGAGAATCTCTACGGGAGCGTGGCGTACTACCACAGCGATCTGAAGAACATCTCCGCGCGCGAGGTCACGCGCCCTGGCCCGGCCCCCAGCGGCGGCCGCAGCTTCCAGTTCGTCCAGACCGAAGTGAACAACGATCGCATCACGGACGTGCTCGCGGCCGGGCTCGTGTTCCTCAACCTGGCCAAGCGCACGGATCTCCACACCAACGTCCGGGTGGCCTACGCCGACACCGATGCCAGCCATCGGGGGTTGGAGACGCCGTTCTTCGGCGCACTCCAGCCCGTGCAGAACGCCAGCGCCACCGAGGAACTCCGCGTGAGCGAGCAGGTGCGCCTCGTGTCCAAGCGCTGGCCCCAGACGACCGTGACCCTCAACGCCGAGTGGGAGCAACGGTACCTGGACCTGCGAGAGACGCGGAACTTCGCCTTTGCCCGCAAGGCTGATATCGATACGCACAACCAGCACTACGGCGCTACGGTGGTCCACCGGCTGCGGCGCGGCCTGCGGGTGACGACCGCGTATTCGTTTGAGGACAACGAGGATAAGTACCGGGAGGACTTCGACATCGATCCACTGGCCTATCCAGGCATCCTCGGCGACAAGGATCAAGAAGTGCATGAGATTTCGGTCAGGACGGATTGGCAGGTGCTGCCCGCGTGGACAGCGACCCTCAAGTATGCCTTCGAGCGGGACGAAATCGCCTTCGACCGGCAAGGCACTACGGGGCAAGAACTAGACGCACATCGCGTCTCTACCACGCTCTTCGGCGTGCCCCTGCCGGGCCTCTCCTGCACCGCCATGCTCATGTACGAAAACTATGCGATCGACACGCCAACGGTGCTGCCCGTGGGCACGCAGTGGCTGCCGGGCAACAACGCGTTTGACTACGCGTATGAAGCGGTCGTCGGTTTTCTGAGCGGCCACTACGTGGTCAACGACACGTGGTCCGCGAATCTGTCATTCCAGCATACGCAGACGAATGGGAGCGATGTGAATAGCACGTTGGACGAAGTGTGGGTGGGGGCCGACTACCACCTCGCGGCCAACAAGGTGCTGCACTGCCGGTACGAGTATTACAATTTCGGGGATGATATTGGTCGCGGATTCGACGACTATCAGGGGCACGGGTTCGCCATGTCGCTGGCGTTCCGGTTCTGACCCGCGCGCCGCCGCTTATGGGTCGTCCGTGAGCACGTCGCGCTGCGTCGTCGCGTCGCCCAGGAGGTGGCCGATCACGTGCAGGTGCTCCTCGTCGTGCGGGTCGAACGCGACGCCGACCCGGAAACTGTCCATGCCCATGGTGCAATGGCGGACCGTACCGAAGAACAGCTCGGGCGTGCCCCCCGGCTCGACGGCGATGGCGACCGCCACCCGGCTGTCCATGCGCAGCGCCTTCTCTGTCCAGAACCCGCAGCCCCCCACACTCAGGTCGAAGAGCTGCGAGGGGATCATGCTCTCCAGCGGTGGCGGGGTCGTGGCGTCCGGAAGATAGCGCAGCTCTTGTTCCAGCGTGACGCGGTGGTGCCGCCGCAGCGAATGGACGTGGATCTCCTGCGGGAAACTGACGAACACGCCGGCGAGCGCGGGGTTCGCATTCGCCAGGAACCGGGTCTTGGCTACGCAGACGTACCCGGCGGCCACATACTTCAGCAGCCACGGGGCCCCGGACCGGAACTCGACCGCCGCGTCGGTCTGGGAGAGTTCGTCCAGAAGCAGGAAGCGCCCCGGCGCCCAGCCCCAAAGCCGGGTACGCGCCGGCTGCGCCTGGCCGCGCTGGAAGTTGACGAACACGTTGGCCCCCACCTCCAGCACCCGATCCAAATCAGTGCGGAGGGTTTCGAGGGAAAAAGGGGCGTCGTTGGCCGCCTGGCCGGTGTTCGCAGTCGTCATTTGCGCTCGGTGTTCTCCGACGATCCTGAACGCTCCCTCACCGCACGACCACCCGTAATATGATAGACAGCTGACCCCGTTTTGTCGATGAGCGAGCGTCCGCGTGCGCGCGGGAGGTGGCCATGGCCTTGACACCGTCCAGGTTCCACATCTTGAATCCCCTCTTCACCGACGGCTCCGCCGACGACATGATGCGGCTGTGCGAACGGTTCGGCGACTACGGCATGTATGGCCAGCAGCCGATTCAGGACGGGCTGGGCGCCGGCCTGCAGCAACGGCACGACGCCGTCATCAATTTCATTT
Organism: uncultured bacterium; assembly: GCA_965371225.1. GTDB lineage: Bacteria > Abyssobacteria > SURF-5 > CBDUXP01 > CBDUXP01 > CBDUXP01. The sequence goes on along the minus strand of CBDUXP010000029.1, from coordinate 11,724 downwards.
CGACCGGTGGCCGGTTTGGGCGCAAAGAGGATTTCGAAACCCTGGGGATCCGCACCAACTATTTTCGGGAGACCTACTGGTACGGCGAGCCGATGGTGGACGGCGTCGAACCGTTCCTGCACTGCGAGGGCTTCCTCGCGGGCGCACGCGACCTCTACGCGTGTGCCGTCGTCGTGCCCAACATCGTGTACGCAAACATCCTGGTCCCGGGGCAAGAGCTGTCCGTCCATACGGACGTGCCGGAATTCCGCGGCATGAATCGCACCACGGAACCGGAGTTCCTGCTCGTGGCCATGCACCACTCGGGGCTGTTCGACCGCTGGCGTATGCCCATCGCGACCGCCGTGTCCTGGTACGGCTGCCCGACCGGGGGCGAGTTCGCGTACTACCCCGACGGGCCGGATGCGCCGGCCCAGACGATTCCCGCCGCCCACAACACGGCGGTGGTGATGGACACGGACAGCACGTTCCATGGCGTTGACCGCGTGGCGCAGGCGGCACCCGAGCTGCCGCCCATCGAGCAGGGCATGCGGGTGCGCTACGCGGGGGACGGGCGATGGACGTGCGGGCATCCCGACCAGCCGCCGGTGGCCGAGTACACGTGGGACGACCTGCGCTTCTCCGTCTCGTGGAAGGCGTACTGCTACGCGGACGACGCGGAGCGGCAGATGGTGGCGGACCATACGGACGACCTCACCCACGAGCAGGTCATGGCCATGCTCCTTGCCGACCTGCGCGAGCGCGGCCGCCTCGGGGACGACCTGCCGGATCCCACCGAGCTCGGCTTGCTGTTGATCCGCGAATACATTCGCTATCCCGCGCCCACCCCGGCGCCGAGCGCCACGTAAAAGGCGCGCGGGTTCACCCGGCTCGACTTGCGCCAGCCGATGGATCTGAACCCGGCCTAGGCGCGTTCAGGCTGCGGCGGTAGTGGCGCGGCGCAGCACGGCGCCGTACCCCTGCGTGACCATGTCGTCGGTGATCACGCCGCGGTCGCGGAGCAGCCGGTGCATGCGCGGGAGGTTGTAGTGCGGCACCGTCATCATCAGGTGGTGCTCCAGGTGATAGTTGACGTAGTTCGGCGCCAGGAGGAGCCGCTCCCACCACCGGGCCCACGTCGTCCGCGCATTGCGCAACGCATCGGCTCGATCATCCACCATGGAATGCTCCGCGATGGAGCGGATGCGGATGAGAAGATGGTGCGTCGTCAGGTACGCGACGACCCATAGCAGGTAGAGAGCGGGATATCCCGCGAGGGTCAGGAGGCCGAGCAGCACGGCGTTCGTCAGTACCATGCCGCGAAACATGCGGCGAATCTCCGTGTCCGCCGGCTTGCCCGTGAACGAGCCGCTGCCCTCGGCGAACGTGCGGTCCAGGCGGAACTTGATGAACTTGCGCGCCGTCTGTCCTGTCAGGTCGCGCCAGACCTTGCGGCGCAGGCTCGCTGTGGTGATGGGGAAAGGCAACACCAGGCCGAGGTCCGGATCTTCCTCCATCCAGGTCTTGGTGTGATGCACCAGGTGTTGCCGCCGATAGGACTCCAGCGTGACCCACACGGGGTACGCGGCCAACCACTTGCCTACCCAATCGTTCAGCCGGCGATTGGCGAACATGGTCCGGTGCCCCGCTTCGTGCATGAGCACGGCCATGGCCAGTTGCCGGGCGCCGATGACCGCGAGCGCCACTACCACGGCCGGTGCGGTGAGCCACGGATTCGGCCACGCCCACGCCACGCCCGCCATGGCGGCGAACACCAGGGCCCAGTTCGCGATGACCGACAGCCACGCCCGCACCGGATTCAGCTTCAGCAGCGACTTGCGCTCCTCGAGCGTTAACGCGTTCAGCCACGTCCGCGCCTCCCCAACGGGCGTGTCTACAGTCGGGCTCTCCGTGGCGCGTGCGAGTGCGGCTTGCCTCATAACATTCCCCCGGCGGGCACCATCTCTCCACCCGCGGTCTCGAGCAATCCTGCGTGCAACAACGATTCGATGGGCGGACCGCCGCGCTGGTGCCGGAACACGCTCCATAAGTCGTGCCCCTGGCGGTCGTAGCGCCGCATGCACTGCACCAGCGCATCCCGTTCGTCCGGCGGCACGAGCGGTTCCGGCAACAGCGGATCGAACACCAGCAGGCGAATCGCATCACGGCCCAGCAGAAACGCTTCCACTAACGCATCCACCAGCGGGAGCGTTGACAAACGCGCCGCGCTCGCCTCCAAGGTCGCCACCATCTCGTAGTAGCCGGCGCGCAGCGTGGCGGTGTCCCAGAGCGCGCGCGCGCGGGTCTCCGCCGCATCGTCCAACACCGCAAGGGCGAACACGGGCGCGTCCGCCGCGAGCCCGAGTGCTTGCAGACGTCGCCGCACATCCGGAACGCCGCCCGTCAGGTTGTCCGGCCGCACCCAGAGGTGTGGCGCCAATGCGCGCATGCCGAGAAAGTCGAGGGCGCGCTGCCGGCGTCGCTGCGCGCTGCGAGCGCCGCGCGGAAGCCCGCCCGTGTGCACGCCGACCCAACTACCGTTCCACGGAACCATGCGTTCGTGGAGGTCCGTCCAGCTTGCGACCTGGCTCTGCACGGCGCGGGCGGCGACCGCGAGCCGGTACACCCCCCGCTCATCCCGGTCGACCAGGCCCCGGCTGAGCAACCGGGCCAGAGTCACGCGCAGATTGTTGCTCGTAAACCCGAACAGCGCACCGGCCGGTACGAGCGCGCGGACGGGCATGGCGCGGCTGGGGCTCGCCGAGAGGAGTTCGAGGACGAGTTGCTGAGCCGTCAGCTTCACGGCATGAATATTACATCAATGACTCATTCCTGTCAAATATTGTAATATTCAGGGCGAGCCTGCTACAGTGCGGCACCGGAGGGCATCATGGAGCAGTGTTTTACTGCAAACATCCCCGTCAACGGGATCGACCTGCACTACCTGCGCTGGGGGGACCCGGCCTCAGCCAAGCCGCCCGCCGTGCTCGTCCACGGCACCGGTTTCTGTGCCGCCACGTGGCGCGCCGTTGCGGAAGCGCTGTCCGATGCGTACGTGGTTTACGCGTACGACCGCCGCGCGCACGGGCGCAGCAGCGCGCCCGCGACCGGTTACGACTTTCGCGATTTCGCGGACGACTTGCTCGCCTTTCTGGACGCGCTCGATCTGCACCACGTGTACGGCATCGGCCACAGCGCTGGCGGGGCGGACGTCCTGCTGGCCGCCGCGCTCCGGCCCGACGCGTTCGCGCGCGTGTACGTGCACGAGGCGCCCGTCGGCGACCCCGCGGAGCAGACGGACCCCGGCGAAGGGCTGAACGAGGAAGCATGCCTGCATCTGCGCGACCGTGCCAATCGGCGGGCGGAGTTCCTGAGCCGGGACGATGTCTTTGCGCGGTACGGGTCGCGCGAGCCGTTCGATCGCTGGCGGCCGGACATCTTGCGCGAGTACATCGAGCACGGATTCAAAGAAGGCGCGGACGGAATCGTGCGCCTCGCGTGCACGCCGGACAACGAGGCGCGCATGATGGAACCATTGATGCTGTTGTCCTTGCAGCGGTACCGCGGCGATGGGCGCGGCGATCCGTTTGCCGAGCTGCCCCGGATCACCTGTCCCGTGGTGGCTTCCGTGTCGGGGGGCTCAGACCCGCGGTACCACCGGGGCTCCGAGGTGCTGCGCCGCCGCGTGCCACAAACGCGCGCCGTCAGCATTCCGGGCATCTATCACTGCGCACCGCAGGAGGACCCCGACGCGCTCGCCGCCGAGCTGCACCGCTTCGCGCGCGCCGGTTAGGCTGCGGTGTCTGCCGCGTCGCTCATGGGCGCTTCTTCCGGCCGGACGTCCGGCTTGGGCGCCGCCGCTTTTTCGCGGTCTTTTTGGCCGCGGCACGCTGCGCGACGGCGAACGCACCGCGCGCCCAGCGGCACAGCGCGTCGCGGTCGTCCACCGTCTCGTCCGGCGCCTGGAAGTACGAGAGCGCCGCGACCTTCCCCTGCCGCGTGTACGTGAACGGGCCCAGCCCCGCCGCCTCGAAGTCGGGACGGTTCGTGTCATCCGCCTTCAGGTAGAGCGTGTCATCCGCCACGATGCCGAACATCAGCGTCTCCAAGAAGAGCCCGTACCCGCCGAACATGCGCCTGGCGTGCACGGCGCCCAGCGCCTCCAGCTGCTCCACCAGGTACTCCACGTATTCGCTCCGCGCCGCCACGACCGGTCATTCTACAGGGGGCCATCGGGGGGGAATCGCGCGGCGGGGTGGGCGTGTAGACTAGGCCCCTATGCCAAGTCCCGAAGTCATCAAATTCATGACGAGTATCCACCGTACGCTGTTTCGCGCCACCGGGGGCCGCCTCGGCAACAAGATGGGCAAGATCCCGTGCCTCATGCTCACCGCCACCGGCCGCACGTCGGGCCGGCCCCGGAGCGTGCCGCTGCTCTACCTGGAGTACCAGGGCGGGTGGGTCGTGATCGCGTCCTACGGCGGCAACCCCCAACATCCCGCCTGGTGGCGCAATCTCGAAGCGAACCCCGAGGCCACCGTGCAGATCGGGCGGCACGTCACCCCCGTGCGCGCCCGCCTCGCGAGCCCGGGCGAACGGCAGACGCTCTGGGCGGAAGCCGTGGGAATCTATCCCCCTTACGACGACTACAAGCAGTTGACCACCCGCGAGATTCCCGTCGTCATTCTCGAACCGCGCCAAGAATAGCCACGGGGGGGGGCGCAGGGCGGAGGAGAGCCGCGCCCGTGCGACCGCGTGCACAGGGACGCGGCCTCCTCTATACTGTGATCGGGGATCGGGAAAGGAGACTGCCGGTGCCGCGCCCAACGCCGGAAGGGACGGGTCAGTGGCTCGAGGGCCGAAACAGTGTCCGAAATGTCGCGCCGATATGGAGAAGCGCGCGACGGTAAATTTCGGCGACCACCAGTCCGCCCCCCGCAGCGCCGGGGGCCTGCGCGCATACTTCACTTGGCGCCGGGCCAGCCGCACCTGGCTGTGTCCCAATTGCGGCTGCGAAATCCCCCGGCGGCTCGGCTTCTTCGACTCCGCCTGAGCGCCGCGCCGCGCCCGGTCTCGCGCCGGGCGGGTACAATACCCACGCTTGCCCGGCTTGAGGAGAACCCGCGCCATGTCCAACCTGCCTGAGAACCTGCCCTCTGACGTGATGAGTGCGCTCGACTACCTGAACGCGCAGACGCGCCTCGGGGTCGACGACCTGAAACTCATGGCGCTCGTCGAGTGCAGCGGCGAACCCTTCTACAACGCGCTGGCCGACTCCGCCCCCGACGCGGGGTGCGCCGATCTGCTGCGCAAGAACGGCCGCGAGGAACGCGCCCACGCGCACCGGTGCAAGAAGGCCATCGAAATCCTGACCGGCGAACCGTTCGAGTTGGTCCGCGACGAGGCGAATCCCTACTGCCAGGGCCCCCTCGCCCCCGGGTGCGACCCCGGCTTCCTCGAGATGCTCAAGGGGCTCGAGATGAACGGCGACGGGATCTACCAGGGGTGGGCCGAGAACGAGCCGAACGAAGAAGTCGCCACGCTCCTGCGCCAAAACGGGAAAGAAGAAACCCGCCACGGCGAACGCGTCGCCCAAGTGCTCGAACGCCTGGCCGCCGTATAGGGGGCGGTTGGCCCGGAGGGCCAGAGGCAGGCGCCGGGGCGGGCGGCGAGAAAATCCACCTGCGCCGTTCTTCGTAGGGGCGACCCTTGCGGTCGCCCAACTCATCCGCGCCAGTCCCCGTTCAACGGCGACGGGGCGCGAGGGGATCAGGGATGCGCGGCCGCGACCTCGTCCAGGTATAGCGTGTTGCCGTCGGGGTCCGTGACCAGCGCCATGAACCCGCCCCACGGCTGCCGGGTCGGCGGCATGGCGAACGCCACCCCCAGCTCCGACAGGCGCGCGTGCTCCGCCTCCAGATCGTCGACGGCCAGGCCCACCCCCGTCAGCCGGCCCACCAGCGCTTGATGCTCCGCCCCCGCCGCCGCCACGCCGAGCCGGATCGGGCCCGCCGCAAACGACGCGTACCCATGCTCCGGATCAGACCGGGTGAGCGGCAGCCCCAGGGTCGACGCATAGAACGCCACCGCGCGCTCGAAATCATTCACGAACACATTCACGTACGCAATCTCCATCATGAATCCCCCTCCCGTGTCTGTACCCACAGGCTAACCAGAAACCCGCGTCGCTGCTATCACGCGCCCGGCGCCTGAAGTCGCGTCCTGCGCCTCCCTTGTGCCACCAGTGACGCTGCCAATAGACTGCATCGTCTCGGAATGGGGATGACGGTGCCCAAAACGGCTTCGAAAACAGCTGCCCAGACAAGCCAGGAAGAGCTTCCACTCGGGGACGCGCTGGACCTCGGTCAATTCGTACCGGAGAGCTTGCGCAAGTTGGACAATCATCAGACGGCGCTGCCCCGCATCGCAAAGGATCCTAAGCTCACGGCCGCTATCGAGGAAGCCGTTCAGCGCATCCCGACCCAGCACGCGCTCCACAACTCGGACGCACGGGCGCTAGGCCTGAGGCGGGAGAGCATTCATCTGGTCCTGACGTCGCCGCCCTACTGGACGCTCAAGGAATATCGGGACAGCGCCGGCCAGATGGGCGCGATCGAAGATTACGACCAGTTTCTTACGGAGCTCGATCGCGTATGGGACCTCTGCCTGCACGCTCTGGTTCCCGGGGGCCGGCTGATCTGCGTCGTGGGCGACGTGTGCCTGTCTCGCCGCAAAGCAGGCCGCCATGTGGTCGTTCCCTTGCACGCTTCGATTCAGGAGCACTGCCGCGGCATCGGGTTTGACAATCTTGCGCCGATTATCTGGCACAAGATTGCCAACGCCGCGTACGAAGTGGAGGGCGGGTCCGGTTTCCTTGGAAAGCCGTTCGAGCCGAACGCTGTAATCAAGAACGATATCGAGTACATCCTCATGCAACGCAAGCCCGGCGGGTACCGCAGCCCGAGCGTGGCCACCCGCGTGCTCAGCGTGATCTCCGTGGAGAATCACCAACAGTGGTTCCAGCAAATCTGGACGGGGCTCACCGGCGCATCCACGCGGCATCACCCCGCGCCCTACCCGCTGGAGTTGGCCGAACGCCTCGTACGCATGTTCAGCTTTGTCGGGGACACCGTGTTCGACCCGTTCATGGGCACTGGCACTACGAGCCTCGCCGCCGCCAGATGGGGGCGAAACAGTATCGGCTGTGAGATCGACCCCAAGTATTTCGAAGATGCGCACAAGAGGCTAGCGCGAGAGACCAGCACCCTTTTTAACGCCACGGACATTCGGGTGGTGAGCGCGAACGCCTAACGGTATGAACAGCGCCGACATCGAAAAGCGGCTCCGAGCCGCCGTCCGGCATTTCTGGCGAACGCGCGACCGGCAGGCACGGAAGCAGGGCGGCGCGTCCGGAACAAAAGATGCCGGGAACCGCAGTGCCGTTACCGGCGGCGCGCACATGGACGGTTTCGTCGAGCTGGTGAAGTACCTGATCGTGGAGGCAGGGATTCCGGAAGCGACGGTCTTTTGCAGGCGCCGTCTTGAATTACCCGGCTTCTATCGTCCGGAGAAACAGTGGGACCTCCTCATTGTGGTGGACGACATTCTGCTCGCATCCATCGAATTCAAGTCCCAAGTCGGGTCATTCGGGAATAATTACAACAACCGGACCGAAGAAGCCATTGGCAACGCCACCGATCTCTTGACCGCGTATCGCGACGGGGCCCTTGGGACGTCGCCCCGGCCCTGGCTTGGGTACCTGATGTTGCTGGAGCAAGCCCCCAAGTCCACCTCACCCGTCGATGTGCGCGAGCCGCACTTTCCCGTGTTCGATGAATTCCGCGGGGCGTCGTATGCCGAGCGTTATCAGATCCTGCTGACCAAGCTCGTCCGCGAACGGCTATACGACGCCGCGTGCTTCCTCATGTCCCCCCGCACCGGCGGGCGCCGGGGGACCTACTCCGAACCCGCGCCCGAGCTCAACTTCCAGGCCTTTTCCGCCTCCCTCCTCGCCAAAGCCATCGCGTACGTCAAGACCCGCGCCTGAACTTAGGGACATCCCGGTCTGAAGGCAGCTGCGCAAAGTTGAGGTGGCCGTTGGAGTGTTGTCAATGCCAAACATGAATATCCCTAGGTACGTTGGCTTGCTAAGGAACGTGGTTATTCATCGACCACCCACACTGCCTGCTGGTTATGAAATCAGGAATGCTGACGAATTAGAGCAGGCGATTTTCCCGTGCGAGTCCACGGACTGGGTTTTCGCTGTACATGAGAATACAACCCCACCCGTAGGGGCGGAAGAAGACGTTTGGTACGATGATCGCCTAAGGCTTCTTATGCGGGCGGTGCATCTCGTTCTCCGAACTTCCGGAGAGGGAGGCGTTACTATCCCGGCCGAACTTGTCCTCTATCCACTCAAGGATAACCCCGGTTTCCTAGGACTTTACAGAGTTCCTCTTTCCTACAGGGTCCCGTGGGGCAAAGAGGACCGCATCGATGTAGGAGCATATGAATTCACTAATCTGGTTGAGGGCCGGCTCATTCAATTCCTCTCCACTGCTAAATGGCAACCTAATGCTTGGGACGAGCTCGATCCTTTGTTTCGGTTCGCGGATGCGATATATCGGTACTATGACAAGGACCGGTTCGTAGACTACTACCTCTGTATGGAGGCGCTAATCGTCCCAGAAGGAAGCGACGCCAAAGGCGGACTCGGCAGCGCGTTTCGACGTCGAGGGGCCCGATTTTTCGCCTCAGTGGATGGAGAGGGGGTTCCCCTTGCCAATCCGCATATTTTTGAGTCAGCCTATCAAGACGCCCTTAGGCTCTTGTACAAGTTGCGCTGTTCAGTTCTTCACGGGGATACTAAGAAAGCGCAGCGAAAGTGCCTAAAGAATCTGCATCTTGATCTGAAACCTGAGAGTTGGACAATTCTGGCGCAGATCTCAGAGACCTACACGCGTAGGCTTCTAAGATTCTTCTTGAGAAATGCCAAGATACAGATGAGCTCGAGAACCAAGTTCTGGAGGCAAGATGATCAAGATGCCTCAGTGGGTAAGAGGTTTTCTGGCCGGTTTGCCTAAAACTCTTGACCGGGCCGGGATGGCGGGGTAACCAGATGTAACGGTCCTTCGGGGCAGGTGCGATTCCCGACAGGCTGTGAGGGGGCACAAGCTCCTAAGTCCGCGGGAATTGGCTGATCTGGCAAACGCGGCATCGGCCGTCGCGGCGGCTCCCTGCGCGGGTCAGGGGCCGAGCGTGAAGGACAGCGCGGCGAAGGAGAGGGGCGGCAGGGTCACGCTCGCGGTTCCCTCGCATCGCACGTGGTCGAAGGGCACGGCGCGGATGACGTCCGGTTCGTCGAAGCTGTTCCCGGCTTTGGCATCCGGGCCGGTGAGCAGCTCGCCACTCTCCAGCGCGGCGATGGCGCGGTCGGCGAGGGCGATGGTCAGCGGCATCGGCTCGGTTTCGTGGCGGTTGGTGGCGAACACGTGCAGGGTGTCGCCGTCCAAAATGGCGCTGCAGTCCAGGTACGCCGCCTCCCCGTTGACGCCCCCGTCGTAGCGTGGACCGCGCACGGCGGGCCGGAGGGAGACGCCCGTCCGCCGCTGCGCCATCATCCGAATCGGATGATAGATGGACTGCACCAGCAGATCGTCCCCGCGGGTCAGGATCGGCGCGATGACGTTCACGATCTGCGCGAGATTCGCGATCTTCACGCAGTCCGCGTGGCGGATGAAGCTGTTGAGGAACCCGGCCACCATCAGCGCATCCTCCAGGTTGTATTCCTCCTCGATCAAATGGGCCGGAAACGCCCCACCCGCGTTCGTGCCGCTGGAGCCGAACGTCTTGTACCACACGTTCCACTCGTCGAAGCTCAGGTACGGGCGCGTCGCGCGCCGCTCCCGCGTCTGCACCGTGCGGCACAGCGCGTCCACGTCTTCAATCTGCCGGTCGATGGAGTTCGTGGTCGCCAGATACTCCCCCGTGTCGTCCGTCCAGTTGCCCACGTAACGGTGCAGGCTGATGTAGTCGACCTCCGCGCCCGCCAGTTCCAGCACTCCCCGGTCCCAGTGCAAAAACGACGGCAGCCCCGGGTGGGACGAGCCGCACGCGACGAACTCCAGCCGCCCGTCCTGCGCGCGCATGAGTTGCGCCGCCTGCGCGGCGCGCTTGGCGTAGTCCTCCACGCTCGTGTGGCCGAGCTGCCAGTCGCCGTCCATCTCGTTGCCCAGGCACCAGAGGGTCACGTCATGCGGGGCCGCGGCGCCGTTGGCCGCCCGCCGTTGGCCCTGCCCCGCGTCCGCACCCGCGTTGCAGTACGCGACCCACGCGGCCGCCTCCTCCGGTGGCGCCGTGCCCAGGTTGCACGCGAACATGGGTTGCCAGTCCATCGCGCGGCAGAGCGTCATGAACTCGTCGGTGCCCACGTGGTTCGGTTCTTGGCTGTTCCACGCGCGTTCCTGGCGCAGCGGCCGCTGGTCGCGCGGGCCGACGCCGTCCTCCCAGTGATAGCCGGAGACGAAGTTGCCGCCCGGGTAGCGCATGAGCGTGAACTGCAGCGGCCGCAGCGCCGCCAACACGTCGCGCCGGAAGCCGTGCTCATCCGCGTGCACGCTGGTCTGGTCGTAGACCCCTTCGTACACCGCCCGGCCCATGTGTTCCAGGAAGCCGCCGAACAGGCGCGGATCCACCTCCGCAATGCGGAAAGCGGTGTGCAGGTCCAATCGCGTCGCGTCCATCCTCGCGCCCCTCCGTGCGGGGGAGCAGGAGCAACGCCCCCCCGACGCGGCCTACGCTAGCACAGGCCGCCGCCAGCCCTAGAAAGCCCTCCCAGTGAACCATCCACGCCCCCACCCCCTAGGACAGAATCGTTCGCGAATCCCCCCCTAAAGTGGGCATTATGGACTGAGCGGGCTCCCGGGCCGGCCGGGTGGGCAGGCAGGGGCCGGGCCGGTTGACGGGTCGGGCGGCTGCTGCTAGACTTCCGGCACTTGACCGAGACCGCGCTGGCAGCGCCCGAACCTTTCCGGTTCCGCGCTGTTGTTCCCGAGGGGCATTCCCCACTTGGCTACGCCATCGTGATCCGATCGTTTTAGGCGTAGACGCGCAGATCGCTTTCCCATTCCTTCTCTCCCGTACGTCGCGACCGTTGGCGTGATATTCACCCAAGCTTCGGCTGTGGGTGGCCGGCGGCCCCGCGCATCGGGACAGACTCGCGAATGGATGGCGACCATGTGCGCTACAGAATGGAACCGCGCCACAGGCGCCTCGCCGCTGTTCGGCAGGCACCGGGGCTGCGGTTCACCACACGGGTCGGCGGCAGGCCGCCGCATGGGTGTGTCGGGCGGAATCGCCTCGGCGTCCCGTCGCGCAAACGCACTGACCGGCCCACAGCATCATTCCGGCGGATTTCCTCGTTCCATTGAGACAGGAGAGAGACCGGCTACATGGATCCAGGAGGTCCAGCACCAATGAACATCTACGTAGGAAACCTGAGCTTTGACTCAGCCGAGCATTCCGTCCGCGCCCTCTTTGAGGCGCACGGGCAGGTCGCTTCGACCAAACTGATCACCGATCGCGACACCGGCCGCCCCCGCGGCTTCGGGTTCGTCGAGATGCCCAACGACAGCGAAGCCCGCGCCGCCATCCAAGCGTTGGACGGCACGGACCTCGACGGGCGCACGCTGAAGATCAACGAATCCCGCCCCCGGGAAGACCGCTCGCGTGGCGGCGGCGGCGGCG